>CAVQBU010000005.1:0-128864 GCA_963710845.1 uncultured Acidobacteriota bacterium | reverse complement strand
AGGCCTTTCGCTTTCGCTTTCTCCAGCGGGTACGCTTTATCGGCCTCCTCCAATCCCGCTGTAATTTGTTCTTTCGTCTCGTTGACCAATTCCTTCCCGCGGTCAACCAAGTCGTCAGCGCGCTCCCTCAGTTCCCGCGCTTTCTTCCGCGCGTGCTTGCTCCCCTCCTTTAGCTTTTTCGATATGTATTCGCGAGAGCCTTCACCGGATTTCGGCGCAAAGACGATACCCACGAGCGACCCGATAGCCAATCCTGCAAAAAAATAGCCTGCGGTCGAATGGATCTTTTCGGTCATGGCGGACCTCCCATTTCAGAAGTTACGGCAAAATTCTGGCGTGAACGGATTTGACACGGGGACTGCGCTCCAGACCCGGATTGTACCGGAACCGCAGCCGAGTCGTCTGATTTGTTTCCTCGCGTGGACAAGCCTTTAGTCACGCAGACAGGTGGCACACCCTTCCGCACCACTCAAACCAACGCCGTTGAACTTCCGGGTGCCTGCCCGCCGCAGGAGGGCCGATCCTTCGCGCCTTCGTTTCACGCGAAGGGTGGGGACTTAGAGTCCCCACGATCGACCAATACAGTAAAATACAACCCGTCTTTTCTATCGCTTGCCCCTGTGAGTATTTCTGCGAATATTCAGCGGCCGACGAATGTCTTAGCGTGAGTCGGGGCGCTCTTCGGCGCCGCTGAGGACGCGACATGGTGACTGAAGCACGGGCGAGGGGCTTGGCTGGCTGCGCGCGCCGGCGCGCGCTTGGCGTCAGCGTCTCCGGGCGCAGGGACGGCGGAGCCAGGATGCCGTCCGCTTACACCCAAATGGCGGCGCGCAGCGTGAACGCGAGCGCGCACTGTGCGAGCGCGCAACCCGCAATTCTAATCGGCTCCGCCGCGATTAAAATTTTGCGTATCTTGCTGAAAACACTCGCCTTGCATTTTTCTAATTGGTCGAAAAACGCCTGCGAATCACGCTACAGCGCGATTCGTCTCTCGTCGCTCATCACTCGTTCCAAATCACGCTTCAATCGTGTCGCGTCCACGTGCTCTGCGGCGTCGGCGGATGCAGCAACGTCTGCATCACCACGCAATATTGCTCGGTTTTTTCGCGCAGCGCGGCGATTTGCTCCGCGCTGGCGCCGGGCGCGGCAATGTCAAAGTTCACACGAATGTTCTCGAACCCGACCGGCACCTCTTTCGATATGCCCAGCGTGCCGCGCAGATCCAAATCCCCTTCCACCGTCACCTCGATGCGCTCTGTAGGGATGCTCATCGCCGCAGCCACCATCTGGCAAGTGATTTGCGCGCAAGCCGCAAGCGCGCCCAGCAGCAAATCCCCGGAACAAGCGCCCGCCCCCGCGCCCCCCACTCCCTTGTGCGCTTCGGCCTGGTGGATCGCCCGCCCAATATCCACCGAGCAAGCAATCGGCGCCCCAGTCTGCGCCCCTTTCGCGCGAATCGTAATGCGCGAGGCGTTCGGCTCCGCGCGGTACTGCTCCTTCAACGGTTTTTGCAGCGAACGGAGATCCATGATTCCCTCTTTTCTCCCGCAAATTTCGCGCCCGCCGTTATTGAAGCGCCCGCACCCGCATGCTAGCATGACCAAGCTTTCGGAGAATGCTCATGCCCAAGTACGTGATTGAACGCGATGTTCCAGGAGCCGGCGATCTCACCGATGCCCAGTTGCGGGAACTCTCTCAAAAATCAGTGGCGGTCTTGAAAGAAATGGGGCCGAAGATCCAGTGGCTCCACAGCTACGTCACCGGCAACAAGGTGTACTGCGTGTATCTCGCACCAGATGAAGCCACCGTGCAAGAACACGCCAAGCGCACCGGCCTGGCCTGCAATCGCGTCTCGGCCGTGCGCCGCCTGATCGATCCCTCCACTGCGGAGTAAGCGCTAGCCCGACTGCGACGCAGCCTCCGGCGCCAGCACTTCTTCGATCGCGCGATCCAGAGGCATGTCCCACCCCTCCAGCCACGCCGTCGCGGTGTTGGAAAGCGCCTGCCTCGCCGGCTCCAGAATCGTTTCCAGTTTCACCTGTTCTGCGACCGTCAGCGGAGCGCCGATATTCTGCCGCAGAGCAGCTGCCGCCCCGGCCAGCCGCAGCGAACGCTCCGCCTGCTTTTCCACCGCCGCCGAGCACGCGCAACATTCCAGCAGCCGCGCAATGCCGCGCTTATGTTCCAACTGCTGAAAGATCTTCAAGCTTTCACGAAACAGAACCAGCGCCGCCGCACAATCCTGTTCTTCACGCGCCAGCGTGCCCAGATCAGCCAGCGTCCCCGCAATGCCCCAGCGGTCATCCAGCTCGCGGAAAATTGCCAGCGCCTGTTCGAATAACTCGCGCGCGGCCGCGGAATCCCCCTGATCGCGCGCAATGTCTCCCTCATTGTTCAGCGACCACGCGGCGCCGGTGCGATCACCCAGCCCCTCGAAGATTGCGCGACACTCCGAGCACAGTGAGCGCGCCAGGTCGTACTCACCCTGCATCTTCAGCACGCCCGCAAGATTGCTCAAAGCGCGCGCGATGGCCTGCAGGTCGCCGAGTTCCCTCCAAAGCGTCAGGCTCTCCTGAAACAGAGAGTGCGCCAGCGCCACATTTCCCTGGTCGCGAGCAACCACGGCGCGCGCATTCACGGTGACGGCGACGCCCTGCGCGTCTCCCAACTTCCGCCCGATTTCCAGACTCTCCATCATCAGCGCATCGGCCGCGGCGAAATCTCCCTGCGCGCCTGCCAGCACGCCAGCGGAAAAAACAGCGCGGGCACGAGCCTTGGTGGGAGCAGTAGCGGCCGCGATCTGCAGCACCTTCGCCAGCATGTCGCGCCCTTCGGCCAGATACTCGCGCGACTCCCAGAAACGAAACAGTGCCGTGCCCAGTCGCAAGCCCCATTCCGCGTCTCCGGTTTCTGTGAGCCACTCGAGAGCGGCGCGAAAGTTGTCGTGTTCCAGCGCGATGCGCTCGCGCTCCTCCGCGTCTTGGGTACCGGGCGCGCCAGTCTGCGGCGCAGCTGCCTCTTCGGCGAGCACCAGGCCGTAGGCCGCGTGCGCCCGCTTCGTCGCCGCATCTTCTCCGCTGGCCTCCAATTTTCCCCGCGCATATTCGCGAATGGTTTCCAGCATCACGAAGCGCGGTTCACCGTTCGCTTGCTCGAATTGTTGCAGCAGGCTTTTATCCACCATTGAGGACATGCCGTCGAGCAGGTCCAGCTCGAGGTCGCCCTTGGTATCGCACACGGCTTCCACGCCTTCCAGCGTGCAGCCGCCGACGAACACCGACAGCCTGCGAAAGAGTTTCTGTTCGGCAGCGCTCAGCAAATCGTGGCTCCAATCAAACGCAGCGCGCAGAGTCTGCTGCCGTTGCGGCAAATCGCGCGCGCCGCCCGTGAGCAACTGCAAGCGGCTGGCCAGGCGTGTGCGCATCGCAGACGGCGAAAGAACTTTAACGCGGGCGGCGGCGAGTTCGATGGCGAGCGGCAGGCCGTCCAAGCGCGAGCAAATTTCGATCACCGCGGAGGCGTTCTGCTGGTTCAATTCGAAGTCCGGCTTGGCGGCGACGGCGCGTTGCACGAACAGCGCGACCGCCGGGAATTGTGACAGCGCGTCCAACGAAGTTTTCGCCTGCGCGTCCGGCACACCCAGCGCCGGCACGGGAAATTCGCGTTCGCCGTAAACATGCAGCGCCGCGCGGCTGGTAACCAGGATTTTAAGATTGGGCGCCATGGCCAGCAAATCCGCAACGAGCGGCGCCGCCGGCATCAAGTGCTCGAAGTTATCCAGCAGGAAAAGCACCGGCGCGCGCGACGCTTCCTGGAAATGTTTCTTGAGAAGTTCCAGCGGCGACTGGCCTCCGGCTTCGCGGATGCCCAGCGTCTGCACGATTACCGAAGCAACCAGCGCGGGATCGCGCAGCGGCGAAAGCGGCACAAAATGAACTCCGCCGGGAAAGTCCTCCAGCAGCCCGCTGCCGATTTCCACCGCCAGACGCGTCTTGCCAATTCCTCCCATGCCAGTGACAGTGACAAGGCGCACATCTTTCGAGAGCAGCAGTTCCTTCGCGGCGGAGATTTCCTTTTCGCGCCCCACGAACGCGGTGCGCTGCACGGGAATATTAGTGGCGCGAGTCTCCATCTGCCTGGCGGGCTTTTCCGAAAAACGATCGCGTATGGCCGCGAGTTCGCGCGCCAGATCGCGCGTCGAGACGTAACGCTTGTCGGGATCTTTCGCCAGGCAGCGCTCGATGGCCCAACACAGGGGCGCGGGCGCGTCGGGGTTTTGCACGGCGATCGGTTCGGCTTGTTCGCGAATGATGGCGACGAGTGTCTCGGCGGCGGTGTTTCTGGCAAACGCGCGTTTTCCCGCGACCATTTCGTAGAGCACCAGACCGAATGAGTACTGATCAGAGCGAAAATCGAAGGGAGCGCCGCTGGCCTGCTCCGGCGACATGTATTGCACTGTTCCCACGAGCACGCCCGGTTGCGTCTGCCAACCAGAAATCGTGCCGGTCTGCTGCTGCTCTGCGACGGGCGCTGTGACCTTGGCCAGGCCAAAATCGAGAATCTTGACGAATCCGTCGCTGGAAATCATGAGGTTATCGGGCTTCAGGTCGCGGTGCGCGATGCCCGCTTCGTGCGCCTTGGCCAGCCCTTCGGCGACTTGCGCGGCGATTTCGATGGCTTTTCGTACGGGCAGCGGGCCGGCGGCGAGAAGCTGGCGCAACGTCTGGCCCTCGATCAATTCCATCGCGATGTAGTGCATGGATCCGTCGTGCGCCAGTTCGTAGATGGTAACGATGTTGGGGTGATTCAGCGCGGAGGCCGAGCGCGCCTCGCGTTCGAAGCGATGCAAATGATCGGCATCGGCGGATAATTCTTCAGGCAGTATTTTGACCGCTACAGCGCGGTCCAGACGCGGGTCGCGTGCGCGATACACTTCGCCCATGCCGCCTGCGCCCAGCAGCGCTCCGATTTCGTAAGGGCCGAGATGCGAGCCTGGAAGGAGGGGCATAGATTGACCGGGATTATACCTCGACCTGAGGTCTCCGTGCCGCAAGTGACGATCAATGAAACACGGATTCGGCATCACGAATCGCTTGTCACCCGGCGCTGCTCAGCAATCATCGTCTCTAGGCATCTGAGTGGTATATTTAAGGAATAGGCGAGGCACTCGAAATGACCGACCGAAAACCACCATTCGCCAGCGTGGAAGAAGCGCTGGAAGATATTCGCGCGGGCCGAATGATCGTCCTGGTGGACGATGAAGACCGCGAGAACGAAGGCGACCTGACCATGGCCGCCGAAAAAGTGACGCCGGAAGCCATCAATTTCATGGCGAAATTCGGTCGCGGACTGATTTGCCTGGCGATGACGGAACAGCGCTGCGACGCGCTGGCGCTCGCGCCCATCACTCCGCGCAACACTTCGATGTTCGGCACGCCTTTCTGTGAGCCGATTGACGCCCGCCGCGGCACCACCACCGGCACCAGCGCCGCCGATCGCGCCACCACGATTCTTGCGGCCACCAGCCCCAACACTCATCCCGAAGATCTCGCGCGGCCGGGCCATGTGTACACTTTGCGCGCGCGCAATGGCGGCGTGCTGGTGCGCGCGGGCCAGACGGAAGCCTCCGTGGATCTCGCGCGCCTCGCGGGCCTGGACCATTCCGGCGTGATCTGCGAAATCATGAACGATGACGGGACGATGGCGCGGATTCCGCAACTGGTAGAATTTTGTCGTCTGCATGGAATGAAGTTGTTGACGGTGGCAGACCTGATTCGCTATCGCATGCAGCACGAACGGCACGTGCGGCGCATCGCTGAATCCGTGCTGCCCACGCGGCATGGATATTTCCGCATGATTGCATATTCGAACGACGCGGACCACGAGCTGCACGTGGCGCTGGTGCGTGGAGATCTGGCCGACATCGCGAAGGGCGGCCCTCCGCTGGTGCGCGTACATTCGCACTGCCTCACCGGCGACGTTTTTGGCTCGACGGCCTGCGATTGCCACGCGATCATCGAGCGGTCACTCGCCGCGATCGCAAAGGAAGATCGCGGCGTGTTCGTTTATCTGCATCACACCGGCCGGGGATTCCAGATTGACGCACCGCGCGAAGCGGAAAATGGCGAGCTGCCGCGCATTCGTTTTCACGCGCGCGAAGAAGTCGAGCAAGATTTGGGGCGCCAGCGTCTGGTGCAGCGCGAAAGCGGAATCGGCGCGCAGATATTGATTGATCTGGGCTTACGGCGGATTCGCGTACTGACCAATCATCCACGCAAGGTTGTGGCGCTGGAAGGCTACGGCCTGGAAATTGCCGACCAGGTGCCGCTGGCGATTGACGCGTCGAAATCCAGCCACCAGAATTTGTAGGGCGTTAGCACAAGTGCATTCCCGTATCGAAAACCTCGCACCGTCCGCTACAAATTCGAGAGCAACTTCAAATAGGCACGCCTAACAACCAGGCGGCCGCAACAAATTCAAAAGCCTCGGTCCGCATGCGGTTTTCCGAAGGCAATCGAACGGCCTGACTCCCCGTCACTTTGCATAGATCAGCACAACGAACGTGCCGGGAACTGCCATCATGCGCGGCTTGGGATTTTCGTTGGCGGATGGCGGCGCGGGCGCGAAGTCGGCGGTCACCAGGTAGACCTCGTGCGATTTCGGATCCAGTGCCATGGTGCGCGCGCCGCGTTGCGTCGTCACATTTTCCACCACCGAGAATTTGTCCGGCGCGTCTTCGTGCACCACCGTCAACGTGGCGCTTTGCCCGTTGGATGCGAAGGCGAAGCCCGTGCCGGGATCGAATGCGTTGGCGTCCACGCCATCGCCGATTGCGGGCGTGGCAATCACTTTTCCAGAATCGGCGTCAACCACGGCCATTATTTGATTGTGGCAGCCGGCGAATAGGCGGCGATGCGCGATGTCCATCGCGAGACCTGACGGTTCCTGGCATGGCGCGAGCGGCCACTGCGCCGTCACCTTCAGATTTTGTGTGTCAATCTGCAGCTCCTCGCTTTTGTCCTCGATATTCACGTACACATGGCCGGCGCCATCCGCCACGGCAAATTCCGGCTTGCCTGTCACCGGGATCGTTCCCAGCACGTTGCCCGTAGCGGCGTCGATCGCAGTAACATCATTACTGTGGCCATTCATGGCGAAGACGCGCTTTGACGCCGGGTCGTAAACAATCGCGTCGGGATTCATGCCGGCCTTCGCGTTGCCAATCGTTTGCAGGGATTGCAGATCGAAAATAGTGATGGTGTTGGCGCGTCCATTGGAAGTGAAGCCGCGGTCGAGCTCCGGAGCGAAGGCGATGCCGTGCACGCCGTCAGTGTTGGGAATTTCGCCGGAGACGGTGCCGGTATCCACGTTGAGCACCACGACTTTTGTGCCGCGCGAGATGAATAAGCGGCGGGTTGGGGAATCGAACGCGAGATAATCCCAGCCGCCTTCGCCGCCCAGCGGGATTTTCTTGAGCAGATGATAGCCGGACGGAGGCACGATTGCTGCGGCGGCTGCGGCGCGCATCGCGGATTTTGTGGCGCTGCTCGCGGCGAGAGTTGCGAGGATCAGTGCCAGCGCTGCAGTGAGCAAGCGATAAAACTTCTTCGTTAGCATGGAAGTCTCCGGGGATTGATTCTCTTTTGGCGGCGGGGCGGAACGCAAGCGCAAAGATTAAACGCAAATTATACCGAGGAGGGCCAGGCGCGCAGAGCGAAACCGGCGGTCACTGGGGCGGAGGCGGTTTATGCGTCTGCGGAGGAGGCGGCGGTGGCGTGACCTTCAAGTACGGGCGCATCTTATCGAGTTTACGCTGGCTGATTCCCTTGATTGCCAGCAGATCTTCGACGCGGTGGAACCGGCCGCTCTTATGGCGGAAATCCACGATGGCTTGAGCAGTCTTGGGCCCGATGCCGGGAACTTGTTCCAGTTCCTTGACGTTCGCGACGTTCAGATCCAGCGGATGCGCCGGCGGAGTCTTTTGCGCGATCGCGGCAAGCGAACAGACCGCGATAAGAATGGCAGCGATCGCGGTGCGCTTAACTTCTTTCATCTAGCGCCCGCTTCAACATCATCGCCATGGAATCGTCTGTCGTGCATCTGTCGCGCAGCCCGTTCGCGTTTGCCGGACTTAATTATCGCTGCTGATTTCCCTGTGCGTCGTATTCGGTGACTTCGCCGAAGAGCGCGGCTTGGTCGGCGATTTGCGCGCGGTCGCCGACCAGCACGATTTGCGCGTTGGCGGAATCGAAGTGGCGGCGCGCGGCGAGGAGAATATCGTCGGCCGTGAGCGCATGAACTTTCTGGCGATAGGTTTCCAGATGGTCTTCGGGCAAGTGGTCCAGATAAATCGTGGAGAGCTGGCCGAGCAGCCCATCCTGCGTTGCAACGCCCAGCGAAAAAACGCCGGTCAGGTAGCTGCGCGCACTTTCCAGTTCTTCCGCAGTGACGGGCAGCGAGCGCATGCGGTCCATTTCGTAAAATATTTCAGTGAGCGTCGCGGCGGCCACTTCATTGCGCACCGCGGCGTGCACGCTGAAGTAGCCGTGCTGCCGCAGTGATTGCAGGCCGCTGCGCGGGCTGTACGTGTAACCTTTCTGCTCGCGAATATTAATCACCAGCCGCGAATGGAACGCGCCGCCGTAAATCGAATTCGCCAGCACCAAGCGGAACCAATCCGGATCGCGGCGCGTGATCGCTAGGTTGCCGAGCAGCACTTGGGTTTGCACGCTGCCGGGCAAATGCACCAGGTGAACTTTGCGGCCCGTATTGCGCGGTGGCGCAAGCGAAATCAGCGCGCGCGGCGCCGGAGCCCCCCAGCTGCCGAAGACTTTCTCGATTTGCGCAAACATGGCATCCGCGGAAAAATCGCCGACGACGATGAGCAGGGCGTTGGCCGGGGAATAATTGTGGTGATAAAACTCCTCGAGCTGCGGATGCTCGATGGCCGCCACCTGTTCCTCCGTGGGCGAGACGACCGCATAAGGATGCTGGCCGAAAATGATCCGGCGGAAACGTTCACTCGCCAGAAATCCCGGCGTGGTGCGCTCGATGCGCAAACCTTCGATTTTGCGGCCGCGCTCGCGCTCGAATTCCTCGGTGGGAAACGAAGCATTGCGCGCCAGGTCGCCCAAGAGATCGAAAATACCCTCGGAAAACTCGGCGAGGCCGGAAACCGAGATGGCGCTGGAATCCGCGCCGGCGTGCGAGCCCAAATCCGCGCCCATGCGGCGCAAATCTTCTTCGATTTGCCGGCTGGAGCGCGAGGCAGTTCCAGTGCGCACCACCGTGGCCGTCAATTCGGCGAGGCCGGGCGTGGTGTGCGCGACGCTGGCATTCCCGCTGCGAAAGAACAGCTGCGCGGAAATTTTGGGGAATGTGCGCAGCTCGGCGAGCACCACTTGCATGCCGTTGGGAAGCGTGCGCACCGCGCGCTGCGGCCAAGCGACGGGCCGTTCGGGGCCGAGAGCGGGCACTAGACTTGCGTTCGGTCGAGCCACAGCAGTAGAGCTGGTCGTTGTAGTCATGGGTTTGGTGGTTGTTCCGCTCATGCGGCCGCTTCCTTCGCAATGGGACTGCGCAGCACGATTGCGCGATTCGCGGGGACCAGATATTTCCGCGCGGCTGCCTGCACCTGCGCGGGCGTGACGGCCTGGAAGCCCTCGAGCACAGTATTAATTCTGCCGGGATCGCCGTCAAAAAGAGTGAAGCATGCAAGGTAGTGCATCAGACCGAAGCGTGGCATGTGTGCTCCCATACCGCCTTCCAAATTGGAGTAGTAATCGGCGCGCAGTTTCACTTTGACGGGCGCCAACTCGTCTTCGCTGATTCCCTGCTCCTGAATTTCGCGAATAATTTCGTCGAATGCGGCGATGGTTTCTTCGCTGGTGAATTCGGGCTTGTGAAAAATGCGCGTCACCATTTGCGTGGGGCCGTTGGTTTCGATGATGTCCGCGCCGCCATCGGTTTCCACGGCAATTTCTTTTTCCAGCACCAGGCGGCGATAGATGCGGCCCACACGACCACCGTGCAGCGCGTGATCCAGAATAGACGCGGCGTACCAATCGGGGCTGCGACGATCCGGCACGGTGTAGCCGATGGCGATCGCGGGCAGCGGGCCGAATTTTTCGACGACTTTGCCGCGGCGCTCCTCGGTTTGTGGCGGTTCGGTCACATCCGCGCGCGGCGGCAGCGGGTGCGTGGGAATATTTTCGAAATGGCGCTTGGCCAGCGCGAAACCTTCGGCGGGATCCAGATCGCCGACCATCAGCAGCACGGCATTGTTGGGCGAATAGTAAGTGTGAAAAAACGTCTGCACGTCGGCGAGGGTCGCGGCGTCAAGATCCGCGAAATCGCCGTAAAAATTGTGCGCGTTCGGCCAATTGCGGAAAGCGACGGGCGGAAGGTCGAGCCACGGAAAGCCGCCGTACGGCTGGTTCATCACGTTTACGCGGACTTCTTCCTTGACCACATCGCGCTGGTTGCGCAGATTTTCGTCATCCACTTTCAGCGCGCGCATGCGATCGGCTTCCAGCCATAGAACGCGCTCCAGCGCGTTCGACGGAACCGACTCGAAATAATTGGTGATGTCGTAATTCGTGGTGCCGTTCAGCATGCCGCCAGAGGAATTAATCAGACGAATGTGTTCCATCTTGCCTGCGCTTTCTGAACCCTGGAACATCATGTGCTCGAAGAGATGCGCGAAACCGCTGCGTCCGCGCGGCTCCAGGCGAAAACCGATCTGATAGTAGACGCCGACCGTGACAACGGGCGCCGAGCGGTCCGGCGAAATCACCACGCGCAGGCCGTTCGCGAGCGTGGTGTGCTCAACTGGGATGTGCAGGTTCTTCACTGCGAGTTCCTCCTGGAATTTTTCAGAGCGCGATCGAGCTTTTTCAGAGTTGTCGCCGGATTTTTCGCAAGCACGCGCGCTGACAGGCGCAATAGCGCGGCGTACGAATCGCCGATTTCGCGAGGGTGCCGGCGCAATGCCTGCTGGTGCTTTTTCAGCGTGGCGTAATCGCCGCGCGAAGCAGGACCGGTCCACGCGGCGTGTGGACCGTGCTTTTCGAAATTGTCGAGCATCTGGCGCATCAACGGCAGCAACGTCCGCACCGCTTGGGTGCGCGTAAATCCGAGCTTGATCAGCGTTTGCGAGGCAGCTTCGGTCAAGGCCAGCGCGTGACTAGCTACCAGCGTCCCGGCCGCGTGATACGCAGGCTTGCTGTTGCTCGCAACCGGCACGGCAATGCCGCCGAGAGACCGAGCTATCTCGCCGGCGACGCGGCGGGCGCGCGGATGCCCTTCGATGGCGAAAATCACGCCCTTCAGATTCGGCTGCGAATTGTTGGTAAATGTTTGCATCGGGTGAATCGAGCCTGTAGCCGCGCCGCAGCGTGCCAGCGCTTGCAGCACCGAATTATCCAGCGCGCCGCTGCCGTGCAACACGATTTTGCCGCGGCACTTTTTTCCGGCGAGCCTGGCCAACTGGGGAGCGACATCCGCCAGAACATCGTCCGGCGTCAGTAACAGAATAACATCGGCATCCATTACTTCGCTTGTGAGTGTGGCGAACGGCCGCCCTGCGCCAATTGTGCGCGCCGCAGCGCGCGAATGTGCCGCGGAGCGCGTGACCACCGCGGCGATGCGCCAGCCGAGCCGGCGAAGTGAGCGGCCGAGCGCGCGGCCCAAGCGTCCTGCGCCGACGATGGAAACAGAGCGCGACATGCAAAGTGATAGCATAGCGTGTTCGCTCGACGCGCGCTGGGAGAAATTTACAATTGCACTGGTTCTGGACCGGATTGTTGGGACTCATTGCGTTCGGCTGGCTCGTTGCGGCCATGGATTTGGCGCGGGGAGCGCTAGTTATTCCGGCGTTGAGTGGATATCAGAAGCAACTGCGCCGACCTGAAGGCGACAGGTACAAAGGCAACCCCGGTGGCGGCGGGGAGCGCGACTCCAAAGAGTACGCCGGCGACCTGCCGCGCGTTTCGATTTTATTTTCGGCGCTGGACGAGGCAGAAAAATTGCCGGCGGCACTGGCGACTTTTCTGGCGCAGGACTATCCAGACTACGAAGTAATTGCCGTTGACGATCGCTCCGCAGACGCGACCGGCAGCATTTTGGACGCCGCGGCGCGTGCAAATTCACACCTGAAAGTGGTGCACGTAACTTCCCTTCCTCCGGGCTGGCTGGGAAAACCGCACGGACTGCAGCACGGCATTCGAACATTCCAGCGGCGAATGGCTGGTGTTCACTGATGCGGACGTGCGTTTCGATCCGAATGTATTGCGCACCACGCTCGCGCTAGCCGAAGAAAAACATTGGGATCACCTGACGCTGCTGTGCCATGCAGAAATGTTCACACCGGGCGAAAAAATCGCGATGACGTTTTTCGCAATGTCGTTCCTGTTGGGGCTGCGGCCGTGGCGCGTCAGCGACCCAAAATCAGGCACCTACGTGGGAGTTGGGGCGTTTCAGCTGATCCGTCGCGGCGCCTACGAAAGAACCGGGACGCATCGGCGTCTGGCGATGGAAGTGGTGGACGACGTGAAGTTGGGAAAACTGGCGAAACGAGCGGGCTTGCGGTCCGGCGTCGCGAGAGCGGGCCGGGCCGTGAGCGTGCACTGGCACTCCGGGCTGGGAAATATTATTCGCGGAACGACGAAGAATTTTTATGCGACGACAGGTTTTCGCTTGTGGGTCGCTGCCGGACAGGTCGCGGGAACTTTGCTGATGTTCCTGCTGCCGTGGCTAGCTTTACCGTTTGTGCACGGATGGGCGCGGGTTTTCGCGGCAGTGGCGATTGTGCTGCCGGTTTTGGCGCAGGCCGGGGCGGCGTTGGAATTTGATGAGTCGCCGTTGTATGCGGTGACGCAGCCGGTGGGGGCTTTAGTTTTTGTGTGGATGATAGCGCGGTCAACGTTTGTGACGCTGCGGCAGGGCGGGATTTATTGGCGTGGGACTTTCTATCCGATTGACGAGTTGAAGCGCGGGGTGGTGTGAGGCTGCGGCAGGATTGACGCGGAGGCACGGCATCGAGGGCACGGTGAACGGCACTAGCCAAATCGCCCACCTGAAGTTGGCCGCTACAAATTCAACGACACCTAGAGTCGCTTACATTATTTGAAGAAGGAATAGCTTAGGAAGATGAACTGAAAATCCACGCCGGGATTAAAATCGTGGCGGTAGGCGTTGGAAATGTGCTGGTATTTGTAACCGAAGCGCCAGGCGCGATTGCGCGATGAATTGAACAGGTCCACTCCTGCCTGAAAATCGAACGTAAAATTAAATTGAGTTCCGCCGGGAACGTCCACCGGCACAGGCCTCACTGATGCGACGAAACCTGCGGTGGACGCGATGAACGGCTGGAAGCGGTGCTCGCGCCGGAAATTCAGTTTCAATCCGATAGGATTTACGCCGCCGCCGTACACTGTCTCGCGCCCGTTCGTGCAATACGCGATCTGGTTCGGCGTGGGCATGCACACGCTGTAGCTGTACTGACGCACGGTTTCGACTGGAATCACGTCGAGCGTGTATTGCAGCGCAATTTGTGGTTTGTCGAAGAGCGTGCGGCCGTAACGCACCGCCAATTCGCCGAGCTGGCGATTGGTCTCGATGCCAATCATTTCGGCATTGCCGACAGAGTAGCCGCCCCAGACCGCGAATTCATTGCCGGGAGGATATTGCGGTTGGGGTTTTGATGGCTGCGCTCGGGGTTGGGATTCCGGCTGCGGCTGTGATTGCGATTGCGGCGCAGCTTGAGAGCGCGCGGCCGTGGAACACAAGAGAACGACCAGTATCACCGGCAGAAACCGGAGCAGGCGCAAGCGATCGAGGATTGATTGGGAATTGCGCACTGGTCCTTATTCTATTCGGTAATACCGAGCAAACATACTAGTAGAAAATGAGAAATTTGCCAGTGCGATAGGGGAATCAGGCCGCGCCGACCGGCGCCTCTGGGGAGATCTGCAACGCAGAAGCGCAGAGGGCGCGGGCAGAGGAAATCGAGGCTGCTTGGCGCAGAGTGTCGGCAGCGGTATCGCGGCTCCGAAAACCGAGAAATCACCTTCATGATTTCTTCGATACTTTGGCGGCGCGCGACCGCGATTTTGGCGATGGAGCTTGCAGGACGGGAGCCTCTTCGACCACCGCCGCAGTAGCCGTCACCGCAGAATCCGCAACCGGCGATTCGCTCGCGGCGGAAGAAAAAATAGCGCCCAAATCACGCTGTTTCAGCGCTCGAACGCGATCGCGAATGCTCGGCGGCGCGCTCGAACTCGAAATTTTTCGCGGCTTCGCGCATTTGGGTTTCAAGTTGCGCGATGGCCTGCACCATCTGCGCTTCGCTGGTGATTTCGCCAATGACAGGCTCGTCGGCCGGCACGGTCAAGTAATCGGCTTCGATAATGCGCGCCAACTGCATATCCACGGACTTGATGATGGACATCGGCGTGATGTTGTGGTCGCGGTTGTACGTTTCCTGGATTGCGCGGCGGCGGCTGGTTTCGCCGATGGCCTGGCGCATGGAATCGGTCATGCGATCCGCGTACAAAATGGCGCGCCCTTCCACGTGACGCGCGCAGCGCCCCATCGTCTGAATTAGAGACGTAGCGCTGCGCAGATATCCTTCTTTATCAGCGTCCAGAATCGCAACCAGCGAAACTTCCGGCAAATCGAGGCCTTCGCGCAACAGGTTGATTCCGATCAACACGTCAAATTCGCCGCGGCGCAGATCGCGCAGGATGCGCACGCGTTCCAGCGTATCAATTTCCGAATGCAGATAGCGCACGCGTATGCCCACTTCCGCGAAATATTCAGCGAGGTCTTCGGCCATGCGCTTGGTGAGCGTCGTGACCAGAATGCGTTCGTTGCGCGCGGTGCGCTGGCGGATTTGTTCCAGCAGATCGTCCACCTGGCCCTTCACCGGGCGCACTTCCACTTCCGGATCCACCAAGCCCGTCGGACGAATTACTTGTTCGACTACGATGCCGCCAGTTTTCGTCAGCTCATACGGCCCAGGCGTGGCGGACACGTACACCACCTGATTGGTGCGATGCTCGAATTCCTCAAAAGTGAGCGGACGATTATCGAGCGCCGACGGCATGCGGAAACCGTAATTCACCAGAGTCTGTTTGCGCGAGCGATCGCCGTGATACATGGCGTGTAGCTGCGGAACAGTCTGGTGCGATTCGTCCACCACCAGTAAATAATCGGACGGCACGTAATCGAGCAACGTCGGCGGCGCTTCGCCCGGCAAACGGCCGGAAAGATGCCGCGAATAATTTTCGATGCCGTGGCAATAGCCGATCGTACGCATCATTTCGATATCAAAATTGGTGCGCTGCACGATGCGCTGCGATTCCACGATTTTTCCCTGGCGGCTCAGCTCGCCTTTCCACCATTCCATCTCTTCGTAGATGCTTTGAATGGCGCGCTCGCGTTGTTCGGCGGGCAGCACGTAGTGCGTTTTCGGGTAAATCGGCTGGCGGGTGATATCGCCTTCGCGCGTCAGGCGGATTTCGCCGGTGAGCGGGTCAATTTTGCGGATAGCTTCGATCTGCGTGCCCCACAGCTCGATGCGCACGGCGAGATCGTCGTAGGGCGGATAAATTTCGATGATGTCTCCGCGCACGCGGAAAGTGCCGCGGCGTAAATCTTCGCTGCGCTCGTACTGAATTTCCACCAACTTGCGCAAAATCGTCTCGCGATTGATGGACATGCCCTTTTCGAGCAATAGCATCATGCCGTAATACGCTTCGGGCGAGCCCAGGCCGTAGATGCAAGAGACGGAAGCGACGATGATCACGTCGCGCCGCTCGAACAGTGAACGTGTCGCGCTCATGCGCAGCTTGTCCAGCTCGTCGTTGATGGTGGATTCTTTTTCGATGTAGGTGTCGCTGGCCGGGACATAGGCTTCGGGCTGGTAATAATCGTAATAGCTGACGAAATACTCGACGGCGTTATCGGGGAAGAACGACTTGAATTCGTGAAAAAGTTGCGCGGCCAGCGTTTTATTGTGCGCCAGCACGATCGTCGGGCGATTGATCTCCTCGATCACCTTTGCCATCGTGAATGTCTTGCCCGAGCCGGTGACGCCCAGCAGCACCTGGTGGCGGTCTCCAGCGGCGAGGCCCGTGAGCAGCTGGGAAATGGCTTGCGGCTGGTCGCCGCGGGGTTCGTAGTCGCTAGCTAGCTTGAAATTCATGCAGAGGTCCTCAGCGCGCAAAACGCGCCATGCTGAAAACTTTAATTATAACAAATTTGAGGGGAGCCTGCTTGGAGGCGCCTCGCGGCTGGCGTTGTTCAGCGGCGTGTGGCCTTGTAACTGAAAAGTTTCTGGCATTCCTGTCGCAGAAATCCCCCGCTGACCGGAATTCGGTGATTTCCCTTGCGAAATACAAACTCGCACGAAATTAAGCACGCTCGCCACTTGTACACTTCGGTGCCGCACTTGCGGCCGTACGCGGCAATGTCTTCCTGCGATACGCCGTAAACCACCGCGCCGATTCTGGACCAAACGCAAGCCCCGGCGCACATCGCGCAAGGCTCGTGCGTGGAATACAGGACAAAATCGGGCAAGTAACGGCCATATCCACTGCACACGTATTTCAGCGTTTCGAGTTCCACGTGTTTAATACTCGAGCCCGAAGTTTTCACGCGATTGCCAGCGCTGGCAATCACCACCTCGCGCGTACCCACAAGGCGCGTAATCACCGCGCCGATGGGATAGTCGCCGCGGTCGCCAGCCAGCTTGGCTTCGGAGATAGCCAACTCCATGAATTTCTTTTTCGGTTTGTACGAAGCCGGGATCATGCGCCCCAATTATAGCTGTTTGTCGCCGGACTTTGTCAGCACGCTCGCTCGCATCCGGTTTCCGGATTGATCGGGCGCCCAGATGAATGCGTTGAATGCGAAGAAGGTCATTCCGCAAGCTCGGCAAGGCGCTAGTTTGCTACTTTGCACGCCAGAATTATTTCGCCGTCCCTGAAACGATTCCGCCATAAGCGTCACTAATAAGCGAGAACGAAACCGCTCCGGGCATATTGCCCCAAAGAATATGGAGCGGTCACTTCGCACGAGATGATTCGAGTCGCGATGCGCGAGTGAATCGCCGTTCAGCGACGCACGCTCCTGCTGCGCCTACTTGAATCATTCCAGGAGGAAGCAAATGCCAGGAATCTGGACGACATTCGACGCCCCAAATACTTCGACGGGCCCGTTCGCCGCCGATTTGATGATTCTACTCACTGATGGATCGTTGTTGATCCACAACGCTTACGTGTCATCCATCGAGACGGCCAAACAATGGCTGCGTCTTACCCCCGATCAAAATGGCAAGTATGAAACGGGAATCTGGTCGGCCGAAATTGATATGAAGAACGCCCGCCAGTGGTTTGCCTCGGGCGTCCTGAAGGACGGCCGCGTGTATGCGATTGGCGGCGAATACTCGGACGATCCTTTGCACTCCACCGATTCACCGCTGGGTGAGACCTTCGATCCCCAGACCAATCAGTGGACGGCAATCAGCAAGCCGTCCTCATTCGATTTCGTTCGAGGAGATTGTAACGGTTCGGTGCTCGCAGACGGCCGCGTGTTGCTGGGCGGCGCGGCAACCACCGTGCCTCCGTCCACCTGGCCCAAGCGAACCGCCATTTGGAACCCGGCGAACAACAATTGGGTTGAAGCCGGTACTGAATTCGGCGCTGTGAGCAACACCAAGACAGATTCATTCGAGGAAGAAACTTTTACTCTGCTGCCCCATGGCAGTGTGCTGGTGCCAGCGGTTCGCGATACTCCCAAAGCGCAACGCTACGTGCCGCCGCTCGATCGCTGGGTGAACTGCGCCCCAAGCCCTGTAAAACTTGCCGTCAGAAAGATCGCCGGTACGGGGGTGTATGAGACCGCTCCGACGATTGTCCTCCCCAGCGGTAAAGCGTTTGCCATCGGCGGGGCGGGCCGAACCGCAATTTTCACACCGGGCCCCAATCCGACATCACCTGGCTCGTGGATAAAAGGTCCTGTCTTCCCCGCTGACACCAGCTCAAGTCCGATCCTGCCCCTGCTGACAGCGTTGGACGCCCCGGCGTGCCTGCTTCCCAGCGGCAAAGTAGTTGTTATGGCCGGAACAACGGCTCCCGATGGCACCGATTACTTTTCGCTGAACCCCGTCCTTCTTGAGTACGATCCCAGTAGCTCGGCCACCACTTTGCCAGAACTGGATGTACAGCCGTCGCTTCCCGCCGGCAACTTCACCTGGCAATCGTGCTTCCTGCTTCTACCTACGGGGCAACTTCTCTGTAGTGCACAGAGCAACACGCTGTTCCTTTACACACCCGATCCCGCCGCCGGAGCGCCGCAAGCTTCCTGGCGGCCTGCCCACATCTCCGTTCCATCAGATATGAGTCCGGGTCACAGCTATACGCTTACTGGCACCCAACTCAACGGCCTCTCACAGGCAGTGGGTTACGGTGACGACGCCGGAATGGCCACGAATTACCCGATTGCCCGTCTCACCCATCCCGCGACCGGCCAGGTCGTTTACTTGCGCAGCCATAATTTCTCAACCATGGGAATCGCCACCGGCAGCGCAGTGCCGCATGATCGCAAGTCGTGCACCATCGACATTCCGTCGAGCCTGGCAGATGGAAAATGGAAACTCTCGGTGATCGCCAACGGGATTCCGTCCGAAGCGATCTGGATCGAGATCGGTTTGCACCACCATGAGCATCGATTCGAAGGCAAGATCGAAAGCCTGGTGTACGACAGCTTCGGCGATTTCGAGGCATTTACGGTGGGGAGCACCGGCGGAGAACACCGCCGATTTGACAGCCACGAACCTCACCTGGCTGAATTGACAAGGCGGGCCTGGCTGGAGCGAACGCGTGTGATGGTCTTCATCGAACCAGGCCACCCGCACCATGCGGAGTCCATCGCACTATTGGCTTAAGCTGTTGCCAATAAAATTGCTGCCGCCGCAGACGAACGGCAGCCGAACCTTAAGATTGTGGCTGTGTCGCAGCGGCGGTGCTGGGCATTAGCGTGATTTCGGATTGCGTCTCCACTCGGCCGGCGTAGTGGATTTTCGAACCGGAGAGCGCGCTGACGATTTCGAAATTCATTTTTTGCGTGCTGGTTTGCGTGGAGCGCAGCAGCATGCCGGTCTGCAGCGAAATCGTGTCGAGGTTTTCGCCTTTGCCGGTCCATGTGCCGGAGGTGCGCAATCCGTTGTGGCGATAGTCTTCCGGAGTGGCGTCCGCGTTCGCGGAACCGCGGCGCAGGATATCGAAGCTGGTGAGAATTATCGCGCAACGTGGCCCGGGCGACGCGGCGGAGGTGCCGGCGTCCGTCGCAGCGGGATTCTGTGCGGCTAACTTCGACTCGACCGGCAGTTCGCAAGCCTCATCACGCAGATAACTGGACGCGGTGCGCCACAGCAGATTCGCGAGCGGCGTATTGTCCAGCGGGCGTTCGGCTGACCACTTCTGTCCAATGGCGATTCCCTCCGGCGGCAGACTCGCGCTCGGCGAAAATCCGTTGATCCACGCGCGCATGGCGGCGGCCGCAGCGGGATTGGAGACGACTTCATCGAGTCCGCTGATGTGCGAAATCTTCCCGTCAGCTTCGATCGTAAATTCCACCGAGTGGCCTTGCAGATTATTGTATTGGGCGTCGAGAGCAGCCGCCGCGGGATCGTACGCGTCGCTCTCCGTCGCAGCGCTGGCTTTCTCGTACGTCGCGCGCAGGCGTGCGGCGCCGGCCGTGCCGTTCGTCGCGGGCTGCACGCCGACGACGTCCAGGCGAACCTCGAGGTCCGCAACTTGCTTTAGTTGCGACGCAGCTTCCGGATTGACGATAGGAGTGGTGGTAGTTCCTGTGGTGGTGGTGCGCGATTCGATGTGATACCGGAAGGATTGGCCCATGCGTGAAATTGGGCGTCAAGTGAATGCGCGCGGACGCAGCGTCGCCGACGAAAGGCAGTAGAAAACTGAATGCCGCGAGCAACGCCACGCACAACGCGAACGCAGTCAGACGGCGTGAGGTCAATTCCGCGGCTCCGTGCTTGCTTGCTCATCGCCGCGCGGCGCGGATGCTTGCACTGGCTGAATATTCGGGGTGCGAACAGGTCCGGTTAACTGGAAAAGCTGCGCGGCGCCAGCCGCAGGACGCGAAGTACCGTTAGCGCTGGCAGCGGAGAACCACGCGCAGCTGCAGATTTAGGTTGCGCGAAAAATCCACGGCCCCGGACGCGGCGACATCCTGCGCGGCGCCGGTGAAACGCAAGCGCTGGAAAATAATTTTCCCGTTGCCGCATGCAAATACGGCGCTGGCCGCGGGGAACGCGCTTACGCCGGGGCGTCGCTCCGCTTCGCGCATGGATTCCAGCAGGTTGATATTTTGCAGCTTGGCATCGCTGACGCGCGCGTTGCCACGACATTCCAGCGAAGAAACCAGATCGGCGCGCGTGCCGCCGCCGGAATCGAGCGTGAATTCGCCCGAAGCCAAGCCGGAAAATAAATCCGCGAGCGTGGGGAAAACGGCCGTGAGCGCGGCGAGATCCACGCGGGAATAATCGAGGTTCAGGCGGTACGCTGGCATCGCCGTGAGCTGCGCGTCGAGCGATCCTTCCAGCGCGCCGCCGAAGAATTGGGCTCTGGCGCTGGAAACTTCAATGTGCCGGCCGCCAATTTTGACATCGCTCTGCAAATGATGCAGCGCCACAGGCGCGAGCGCGAATTCTTCTATCTCGATGCGGCCTTCCGCGCGAAGATTCTCCGGCACCGCGTTCGCCGGTGAACTGGAATTCAGAAATGGCAGCATGCGGTCCAGAAAACTTTGCCTCCAGCGCGGATTGAGCCAGCGATCCAGATCCGCGGCGGAAAGCGCTTCGGTGGAAAGCGCGAATTGCCATCCGGTCGCGAGATCGTGACGATCGAACATTCCCGTCCAGCGCGCGCCGAAAGCGTCCGCGGAAGTGAGCGTAATATGGCGCAGTCCCGGCTTCAATTCCGCCCGCGCCCTGATCAGCTTTACGGGCTGATTCAAGAATGGCGTCAGCAGCGAAGCGCCTGCCGCTTCCCCGCCCCACTCCACGCTCCCTACGGGCTGCGTTTCCCACGGAAAGCGCGCGCCCTGCCAACGCAAATCGCAACGCACCGGACCGGCAAGGTCCCAGCCGCGCGAAATATTCCACCCCAGCGCCCCGGCCGTGGCCACCAGGTCACGTACTTGCGCCAGGTTGCCAGATAAATGATAGACGGGAAATTCGCGCTGGGTCGCGCCGGCAACTGTTTCCGCGTGAATCGCGCCATCCGACGAGCCATAGGAAACCGTTGCAGGCAGCAGCGAAAACATTTCGTGGTCGTAGCGGAACTGTACCGGACTAAGGCGCGCCGGAACGCGCAGCCGCGCGCTGGCGAAGTCCGCGCCGCCGATTGTGCCTGAGGCGGAGGTCAAGCGCAGCGGCCACGCCGAAAATCCCGCGCGCACGCTGGCAAAACCGCGCAGCGAGGCGTCGGGCGCGACATCGGAATGAAACGCGCGGATCCATGCCAGTACGTCGTTCAGGTCCAGCTGCGATTGCGTGATTTCGAATTGCGCGGGCGAGGCGAGCGCAGCGGCCAGGCTCGCCTTCTGCGCGGCGAATTGCGGTTCCGCTGGCGAAGGCCAGGCAAAGTGCGCATCCGCCCTCGCAAAAGAATGTGGAGCTTCGATCGTGGCTTCGGTGATGTCCAGCCCCGACGCGAGCGGGTAGAGAATCATTTTCGCGTTGACGTTCATCCCGGGGTTATCGGCGCGAGCGGCGAAATCCCAGCGATGCAAGCGGCGCAGTTCGGCGCGGCCTTGCAGCGCCCAGTTATCGCCCTGGGTTTCCGCGTGAACGACCAGAGCCAAGTCTCCTCGCACGCCAAAATCATAACCATGCGCCAGATGAAGCAAGTCGGAGAGCGACGCTTCGTCCCAAGACAGATCCAGCACCGCAGGCCGCAGCCGCGAAGAAGTGCCGCCGACGTGGCCGGAAACACGAATTGTGCCGGCCTGCTGCAGCAATACAGCAGCGCGCGAAGGAACTGCTTCCAGGTTCAGCGTCCAGCGGCCGGAGCGGTCCGGTTCCATGTAGCCGTTTACGTTGGTCAGCGCGAAAGGAAGTTTTTCGTCGCCGCGTTTGAAATTGATGCGCCCGGAAGTGACGTCAATGCGTCCGAATCGCACGGCAGTACCAGGCAAAGGGGACGGTGGCGCGCCGCCAGCCGATTTGGGCAGCCACTCAGCGACGTTCCAGTCCCCTTCGGAATTGCGCACCAGATTCAAGCTGGGACTTTCCAGCGCGATCGCACCCAGTTCCATGTGCCCGCGGAAAAAGCTTTGCCAGCGCAACCGCACCGTCAGCGAATCCGCGTGCAGAAAATATTCGTGGCCGAAGCGCGGATCTTCGCCGAATGTGACCGCGTGCGCCTCGAGCGTCGGCCCGCCCCACAGCGAAAAATCGTAGCTGCCCACTTCGACACTGCGGCCGAAGACAGTTTCCAGACGCGCCGTCAATCTACGTTGGAGGCGCGTGTGGCGGATAAGCAGCGAAACGCCCAAATCCGCGAGCCACAGAAAAATCAGCAGCACGACGAGCCATTTCACCCAATAAGACCAGGCGTGCCGTCGCGGCCGCGCCACATCGCGCGGCGGAGTGTGCAGTTCCAGCTCTGAGAGAGTTTGCGACATGACTAACAGCCGCGCGCGGCTATCATAATTAATGAACCTCGCGCAGCATGCGATCCCAGCGGGTCTGCGCGCGCAGGTGCAACAGCGTCTGGCCCATGCCGCTCAGCACGCTGGAGACGCCGCGCGAACGATAATCATCGGATGTGGCACGCACCGACCAGTAAATCATCATCGGCCTGCCCATGATCGAGTCACGATCCACAAAACCCCAGTAGCGGCTGTCGGCGCTGAGGTCGCGATTATCTCCCATGGCGAAGTAGTGATTGGGCGGAACGATCAGCTCGCCGTTGCGCACGTAATCGAAAAGCTGGTCCGCCCACTCGCGCCGCGCGACGAATGGCAGGGCCTTGCGATTGGTGGGCGGAAAATTGTCGGCTTCGGGATCCCGCGATGCCGGAGTGCGCACCACGTACGGCTCGCGCAGAAATTCCCCATTGATGTAAACGTCGCCGTTCACGATGCGCAGACGATCGCCCGGCACGCCGATCACGCGTTTCACGTAATGCGGATGATCGTCGAAAGGGAACTTGAAGACGATGATGTCGCCGCGGCGAATATCGCGGTAGGGCAGAAATTTTTCATACCACGCGCCGGTGCCTTCGAAAATGAATTTGTTCACGAAGACGTGGTCGCCGATGAGCAGCGTTGGTTCCATCGAGCCGGAAGGAATTTTGAACGCTTGCACCACGAAGGTGGTGCCGAAGAGAGCTAGAAGCATCGTCACCAGCAACATTTCCAGAAATTCAGCAAGGCCGCTGCGCGGCCGTACGCTTTTCTGCGGCGCCGCGGGTGCGCCCGGAGCTCCGAGCGTTGCTGCGCCGGGCGTCTGCGCCGGTAGCGCGGTGGTTTCAGATGCCATGCATTCACTTTAGCAGCTTGGGGAAAAAATCAGCAAGGGCGGTTCTCGGGCGGAGGCAGAGAACCATAAAATAGTAGAGAAAAACACAATTAACCGCGCCCACCTAAAGGTGGCCGCTACAAAGGCAAGGCGAATCCTCGGCTCGATTCGGGAGTCGCGCCTATGAGAGGCGCTGAATGTCGCGGGATTCCAGAATTTCCAGCGCGGCGCTGGCGGCGTGCTGCTCGGCTTCTTTTTTGCTGCGCCCGGTGGATGCGGAGAGGCGTTCGCCGCCGTGCCAAACCTCGACTTCGAAAATCTTCTGATGTTCGGGGCCGGATTCGCTGCGAATCCGGTATTCAACAGGCGAGCGCGCGCGCTGCTGCAGCCATTCCTGTAGCGCCGATTTGTGGTCGGCGCGTTCCAGTCCTTCGCCGTGGCCGGAAAGAACGGGATCCAGCACCGTGCGCTGCAAGAACACAGCTGCAGCAGCAAGCCCCGCATCCAGATAAATCGCGGCGAGAATGGCTTCGTACGCGTCGGCGAGCAGCCGCTTCTTATCGCGGCCGCCAGTTTTTTCTTCGCCGGGACCCAGACGAAGAAAGTGCCCAAGTTTCAATTTCTTCGCCGCTGTGTGCAGCGAAGTGGCGCTCACCACGCGCGCGAGGCCCTTGGAAAGTTGTCCGGAATCCCAATCGGGAAATGAACGACAGAGATACTCGCTGGCGATCAATCCGAGCACGCGGTCGCCGAGAAATTCCAGCCGTTCGTTGTCCGTTCCTTGAGACGATTGGCGATGCGAGCGGTGGGTCAGGGCGCGATCGAGCTCCTCGGGTCGCTGGAAATGATGGCCGAGGATCGCTTCGAGTTCGGCGCGCTCCTCTGGTGTCATGGCGCGATCACCGCAGCGCCTACTTCGACGGCGCAGGCGTGGCTGCGGCCTGCTTCTTGGCGTCCGCGCCCATCTGCTTGCAACGGTCCTGCAAGCCACCAGGGCTCGCGGCGCACTTCGCGAACGCGTCCGCGGATTCCGAATAGCGCTTCACGCGAGTGAGCTCCACGCCCATCACGTAATAATCGGTGGGATCCTGATTGGCGGGATCGGCGGTGGATTTTTTCAGCTCAGCGATGGACTCTTCATAATTTCCGCGGCGAAAATAAATAAGTCCCAGGCCGCTGTGCGCCTGCGCTTCACCTTGCGCCTTCACCTTGGCGAACTGCTCGTCGGTCATGTTCGCGGGCTTCGGCAAAGTGGCGAGGATTTCCAGGGCGTGCTTTTCGTATTTCTCACCCTTGTCCAACCGGCTTTCCGCGGCGAGATCGTTGGGATCGTAGTTGTGCGGGATCACCCAGCCGACCAGAACCAGCACGGTGACGTCGTCAGGATTCGTGGCCAGCGCCTTATCGGCGTCGGCGTACATCTTCGGAAAATCCTGCTTGGAATATTCCGCGGTGGTCAACCCTTGATACACCTGGTCAAGGTACTTGCCGCTGGGATATTTCTGGACGTACGCCTCGCCGAGTTGAATACGCTTGTCCGCGTCGTCGGGTTTTGTATCGCTGAAAGCTTTGTATGCGGCCTCTTCTTCCGGATCGGCTTTCGGCGCTGCGGGTGCGGCTGCCGGTTGGCGGTCCTTCGGCGCTTGCGATTGCGCGCCCGAGGAAGCCGGCGGCGCGGCCTGTTGATACTGCGCGAAAGAATTCGGCGCCGCCGGGAACGCGGCGAAGAGCACCGCCAGAGCTGCCAGACCACATCGGATTGAAGGGAGCGTCATTTTTTGTTGCCTTCCTTTTTAGAATAACTCCGAACCTGCTGCCGGCTGATAGCCCAGGTTGAAGCTTACTGTTTTGGCGGCGCGCTCGCGCCACTTGCGCCGCCTGAACCGCTTGCACCACGCGGATTATACGGCGCGTCAATTCCGCGCTGCGCGGCCACGCGAGCGGCTTCCGGCGCGCCCGGAATCGCCAGCGCGGCACGATACTCAGCAACGGCCTGGTCGCGTTCTTCCGCGAAATCATGCAGACGACCGAGATACACGTGCGACCAGGAAACGATCCCCGGATCGGGCGCAGCGTTTGCGTCTGCAGGCGCCTGACCCGCTGGCTGAGCCGATCCGGCTGGCGCGTTCGTTCCGGCGCCAGCAGCAGCGCCTACGCCGCCTGCTGCGGGCGCAGCCACCAATTTTTCGAACAGCTCCTGCGCGCGGTCCGCATCGTGATTCAACAGCGAAGCCACGGCCAGCCCAAAATTCGCCCGGGCATTGTCCGGATACTTCACCAGGATCTTCTCAAACGTCTTACCGGCCGCCGCGGCATCCTGGAGCGCGATTTCATGATCGCCCTGCGCCAGGGCGCGTGTCCAACTCCGATTGCGAATTCGCCGCTTGTCCCGGCTGCAATCCAGCGCGCACGCTGCCGGCGGCGGCTTTTTCCGGGCCGCCGCTGTCCAGCGCCGCGAACTGGAAATTCTGCAGGCGCTTTTGTTCGGCCTCCAGGTTAATCCCGTCAATCATGTCGGGGAAATAATACGACATAGCCGGCTCCGCTTTCTCAAACTTCTGCAATTGCACGACGAACATGCGGACCATGATGAATCCGTCCTGATCGTCCGCGGCCAGCACCGCTTCTTCCTGGTCCGGCTTCAGGTGGCGGATGCGGAGCTCGACGGCTTTAATCAGACATTCGTCGGCAAAGGCCATGAAGTCGTTCTTATATTCGGGGGCGAGGCGCGGCGCGCGCGCGGCGATATTCAACAAGCCGCGCTTTTTCATCAGCGCTTCGCGATATTTCAGCGGCAGCGGATCGAGCATGAAATGCAGATAGGCGTGGCGAACGTCGGCCTCCGGAAATTGCGGCCCGCCATCCACGACGATCGCGTAATGATTGCCATTGTTGCGGAAATTGGTGCGATTGCCCACCAGCGGCTCGATGTAAACCGTGAAGGAATGTCCATAGTGAGGCCTGTAAATCTCGCGCAGGTAGCCGTCAGAAACGGTGACGACGCGACGCACCGGAGATTGGTAGCGCTCAATGGCGCGATTGTATTCCGGTTCCACCGCAGCCCAGCGCAGATCCAGGTGCGCTTCGTGATAGAAGTTTTCGAGCACTTCCTGAAATCCTTCGATGGCCAGCGCGTCGGGCGGCATCACGTCGTGGCCCAGCAGAAATGTAAAGCGCGGCGGCGGTCCGATCACCAGCGCGAAAGTAATGTAGCGCGAGAGCGTCTCACCGGGATCGGCCAGCGCGTAATCGTGATAGAACTGACGCAACGCGTCGGTGGCAGGCCCTTGCATCTTCAACAACTCGCCGCGCAACGCCAGGCGCGAAGGCATTTCGCTCAGCGTGCTTTCGTCGGCGGCAAATCCGGCGGCGTCCAGCGCGCACATCACCGAAAAAATCTGCTGGCTGGCTTCGACGCTTACTCCGGTCTGCGCGTCCGCGGGACCGGCCTGACCGCGCGTAGCGTGAGTGGCTGCGCTGCCGAGCAAAATAATGAAAGCAGCAAGAACAACGTGCGCTGAAAATCTCTGGTGATGCTTTGGGATGACGGAACTCCTCACCGATTTCGTCGCATTGCCGATATTGAATTCAGAAAAGCGCGCGCAACCCCGTGCGACGCGCAAGTCTTATACAAAAGATGCAGAGAGACTCTAAATGGCAGCTTGGACAGAGTCAAGGAGACAGGCGGGCATAAGGTCCGCGTCAAAACTCGAAAATCTTTGTGGGTCGTGGCTTTATCCACGACAATAGCTATGCAGAATCCGAGCGGCTTCAGCCGCTGAAGTTCCGATTTTGTAGTTTTCAGGCAAACTCTACCGGCATAGGTTCGAGCGCACCGAGGTTTTAACTGAGAGGCAATCAGCGTCAGCCGCGGACGTGCACTTCGCTGAAGCTTACCAGCACGCGGCCGCCTGCCTGCGGACGCCCGAAACTGAATTGCGGGCGGAAGCGCGAGAACAACATCACTTGATCGAGCTGGCGCTGCACGGCTTGATCGTTCGGGCCGGACAGAATCTTGTAATAGACCACTTCCCCCGAAGCGTTCAGCGTCGCCTCGAGCAACAATTCCCCGGATTCCGAATGCGCCGCGGAGCCAACCACGCCGGGCACAGGGAACGGCGCCAAACTTTCCAGCCGCGCAGGCTGCACCAGGTTCAGCGGCAAATCGTTCGGCACGATGCCGCCCATCGGCACGCCCACCAGAATGTTTTGCACGATCAGAACGAATGCTACGAGCGCCGTCAAAATTCCGCCGGTAGCCGGCACCGCCAGAGGCTTCAGAATATTTTCAAATGCGACGGCCGCGCGCGACCACATGCGGCGAAGATCGGCCCAAGGCGCGCCGGACTGCACCGCTCTCATGCGAATGCGCACCGCCAGGTCCGCGGGCGGCGGAGCCGGCGTAACGGTGGCGAGGCAAACAGCCAAACGACGGAAGCGCTCCAGTTGAACGTTGCAATCTTCGCAGGCGACCAGATGTTCCCGCACCATCGCATGCTGTCGCGGCGAAATTGCTCCATCGAGATATCCCGGGAGATAGCGTTCGGCCTGACGGCAATTCATCGGAGACCTCGCAACGACCGTGCGGCAACACTCGCGGCCGCAGGAGAAAGTGATGTCGCGGATGTGGTGACAGTGGACGATGGATGCTGATGGGAATGCATCTGGGACGAAGCAGGATAAGACAGACTCACTTGCTCTGCGGACGCGGAAGGGGTCCGTTCCGGAGCGCGCACGAGCGGATTCAGAATCTCTTTCAGCAGCCGGCGGCCGCGTAGAATGCGGGATTTCACGGTGCCGACAGAAACTTCAAGCACTTCAGCCACCTCTTCGTAAGACAAGCCTTCCAGATCTCTCAAAATCACAGCGCCGCGAAACGCATCTGGAATTTGAGCCAGCGCGCGGCGAACTGTAGCCTGCATTTCATGCGTCTCGCACTGCTCCAAAGGCGATGCTTCCGAATCTTTCAGATCGAGCGCCGGATTCTTGCCTTCTTCTTCCGCGTCTATCGAAATTTGCTGCCGGTGATGGCGCCAACACCAGCGGCGATGATTCAGGGCCTGTCGCACGGAGATGCGATATAGCCACGTCTTCAGCGAGCTGCCTTGCCGGAATCCGCGAATCCCGCGAAACGCGCGCAGGAAAACTTCCTGCGTCACGTCGGCGGCGTCGGCGGAATCCGAAAGAATGCCGTAGACCAGGTTGTACACCCCTGCGTGATAATAGGTGACCAGCCAGTCGAACGCCGCGTCCGAGCCCGCTTGCAGCTCAGTGACTAATTCTGATTCGTCGCGGCCCCACGGCAATGATTGCGCAAAGTCGGACATGCCGTTCTGTTTCCCTCCCGAAGCGCCGAGCCTCAGGGCGTGTCCTACTAAATACTTAGACACCAAGACGCCCTAATTCGTTTCAAGCATAGCAGAAAATGCGGGAGCAGGTATGTGCCGAAGGTACGGGCGCGTCTCGGCTTCGGTTTTGCGGTGTAAATGGCTTAGATTCAGAATGGTAGCGACGTCCAGGGAAAGTTTGGTGGAGCCGACGGGGTTCGAACCCGTGACCTCATCGATGCCATCGATGCGCGCTCCCAACTGCGCTACGGCCCCACGGTACTGCTTAACTTATAACATTCGCGTTGCGCAGCGTCAAACGCGGTCAGCGCAGGGTTTTCTCCAGTTGCAGTCGAAATTGAAGCACTCGCCGTACCCTTGACTTAGTCCATAGACTTAGTCTACCGTATATTCATGGAAGTTAATATTCATCAGGCCAAAACGCATCTTTCGCGACTGCTGCAGCGCGTGGCAGAGGGCGAAGAGGTCGTTATTGCGCGCGCGGGCGAACCCATCGCGCGATTGGTTCGCATTCAGCCACAAAAAACAACCCGTCCCTTGGGCATGTATGAAGGTTCTGTCGTGGTTCCTGATGACTTCAACGATCCCCTGCCTCCCGACTTGCTCGCGCAATTTCTAGGAGTTGAAGAGCCTTCCAAAAGCTCGGCAAGAAAGAAGCGAACGCGACGGAAGCGAAAATGAGGTACCTGCTCGATACCTCTGTATGGCTGTGGAGCATCGGATCTAAAAACAAAATAAATCAGCTGGGCCGTGACCTGCTAGCGGACGGTAAGCAAGACTTTTATCTGTCCGCCGCCAGTAGCTGGGAAATCAGCATCAAAGCGTCGTCGGGAAAACTACCATTGCCAGGGCCGCCGCCGAGTTTCATACCTAGGGTCTTGGCTGAACAGGGTATTACCGCTCTCCCAATTCTTCATCAACATGCACTGGCCGTTTACGACCTGCCAAGGCACCACACGGATCCTTTCGACCGCCTGCTCATCGCTCAGGCCCTAACCGAGGAGATGGTCGTCCTCACTGCGGACAGCGTTTTTCGGAGATATACGGTGCCAATCGTGTGGTGCGGTTAGCATGCTGAAAGTCTCTTTCGCAGTTTCCACGCGACCGCGCACAGGCGGCTTCAGCGGCCGCCTTTATACCAGCTGTAGCCGACAGTGAATAGGAATGTGGCGTTGTATCCGGGGTTGTGGCGCCCAATGCTGGCATTGGACAAATGTCCGAAAGTAGCTTCGGCGGAAAACGCGCGGCGCGGCTTCACAAACATGTACGAGCCGAATGCCAGCCCCTCCGTGAAATTCACGGCTGCGGTGTTGCCCGGAGGAACATTGCTGGTGGTGAACACCGTACCGCCAACGATCGCAACGTAGGGCGCACATTTTTGCCAGCTAGTGAAATTCCACTGCCAGATCGCCGGCCTGATGCTGGCGCCGTACACTCCGCTGGCGGGCGGAAGGACGGCGTAGAGCGGCAGTACGTCTATCGCCCACTCGAAATTACCGCGTAGGATGCCAGGCAGATGGTTGCCGGTAAGGATCCAGCCCCCGCGCCCGCCCCCGAATGCAAACTGCGTGCCATCAGATTTGCCGAGTCCCGTACCGCCGCCGGCAACAACACCCAATTCCCATGTGTGCTTCAGTCATGGATTGCGCAACCCAATCCTGCGCGGCGGGAGCGACGGGCGCGGACGCCGCAGCCGGCTGCGCATCCTGCGCAACCACAGCTGCAGCCAGAATCAAACTGCAGACAAATCCGGCTATCCATTTCATATTATTTCCTGCCTGCTATAGATTTTTCCCGTCGCTCTGGAAGCCCTGCGAATTGGTGAGACTACGTGCAGACGCCCAGCGGGTCAAGCTGAATTCGTTTCAGCACAGCGCACAAAATCTCGGCATCACAAACCACGTGGCGTGGCGACGCCGATGCGTCTAAAATGCTCGGGCCATGGCGAAAATTACATTTCTCGGTGCGGCTGGAACGGTCACAGGTTCGAAGTATCTGATCGAAACGGGCGGCAAGCGTTTGCTGGTGGATTGCGGCCTTTTCCAAGGCTCGAAAGATCTGCAGCAACGAAATTGGAATCCGCTCACGGTGGATCCCTCCACAATTGATTGGGTGCTGCTGACGCACGCGCACATCGATCACACTGGCTATCTGCCGCGCCTCATAGCCGGCGGTTATCGCGGTCCGATCTATCGCAGACGCCGCGACGCGCGAGCTCTGCAACCTGTTGCTGCCCGATTCCGCCCATTTGCAGGAAGAAGATGCGCAATTCGCGGCGCGCAAAGGGTACAGCAGCCACAAACAGCCGCTGCCGCTTTACACCGCAGCACAAGCGCAGGAGGCCCTCACCCGATTCCAGGAAATTCGCCGCGAGGGTGATTTCACCATCAGCCCGGAATTTTCCGTGCGCACCCACGATGCCGGCCACATTCTGGGTTCCACATGGCTGGAACTAACCATCACCGAAAGCGGCAAAAAGATCCTGGTCGTTTTCTCCGGCGACATCGGCCGTTACGATCAGCCGATTCTGAACGACCCGGAAGCGCCTTCACGCGCGGATTTCCTGCTGTGCGAATCCACCTACGGAGACCGCGAGCACGGCACCGGCTCCGTGCCGGACGCGTTGGCCGACGTGATCAATCGCGTCGCCAAGCGCGGCGGTGCGATAGTGATTCCCTCCTTTGCTGTGGGACGCACGCAGACGTTGATGTATTACTTGCGCGGGCTCGACGAAGGGCAACGTATTCCGAAGTTGCCGGTGTATGTGGACAGCCCCATGGCCATCAGCGTGACGGATATTTACGCGCGCCATCACGAAGACCACGATCTGGATTTTACGAAACTCGAACAGCAAGGCAATCACGACCCGCTGAATCTTCTGGAAGTGCATATGACGCGCACGGTGGAAGATTCCAAGAAAATTAACGACGTGGCTTCGCCCTGCATCATCATTTCCGCCAGCGGCATGGCCACCGGCGGGCGCGTGCTGCATCATCTGGCGAAGCGGCTGCCGGATTCGCGCAGCGCCGTGCTCCTGGTGGGCTATTCCGCGGAGGGCACGCTCGCACGCGCGCTGCAGGATGGCGCGCAGTTCGTGCGCATCCACGGGCAGGAAGTGCCGGTGCGCGCTGAAGTCGTGGTACTCGATCAACTCTCCGCACACGCCGGCAGAAGCGAACTGCTCCGCTGGCTTTCGGGTTTCACCGCGCCGCCCCGCCAGACGTTTTTGGTGCACGGTGAACCAAGCGGCCTGGAAGGATTGCGCGCCGGAATCGCCAGCCGGTTTCAGTGGCCGGTCGTGGTGCCGGCTTACCTGCAAAGTTTTGATTTAAGCACGTAGAGACCGGCGCGTCGCAGCGCATTTCCAGAATCGGCAGCTGAATTTGTTCCAGCTACTCCTGGCGCGCTTCGCGGTGCTATACTCGGCTCAAGTTAGCCGGGGGTGCCCCATGAGCCGGCTTCATTTTGGTCCGATCGTCCTGTTTTTGTTTGCTGCCTGCCTGTTGTTCCCACCCTGTTCGGACGCCTGGCAATTCAATGGAAACCGCCCGGATGACAACAATCTGACGATCAACGGCAATGTTTACTACGACGACGGGAACCAACCCGCCGCGCACGTCCTGGTGCAATTGCAAGGCTCCGAAGGAGAATCGCGCCAGCAGGAAGAGACAACAGATTCCGGCTGGTTCGAATTCCGGCGCCTGGGTGGCGGCACGTATGTGCTGCTGGTGGACGTGCAAGGTTACGAGCGCGTGGCCACAACCGTGGATATGTCGTTCATGCCGGAGAAGGGCGTGGTGCTCCGTTTGAAATCGCTCTCCGGCGAAAAAAAGGCGGCGGGGCAAACCGGATCCGTTTCCGCGCACGAACTTTCCATGCCCGCAAAAGCGCGCGACCTGATGAGCGTTGGCAAGAAAAAATTGTACACGGATAAAAACGCGCAAGGCGCGCTGGAGGATTTTCAGTCGGCGATAGCAGCAGCGCCGGGCTATTACGAGGCGCACTACCAAATAGGGATGGCCTATATATCGCTCGGCAAGCGCGACGACGCGGAAACCAGCTTTCGGAGATCCATTGAGCTGAGCAGCGACAAGTACTGCGAAGCGGAGGTCGGGCTGGGAACGCTGATGCTGGACCGCCGTGATTTTGCACAAGGAGAAAAGACAGTCCGCCGCGGAGTGGAATTGAATCCGGATTATTGGCTGGGGCAGTACGAACTAGGCCGCGCGCTGCTGAACCAGGACAAAATCGCGGAGGCGTTGAAGTCCGCTGACCAGGCCAAATCGCTCGCGCCGAGCGCGGCGATCGTGTACCGGCTGCTTTCCAATATTCATCTGCGGCAGCAGAATTATCCCGCGCTGCTGGCGGACATTGATTCCTACATCAAGCTGGATCCGGACAGCGCCGCGGGAATTCGCGCCAAGCAATTGCGCGCGCAAGTGGCGCAGAAAGTGGAAACGACGAAGGCGACTCCAGCGGCGCAAAAAACTCCCTGATCGCGCGTGGCGGAATGAAGGCATCTGCGGCGTACGGCGGCGGCAACGGAGAAAATTCAGCGCGCGGCGGCTTCCGCAACGAACCTCGGAATCTCCAGCAATCTGAAACCGAGCACAAACATCGGATGCGGCGCGACGCGGCCCCAGCGCGCTAAATCGTATTTCGCGCGGATAAAACGAATCTCGGGCTTGAGCGTAAGATCCAGAACCTGCCGCGTCTCGCCGCGATAAAAACGCTGCGGCATCTTCAGCAGCGGCATTTTTCCAAAGTCCGTCCCATCGGCGGATCCCCACACCGAAATATCCACCGATTCCTGTTCCATCTGGTCGGTGATATCCATGGTGCACAGGAAAGTGCGCGTCTGGCTCCCGCTGATGTCAAACGGTTGGCCATCGCCGTTTCCGGTAAGCTGCGTGCCCGGCGGTATCAGAACGAATTCCACGGCCATGCATGGACCTCCTGAAGCGGCACGCGGATTCTAGCACAGGTCTCTGCGTATGATTCAGGCCCGCGTCACGCGGTTTTTTTTAATTTTGCAAGCCGTTCCGCGGCAGCTTGGAATGTTTTTTCGGTTTTGCAGAATGTGAAGCGCAGGTGCGCCCGTCCATCGGCAGGATCGCGGTAAAAACTGGAGCCGGGGACGGCGGCAACGCCAATTTCAGTGACCAGATATTTTGCGAACGCGACGTCATCCGGAAAACCAAACGCGGAAATATCGGTCATGATGTAATACGCCCCGCGTGGTTTGAAGCACGTGAAACCCGCGCCGGCAAGAATCCCGAGCAATCTTTCGCGGCGCTGCGTGTATTCATTCGCGAGCGTCGTGTAATATTCCGGCGGAAACTGCAGCGCAATTGCGCCGGCTTCCTGCAGTGGCGCCGCGGCTCCCACCGTAAGAAAATCGTGCACCTTGCGAATCGCGGAGGTGACTTCCGGCGACGCAATGGCCCAACCGACGCGCCAACCCGTAACGCTGTAAGTTTTCGACAACGCGTTGATGGTAATGGTCCGGTCGCGCATGCCTTCCAGCGTCGCCATGGAAATATGCTCGGCGCCGTCGTACACCATGTGCTCGTAAATCTCATCCGTAATGGCGTACGCATTCCAACGCAGGCAAAGCTCGCGAATTATTTCCAGCTCGGCGCGCGTGAATACCTTGCCGGTAGGATTGTTCGGCGTATTCAAAATGATGGCGCGCGTCTTAGGCCCAAACGCAGTCGCAAGTTCCGCTGGATCAAACGTCCAATCGGGCGCATGCAGCCTCACAAACCGCGGCTCAGCGCCGGAAAGAATCGCATCCGGCCCATAATTTTCGTAGAAAGGCTCGAAGACCACCACTTCATCGCCAGGATTGATCACCGCCAGCATCGCGGAAATCATGGCCTCAGTAGAGCCGCAGCACACCGTGATTTCGCGCTCCGGATCAATCGCCATGCCGGCATTCGCGCGCAGAAAATTTCGCAGCAATCGCATTGCGCAGCGATTTCGCACCCCAGGTTATCGCGTATTGATTGATGTCCGCGGCGATGGCGTCCTGCGCGGCGCTTTTAATAAGCGCAGGCGCGGGAAAATCAGGAAATCCCTGCGACAAATTGACGGCCTTATGCTGCAGCGCCAACCGCGTCATTTCGCGAATCACGGATTCAGTGAATTGCGCGGCCTTCCAGGAAAGCTGCGGGCTAGTGGCCGGGGCTGCTTGCGGCTTTACGGGATTCATTCGTTGCGCCTCGCACAGGTTGCGTCCCGTATAACTTACGATAAATATCGGCGTTGCGCGTAACGATTTCCACGTATTCGCGCGTTTCCGTGAACGGAATGGAATCCACAAACTCGGCCGGCTCGCGATAGCTCTGGCCGCTGGTCCAAAACGCGACGCGATCTTCTCCGGCATTGTATGCGGCGAGCGCCGATTCGACGCTGCCGAAATCGCGCTGCAGGCCGGCAAAATAAATGGTGCCAATATGAATATTGTAATCCGGCTCGAAAAGCATCGGCGTGGAGTAACGCACTTTCGCTTGCTTCGCAAAACGCCGCGCCGTTTTCGGCAGCAGTTGCATCAAACCGAAAGCGTTGGCGTGGGAGTGCGCTTCGGGATCGTAAGCCGATTCCTGCCGAATCAGCCCTGCGGTGAGCATGGGATCCACGCCCGCAGTGGTGGAGCGGGTCACGATAAAAGACTGAAACGGCATGGCGTAAGCGGTGAGCCAAACTTCCCGCGGAACCTGGCCGAACGGCCGCCATTCGAGCTGCGGATAGATCTGCCGTATGGTGACGATCGCTGCGCCGACGTGCCCTGCGGTCAGCGCCTCCTGTGCGGCTTCAAGCAAGAGCCGCGGTTCGCCGGTCGCGGCATAGGCCGCGCGCAATTCCAACTCCGCCGACGCATCGAATCCGATCGAGCGCAGCGCATCGGCGCGCATCTGGCGGCTGGCGGCGGCCGCCGGAATGGTATCGCCGAGCGGCAATGCGGGCGGCACGGGCGGAATCGTCGCGAGAATGTCCGCATCGGATGCCGGACCGGGGCCGAGAGCGCGCAGGCGTTTCACGGCAGTAGTGGCAAAATAATTCTGCGGGAAGCGCTCCAATAATTTTGCGTAGTAGGTGCGAGCTAGCGCGGGATTCCCAGCTTCTTCAGACAAGCGGCCCAGCCAATAGAGAGCGTCGGGTGAAAATTGCGAACCGGGAAAACGGCGCAGATGTTCGACAAGCAGCGCAGGCGCATTCGGCTGGCGCTTCAAGACGGCAGCCCACGTGACGCGCCATTGCGCCGGAAGCGCGTCGGCGGCAGAAGGAAAATTGTCAGAGAGGCGTTTGTAGTAAGACGCCGCGCGATCGCGATCCAGCTGCACCCAATAATAATTCCCTGCCAGAAACAGCGCGGATTCGGCCCAGCGGCTGTCTGGCGCGCGCGCCACCGCCGATTCGACGGCCGCGATCATCTGCGATTCCGACGGCCGGTCGCGATAATAATTCGCGATAGTGTTGTAGCGCTCGGCATCCACGTCGGGATCGTTGATCTTGAGCGCAGCGAGCGGGGAGATGCCGGCGCCCAGCGCCACGCCGCATTCCATGATGCGCAGTTCCGCGCGTTCGCGATCCGCGCCGCTAAGTTGCGGCAGCAGGCGCGAATATTCGTTGCGCGTATCGCCCCATTGGTGCGCCGCGAAAATAGTGGAGGCGTGTTCGAGCTGCTGTTCGATGGGAATCGCGCCGAGTTTGTCGCCGAGCGAGCTGCGCAGAAAATTGAGCTTCGCGCCGGCTTCGCGCGCCTGGTCACTCAAGGGAAAATGCAAATAGATCGTCTGATAGTCGGCGGCGGCCTGCAGCTGCTGGCCGGATTGTTCGCGAGCTTCCGCGCGCAGGAAAAGCAGCGCCGGTTTTGCAGCGGTCTGCGGATAGTTATCGAGCGCCGCGAGAATCGCCGCGGGTTGGTTCGCGGCGAGCGCAGCCACGCCCAGCGATTGCAGCGCCTGATCGGTGATGACGGAGTCGGGATAATCCTTGCGAAATTCCTGCAGCTGGGCGAGAGCTTCTGCGTTGTGATTGAGTGCGAGATTGGCTTGCGAGCTCCAGTAGAGTCCGTAGTCGCGCAGCAGCGCATCGTTTTGCGCCATCTTCAACCACGTCGCGGCCTGCGCATAATGCGCTTTGCCGTAATCGTAGTATCCGAGGGCCAGCGCGGCGCGGTTGCCCAGTCCGCCGGAGGATTTCTGTTGGGCGAAGGCGCTGAGTTTCGCGTAGGCTGTCGCGGGATTTTTTTGTTTCAGCGCTCGCGTCAGTTGTTCAAGCTGCTTCGCTGAGGCGCCCGATACAGCACGAGCAGGACCAGCAGACGTTACGGGAGCGGGGGATTTCTTCGCGTGAGTGGGAGCTGGAGCCGGCGTTGCAGCGGGCGCCGGAACCTGACTCTGCGAGGCATGTTGCGCGATGGCGGCCGCGCACGGAGCAGACCGCGACCGAGAAGACGAATACCACTGCGATAGCGCGCATTGCGGGGCCGATGAATTTCATCCTGATTTATCTTAATGCCGCAGAACGGGCGAGGGATACGGATATTCGCCGAGGGCCTGGGCGTCGCCATCGGCCAAAATTTCCACCATCCAATCGTAGAAATAATCCACCGGATGGTCTTGAATCGCGCGAAAACGGCGGTCGTATTCTTTGCGCGCTTTATCAATATCCACGCGCAGGCGGACGCAGATGTCTTTGTGCTCGCGGCCGAGGCGAACTTCTTTCGGCTGCAAAAGTTTGATGTCTTGCATGGCGACTTTGGCCACGCGGTTCGCGCGACGGTGAAGTTCCTGCTCTTCCCTGGGAAGATTGGCAAGTTCGAAAGCTTCCTCTGCGGCTTCCGCTTCCGGAGGCGGCGCAGCCGGCGGCACCGCGGCAGATTCCGGCGCCGCGTTCAATACTTCCTCCGGCTCTTCCACCCATTCCAGTTCGGGTTCGGGCGGCGGCGGTGGGGCAGCCGGGGCAGCGTGTTCTTCTGCTTCCTCAGTCTCGTTCGCGGATTCTGGAGGGGTATGATCCTCTTCAACTTCTTCGGGCTCTGCCACGGCTGCAGCGGAGGACGCGCCGGCAAATTCGCGCTCCTCGGAGGATTGCTGTTCGCGCGAAGGATTCAGGGCGACGGCAACGAAATTCGAAAGCACGGAAAGTCCAGCTGCGAGGGCCGCGGCGTTAGTTTGTGCGCGCAGCAGCGCGGGCAAGGCATTGCTGGGGCTGCTGGAACTGCAGGCAGCGACCAGGTCGGCGTAGGCGTGATGCAGCTCGTCCGCGGTGCGCTGCAGCGGGGCGAGGTTATCGCGCAGAGCGCGGGAAACCGCCTCTTCCAGGGCCTGTTCGAGCGATGTTTTCCTTGGAGTCAAAGGAATACCTGCCTCTTTTCGATTATGGAAACGGTAAGGAGGGGTGTCAACGGCCATTACGGAAGCGCGTTCCTGCCATGCAGCGGCAGGGTGATAGGGCTCTCAGGTTTCTACTGGTTTCGATACTGTGCGAATTGAGACAGCGCACAATTGTGCACTGCCAGTACGATCTTCGTTATGTGCGGTGGCTTGCGGCGGAGACAGTTTGCCGAAGCGACGCCAAAGGGAGAATCGGAATGAAGAAATCGCTAGTTGCAGGTTCGTTCGCGCTATTGCTGCTAGTTGGCGGGTGCTCCACGACGCCAGCGGCCGGGCCAGCAGGACCTCAAGGCCCTCCAGGAGATCAAGGCGCGGCGGGACAGAACGCCGATCGGGACCGTGATCGCGATAGAGATCGCGACCGGGACAAAGACCACGAGGCAGGCCCACCGCCATCGTGCACGCAGGGACAACATCCCGTCAAAGACTCCGACGGAAGATGGGCCTGCGTCAGAGATTAAGGAAGTCGTCTAGTCAGCGTCCGGACGCGGATAACACCGCGGCCGACTAATCGAACGCGTCCGGACTGAAGTTCCCCACCACTGATCACCGCGCTATAGCTGTGTTCGAATCTGCATTGATCCAGCTGAGCAGACCTCTGCCAACTCATCTAGGCGCCATTTCCGTTCGGGCTTAATATGCAGTTCGGCGTGTGCCGGCGGAAAACTAACCGTGGAGTGGGAGTAAACCAGAGATGCTGACGGCGGAGCAGATTCGAGAGTTGTTACGGATGCGGCCGCATCCGATTGAGGGCGGGTATTTTGCGGAGACTTACCGCGGAGTGCCGGTGGTTCCGCGGAGCGGGCTGCCGGGCTATCCGGGAGACCGGGCGATTTCCACGGCGATTTATTATTTGCTGACGCCGGATACTTTTTCTGCGATGCACCGGGTGCGCGGCGACGAAATGTTTCATTTTTATCTGGGCGATGCGGTGGAGATGCTGCAATTGAGGGCGGACGGAAGCGGCGAAGTAATTGTGCTGGGGCAGGATATCGCAGCGGGGATGCGTTTGCAGCACACCGTGCCGGGAGGAGTGTGGCAGGGTTCGCGGTTGCGCTCCGGCGGGAAATACGCGCTGCTGGGGACGACGATGGCTCCGGGATTTGAGTATGAGGATTACGAAACGGGAAAACGGCAGGAGTTGAGCGCGCAATTTCCGCAGTATTCCGCGCTGGTGGCGGCGTTGACGCGTTAGATGGCGCGGCGGGCGTGGCGAATTGGCGGCGGGTTCGCAGGGTGGTATTCTAGTTAGGACCTACGGGGGCGCAACGGTTTCGACGGAAACTGTAGCGGCTCGAAGGCATGCCGGGACCCACCTCCCCGAAACATGGTGGAACAACACAACTGGCAACTCACAGTTGGCACTCGCAGCCTAACTTAAATTAGGCTACGCGCTCCCCCAGGCGTTACCTACGCGCGTGGGTCGGGGCGTCACACAGTAGGCTGGCTGTCGCGTTTCGGTCCGCAATGCGGCGGCGAGATCATCGGACTAGTTGCTAGCGCGTCTTGCCTGTTCTGAGCGCTAGCAGCGAAACCAACGGAACGGGATAAGCATGTAGGCTTCGTGTTGCAAGGTTTCTCGGACGGGGGTTCAACTCCCCCCGCCTCCACCATTTCGCGCGGCAAACTTTGCTCGCTGGAGACGAGCGAGCGTTTTGGGCTCGTCGAGGCGCTTTTGATCGTGCTTTGTTCGGCTGGTTCGCGGATCGGGTGTCAGTAGTTTTTCGGTGGGTTGGCTGGTGACGGTGGGCGCGTCGTTTTTCGGCGGCGCGAAAATCTTTGAAAAATGTGTGATTAGAAATGGGTGCTGATGATTGTTTTCAGGCACTTACGTTGATTTCTAATTTTTTGGCCGTTGATTAGAGACCGTGAGATTGCTACTGCTGGCGTCCGTAGAAATACGTATTGTGGTGATGATTGGAGCGCGGCCGGGACGGTGTGCGTGGAGTTGCGGCGAGCGTTGAATGAATTTGGTTGCTGCGGCGCCGTTATGGATGCGGCGGTGAGTGGATTTTGTTGCTGCGACGGCGGTGCTGGGCTGGCGGCGTCGCGCGGATTTTGCGGATACTTCATTTTTTGAGTCCGGGACAACGTTAACATGCGCGGGTCGAGAGCACAGCTGTACGTCTGGACAGATTTGGGACAGAACTAGTACTCACTGGCCGAAAAGATTTGAGAGTTGTGCTTTGGTGCGGCGGTGGAAAGTGAAACGTCTAAACCCGGAAATTTTGCGGCGTTCGTTTCGGTGGTGTGGGGAGTGGCATCCGCCTGCCGCCGGGGGGCATGGGTGTCGTCAAGGGTTTATCGAGGACTTGGGCCGCCGGGCAGTGCGTAGCCGGCGTACCAGCGCTGATAGCGGGCGCTGTTACATTGTGATTGCGCGATGTTGACGTTGTTGCCTTTTCCGCCGCCCTGCACTTCCATGCATTTGCCGCTGTTGACGTTCACCAACTCGAAATTATTGCTCGGTCCGCGGGTTGTCCACCTTTGGTTGGCACCGCCGTTCCAGGGGAACTGTTGGATGTTGGCTCCATTGGCGCGGCTATCGCCGGCGACGTCCAGAACCAGGCCGCTATTTATGTTTCGAATGGCGAATTGGCCGTTGCCGAGATCAACGAATTCCCAGCGTTGATTTGCTCCGTTATTGCAGCTGAACTGCTGGACGTTGGCGTTCTTGGTCGTGCTGCTTCCGAAGACGTCAACGCATTTTCCAGAATTGACGTTGCGGATCAATCCGCCGTACTGTGAACGCCCCTGAAGGGTGCTCTGTGCGGATGTCGCCGTAGCGCCGAAAAATCCGACAAATAGTACAAGCGACAAAATCGACTGCAGACGTGACACTGGAAGCTCCTTGAATCGAACGATTATCCTCGAAATTCTGGTTGGAACCCATCTCATGAATATTGAGCCGCATGACAAAGGCTTGGCTTCAGGGGCTAAAGCCCCTTTTCTTGCGGGAGTTACGGCGGGGCTGAAGCGCCGCCCTTCCATTCCTACCCACTTATGAGATGAATTCTAGGCAAAAATCAACGACTGCCGCGTGATTTTCTGGGGCGGCTTTCGAACCTTGGGTTTTGGTCACGCCTTGGCCATGGCGTTGCGAATTACGCGGTAGATCAGCAGCAAGAGGATTGCGCCGACGACTGACATGATAAATCCCGCGCCCTGGCCCGCCTGGTACCAACCAATGGCTTGGCCCAGGTACGTGGCGAGAATGGATCCGGCGATGCCAATGGCCATCGTGATCCAGATGCCGCCGGGATCTTTTCCGGGCATGAGGAACTTCGCCACGGCGCCGACAATCAATCCGATAATTAATTCCCAAAGCAGACTGAACATTTGCGCCCTCCGCTAGAGATTTCGATTTAGTTCGCAGTGCGAGCTTCTGGAAGAGCGGCCGCTTTGGAGATGTAGCAGCACGCCAGACGTGTGCCGTTCCCCAGCCCTGAGTCCCGGCACACATCCGGCGTACTCGGAACAACTTCTAGGCCTGTTTTTGCCTCTCGGCGACCTTGGCCAGCGCGACGGTCATAGCGGCCCCGCCCAGCGTCTTGATCAACGTCGTATGCTGGGCATAGAAGGTGCTGACGGAGTCCACGACCGAAGGGTTCGAGCTCTGCGCATGAGCAGCGAGTTGCTGAACAGCTTCCGGCGAAAGTTTCTGGGCTTGGTCGGGCGTCAACTGCGTGTTGCCGCTGGCCGCGACTCCGGCAAGTCCAACGCTTCCCAAAATCTGCGTCAGCATGGCGGGATTCACGGAGGACAGTAATTGATTGACCATGCCAGCCTTCTGTTCGCCGGTGGAGTTGTTAAACAGAGTTGAAAGCATTTGTCCGAAGGCCGGGGTCTTGTCCGAATTGAACATCGCCGTGAGACCTTCGGCGATGGCGCTGGAGGGAGCTGCTTGGGTCACCTGATCGAAATGCGCGTGTACATCGGGAGCCGGAGCGGCAGCTGCGCCGCTGCCAGATGTATATTGCTTCAGAAGTCCTCCTACTTTGTCCATCCATCCCATATTGTTTTCTCCTTGGCGATTTAGAATTGGAGCCGGCCCGCTGAGGGGCGTTTTCGCAGCAATCTTCGCAACCTGCCTTGTTGACTCACTGAGGAATGACCAGCTCGATTCCGGCGCGGACCTTGTCGGGATCGGTGAGCTTGTCTTTGTTGGCCTCGAAAATTTTCATGTACTTGTTGGCGTCGCCGTAGAACTGTTTGCTGATTTTCGAAAGGTTATCGCCGGCTTGCACCGTGTAGGTTCGCGCAGCCGAGGTCGAAGTTGCGCCGCCCGATGCGGCTGCCGCTGCAGCAGCTGCCTCCGGCGCCTGGATGTCTGCGATCAGATCGGAGAAGCTGGGATCAACCAGCTTGATCTGGTCCCACACGCGGTTCTTCAAATCCGCGGAGGGCGCGGAGGCACGAATCAGCAGCTTGTCTCCTTCCATATTCAGGTTTTGGAGCTGAACTCCTTGCGACTGAATGAAATTCAGATACGGACTGATACTTCAATTTGAGCTGCTCGAATCGGTCTGCCATGGAAATCTCCTTATGGAACTTTTCTCGACGCTCGGTTCCCGGGGTCTGCTACGTGGCCTACTTCGTTGGCTGTTTCGCGATTATGAGTTTGGAGATTTTGTTGTAAGTTGCCTGTGGAATGACTTTTTTGTGGACCAGGTCGGTCTTCGCTTTATACGGCCGGCCATCAATGATCTTCTGCGAGTAGGCGGTACCGATGCCTGGCAGAGCTTCGAGCTGTTCTTTCGACGCCGAGTTAATGTCCACCAGATCCGCGGTGCCGCCCGATCCGCTGGCACTTTGTGCGGGATGCACAACGTATGCGGCGATGGCGTGGGCTGTGGCCCTGGGGACCAACGCGATTAGAGGGAGCAGCAGAGAGATAGCCGCGCTGCAAACTGCGATTTTGTGCTTGTTGTTCAGCATTTCGCGGTGCCTCCTCGTCGTTCGTGGTTATTCATTTTTCGCGGCGCGGTACCCAGCCTTGAGTGCGTCGGCTTCGGACATGTACTTGCCGTTCTTCGTTTTGCCGTAATACCTGGTGCCTTCCTTGTGGTAAACGCCGGAGTCCAGGTTCACCCAGACCATTCCGCTGCCGGGCGAGGGTTGAGCCTGCGGCGCACTTTTCGCAGCCGGAGCTGGCGCGGTTGGCGGTGCCGAGGCTGCGGGAGCCGAGCGGGCGCGGGAGACGCGGCGGAGGAAGATGCTGGCGGGCTCGATGGGGACGGTGCTTCCGATGCGGGGGTCGAAGAAGATTTGCGCTTCGAGGTCGAAGATGTTGGTTGGGACGATGCGGCGACCGACGGCGCGTTGCCGACTGTCACCAGTGGAGTGATCTTCTTGATGGTCGCGGCAGAAACGCCGGCCTTGGATAAATCACTCGCCGAAGAATATGGGCGCCCGGAAACGATTTTCTTGGCGGTGGCAGGTCCAACGCCGGGCAGATCTTCCAAATCCTTTTCGCTGGCAGTGTTTAAATCCACTGGGCCAGCAGGCGCGCTCGACGCGGCAGGCTTTGCCGAGGAAGCGGCCGACTTCGTTGCGGTGGATTTCGCCGGCGCCGCCGCAGGAGCGGCGTTGCCAAAGGTGACCAGCGGGGTAATTTTCTTGATGGTTGCGGCGGAGACACCGGCCTTTGACAAATCACTCGCTGAAGAATAAGGACGGCCGGCGATGATTTTCTTGGCAGTAGCTGCACCGACGCCAGGCAGGTCTTCCAGATCCTTAGCGCTGGCGCTATTCAGATCGACCTTGGTTCCGCTCGCTTGCCCGCCTGAAGCAGAGTTCGCAAAGGCAGGCACACCGAAGGCGAACGCGGCGATCGTCAAGAACATCGCTACTAACTTGAAAGTTCTTCTCACTATTCCCCCTGAATTACGTGATTGGCTGCCTGCGTTGGTTCACGCTGCTTGGGATGAAGTTGATCGAGACGGCCCGCGTCGGCCGTAGAATCGCTTGCCACAATCGCAGCAGCGATACGCGTCCAAATGCAACGCGAGCAGGAATTGCTGCTCGATGACACCGCGAAGGCGGGAATGCGCAATCCGGTCGCAACCGCAATGAGGACAATGCCGCTTCGCCGCCGGATTGATCCTTTCCATAGCCTAGAGTCCCCGGGTCAGCTACTGCGCCTTGCGATTTCCCTTGCTTCGCTCGGTCTGGGTCCGAGCGGTGCGGGATTGCGATTTGCGCAGCCTAACGGCATTGCGGAGGAGGTTTTCCAACTCGCTGTCCTTTTGGGAAATATTTCGAGGAGTTTTCAGCGGCCGTTCAGGCTTGCCGGTTGGCTCAGGTATGCAGCGATAGAGAGAATTTGTCTGCAACTCCTTGCCGGAGAATACGATGAGAGCCATTTCGCACAACTCCTACTTTGTTATGGAAGCAAGCTCGCTGGGTGGGAGAGGACGACATCCTCGATACAAGGAGAAGCCCGCTCCATAATGCGTACATTTACGTACGTTTCTATTAAGGTGGCTATTGTCAAAATTGACAGTAGAACGTTGCCGATTTTCTTGTGGGGATTCGCGCAGGCTCAAAGGAGAGAGGCTGCGTGGGGGTTTCATGCTTGGCGTTGACTTGGAAACCGTGGAGGTCGCGAGACCGTGCCGCCGTGCCGGCCGTGGTAGCATCCCTGCAAGCCGTCATTGCCGAGGGAGCATCTAAGCAGCCGGGATGGAACGGCGACTAGGTGATTAAATCGAAAATGCGGTTTAAGGTTTTCGCGCGGGCGAACGCGGAGTCAGTCCAATGTTCAAGTTCAAGCAGTTCATGCAAATTCTGTCGTTGCTCTCGATTCTTGGGTTGTCGGGCTGCCTCAGCTCCGACGTAAAGAGTCTGTTTATCACCGGGGTCAAGCTTACTCCGGCGAATCCAACGATTGGGATTACCGGGACGCAGCAGTTTGTGCTGACGGCGACGTATGTGGGCGGGCAGACGTCGAACGTAACGACTAGCGACACGACGTACTCATCGGACAATACGGCGGTGGCGACCGTCAACAGTTCGGCTTTGGCAACAGCTGTTGCTGCGGGAACGGCGAACATCCTAGCCAGCTACAAGGGTAACAACACAAAGACACTCTTGACGGTGAAGCCTACGACGCTTCTGGTGAGTGCCGTGCAAGGCGATTCGCGAGTGCTGCACGTGACGAATCTGCGCACGGGGCAGCGGATGACTTTCGCGGCGAATGGTTTGGGAGATTCCGTGATGATTTCGCGCGACGGCGGGGGTGTGGGCGCGTCCGAAGTGTCCGTTCTTCCGGAACATGGGCCGGGCTGGCTGGCGATCGATCCCTCTGGCAGCTACCTGTATGTGGTGAATCACACTTCGCAGAGTATTTCGGCTTTCAGTGTGAACTGGAAAACTGGAGAACTGAATAGTGTTGTGGGCTCACCGTTTGCGGCGGCGACGAAACCCTCGAGCGTCGAGGTCAATTCGGATGGCACGGAGCTTTCCGTGGCACATTTCGAAGACTCGACTGTTTCCTACTTCCGCATTGACCCCGCGACTGGGGCGCTTACTCCGAATCACGAACAGCGGTAGGAATTCTATCGGGCGCTTCGGGCGATGTTGCGTGTAATCCCCCACCTTTCCGCGAGGCGTCAAACGCTTCCGTTTGCCCAGTCGCGATTGACGCGTGATGAAGGCGGATGATGCCACCGCGAAAATTGACGCAGAAATTTATTGTTTGTGGGTTTGCCGCGGTGTCGCGACTCGCACCCTCGTTTCAGGGTGCTCATTCACAGGGGCCTGCTGCGATGAGGTTGCGGATCAGGATTGGGTGATCAGGGAGATATGGATTGGGGAGGATTCGAAGACCAGGGAGACTTGGAGGGATTCGCTGGGTTCGGCGGATTGCAGGGCGTAGTTTTCGCCGGTGATTACGGTGGAGACCGAGAGCATGCAGTGGTCGGCAAGACTGGAGACCTTGGCTTTGAAGTTGCCGGCTACCATGTTGCAGAGTTCGCCGATGGCGCCGTTGACGATGATGGGATCTTTGGCGGCTTCGTCGCCGGCCATTTTGGAGGCCAGGCGGATGGCGGTTTCTGCGGAGCAGTGGATGGTGATGATTCCGGAGAGGACGCCGGCAATACCGACCATGGCGGTTAGACCGCTTTGGTTCTGCGTTTGAGTTGGTGCGGTTGGCAGGGCGAGTTGAGCGGACGCGGGCGGGATCAAGTGAGTTAGGCGGGTTGAGGCCATCATTTCGAAGACCTCCAGAGTGGCACCTTCCAGCAGTGATTTCCAATTGGGATCGAGCGGGACGCGTTTTTGCGCGGCAGTTATTGTGGCTGCGGTGGTGTTCACGAAACTCCTACCAGTAGCGGGCCTACGCGCTCTTTTACTTGCTCGGGGGTGAAAGGTTTACGGAGATAGCCTTTGGCTCCAGCGGAGAGGGCTTCGACTACGCGGGCTTCGCTGCCTTCGGTGGTGATCATGATTACGGGGACGCCTCGGGCGGCGGGGATGGTGGGAAGAGTTTTGAGGAACTCCAGGCCGTCCATTACGGGCATGTTGATGTCGGTGAGGATGATATCCAGGGAGCCTTTTTGAACTTCGACCAGGGCTTCGGCGCCGTTGCCGGCTTCGCGGACTTCGCCGAGGTCGAGGCCGGCCTGGCGCAGGGCGCGTTCAATCATTTTGCGCATTACGGCGGAGTCGTCCACGATTAGGATTTTTAGTTTACGCAAGGTGCGCTCCTGGTGGAGTTAGCGGGTGCAGATTCGAAGGCACAGGCAAATTCGAAATCAAAGACGCTCGCCTAAAAAGAAAAAGCAGGCGGCCGCTACAAAATCGACGGCTACTGCGAACTGGAAACGCACAAGCCAAAGCGCCGACGCGACGCCGGCGCTACCAAAGGCAATGTCAACGGCGCACAGGCACGATTGCCTATGCTACCGTTATCGGCCGTGGGGCGGGAGGACGTTAGCGGAGGCTTGGATTGGGGGTGGCGGGAGGAGCATACTGGGCGGGGCGACGGAGGGATGGAGTCGTGAAAACTGAGGAAATCGGGAGCGTGCGGATGGGTTTGGCGATTGTGTTGGTTCTGGTGGGGCTGGTGTTGGCGGGCGGGGCTTATCGGATGCTGAGCGCTGCGGACAAGGCGCCGGCGGTGGGGGCTGTGGCGCCGAATTTTACTTTGAATTCGCAGGAAGGCAAGGCGGTTAGTCTGGATGAGTATCGGGGGAAATGGGTGGTGCTGTATTTTTATCCGAAGGATTTTACAAGCGGATGCACCACGGAGGCGCACAACTTCCAGCGGGATTTGGCGCAGTATGAGGCGAGGAACGCGGTGATCATCGGGGTGAGCGTGGACAGCGCGGATTCGCATCAGAAATTCTGTACGAAGGAAGGGTTGAATTTTAAGTTGCTGGCGGATACGGAGCATAAGGTGTCGGCGGAGTATGGGTCGATCATGAATTTGGGAGTGAAGAAGCTTTCGGCGCGGCATACGTTCTTGGTCAACCCGCAGGGCGTGATTGTGAAGGAGTATATGGATGTGCAGCCAGCGAAGCATAGTGAGGAAGTTCTCGCGGCGTTGACGGAGTTGCAGAAGGCGCCAGCGTAGAGACGGCCGGTACAAATTCACAGGCGACGGCAAGCGTACCGGGAAGGGCGAGGGCAACGTCAACGGCGCCGCCCGAAGGGCGCCCGATACAGACGAGGTCAAAATCAACTGCAAAGAGCCGGCGAGACGCCGGCGTTACGAATGCGGGTGAATGGCGGTCTCTCGACGGAGCGAGACCGTCGCTGCGCAACAGTCGGAACAACAAAAAAGCCTCCCGGTGTGGTGGGGAGGCTTTTTTCGTGATTGCGCGGCTGAATTCGGCGCGCGCTCAGTTCGCCAGGAGTTTTTTGCGTTTCAGGGCCAAGGCGGCGAGGCCGGACGCTAGCAGGAGCCAGGTCATGGGCTCGGGAGCGTTGGTGACGTTCAGCGTGTAGCAATCGCCGTTCGCGTCGGTAAGATGGAACATGCCGGTTAACATGGTTGGAGAATCTTCGGGGCCGGAATAGAGTTGGGCGCCGTAGAGGTCCGGAATATAGGTGACGGTATTCATGCAGCCTGAGTCGCTGAGGTTGAAGAAGCAGATGATGTCGTCCACGGGCCAGCCGGCGACGATGAGATTGGTGGAGTTGACGGCGAAAGCGGTGTCGTCTTCGACGAAGAAGGGTGTGGGATCCTGGGACATGGTCCAGGAGGCGGAGACGGGACCGCCGGAAAGGGTGTAATCCAAAGTCGCGCCGGAATCGGCTTTCGCGGGAAGGGCGGCGAAGATGGTGAAGATGGCTAACAGAGCCCCGAGTTTCAGGATGCGGTTCATTGCGGTATTCTCCAGAGCCAGTTGGGTAGCGCGCGGGGATCGCTACTTGCTGGCGTACGCGGTACGAATGGTACGTGGTGGACCAACGTACAACATCGCTAAATAACTGAGTATATGGGACTTATTATTTCAGGTTGGGTAGGAAACCTGTTGCAGGGCTAGGGATTTGTCACTCTGGGACCAGATAGTTCCCTTCCCGCAAAAGGCGAGTTTCGGGGGGGATTTGACTGGGTTGGAGGCTTCGGGGCACGGGCAAGCCGGGACATCTATATGGCGGGGGCTTTTGGCTGGGTTCGCCGGTTGACATTGGTGGGAGAATGACGGTGGCGAAACGAGGGTTGGTGGACGCGATGGAATCGGTGCGAGCGAGTACGGAAGGGAGGGTCATGAAAACGATCATTGCAGTGGCGATGCTTGGCGGTTTGGCTCTGAGCTTGGGAATTGTGGACGCGACGCGAGCCCAACAGAGTAGTGGTTCGGCACCGGCGCATGCTGCGGGCGCCGCTTCGGCAGGCGGCGCCGGAGCGATGAGCGCGGACACGCCGGAAGATGACGCGACTTTGAATCTGACGGACGAGCAGAAGGCGCAGATCAAGACCATACGCGAGGATGGCAAGGCTCAGATCGCGGCGTTGGGGAAGGATACTTCGTTAAGCGACGATGCGAAGCAGCAGAAGCTGAAAGTGATCCGGAAGGATATCCGGCGACAGGTTTGGGGTGTGATGACTCCTGAACAGCAGAAGCAGTGGGCGGCGGAGCAGCGCGAACTGCGGGAAAATAAGCATGGGGGCAGCGCGGGCGCTGCCAGTAAGACGCCGAATTGATTTTATGGAGTGTCGCAGGGCGTCGAGGCGTGGTGCGGCGCTCCTTTTTGCGTACGAAGTTCCGCGAAATACCTCCCGCAGCATCCTTTGGCGCCTACCGACCTGCGTTTCGACTTCAAAACAGGTGTTTCAGCGGCTAAAGCCGCTCGGGCCTGGTCTGGGTCGTGGCTGAAGCCACGACCTACAAAGATTCTCGAGCAACGTGAAAATCAACGGCAAAGACGCCCACCTAGAAGGAAAAAGCAGGCGGCCGCTACAAATTCAAAGGCGACCTCTAGTTCAAAGGCAAGTTCATCGGGAGGAGACGGCGAGACGTTGGGACTGCGTCGGCGCTACGTCGGCTGGCGTACCGAAGTTGGGCCGAACTTCCCTATCGAGGTTTCACAGCGAACTTCCCCGCCGAACATCGTTGCGAAAATATTTTTGATTCTTTTCATATTTTTCTTGCATCGAAGGTGGATATCCGTATTCTGCATGATGCAAACTCGCTCCAGGTATGCGCCGGCTAGAGAGCGAGGGTTGCTGATGGAGGACGCGACAAAAAATTGAGCACCTTATCCCTCCCAGCCCAATTTCCTGCCCGGGCAGTTACTTCCACAAAAAGAAATGCAAAGCTGACACTCTGGCCGCTGGTGGCCGCGACGTTTTTCATGGTGTCTGGCGGAACGTATGGAACCGAAGACATCATTCATGGCGCGGGCTACGGCTTGGGAATTTTGCTGTTGCTGGTGACGCCGCTGATCTGGAGCCTGCCGACGACTTACATGATCGGCGAACTTTCCAGCGCGTTGCCATCTGAGGGTGGATATTACGCTTGGGTGCGGCGGGCGATGGGAAATTTCTGGGGATTTCAGGAAGCGTGGCTGTCGCTGGTGGCTAGCATTTTTGACATGGCGATTTATCCGACGCTTTTTGTGGCATATCTGACGCGGCTGATTCCGTGGTTTGCGGTGGGGCATCGCGGGTGGATGGTGGCGATGGGCGTAGTCACCGTGTGCGCGCTGATGAATATCGCGGGGATACGCGTGGTGGCGATCAGTTCCTTGTGGCTGTTCTTTTTGTTGTCGGCGCCGTTTGTGCTGATCGTGCTGATTGCACCGGCGAAGATCGGAGCGCTGCAGGGAGCGGTGACGGCGCCGACGACTTCGAGCGTCGGACTGATCGGCGGGTTGCTGATCTGCATGTGGAATTATATGGGGTGGGATAACGCTTCGACGATCGCGACGCAGGTGAAGCGGCCGCAGAAAACTTATCCGACGGCGATGATTGTGGCAGTGATTGTGGTTTCGCTGACGTACGTGCTGCCGTTTGCGGCGATGTGGCTAACGGGAGTTCCGGCTGCGTCGTTTGAAACCGGATCGTGGGCGGACATTGCGGGGATGATGGGCGGGCTGGTGGGCGGTCCTTTGGTGGCGCGCGGGTTTCGCGTGGCGTTGGTGCTGGGCGGGATGATGAGCGCGTTTGGAATGTTCAATGCGCTGGTGATGAGTTATTCGCGATTGCCGCTGGCGATGGCGCAGGATGGATTGCTGCCGGCGGTGTTTGGCAAGTTGCAGAAGAAAACGCAGGCACCTTGGGTGGCGATTTTATTTTTGGCGTCGTGCTGGGCTTTGTGTTTGGGATTGGGATTTGAAAGATTGATTACGATTGATGTGCTTTTGTACGGGATGAGCTTGATGCTGGAATTTGTGGCTTTGATTGTATTGCGGATTAAGGAGCCGGGGTTGCGGCGTCCTTTTAAGGTGCCGGGTGGGATGGCGGGGGCGGTTTTGATTGGGGTGTTTCCGCTGCTGCTGCTGGGATTTTCGATTGTGCATGGCGAGGGCGAGCAGATTTTGGGAATTAGTGGATTGGCGTTTGGACTTTTGCTGATTGCGGCGGGGTTTGTGGTTTATTGGGCGACCGCGGGATTGCGGCGGGTGAGATGGAGCGCTGCGGGTTTGAAGGATGAGCAGCGGGCGGCGTGATTTTGTTGTTTTTGCCGCGCGCATGTCGGCGAGACCTTGGCGCGGCATCAATAGGTTTGAAAAAAGCAGTGGCTAGTGATTAGTGGCAAGTGGCTAGAAACATCTGCAGAGATTTTTTGAGTTCTGATCCTGAATTCGGTTTTGCTGGTCCTTCCTTCCGAGTATCCCCCGATAATTCGATTGCTGCTTGGCGCTGCATAGCATTTAATGCATGCGCGTTCTATGACTGTTCAATCCAAGACATACGACTACATCATTGTGGGGGCGGGGTCGGCGGGGTGTGTGCTGGCGGCGCGGTTGACGGAGGATTTGCGGACGCGGGTTTTATTGCTGGAGGCGGGAGGAGCTGCGCGCGCGAAGGAGATACGGATTCCAGCGGCGTTTTCGAAACTATTTAAGACTGGGGTGGATTGGAATTACGCCACGGAACCGGAGCCGCATTTGCACAACCGGCGGTTGTATTGGCCGCGCGGAAAAGTGCTGGGCGGATCGAGCGCGATCAACGCGATGATTTATATTCGCGGGAACCGGGCGGATTTCGATTCCTGGCGCGATTTGGGGAACCCGGGTTGGGGTTTCGAGGACGTGCTGCCGTATTTCAAGAAATCGGAAAATCAAGAGCGGGGAGCTTCGGAATATCACGGCGTGGGTGGGCCGGTGAACGTGGCGGATCCACGGTACGTGAATCGGTTGACGCGGGCATTTCTTGCGGCGGCCGAAGAAATCGGGATTGCTGGGAATCCGGATTTTAATGGCGCTGAGCAGGACGGCGCGGCGCTGTACCAGGTGACGCAGAAAAATGGGGCGCGGTGGGGCGCGGCTGACGGGTATTTGCAGCCGGCGCGCAGGCGCAGCAACCTTACGGTGATTACCGGGGCACATGCGGCGCGGGTGCTGATGGAAAACGGCCGCGCGGTGGGCGTGGCGTTCTTGCGGGATGGCGTGGCGGAAGAGGCACGCGCGGATCGCGAAGTGATTCTGGCTGGCGGGACTGTAAATTCGCCGCAGTTGCTTTTGCTTTCTGGGATTGGTCCGGCGGAGGAGTTGAAAGTTGCGGGAATTTCGCTGATACACGATTTGCCGGGGGTGGGAAAGAATTTGCAGGACCATCCGATGGTGTCGGTGGGCTATTTGTGCACGCAGAAAATCAGCCTGGATGGCGCGGAGACGGTGGGGAATTTTTTGCGCTGGCTGCTGTGGAAGAATGGGCCGCTGGCGTCGAACGTGGCTGAGGCGGGATTATTTTTGCGTACGCGGGCCGGGTTGGAGGTACCGGATTTGCAGCTGCTGTTTGGCCCGGCTTATTACCGCGGACATGGATTGGTGCGGCGCAAGGAGCATTGTTTCGGGTTTGGGCCGACTTTGATTAGGCCTGAAAGCAGGGGCACCATTTCGTTGCGTTCAGCGAATCCGCTGGATACGCCGGCGATTCGCGCGAATTATCTATCGACGGATGCGGATGTGCGGACGATGATCGCGGGAGTGCGGTTGGCGCGGCGGCTGGCGCACGCGAAGTCCTTTGACCAGTTTCGTGGAGAGGAATTGCATCCGGGCGCGGCGATGGATTCTCACGCTGAGATCACCGAGTTTTTGCGGAACGAACTCGAGACGCTGTATCACCCGGTGGGGACTTGCAAGATGGGAGTGGATGAGCTGGCGGTGGTGGATGCGCGGCTGCGAGTGCGCGGAATTGAGGGGCTGAGGGTGGTGGACGCGTCCATCATGCCGCGCGTGCCGGCGGGAAATACGAATGCGCCGGTGATAATGATTGCGGAGAAAGCGGCGGAGATGATTCGCGCGGGTGCTTAGAGGTGCGCGACGGCGACGTTTGTTGGCGACTGCGAGTGGCGGCATTTCTGCTATGCTTTTTGCCGTGCGACGGGCGCTGATTGTATTTGTGATTTTGGCAGGCGGCGGACTGGCAACGGCCGCCGGGGCGAGCGCAATGGCTTGGCAGGAAGGCTCGCAGACGCCCGCGCAGATTCCCGCGCCGCCGCAAGCGCAACCCACGCCTACTCCTCCGCAACAGCCTGCACCCACGCAAAATGTGGCACCGCCAGCGGCGCCGGTGCATACCGGGCCGGTGATTGTGATCAATGCGGCGCATGGCGGCACGGACGACGGAGCGCGCGCTGACAACGGGCTGGTGGAAAAAAACGTGGTGCTGATATTCGCGCGAATGTTGCGAAGTGAATTCGAGCGGCAGGGATTTCGCGTGGTGATGACGCGGAACGACGATTCGAATCCTTCGTATGAGGACCGCGCGGCGGTGGCGAACGCGTATCGGGATGCGATTTTTATCAGCTTGCATGTTTCGTCCACAGGACAGTTGGGGGCGACGCGGACTTACTCTTATCAATTTTCCAGCCCTGTTGGGGTGGTGAGCGCGGCGCCGGGTGGTGGCGCGACCGATGGAGTTGGATCAGGCGGGGCGGCTGCGGCGCCAGCGCCACGTGCGCCGAGCAGCGGATTGACGGTGTGGGAACAGGCGCAGTTGCCGTTCACGGAGACGAGCCGCCGGCTGGCGGATGGGTTGCAGGCGGCGTTGGCGCAGAAATTTGCGGGATCGCCGGGGACGTCGGCGCGATTCGCGGTGCGGGAGCTGCGGTCGGTGGCGGCGCCGGCGATTGCGGTAGAGGTTTCGAGCATTTCGGTTTCGGATCCGAATTCACTGCTGGCGCTGGGAGCGTCGCTGGCGGCGACGATCGAGCGCAGTGTGCAGGCGATGCGGCCGCAAGGCTCGTTGCCAGCGGGCGTGGCTGGAACGGCGGGTGCGAAATAATGCCGCGGAATTTGAAAATAACGCTGGGGATTTTGTCGGTGGCGGTGCTGATTGGATTGATCAGCTTGCGCGGGCTGCATCAGCGGATTGAACATTTGTCGCAGGAGCAAGGTACCGAGGAGCAACAGCGCCGGGATTTGCTGAAGCCGGAGATTGCGACGTCAACAGACGCGATAGCGAACGCGAAGATTTTCTGGGCGGCGGGGGCGGATCACGTGGCGCCGGTGGAAACGCAGCTGCCGCTTTCGGCGGATGCCGCGAAACGGGGGAGGCAGGTGCTGGATGCGTTGATCGTGGACGCGCCGAGCGAAGAGCAGCGTACGCTGCCAGCAGATGCTACGTTGCTGGGATTTTACATTTTGCCGGATGGGACGGCGATTGCGGATTTTTCCGAGGCGCTGGCATCGGAGACGCCTTCGGGTATTTTGAGCGAGGAGATGGCGGTGCAGTCCATTGCGCGGACGGTCGAGAACAATGTGGCTGGGGCGCGGCGATTGAAAATTTTGATTCATGGGCAGGAAGTGGAAACTTTGGCGGGGCATGCGGATTTGACTGGATTTTTTGATTTGAATCCGGCGGTGGCGGCAGTTGCGCCCGCTGCGGTTCCGGCGCCAGCAGCGGCTACGGGAAACTCTGACGGAAAACCTTCGCGCTGAATTTTTGGGCATGGCGGCATTGCAGCAGAGTTGGGACGAGCTCGGCGCCACGCTCGAAGTGAGTGAGCCTTTATCTGCCGAGGCCTAGAGTGATGAAATGATCCTTGGTGTTCGGATACGAGCAAAGTTTTTGCGCGACGTCTGGCAGATTCTGTTGCAGGGCCGTGAGGATTTCGACGACTTCGTCCTCTGATAGATCTTTGCCGACTATGACTTTTCGCCAGCCAATTTTGCATTGCAATCCTGCGGATCGATCCTCGGAAGCCGGTACCCATTCCAGTTCGCTGCAATTTGCGATCTGATACTCTTGTTTTCGCTCCCAGCCATGAATATCTTTGCGAACCGTGAGGCGCAATGCGTCAAATTCGATGATTTGGGTTACGGCGAGTTGGTAGACCAAGGCAAGAACACCACTGATGATCGCCCAAACGAAAACTATGTGAACCCAGAGCGACATGTGCGCCCAACTTTTGTAGGCCATCACCACGAACGCCACATCCATAGCAATCACGAAGAAGATCAAAAACCAGGACTCTCTGGGCGGGACCGTCAGGCGGAGAATTCCTGAACTTGCGACGATTTCGATTTTTGCGCGACGCTTGAAGAGGTTCATTCGTCACCAGTTCGTCCGCTATCGTAACTAAACGGAGATTGACGAGCCACTCATTTGTCCGTCGTGACGCTAATCCAGGTGTCCGTACGAGGGCAAGCTCCTGACGGGCCATCTTACTTCTTGCGGATTATTGACAGTTTGGTGGGTAGTCGTCACACTTGGGGCTCCAAAATTCTGTGGGATCCACTGTAGAAGCTGGAAGGGAGAATTATTCTTGCGAGTTGACGGACGGACGGCTGACCAGTTGCGGCCGGTGAAGATTACGCCGGATTTTATACCGCATGCGGAGGGGAGCGCGCTGATTGAGGCGGGCGACACGCGGGTGATTGTGACGGCGACAGTAGAGGATGGCGTGCCGTCGTTCTTGAAGGGCAAAGGACGCGGGTGGGTGACGGGCGAATATGGGATGCTGCCTCGTTCGACGGAGAATCGCACGCCGCGGGAATCGAGCCGCGGGAAGCAATCAGGGCGGACGCTGGAAATTCAGCGGATGATCGGGCGGACCTTGCGTGCCGTGACGGATTTGAAGGGGCTGGGGGAACGAACGGTGTGGCTGGATTGCGATGTGATCCAGGCGGATGGCGGGACGCGGACGGCTTCGGTGACGGGGGCGTATGTGGCGCTGGCGCTTTCGCTGGAGCGGATGGTGGCGGCAGGGATTTTGCGCAAGGTGCCCCTGATGGATTTTCTGGCGGCTACTAGCGTGGGAATTGTGGATGACGAGTTGCTGCTGGATTTGAAGTATGAGGAAGATTCGCGGGCGCAGGTGGATATGAACGTGGTGATGACGGGGAGCGGGGAGTATGTCGAGGTGCAGGCGAGCGCTGAGGGTAGGCCGTACACGGATGTGGAGCTGCAGGATTTGCTGAAGTTGGCGGCGGGCGGGATACGGCAGTTAGTGAAGGCGCAGCAGGAATTGTTGCAGATTAAATTTGTGGCGCGCAGCTAGTGACGCGGGGATGCCGCCGCGCGAGCCGCTGAAAATAACGAAACTGTTCTTGGCGTCTTCGAATCCTGGAAAACTTAGGGAGTATGTGGAATTGGCGCGCGGATCTGGCGTCGCGATTGAATTGTTGCCGCGGTTTCGGGAGTTCCCATCCTTTGAGGAGTCTGCTCCGACGTTTGCTGAAAATTCCGCAGGAAAGGCTTTGCATTACAGCCGATTCACGGATGAGGCGGTGCTGGCAGATGATTCCGGGCTGGTAGTACCGGCACTTGGTGGTGCCCCCGGGGTTCATTCGGCGCGATACGCGGGGCCGGGCGCTTCCGATGCGGACCGACTGCAGAAATTGTTGCGGGAAATGCGCGGCGCGGTGGGCGCGCAGCGGCAGGCGCGATTTGTTTGCGTGACGGCTGTGGCGCGGGCAGGGCGGGCGATTGCGGTGGTGTCTGATTTGGCGGGTGGAGTGATCACGGACGAACCGCGCGGGGCGGGTGGATTTGGCTACGATCCTGTGTTTTTATTTGAAGCGCTGGGGCGGACCTACGCGGAATTGACACCGGGCGAGAAAAACGCATACAGTCATCGCGGCAAGTCTTTCAGTAAATTGCTGTATATGATTGCACCGGGCAATGTTGCACCTTCCTGAAGCGCCGGGGCATCCAATCCCCTGTTGAGGAAATAGCTTGCCGCGAGACCAACGGAAGAGGTAGAAAGGAAGTCCCCCCTCTTCGAGGTGAACCGTGACGGCTTCCCGAGTAGTGACCAGGCTAGAACTATCGCTATTGACGCGCTTGGAGAGTGCGCGCGCGAATACCGACGCGTTGTTTGCATTGTTGCCGCCGAATTCGTATTACGAGAGGCCGATTGCGGAACGACACCGGCTGATTTTTTACCTGGGGCATTTGGAGGCATTCGACCGGAATTTGCTGAGCCCGGCGCTGGGGCTCGGTTTGGAAGACTCTCCTTTCGACAAGCTGTTTGCGTTTGGGATTGATCCGGTGGGCGGAGGATTGCCGAACGATCAGCCGAGCGAGTGGCCGGAGATTGCGCAGGTGGAGCGATATAACCGGCAGGTGCGCACGCGATTGGATGAGCGGTTGCGGGATCCGAGCGTGGCGCGGGCGATCGCGGCTTCGCCGGAAATTGGCACGCTATTGAACGTGGCTATCGAGCACCGGTTGATGCATGCGGAGACGCTGACGTATCTTCTGCACAATCTGGCGATCGAGAAAAAATTGCCGCAGGTTGGACCGGCGGTTGACGAGCGTCTCCCGCCGGATGCGAAGGAAGTGACAATCCCATCGGGGATTGCAACGTTGGGGCAGCCGCGAGATAGCCTGGCGTTTGGCTGGGACAATGAATTTGGGATGCAGCGCGTGTTGGTGCCGAGTTTTTCGATCAGCGTGCATCCGGTGACGAATGCGGAATATTTGAAGTTCGTGCAGGCGGGCGGATACCAGAGTGGAAAATATTGGCGGACGGAAGATTGGGATTGGGTGCGCAAGGTAAAGATGGAGCATCCACATTTTTGGAAGCGCGTGAGCGAATCGCCCGCGGAAGACGCGAGGACAAAGTGGGAATATCGCGGGATGTTTGGGTCGATTCCCTTGCCGGCATCGTGGCCGGTGTATGTGAGCCACGCGGAAGCATCGGCATACGCGCGATGGGCGGGAAAAAAGCTGCCGACCGAAGAGCAGTGGCAGCGCGCGGCATACGGCACGCCGGAAGGGCGCGAGCGGGCGTATCCGTGGGGCGAAGAGCCGCCGGAATTCTGGCGCGGGAATTTTAATCAGGAGCGCTGGGACCCGTCCGCCGTGGATGAGCATCCGGAAGGTGGCAGCGCATTTGGAGTTTACGATTTGCTGGGGAATGGATGGGAGTGGACTTCGACGGAATTCGGGCCGCTGCCGGGATTTGAGCCGTTTGAATTTTATCGAGGATATTCGGCGGATTTTTTCGATGGAAAACATTACGTGATGAAGGGCGGGTCGTCGCGCACGGATGCGTGCATGCTGCGACGTTCATATCGGAACTGGTTTCAGCCTCATTATCCTTATATCTACAGCAGCTTCCGCTGTACGGAGGAATAGCCAATGGCTTCCGCACCACGTATGGCAAGAGCGGGTGTTTCGCCGGCCGCGGCGATTGCGGCGGCGGAGTTTTCGAGCGACGTGGTGGTGGGGCTGAGCAACGTGGGGCAGAAAGAGCTGCCTTCGAAATATTTGTACGATGAGGTGGGCTCGGGGCTTTTTGATGTGATTTGTCTGCTGCCGGAGTATGGGTTGAGCCGGGCGGGGATGCGATTGCTGCAGCGGGATTCGCACGAGATTGTTTCGCTGCTACCTACGCCCGTGTTGGTCGCGGAGCTGGGAAGCGGGAGCGGACAGAAGACACGGTTGCTGTTGCAGGCGCTCTCCAAGCGGCAGCGGGTGAACTATTATCCGATTGATATTTCGGGGAGCGCGCTTTCGCGGTGCCAGCAGGAGATTGGGCAGATGGATCGCGTTAGCATCGTGGGATTTGAGAGCGCTTATCTGGAAGGATTGCAGGAAGTGGCGGCGCGGCGGCGTGAAGGGGAGCGCATTCTGGTGCTGTTCTTGGGCAGCACGATCGGGAATTTTGACCGACCGGCGGGCGATCAATTTTTGCGCGAGGTGCGCCGGATATTAAGCGAGGGCGATGTTTTGCTGCTGGCGACGGATTTGGAGAAGCCAATCGACCAGTTGCTGCTGGCTTATGACGATCCGGCAGGAGTGACGGCGGCTTTTAATATGAATTTGCTGGCGCGGATCAATCGAGAGCTGGGCGCGGATTTTGATTTGCGGCAATTTGAGCATGTGGCGAGATATGACGAATGCGAGCGGCGGGTGGAGATGCATCTGAGGTCGAAAGCATGGCAGCGGGTGACGATTCAGGCGGCGGGGGAGCAATTTTATCTGCGCGAGGGCGAGACGATTTGGACGGAAAGTTCGCACAAATATAATCCGCAGGAAGTGGTGCAGATGGGAGAGCGAACGGGATTCCGTTGCGCGCAGCAGTGGTTTGATGCGGAATGGCCGTTTGCGCAAAATTTACTCTTCGCGGTGTGACCTACCAACTCTCATAGGCGTCTCATCACGAAAATTGCTACTCGATATGTGCCGCGCGGTCCACACGCGAGAAAGATGGAAATCCTAAATGAGAAAATCTGATGAAATGGCCGGGGTGCGGGCGCGAATCCTTGTGATAGTCCTGCTGCTGGCAGCGCTAACGTCATTGCCGGCCGGGGCGCAAACTGCGCACAACGATGATTTCGTGCGGCGCGATGGAACGAAGCTGATGCTAGGCGGCGAGCCATTTCGCTATAGCGGGCCAAACATCGAATGGCTGGGCCTGGAAGGCTACGGGCCGCACGATCCGATGGGGCCGCGTTACCCCAGCCGATTTGAAATTGATGATGCGTTCGCGACCGCAGCCGAAATGGGCGCGAAGGTGGCGCGAGCGCAGACCATGGGTGATACGGTGGGCTGCGGGCAGTGCGTAGAACCGGAGCTGGGCAAATTCAATGACGCAGCGTTCCAGGCGTCCGATTACGCGCTGGTGGCAGCGAAACGCAACGGCATACGGATGATCATCACGCTGATTGGTGATTGCGCGACATGCAACGGCGGCGGCATCGGTCAATTTCTGGCGTGGGGAAAGAAGCGGAATCCTCAGGATTTCTTCACTGATCCGGCGCTGATTGCTGCCTACGAAAAGCATATTGACGCGGTGCTGAATCACGTCAATACGCTGACTGGGGTGCGTTATAAGGACGATCCTACGATTCTCGCGTGGGAAGACTGCAATATGTGCGGGCTGATTCCGTTGCTGATGGGCGGCGGCACGGGCGCGCTGGGTCAGGTTTCCGATTGGGTGGAAACCATCGGCGAGCACATCAAGAAGGAGGATTCGCGGCATCTCTACCTGGATACTTCTGGAATTTTTCGCGCGTATCCGAAGGTTCTGGATGACAAAACTCCGGACTTGATCACTTTCGAATATTATCCGCATTGGGACGCACTTTTGGGAACCGGGGAGCACACTACAGCCGCTAGTTTTTCTCGCGATGCCGCGGCGGTGACCGGACACGGGAAGGCCTACATCGTCAACGAATTTGGATGGGACCGAACCGACTGGACGACGCAGCAGGATCTGCAGACCGTGCTCGATTCGCTGGCGAAGGATCCGAATGTTTCCGGGGATGACTTCTGGGCGCTGCAAGCGCATCTGGAGAATTTTGGCTTTCAATTGATTCCCGCGGACACTAACAACCTTGCTTATGCTGCCAGCGGTGAAAGCGGGCAGTGGTGGGCGCTGTATTACCCGGGAATCAAGACGCTGGTGAATTCGGCGGACGATATGGCTGCGCGCGTTCAGCAGCTCCGGGCTCATGCGTACGCGATGTCCGGCACGCCCGTGCCCAAGCACAAAACGCCGCCGCAACCAGTGATTACCGCGGTGGTTCTGGGTGGTCTGGTCGTCTGGCGTGGCTCGGCTGGAGCGGTGAACTACTCGGTGGAGCGCATGGACGCGGGTGCAACGGAATGGAAGACCATTTGCGATCGCTGCGCGACGGACACGGACGATCCGTGGCCCGATCCTCACGGGACATTGTTCGGAGCTCGCTACAGAGTGACCGCATACAACGCCGACGGCGTCGCCAGCAGTCCCTCCGAACCGCGTTAGCGATCGATACGTGGGAGCGGCGGCCGAGTGGCGCGCTGGCTGTGATATATTCTTCCGTTGATGGTCAAAACAAAAAAGAAAAACGGGAAAAAGAAATCTGCCGCGAAGGCGACGTCTGCGAGTCGCGCGACGAAAACGGCGCGGGGACACGTTGCCGCAGCTGGAGGCGCACGAAAAACCGCGGGTGGTGGTTTGGCATTTGGGCGCGGCGCGAATCCGGCGCGGGTTGGCGCGATTCTGCAGGGGTTGGACGAGGCTTATCCGGAAGCGGGCTGCGAGCTGATTCACAAGAGTCCGTTTGAGTTGCTGATTTCGACGATTCTTTCAGCGCAGTGCACCGATGTGACCGTCAACATCGTGACCAAGGAATTATTTCCGAAATATCCGGATGCGCGGGCGCTAGCTTATGCGGATCCGCGGGCGCTGGAGCAGGAGATTCGGCCGACGGGATTTTTTCGCAACAAGACGAAGTCCATCATGGGCGCGAGCAAGAAGATCGTGGAGGAATTTGGGGGGAAAGTTCCGGAGACGATGGAGGAATTGCTGACTTTGCCAGGAGTGGCGCGCAAGACGGCGAACGTGGTGTTGGGATCGGGATTCGGGATTGCGTCGGGAGTGGTGGTGGATACGCATGTGCAGAGGCTATCAGGACGATTGGATTTGACGAAGAATACGGACCCGAAAAAGATCGAGCAGGATTTGATGCAGATTATTCCGCAGGAAAAGTGGATTACGTTCTCGCACCAGTTGATATGGCACGGGCGGCGGGTGTGCAATGCGCGCAAGCCCAAGTGCCTGGAGTGCAATCTGGAGCGATTGTGTTATTCGAAGGACAAGACGAATTGAGAACGAGCGGCGAAAGGTGCCGTGCGTCGCGGTGGTTTGCGGGTCAGAGAATCATGACTGAGGCTGGGCGGCATATTTTTGAAGTGGTTTTGTGGCGGGATCGAAGTACAAGGGAGGTTGTGTGAACGTAGCTGTGAGCGGGCGCGAACGAGCGTGGTGGATTGCGGGAGCTCTGCTGATAGTGGTGACCATGGCTGTGTTCTTGTTTGCACCGGCGTGGACGCAGCACCCGAACATTCCTGCTCAGCCAGAAATGACGGGGATGAGCGGCATGGAGGGGATGGACGACATGCCGGACATGCCAGGTATGCACATGGATGCTGCTGCGCCGGCGCCGACGCCCGAGGTGCTGGCTAAGCAGCTGGCGGATAAGCGCGAGAGCGAATTTAATCATCACCTGGCAGGAGCGATGTTGATATTGGCGGCATTGTTTTTCCTGGGGGAGGACCGATTGGCGCGCCGCTGGCCGGCGGCAAATTATGCGTGGGCGGCGTGCTTGCTGTTTGCCGGATATTTTCTGCTGGTGTTCAGTGATACGGAAATCTGGCCGTTCGGATACCAAAGTTTTTACTACGCGCTGACACATAATCCGGAGGTGGCGCAACACAAAACATTTGCGGCAATTCTGCTGGCATTGGGAGCGGTGGCAGCGTTGCGCACGAGCGGACGATTGCGCGCCGCATGGAGCGCGTTGCTATTCCCGGTGCTGGCGCTGGGTGGCGCAGTAATGCTGCTATTCCATCACCACGGAGGCATGCACGGGCCGGATGCGATGCAGACGATGGTGCGCGTGCAACATCAACATTTGCGGTTTGCGGGAGTGGGCGCGGGAGTGGCAGTGGCGAAAGGAGCGGCCGATGTCAGCGAGAAATGGCGGCCGCTATTCGACAAGCTCTGGCCGCTATTGATGATTGCGCTCGGCGTATTGCTGCTGCTGTACACCGAGTAGCATTCTGCGAGCGGGCGTGGAAATTCGCGCGGGGAAGGGCGAAGGTAAGATTCCTACCGATGGGCATTGGAAAGTTCTATAATTACCCGCGAATCAGCGCTTCGGGCTTGGGGAATTAGGCCAACGATTTCTCGAAGGGACGCATCCGAATGACGGTGGGTGCGGATTGATTTCGGAAGTCGTTGAGGGTAGAGGAAGTTCCACCGGTTTTCCACTTGCAGACATCTTCCGGCGACCGCGGTCACGCGGCGCAAATATTTAGCACCTCACAAACAGGCCATACGTTCGAGGTACGGCGGGAAAGGATCAACCGCAATGTACACTTCGGAGATTATTCAGGCATGGGGGAAGATCCTCAAGGGCGAGCACCCTGCCCTGTCGATTGAGATTACGCGCGAGTGCCCGTTGAGGTGCCCGGGATGCTATGCGTATGAGGATGGGCATCTGGGCGGCGGGCAAACTTTGCGGCAGTTGATTGATCACAAGGGACAGGCGCTAGTGGATGGCGTGCTGGAAATCGTGGACCGGCTGAAACCTCTGCACCTTTCGATTGTGGGCGGCGATCCGCTGGTGCGCTATCGCGAATTGGAGTTGCTGCTGCCGCAATTATTTGCGCGAGGGATTCACGTGCAAGTAGTGACGAGCGCTTTTCGGACGCTGGGCGCGGATTGGGCGGACATGCCGCTGCTGCACGTGGTCGTTTCGATTGACGGACTGCAGCCGGAGCACGATGTGCGGCGAGCGCCGGCGACTTACGAGCGGATATTGAAAAATATTGTGGGACAGAGCGTGACGATTCATTGCACGGTGACCGGACAGATGATGAAGCGCCCCGGTTATCTGGCGGAGTTTTTGGAATTTTGGACGCCGCGGCCGGAGATCAAGAAGGTGTGGTTCAGTTTGTTCACGCCGCAGGTTGGGGATGATTTGCCGGAGATGTTGACGGCGGCTGAGCGCGCGCAGGCGATCGCGGACATGCTGGTTCTGCGGAAAAAGTATCCAAAACTGGATATGCCGGCGATTGTGATTCAGCAGTTTGCTTCGCCGCCGCACTCGCCCCGGGATTGTGTTTTTGCACAGACTACACGGACGCTGTCGGCGGATTTTACGACGGAGATTACGCCGTGCCAGTTTGGTGGGACGCCGGATTGTGGATCGTGCGGGTGCATAGCTTCGATGGGATTGGCGTCGGTGGCGGCGCACAAGCTGGGCGGGTTCATTCCGGTGGGGGCGATATTCAAGGCTTCGATCAGGATTGGGCGGGCGCGAGCGAAGGCGCGGACGAAGCAGCAGGCGAAGGAGACGCAGCGGCGGTTGCGGGCTAATGAAGAGGCTTGGGCACATCATGATGGGCGGGGAGCGTGACGAGACTCGGTGACTCGTAGAAAGCTTGTCGTTTCTGCAAAAAAGCAGATCCCGCACTGCGCTCGAGATGATAATTGAAATTTTTTAGATTGCGGAGTTATTCGCCGTGGATTAGGTCGGTGCGCGATTCGCGGTGGCGGACTAATTTGAATTGATTTTTATTTACCAGGACTTCGGCGGGCTTCGGACGCGAGTTGTAGTTGGAAGCTTGCGCGAAGCCGTAGGCGCCGGCACCCCACAAGACCAGCAGATCACCTGATTTGGGCAATTCCAGAGGCCAATCGTGGAGGAAGCAGTCGCCTGTTTCGCAGACGGGGCCGACGATGTCTGCTTTGGCGCTGCTGTTGCTGCTGCGAATCACCGGTGTGATGGGGTGGACGGCTTGGTAGAGCGCGGGGCGGATGAAATCGTTCATGGCGGCGTCTACTACCACGAAAATTTTGTCGCGATTGCGTTTCACGTGGAGAACGCGCATGAGCAGAACGCCTGCGGGACCAACGATGGCGCGGCCTGGCTCGAGCAACAGCCGACATCCGAGCGGGCGGATGTGCGGGAGAATGGCGCGAGCGTAGGCTTTCAGGTCGAACGGACTTTCGCGGGTGTAACGGATGCCTACGCCGCCTCCTAAATCGAGATAGGATAAATTCACTCCGGATTTCGCGAGTTCGCGGACGAAAGACGCGACGCGGATGACGGCGCGGCGGAAGGGCGCGACGCCAAGGATTTGGGAGCCGATGTGCGCGCTGATTCCCTGCCAGGAAATGTAATTGGCGCGGGATTTGTCGAGATAGAGGCGGCGAGCGTCGTCCCAATCAATGCCGAATTTGTGGCGATGGTGGCCGGTGGAGATGTGAGCGTGGGCGCCGGCTTGGACGTCTGGATTGACGCGGAGGGCGGCGCTGGCGCGGAGCTTGAGGCGGGCGGCTTCGGCGGCTAGCGTGTCGAGCTCGGATTCGGATTCGACGTTGAAGAGGAGGATGCGGGATTGCAGGGCTTCGCGGATTTCTTCTTTGGATTTTCCGACGCCGGAGAAGACGATGCGATTGCCGGGGACGCCGATGTGGCGGAGGCGATGGAGTTCGCCGCCCGAGACGATGTCGAAACTGCTGCCGGCGCGGGCTAGTAATTTGAGGATGGAGAGGTTGGAGTTTGCTTTTACGGCGTAGCAGATTGAGTGCGGGATGGCACGGAAGGCGCGGGTGAAGCGACGGTAGGCTTGGAGGATGCTGGTGCTGCTGTAAACGTACGACGGCGTGCCATATTTTTCGGCTATGCGGGAGAGCGGGACGTTTTCACATTCGAGAGTGTTTTGGCGATAGGCGAAGTGGGGCGTGTATTTGGAGGGGTCTGTCGGAACGATTGGTTTTGAGCGCTTCAAGTGGTTCCCTCAGCGGCTAAAGCCGCTCATGATTTGCGGCGGTTGTGGCACGGCTGAAGCCGTGTTCTGACGCAATACAGTGGTTCCGACACAGACATCGAAGCCACGGCCTAAAAAGAATTGCCAACTGTTGCCGCAGAAAGCAGATCCCTCCCTGCGTCCCGCGCCCGCCAAACTGCGGCGGGAAAGAAAAAGCGCGGGAATTCGTTCGGGATGACACTCCATGTCGTTTTTCTGCAAAATGACCGATCGCTAGCGGAGCAGGTCCTCGAGTTGGGCGCGCAGATCGGTTTTGGCATCGCGATATTTTACGATTACTGGGGCGTAGAGCGAGAGGCCCCAATCTTTTCCTTGGCCGCGGGTGATCGGACGCGAGCCAGGGACTACTACTGCTTTTTCCGGGATGATCAGCGGCTGATTTTCGGCGGCGATATAGACTTCGCCGCGCACTACATCATAAACCGGAGTGGAGTGATTCAGAATCACGCCGGTGCCGAGCACGGCGCCGCGTTTTACGATGGTGCCTTCATACACGCCGCAGTTCCCTCCTACCAGGACTTCGTCTTCGATGATCACGGGCATGGCACCTACGGGTTCGAGAACTCCGCCGATTTGTGCGGCGGCTGAAATGTGGCAGCTTTTTCCTAGTTGCGCGCAGCTGCCTACCAGCGCGTGAGAATCTATCATTGTCTGGTCACCGACGTACGCGCCTACGTTTATGAACATGGGCGGCATACAGATGACCCCTTTTCCGACGAACGCGCCATCGCGGATGCTGGAGCCGCCGGGGGCGATGCGGACTGCGCTCGACGCGGTGATGTGCTTGACAGGATAGGTGGACTTGTCGAAGAACGGCTGGCGCAGGGGATCTATGGACATGTCTGTGATGGCGCCCATGCGAAAGCCGACGAGGATGCCTTTCTTCACCCAGCAGTTGACGCGCCAGCCTGACGGCTCGTTTTCATCCGGCTCAGCGGCGCGCACTTCTCCGGCATTCAGCGCGTCTTTGAATGACTGGAAGAGCACCGCGTGCGCGGGAAAATATTTTTCCGGCGGATGCTTGAAGAGCTGCTCAATTTGTTGCTGCAGCATGCACCTTCCCTACGAGGCCAGTGGATTCGAGTACACCACGGATTTTCTGAAGATTCTCGAGTTTGGGTGACACGAGCGGGAGTCGCCAGACGGGTTCGAGGAGGCCCATTTCGGCCATGGCAGCTTTGGCTGGGCCGGGATTGGATTCGATAAAATTGATTTCCATTAAGGGGAGAAATTGTTTTTGTAGTTCGCGGGCGCGAGCGAAATTGTTGTCGAGGCAGGCGTGGATCAGAGAGGCCATTTCTGTTGGAATTTCGTTGGCTGCTACGGAGATTACGCCGTGGCCGCCCAGGGCGATTACTGGAAGGGCGATGGCGTCGTCGCCGGAGAGGACGGAGAAATTTTCCGGGGCCTGGCTGATAATTGTGGCGATTTGGCCGATGTTGCCGGAGGCCTCTTTTACTCCGGCGATATTTTCGATTCTTGCGAGCCTTGCTAGCGTGGCCGGCTCGACATTGACTCCGGTGCGGCCCTGGACGCTGTACACAATTATGGGGATGGAGATGGCCGCAGCGATGGCTTTGTAATGTTGGTAGAGGCCCTCCTGCGTAGGCTTGTTGTAGTAGGGAGTGACGGAGAGGATGCCGTCTGCGTGGAGGGATTCGAGGTCTTGGGCTAGTTCGATTACTTCTTTTGTGTTGTAGCCGCCGGCTCCGGCCAGGACTCGGGACTTGGCCGTTGGATTCTTCCACGCTGATTTCTACTACGCGGAGGTGTTCGGCGCGAGTTAGGGTGGGATTTTCGCCGGTGGTGCCGCAGGGGACGAGGAAGTCTATGCCGGCTTCGATTTGGCGGCGGATCAGGCGACGGAGGGCGGGCTCGTCGAGGGAGAGATTCTGGCGAAATGGAGTTACTAGTGCTGTGCCGCATCCTGTGAACATTTTTTGCTCCTTTGGTGCTTCAAAGCTGATCGTTCATCTTTCGTTGCGAATTTCAGGCGCCGCACGATGCGCATCCAAGCAGGCGGAGAAATTGGCCAGATCCTGTCTCATACGCGTTCAGCCTCGATCCAGAAACCTGGCTTCAGGGGCTAAAGCCCCCCGTTTCGCGGAGCTTGACGGCGGGGCTGAAGCCCCGCCCTTCCGGATCAGCACATCGCGTGAAGAGTCGTGGTCAAACAGGACGTCGCGGAATTCGAACCAGCCATGTTTGCCTGCTACCCAGCGCGCGGCCAGTAGAGCACCGCGGGCGAAGCCTTCGCGGCTGCGGGCTGTGTGACGGATCGTCAGGGAGTCGGCGGCGGAATCGAAACCAATTTCGTGCGTGCCGGGATGAGCGCCGGCGCGATTCGAGCTTACCGAGACTTCCCTGCTGGGATCGGCGCGCTGCATTTCGTCCACCACTTTTAGGAGCGTGCCACTGGGAGCGTCTTTTTTTGCGGCGTGGTGAATTTCCCAGGCCCAGGCTCCGTATTCTTTATAGCTGGCGATGCGACGGGAGGCTTCGGATGCCAGTTGCAGGAAAATGTTGACGCCTATGGAATAGTTGGGGCTCCAGACGAGGCCGATTCCGCTGTCGCGCACCCTCGCTTGCACTTCCGGGAGGTGCTGCGTCCAGCCGGTGGTGCCGACGACTGTATTGATTTGCAGTGCGGCTAGGCGCGCGATGTTGTGAGGCGCCGCGGCCGCGGTGGAAAAATCCACGGCGACATCTATGCCAGCGAAATTGTTGCCCGTGATTCCAGTTGCGTCGCGATTGTTGGCGCTGTTCAGGCGTTGCGTGACGGCGAAGCCGTATTCGGGCGCGAGTTGCTCGATGAGGCGGCCCATTTTGCCGTGTCCAATGATGGCTAGGTTCATGGGCGTCGGAGCCTCGTTGGCGCGCAGTGAGTAGTTGCGCGACCATTTTTTTGTAAATTTCGGCGGCTTCGAGGAGTTCTTTCTTGGCGACTCGTTCTTCCAGAGTGTGGGCTACGTGAATGCTGCCGGGTCCGATCAGGAATGGTTGGCCCCAGGTGTTGGCGAATGCGGGGACGTCGGTGGTGTAGGAAACAACGGTGGATTCCAGGCCGTCGAAAGAGGTGAAGCGCATCGGGGGGACGGAGAAGGCTTCTTTGGCTGCGGCGCGGTTGGCGACGGCGCGGGTGACGGCTTGGCGAAGAGTGTCCCCATCATCCACTGTGCGGAAGGAAATTTCGGCGCGGGCTGCGTCTGAGATTACGTTGGGGGCGCGACCGCCGGAGATTACGCCGATGTTGAGGGTGGTGCGGCCCATTAGTGAGTCGTCGGGGAGAGGAATTTTGCGGATTTCTTGCAGGGCGTCGAGAAGTTTATCGATCGCGGATTCGCCGAGTTCGGGATAGGCGGAATGGGCGAGGCGGCCGGTGGCTTCGATTTCGTAGCGCAGGATGCCTTTCGCGGCCAGGACTAGCTTGTTGTCGGTGGGTTCGCCGTTAATGAGATAGCGGGAGCCGCGGGGCTCACGTGCCGCGGCTAGGGCGCCGGAGCTGTTCCGCTCTTCGCCGACTACGAAGAGCAGGCCGAAATTGCGGGCGCCTTCGGCTAGCAATTTTTCGGACGCGGCGATCATGCTGGCGATGATGCCTTTGGCGTCTGCGGAACCGCGGCCCCAGACGAATTCGGGATCTTCGCGGGATGCGAAGAAAGGCGGAACGGTGTCCATGTGGGTGGAGAGGGTCACGAGCGGGACGCCCCAGTGCGCGAAAACGTTGAAGCGATTGGATTCTACGGGGCAGCGTTCGACGGCGCCGCCGGTGCGGGCGGTCAAGTCCGAGAGAAGGCCGAGGAGAAAGGAGCCAACGGCTTCTTCGTTGTTGGTGATGGACTCGATGTCCACTAGCGCGCGAGTTAGTTCGACTACGTTCATTCATTCACCGGAGTTCGGATTTGCGGACAGAGTGCGGCCGCGTTCTTGAGTTCTTCTGGTGAAAAAAGAATGGAGGGAGGAAAAGAAAAGCCGTGAATGAAGTGGATACGGCTTTCTTCCCAATAGCGCTCCATCCGTTTTTCAACGGATGACAGTGGGCAGGTATTAGCCTGGCCCCCCAACCGTCGCGGAGTGAGCTTCCGGCGACGACTTCGGCGGAATTGAATGCTGTGCCCTTTTCGCTCAAGCCTCCGAAGCGTCTCGGAAATTACGGCTTGGTTACTGGTGGCTTCCGCTCCTCTATCAAGAACGCCTCAACGTAGCAGAGGGGGGCGGAGAGTGTCAAGGGTGGCGCGTGTCGGGTAGTGGGCCATTCTCCGATAAGCGCGTCTACCAGGACTTCCAGCATTGCTTCCGAGTTGCCGACCATACACGAAGAAATCCGGAAACAGCATCGGCGGCGGTTGTCCGAGGAGGCGCCGCGCAAACACTGCCTAAATCAAAAAAGACTTTAAATCAGCCACCATCCAGGCAGCCCCTGCAACAAGGAAAGTCAGGACGCATTCGGACCAATTGAAATGCGCCTCTAGGTGAGCGATCAGGCGCGGAACCCAAGCCAACACGCCAAAGAGTGCCAACATGAGCGCCATCAGGCGTATTGCAAGCCGCGCCTGGCGATTGATGAGAATGGCAATACCCGCGAGTGCAAACGCGATCGTCGTGAGGATCGCCCAAAACATCTGGTTCGGCGGAAGCCACTTTGGAACCAGGCTAGCTGTCTCACGAGGTAAGAGTGCCTGACCAAGCGTAAAGAAAATCGCGCAGACTCCCAGTCCAACGCGCGCCAGTCGCCCGAACACTGTCGCCCTGGCTGCATTCGCCTCAGTCGCAGCGTACAGTGCAATCGCGCCGCAGAGTAAGGAAAAGAACAGGAAGAAGCTCCCCCCGTAGCGCTCATAGATGTTCGATGCCGCAATGATGTCAGGTATGCAGGCCAGCGAGAAACACAAATAGATAACGCAAAGTACGACCGAAGCCAAGCGCGTACTCCGCGGGTACTGCATCCCAATCCCACCGGCAATTAAAGCGGCCATGAGATATCCGCCGATGAGGGTGCCAAAAGGCAGCCTCCAGATCTGCTGCAGGTTTTGCCAGGTGTCCGAGTCGTGCCACATCAGCGCGATGACGCCGAACAGCACCGCCGACGCGCCAAAAACAATCCGCCCATACAACGCTGTCTTCATATAGAAAAAGCAACGCCGTCGTTGCTTTGGGCCTGTGGCACAAGCGAGGTCATTTCCGATCTATCTTTCTGCTCCGCTGCCAGAGAAACGCGGCATGCACGAAGTCGCTTACCTCTCGATGGGTAGCCTGCGCACTAAGCCTGGATCTCCTCCTTCCGCCGCCAGCCAGTATAGTCTTAGGGATCTTCACGTGAACATAATGCTGAATCCGCATGCTGCGACGCAAAATCGGATTGTCCTGGTATGACGGGCAACCCGGAAGTAATCGAACATGCCTGATTAGTCGCGTAATCCGACAGGTCAATTTATCCGCCCGCCAGCGCCAAACGAGAGTTGGAGCGGTGCTCTCGCGCGGTCCACTGTCGTCGGGACTGCGGGCGGTCGCGTTCACGGACGTTTCGCGAGGCGAGCATCGGTGTGCGTAAGGTTCTTATGCGGCGGCTGGAGCACTCGGGTTCCAGCCACCGATAGGTTGAGCGCGGGAGATAAGCGCTCCTCACGGGAGGGGGGTCCCTCGAGCTTCAGGGCTGGGATTGCCGTTCAGATAGTTAGATGCCGCGCCGAGCGCCGCCGGTTGTCGGGCCCTGCTGACGGAGGCCGTGCGCCATTCTCCGGTAAGCGTGTTTACCAGGACTTACGTGGCAACCTGTCTTCAATCAGTTTGAGTGGTTGAATTGGCGCCGCAGGGCCTCTACCACCAAACCGACGAGTGCATATATCGCGACATTTGCAACAAGAGCTGAATAGAGGCTAACGGGGAATTGCGAGCCGAGGATCACAACGGGGCAGGTTAACTGGGCAAGAGTGGACACAATCGGTTCTATCATATGGTCGTCGCTGGCCACTAAGAAATAAATTGCCCACCCACTCGCAACGAGAAAGCCCGCCGCCGCCCAGATTGCAATTCGGTATTTCATGTGGCACCTCTCGCTGTCGTGTACCGAAATCATTCGAACGCTTTCCGTGGGAGCGCGCAGTGAGCTTCGTCACAATTCAGGGTGACAAAGGATACAGGATGCGGGTCTCCATGTGGCAAGATACGCGCCGGATCGTTACGCGTCCTATTCACAGCCCAGCCTGCCGACGAAAAATCAAATGACGAAGTCGTGCGGCTTCCCACCGATGACTCCAAGGGGATCGTCGGATTTTGTGTAGATGATGAAAAGATAACTCACCCCCAAACGGATTTCCGCTGCCCCGTGTCCGACCTACGGATCCGCGGCGAAGGAGGTTATGTCTTGCATTCAGGCGCGCCGCGCTCTGGACTGCGCCTGGATAGAAAGTTCGCCGGGATGGAAGCCGCCGAGAGAAAATCAGGCTAGGTCCCGGTTAGTAGCGTAATCGGAAACTGGAAAGCCAAATGTACGGTTTCCGCGTTAATCGGGACCTGACTATGAAATGGCAGGCTCTTTATACCCTCGGCCCCATCAAGTGCAAGCGAAAATGCCCTAGTCGTAATTTCGGTCGTGCGGCGAGGTGGTTGATTCGACTAGGTACCTACATACTCTCAGAGGAATTGGTGCGCTATCACTGCTGACCCCAACATATGCGTGTGGCCAGAGTTTGGTTGAGCGCGCAACTGTACATATTAAGATTGTTAGTTGGATTGGACAAGACCTTGGCGAGTCGCCCGGGACCGCTCGCGTGGCGATGGGTGGGCTAGCGCAAGTCTTTCGATCGGAGCAACTTTCCAAAAATGCGCTCAGTCTCTATACGAAGTTCCGACCTTCGATCCCAGCAGTGGCCAGAGGCTCGATGTGGGTCGGCTTATGCGAAAACCTTCTTCAACCTGAAACCCACCAACCCCAGTAGAGCACTGGCGAGCAGCAGCAGGGTAGAAGGTTCTGGAACGGGCGCGGACGCAGAACCACTAAGCGTAAAAGTTCCATTGAACGGGCCCTGATGGGTGATGTCGGTGCCCACTCGTGACCAGTCTGGCTCGAGGTTCGCATTCCGCATCCAAGTCTGGAAGTCGGTGCTTCCCGCAGGAAACGGCGTCCCCGGCGGAACGATCGGTTTGGGGGCGGAGAGCCAGAAGAAATCCCCACTCGTCAGCAAGACTTGAGGAACAAAGAAGTAGTGATCGGCAGGAAGATTAAAGGGAGTTGCAAAGGCCACGTTAAACGAAACCTCTTCCCCCGTCACCGGACCGTCGCCGCCGGTGAACTGATTCGGGAACTTGTTGATACCGTTCAGCACCGAATTGGCCGTGGTGATACTGTCACTGAGGAGTTCCGGCGTAAAGCTCAAGCCGCCCGTGACGGAGTTGCGCGACGCGAACGCAACGTCTGACGGTGAGTTGACTCGGGTGAGCACGTTTCCCGAGGGAGGGTCAATGGAGTCCTTGGGAAAGACCTGATAAATCTCCACAACGACCTGGCTTATGCTTGAGAGCGACGCGCCAGAAGGTAGCAGGCCGACAAATGAGCCCCCAGTAACGCTCGTTGCGCCACTCAGAATGAAGTCGTCGGCCGCCTCGATTTCCATTTCGCCGGGGCTTCCTGGACGGGAGGCCATCGCAATCAACCCGTCGGGGTTACCTGTATTAAAAATAACGCCATCGGCGGTGGCCGGAAATTGGATCAAGAACAGCAACACCAACAAAACGAGAAGAAGTGCCCAAGGCGGGGTATTTCTCATGAAGACCTCCTTGCGGACGGTTCACTGCTTGACTTAGCCGCCGCACGGGAAGGGCCATAAACTAGGATATTGAAACTCCTACAAGTACCTCTTTCATACGCACTTCGCCATGTTCTCTGCCCGGCTAGGATAGACCCTGGTGCAGAATCCTGCGGTATTGTGGAATAGTTTTGTACGATTGCACCCATGCATCCAATCCTCGCGTGGGGAGGGAGGTGGCTTGTGTGCTTCAAGTCCCGATTAAGTCGGGTGGTCTCAATGGGTCGATGCAACACCATCTAATATAAAACTTCTGTTCAAAGGTGGTGTGTATGACCCAAGGGAAACGGGTGGCGCTTTCTGCGGCGCAGCGGACTGAGCTATGGAGCCGTTGGAAGGCGGGGCAGTCGCTGCATGTGATCGGGCGCGCCTTTGGCAAGCCGCATAACTCCATTCATGTCTTTTATCGCAGCACGGTGGGATTGTTCCGCCAGTTCGTCGGCGCTCCCTGCTGGTACTCACTGCGGTTGAGCGAGAGGACATTTCTCGCGGGCTCGCTTCCGGTTCGTCGATTCGCGATATAGCCAAAGTTCTGGAACGCGCTGCTTCGACGGTGAGCCGAGAAGTCGCACGCCATGGCGGCCGCCCTGAGTATCGAGCCCAGGAAGCGGATCACCAAGCCTGGGAGTCAGCCTTGCGGCCCAAGCGCTGCCTTCTGGCCATCCACGTGAAGTTGCGGAAGCTGGTTGCGAGTAAACTGATTCTGGATTGGTCGCCGCAACAGATTTCTGGATGGCTGAAGATCCAGTATCCCGCTGACGAGAGCATGCGCGTGTCCCACGAAACGATTTACCGCAGTTTGTTCATCCAAGCCCGCGGAGTGCTGAAGAAAGAGCTGCTGGGGCACCTGCGATCCAAGCGCCGCATCCGCCGCTCGCAGCACTCGCGTATCTTTAAAGACTCGCGCGGTCAAATCGTAGATGCCATCTCCATCCGGGAAAGGCCCGCAGAAATCGAGGACCGCGCCGTTCCCGGTCATTGGGAAGGCGATCTCATTGGTGGCACAAAAAACAGTCACATCGCGACGTTGGTGGAACGGCATTCGCGTTTTACTGCCCTGGTCAAGGTGCGCAGCAAAGACACGGCTGCGGTCGTCGCCGCATTGAGCCGGCAAATTCGCAGGCTTCCAACATCCCTGCGGCGCTCGTTGACCTGGGATCGCGGGCTGGAGATGGCCAAGCACAAAACCTTCACGGTAGCCACGAATGTGAAAGTTTACTTCTGTGATCCGCACAGCCCCTGGCAACGAGGAACGAACGAAAACACCAACCGCTTGCTGCGACAATACTTGCCGAAGAGAACCGACCTTTCCGGCTACACGCAATCCCAACTGGACAAGATCGCGCTGCGTCTAAATCAACGCCCGCGAAAAACTTTGGGCTTTCAGACTCCAGCGAGTAAACTGCGCGCAAGTGTTGCGCCGACCCTTTGAACCCGCACGCGTTACCGGACATTGGGGACCGGGCCAATTTGACCCAACGGCAGGAGCCCGCAACACAACCTAAGCGCAATAGAGTGCTTGTAATTTTTGACAATGGCATCCGATGGCCGCGAGTGACAGGATCGGCGGAAGGAAGGTTGTGGTAACGCTTAGACGTCCACGAACAATGAGGAATTCGCGCAGGCAACGATTCTCACGCGAGCACCGAGAAAAACTGCGTAGAGCTCGTCAGGGACGAAAGCCCACGCTGGGGATGCAGCACTCCACCTCGACACGAAAACGGATGAGTGAGAGCAAAAAAGCAACAAGAATCCTATGTGGGAAACGAAGCACAGATCGAACGCCCGCGAACGTATGAGAGCTGCATGGCAAGCCGTAAGAATTCGGAAAAGGGCGACAGAAAAACCTGTACCAAGTCCTGGTTAGTCGCGTAATCGGAAGCTTGGAAATCCACATGAACGGTTGGAGCCCTAATCGGGACTTAGGACGTGTTGCTATCGCGGGCGGCGCAGCACGAGGCAGCCAGCGATCATATCGTGCAGTGCTTGTTTCTTCTTTGTGAAGCCGCAGATGACGAAGCCGACACCGATGGTGAGGCCCGAAAGATACTTTGCAAGCATTCGGCCCGCAGCGCGATTGACAGTTAGGCGGCTTCTTTCCGAATCGCAGACGTACAATCCCAAGGCTCTCTTCCCAATAGTTGCCTGCCACGGAGAGCTTTCCAACACAGCAAAGTAGAACGAAGCAGCCACAACGGTGACGATAGGCCATAGCAGGATGACCACGGCCCCGGCGCTACTCTCGTTCGCTGAAGCTGCCAATTTAGATATGACAATGATGACAAAGGTGACGAAAAAAAAGGGCATACACAGTACGAGTGCATCTATCACAGCCGCCACAAATCGTAGCCAGAACCCCGCGTATATGGGCGAAACCTGACTCGTCTCCATTGAACTCTCATCTGCCTTGAAAAGGATGGGCCAGTGGGTAACTTATATCACAGTATTCACTGAGTTCCATTCCTGGCGCTGCCAACTCCTGATTAATCGCGTAACCGTCCATTAAGAGTAAGACTTCACTTTTCCGGTATGAGCGTTATCTCTAACGACGCCGACCGCTTCAAGAGATTTGATTCGTATTTTCTCTGCGCACGAAAACACCTTTCCCACGGCGCGCGAATTGCGTCTCTGCGGCTGCATTGTTTCACTTGTGTCATCCCAACTAGCTCGGGCCGTTTCCGCTTCATCGATCCGGTGTTGCCCACCAAACATCTCTTCGGTCACGGTCGACCATGATGAGTTATGCGAACTCCCCGTTGGGGGGGCGGGTAGCCTAATCAATCAGGACTTAGGCAAGCTCAAGCAAGGTGATGCGTGCATCGATTGTCACCGAATCCCGGCGACCGTTTCCGTCCAAGTCCTGACTTGAAAAATATTCGACGATTGCCTCAGCGACTGAATTTCCTAAGATCTAGACACCTGATCCAGCGAGTCTTCCAATTGCGATTCCAATTACGTATGTAACCGTCTCCTCTACTGCTCCTACGACCGTCATTTCAAGACCGCTTGACCACCATGAATGGATCGTAACGAGCGATTTAGCGGCGCCGACAGCGAAGTGCGCGGCGAGGGAGACCGCGGCGGCTCACAAGATCGTGGGATAACCACCCAAAAAGAAAAAAGGAATGATGGGAATGACCGCGCCCACGGCTGTGGACAGAGCTCCCGACAAAGCTGAGGCCAACGGCTTTCTGAGTCCATCTTCGGTTGTATTTGGACGTTCCCGAGCGAGTGCGCGAACGAGCTGGGCTTAGTCGCGGGCCAGGTCCTCCACGAAACGGTCGGCCTCTTCGGGAGCTACGCCACGAATTTGATAGTTGAGGGAAAGAACTTCACGCGCTTCGGCTTCGTTATACTCAACAGCATCGCGCTCGCGCGCAAACTCAGGTTCACAGATTTCACGTTCACTTTTGGCGGCGAGGAAGGCACCCCAACCCATCGAGAGCGCGCTGGCAATTATGCCCACCGTTCCCGCGATGACTACGAATTTGCTGTTGCCGAGCGTCGCTCCAGAGACGCCGGAAACAATCCCGAAGATCGCTCCGAGACCATCGTTGACTCCATAGATTGCGTCACCGACCCAGCCGGATGCTTTTAGATGTCCTTGCTGCCGGGCGGCCATAAGACCGTCGAGCGCCTGCCTGGCTTGCTCCGGCGAAGATTGAGAAATGGGGCGCCGATTGCGGATGAGACTACCGAGCAGGTGGTAGTGCTCGCGTTCATCTTCCAGAATCTGGTTGAGAACCCTGACACTGGGCTCGTCGCCGATTTCGGTTAGCTGCCTGGCGTCCTTTTCGATGTCACGGCTTTCGTCCAGCTCCAGCCGCCGCAATCTGATATCTACACCGCCTACACGATTGGAAATTGTGTCGGCCTCGCCAGTCTTTGAGCCTTTATAGCCCGGCTCGAAACCTCCGTGTGCGCGAATGCGACCGGCCCAGAGGTCGGTGTGGTGCTTTTCAGCGGACGCGAGACCACGGAATGCGCGCAGCTTTGCAGGCTCTGTTTCGCGGTCCGCCAGAGTTTGATACGTGTGGTATCCCTGCATCTCAGCCCGCCAATTGCTTTCCAGAATTTTAAGGAGTTCTTTGCGCTTGTTAGCATCCAGGTCAGAAAAGGGGCCAGTTGAGTTGGCGCTCATGTGGAAATCTCTCGGGACTAAGTGCCGCGCTGTGTATACCTCAATTTCTAACCGATGCAAGGTTCCGGTGGTAAGCCCCGAACCTCACGAAATCCTGCTGACTCCCGAGTGGTCGCGAATCCTTCGAACGGACATAGACCACATGCCTTGCCGTCATTAGCTCGTCTAATCTTTCTTGCAGTTCCCTATCCATGTGCTTGTTCTATCTCCCTGTTCCTGTCTCGTATTGCAAGGATTCTTTCGGGCATGGTAGAACCTCTAACCGTTCGAATCGCGGAATTTTGACGGATTTGTATTACTGACACCCTTAGCACGTTCGGACAGGTACTAAACCTGTCCCTTAGTACACTTTCCGGCGCCCACCTAAGTTGATAGTGTGGAATTACATTTCCGCTCTGTTACAAGCAGCATCGGTTCGCCAATTAGGGAGCGAGGCGTCAAATCTTGGTAGGAAATACGGGGGATAAGTTGCGAGATCGATTGGCGCCGTTTCTAGTCATCGTTTGTATTAGCTTTACGGGCACGGCTGCGAGTTCGCAACGCTGGAAGGTTGCGGTCTCCGTCTCGAACCCGAATCCTGGATCTGCCACTTCCGGATCTTTTAACCTACAAGTGTTCTCGGGTCCGTCTGTGGCACCGCTGATCTCCGCGTCTCCGACTGCCGTAACTCTACCCGCGAATAGCAGCGCGACAGCCACCGGGCCTGTTCCTTCCACCTATTTTGGAATGCACGTCATGACAGCCAGCGATTGGCCGACAGTTCGCATCGGCGCTTTGGGGAAAGTGTCCGGCTCACAGTGGCCATACGTCGAGCAGGTGAGAGGACAGTTCGATTGGACGCATCTAGATGCGTGGGTTAATGAGGCGAGCGCTCATGGCATCAGTCTCATGTACAGCACTGGTGGCGTTCCGCCGTGGGCTGCGGCTGACAAGTCCACTTGTCACCCGCTTGGATATTTTGGCGCTGGCAGCATTTGTACAGGGACTGTCTCCAACTTGCAAGATTGGGATGATTTCGTAACAGCGCTCGTGACCAGATATAAAGGTAAAATTTCGATTTATGAACTGTGGAACGAGCCGCAGACTTCTTTCACAGGCACTTTCGCGGAACTCGTCGCGCTGACGCAACACGAGCACGACATTATTCGGACGCTCGATCCCACCGCGACAATCCTCTCGCCGTCGTTGGTTTCGTGGGGATATCAGTACATGGACGACTATTTCGCTGCAGGCGGAACCCAGTATGTGGATGCTGTTGCAATACATACGTACCCGAACCCGAATAACGATATCCCCGAAACACTAATTTCGATAACAAAGAACATGAGGACGGTAATGAGTAAGTACGGGCTTACGGACAAGCCACTCTGGGATACTGAGGGTTCTTGGGGCAACGCACGCGCAGGAGCGATAACCGACCCAAATTTGCGAGATGCATTTCTTGCCAGATACTACCTATTTCACTGGTCAACCGGAGTGTCGCGCGTTTACTGGTATGCTTGGGACAGTCCAAATTGGGGAACTTTGTACCCGCCCGGCAGTACACCCGCAGTCGTGGCATATCAACAAGTCTACAACTGGATGCTTGGGGCAGTTATGACTCAACCGTGTTCGCTGAATGGCTCAACGCATTCATATCACGCCGTCTACACCTGCGACTTAACGCGAAGCGGCGGTTATGCAGCGCGGGCTGTCTGGAATACTGACGGGGAGAGCACATACGTAGCTCCGAGCGAGTATCTTCACTACCGCGACCTCTCGGGCAAGGTCTATAGCGTACCAGGCGATCATGAGGTGACTATCGGACTTAAACCAATTCTTCTGGAAAACTTCTAACCCGGACGAACCATTCCAAACTCGCTCAGATTGGATCACGCATTACACTTCGCGTACGTTCGGTGGGCTTTTTAGATTAAATGCAAATTATCGGCTTGGACCCTGTGCCTACCCGCCGTTTCCGCTACACGCAGCTTGTTTGCCGCGTCAGACTGATTCGCCCTATCCAATAGCCAATTGTTGAGCCCGGACGGCACGCATGACTATCGCGTTTCCTTTCCTTCCTTGCTTTGGTGTTGCGTTTGGAATTCTTGCGGGCCGGGTTCCGCTTGGACTCAGGTTGTGGCTCTGAGTTTTGCGCAATTTCTGGTGTTCGCTGCTCGCTCATTACCGGTCCCCTTAAATTTGGTGTTCAGTACTGTGAACCCTCCTCGGACCCTACTAGTCCAGTTGCCGCCCTAGGCGGGCACTAGCCGATTAGGCTGCGATGATTCTTGGTCGGAACAGAGATTTTGAATCGGGAAAGTTTCTGTTAGGCGCGCCCAACGAGAGTCGGGGAAATTAAGCGGCGGTTGGAAACCGGCGAAGGAAGCCAGCCGCCGCTTGTGGAGAACGCATGCACCGGGAGGAGAGTTCGTCTCGGGAGGCCCCGAGAGGCGAAATTCTGCCCTTCGCGCGTCCCGGTTGCTATTGGCAAAAGTTACAGAGGTACTGTCCGCCAGAGTCGGCCGCTGAGCGTTGGAATTCCGAAGCCCGACTGATTCGGGGGGAAATCCACTATTGCATAACAATGTCGGCTCCTCGCCCCGAGTAGACTGTGGTTGTCGACGACCACAGGCTCGGGAGAAAGGAGCCGAACATGATGATTTAGGCGTAGATTACCACCCGAGTTTTCAGCGATTGCATTTCTTGTAGAAGAGACGGGTGAGTGCGGTGAACGGCAGCTGAACCACAGCGAGGCGAAGCAGAACGATTTATCGGGACCTGCGCAGAGGGAATCCGCGTGCGGTAGGATGGAGGCTACCGGATATTCACGTGGTTCGAGCGCTGCTGGCAGACTGGGTTCGAGCTGTGGATCGGCGATCCGGCCGAGATCAAGGCGAGCGGTGAAGAAGCAGAAGACGACGCAAGAGCGCCTCCACGGACTGATGCGGGAAAATAACTTCCGCAATCTGGGTACCGAGTCCGGAGAATCGAGATCTGCGGCAACTGCTGTGGCACCGGCATCGCTTGGTGCAGATGCGCACGCGGATCATGAATCAGTTGCAGGCGTTGGCCATGAACGAGGGCTATCGCTGGAAGAAAAAGCTGTTCAGCGAACAAGGCGAGCACTGTTAGAGAAGCTCTCGTTAGCTCCCTGGGCCAGTCGGCGTCGGCAAGAGTTGTTGGAGCTGCTGGACCGTATGAATCCGACGATTGAAGAGCTGACGGCCGCCGTCGAGCGGGAAGCCAGAAAGCGGCCCGAGGTTCTGCGACTGATGACCCATCCCGGTGTTGGTCCGCTAACGGCACTCGCCTATGTGTTGATCATCGGACTCCGACTCGGTTTCAACGGGCAAGCAGATCGGCACGTACGTGGGGATGATTCCGAGTGAGGAGTCCAGTGCTGGCAAGCAACGGCTGGGGCACATCAGCAAGCAGGGCAGTTCCTTGTTGCGCTTCTTGCTGGTGGAGGCAGCCCAAGCGGCGGCGCGTGTCCATCCCGACTGGAGACGTCGGTACATCCACCTGGCGATGCGTCGGCACAAAAGCATTGCCAAAGTAGCGATGGGACGCAGGCTGGCGATTCGGTTGTACTGGATGTGGCGGAACGGTTGTGAGTATTCGCAGTCTTTAGAGTTCGGTTCGTACGCGGGACAGCTCGGTACCGGACATGGCGTGAAGTAGAACGTCGTCGCACTTGATTGGGCATCCCGCTCCCTGCGAAGGGAGTTTGAAGAAGTAATCATGGTCGAAGTTTAGATCGAAGAGATGTTTGGGTCGGACCGAAGCCGACCGAAAGATTACAGACGAGCCGTGGTCATCGACGCTGGGCCAAAGAACAAGACGAACGAAGACGACTCTTCAGAGTGAACGGAGAAGTGCGCTCAAAAAAGCTTTGACAGAGCCGACGTTGTTAGAGATGTCCGATTAGAGCGGTGATCTCAATGGGTCGACGCAACGCTAAGCTAGAACCCGCCTGGCATTGAAAACAAACCCCAAAATCGCTTGCTCGGGTTAGCCCAGCCGGAACGCCGCCCTGGTAGGTTTTGCCCAAGTGAAAGCGAACACGTGGTTCTCCCGCGGAAGCATCGCCGAATCAGCACACTGGATGGTGTTGCATCGACCGGTTGAGCTGGCAGCGTTAATCAGGACTTAGAATCAGAAAGGATACTATGAGACGGTGGTCGCGGTGCACGAAGAGCGAGCGTTTCAAGGCATATCGACAACCGTTACTACGCCTTCGTCCAAAATCGCGAGCCGATGGCCGTCAGGACTCACAGAAAAATCAAAATGGCGTTCGCGTCCTGCGATGACGCGCCGCCTTGAGTTCTGTCTGCTGCTATTACTGCGGCGTGAGCTTGATGTAGTCGTACGCCTGAGTGTATCCACCGCTGATCGCGTTCTTCGCGGTCGTCGTGAAGACGAAGGATTGGTTGCCGGCGGCGAGGGTGACGTTGCCGAGGTCAAATTCTTTCCATACGTCGGCGGCGGAATATTGATCCTCAGCAGGTCCTACATTTGAACCGTTCACAGAGAGTTGAACAATCCCGCGCGTGTTGTGCGCTTTGGTTGCGTACTTCACATCGTACGTACCAGCCTGCGGAACGCTGAGCGCGATCGTGACCGATTGCCTCGCAGCGGTGCCATCGAGAGTAGTCCCTTCACCATCCGTGAAACCCGACCAAGCGAAAACGCGGTAAGTTGGCCCTGAACTCTTGCTGGCGTTGAACACAGTGGAAGATTCGGTTTCGTACTGAGTTGGGGAGGTGCTGCCGGAAGCGAGCGTCCAAGTAATGATTTCCTGTGTCGCGGTTGAGCCGCCGGTGCCGGCGGTGAAACCCACAAACGCCGTATTGCCGCCAATCATGCTGGGAATATTGACGGCGGCGGACGCGGTGAACGTTTTCGCGGTTGTGGCGTCGGTGATCGTCCAGCTGAGCGTGGCGCCGTTGTAAGTGATGTGGACCTTGAAAACGTCGCCGCTATGGAGATTAACGCCCGAACCGGTCATATCCATCGCTGGAGTGGTCGGAGATGCGCCATTCGTGTACGAACCCGTTGAGTCCGGGCCTTCGCCGGCATTGCTGAGAAGATCGAACTTTACCGCGACGCTCTTACCTATGGGCGCATTCGGGCTCGTAGGTGGGTTCGTGACGTTATCAGGACCATAGCCCAAGCCGCCGCCGGAAGGACCAACAGCCGTCGCACCGACGCCCTGAATTGTGAATGTGAAACCATCGCCGCTAGGGTTGGTAAGCTGGAAGCTGAAGTCCGATGTGAACTGCGCGACGTTGACTGGGGTGGTAAAGAACGCGCTGCGTGCCTCGTTGGCTCCGCCGTCAGTGAGACGTAGCCGAGACCCGGCGATAACGGCTCCGGCGTTCAACGTGAGTGAATTTTCGCCCGCGAACCCGGAGCCAAAATTGACGTTTGGAGCTGTGACGGTGGTGACGGTGTAGGCAGCGCTGGCGACCGCGCTGTTCGTGAATCCGGTAGCGGCTGCGATTGCCTGCACGGCGGCGGAAGATGTGAGTGTGAACGCGCCGGTATATTTCGCGGAGCTCGTCGTAGGAGTGGTCCCGTTGGTGGTGTAGTAGATAGTGCTGCCGCCGGTCGAATCGGTGATAGAGACGGCAACTGAGCTGGGAAAACTGCCTGCGGCGGGACTGATAACAGGAGTTGCCGCTTGCGGCATGGACGCAGGTCCAGAAATGTAAGAGAACCCGATGATCTCCTGGATTGCCGTTGCTCCGCCCGTGCCGCCGGTGAAGCCTACGTACCCGGTGTTTCCTCCAATTGTGGAAGGAATATTCACATTGGTGAAAGTGGTGGTGAATTCATCTTCGTTGGTTACATCGGTAATAGACATCGCGAGATTCGTGCCGATGTATGACAGATGAACCTGGAAAATATCGCCGCTGTGCAAGTTGATTCCGGAGCTGGTCATGACGACAAATGGAGCGGTTGGAGACGCTCCATCGGAATATTCGCCGGTGGAATCCACGCCTTCTCCAGCATTGCTGTACAGATCGAATTTGATGGCGATGCTCGATGGGATGCCGCCGGTGCCCCCGACGGTGTCCGGTCCGTATCCGAGCCCACCGCCGCCTGGTCCCAGAGCCGCCGCCGTGCTGCCTCCATGAATGGTGAATGTGAAGCCATCCGCGTTCGGATTAGTTAACTGGAAGGAGAAGTCCGCTGTGAACGACTGAACATTCACTGGGGTGGTAATGAATCCACTGCCCGCTTCGTGTGCTCCGCCGTCCGTGAGACGCAGGCGCATGCCGTTCAGGGTCGCGCTGCCAGATAGACTGATGCCAGAAGCCGTGAATCCGCCGGAATCGTTCACGGACGTGATGGGATTAGACTGGATTGTGTAGATTTCGGAAGCGACGGCACTGTTCGTGAAACCGCTCGCGGAAGCTAGAGCTTTAACCGTGTGGGAAGAAGTAAGCGTGACTGCGCCAGAATATTTCACGGTTGAGCCTGAACCTGGAACGGGCGTGCTTCCGTCGGTTGTGTAATAAATTGGGGCGCCGGCGATTGAATCCGACATCGTGACTTGAACGGAAGTAGTAACGGACTCTGAGGCCGGAGAAATTAGCGGAGTCGCAGCGACTTGAGCACCCCCGCTGAGCATGCCGTACACATCGACTTCCTGCGTGGCGCCAACATAGACTTTTCCGTTCGTGACGGTCGGGACCGCGAATTTAACAGCGTTACCCGCGGTGTCACGGCCCGCACCCGCCTGCGTGGAGTTGTACAACTCACTGCTCACGTTTGTAGCATTGAAAGCGTGAAGAACAGCCGGCGCAGGTCCCGGACCGGGACTGCCATACTGAGACGAGTCGATGAGCCAGACGATGCCGTTAGAGGTTCCGTTGGACGAAATTGAAGGTGTGGCGCCCGGAAAACCAAAAGTGGGGGATGAAGTTGTAATGCTCGAATAATTCAGCGTACCGTTGCTGAGTGGAATTGCCGTCAGTGGGCCGCCAGAACCCGCAAAATAAACGGTGTTGTTCCAGTATGCGGGCATAGACCACATTCCGCCGATCTTACCGGCGGAGGATTCCTGCACAATTTCGGGATCGCTTGAGCAACCGTTGCAGTAATGAGGCGGGGTGGTGGTTAAAGTATCGCGATTCACCAGATAGATCGTGCCCTGTTTTCCGGCTTCCACGAGTTCGTGAGGGAAATTCCCCGGCTGATCAGGAAGCAGAAGTACCCCGCCAGAGCCCAGATCCGTGTCGGCGCCGGAAAGGCTGGACTGATTGTAGGGGGTAAAATAGTCTTCGACCGTGAAGGCACCACCCGCATAACTCATTTTCAAAATCGAATCGCCATAATCAATTGTAGGATTGCTGGTATCGAACGAGCCGTTCCCAGTCACCAAAAACATGTTTCCAGAACTGTCGGCAGCCAAGCCCGCGCCCGAACTCCAAAAGCCGCCGAGTCCACCGTAGGGCGTGGTGTTGAAATAAGCCAGACGCGCCAAGGACGATTCGCTATAAGCAAAAAGCCAGCCGTGATAGGGGCCGTCATCGCAGTGTGAAGCGTAGCCGATGAAAATTGTTCCGTTAGAGAGCAGCAATCCAGGGCGGCTGTTCTGCGTGAGATTGTCGAATTGCAGCACCCCACCTGAGCTTCCGTCGCCGGTGCCTGCCACGCCATTTGGCCGAGCGTTAATCACGACCGGGCCGAATGATTTTTCGCTCCCCGTGGTGATATCGAGCGCGTGGAGGCGGTGCACGGCAGCCCCGTTTTCCACGGATTTGGCTTCGGCGTAGACCGTGCCGGTTGACGTGTCAATCACAGGCGTCGCGGTTATGCCGCTTTGCGGTTGCATATCGGTGCAATCGTTAGTGGTGTACGGAAATGGCGTGGCGCCGGATGCTGCCCCGTGTGCGGTGTCGATAACGCTCGCATGCCAAAGGAACGTGGCGTTCGCGCCGGTATTGCTGTCCGCATCGAAGGCATACACGCTGTCCGCTTCGGTAGCCACGATGAGAACGTTGTGGGTGGCACCGTTAATCGTCAGTTGAGGAACATAGAGAGGTTGCGCGTAAATCTGGCCGTCGACCTTCAGTGTAAAAAGCTTACCGAATTGAGTGGAGTTGACATTCGACGTGGTCAGGATCGTTTCGTTAGTATTTTGCCCGGTGCGTCCGATGTCATTGTGCTGAGTCAATACAGACGTCTGTGCTTCTGCTGTGAAAGTCGTCGCCGCGAGGAGCAGAAGGGTTACGCTAGTTCGAGTCCATAGTCGCCACGAACTGGCGGATTCGATTTCGCTCGTACGGACACGTACGGTTGGCGCGTAAGAAATCATAGTCATAGCGCTCCAAAGGCGAAGTTAGTCAACCGGCGGGGCTGGGGGGACGGCACACCCTATCGTGGTGAGCACGATAGCAGCTTTGGTTTCCGTGTCAATCCATAATCCTCCGAACGCAGGCCCACGATAGGCGAATCTACGGCGAAATGTTGAAGAACTGGGTCAACGCCGAAAAGCTAACGGATTTTCGAACAGGAATTCTCAGTGCGGATATTTTTTGTGACCGGACGACGCATGCACAGTGAAAGTCGCCAAGGTGTTCAATCCCGTCACCGAATCTGCGACACCAATGTTGTTGAACAGCAGATTATGCGCGGGATCGAATTTCAGAGAGGACTCTGAGGAAGGGATCCACAGATGAATGGTGTAGGTACCGCGAGGGAATGCCGGCGACAAGAGTGTTTCCGAATAAGCGATCGTCTGCTCTGGGGCGATTTTGCTCAAATCCACGTGTGGCAGCGGACGCCGCAAGTAGTTCTTGCCGTCGACTCCGTCAATCGCAATGTAAACGATGCGCGCTTCCGCGATTGCGTCAGGGCCGCGATTTGTAATCGTTAGTCCGATTTTCATGCGGCTGTCTTGATCAGTGTCGAAGATAAATGAGGCATGGTTGACAGCGATGGGTGGCCCAGCAATTTGAGCAGCGCCGTTTGGCGCGGGCGAATAGTCGCAAGTAATAGAGATCTCTGTGTCGCCCTTGACGTTGCACTGGGGTGCACCGGGCGTCTGTTGAAGCGCGGACCTAAGATTTGTTCGGGCAACGGCTTTGAGTGAGAGCGCGGACAGAATTGCACATAGGGTGATGACCGTTAAAACGAGATTCCCCAGCACTAACCTGGCTTTTAGCAATCGAACGCTCCCGTCGAGGGTTTCTTGATACTTAATGGGCACATCTGGTGATCAACGCGACTCCTAGTCTCGGCACTCTTTGCTTCTGCAACCTCCGTCAGCTTGCCCACCTCAACATCATATCGCCACATTCGAGGTGTGCGAAGGGCTCGTCCTAAGTTCCGATAAGTCGTGCCAGCTCAATCGGTCGATGCAACACCATCCAGTACGCTGATTCGGCCATGCATCCCCGGGAGAACCACCCGTTTGCCGTCACTTGGACAAAAACTAGCCAGGGCAGCATTCCTGCTGGTCGAACCCTAGTAAGCGATTTTGGCTTTTGTTTTCAATGCCAGCCGGGTTCTAGCGTGGTGTTGCGTCGACCCATTGAGATCACCCGCGTTATCGGAAACTGACCGGCCAAGGCGTGTTGACTCGCGCACGGTCCTCTGTCGACGGGCAGGCATGCCGTAGCCCTCGACAGCAGTGTCAAACGCCACGGCGCCCATCCCGCAAAGCGGAACGGACGTAACCCTTCTAACCTGCACAGCCGGTCCTGAGGATGTATCGCCCTATGGGGCGATTCACAAATTCAACGGCGAGCTCACCGACGACGGCCATGCAACGCTTCTGCGGCGAAATCGTCCCGCACAGCCTGAAGGCTGTGCCGCGAAAACTGGGCTGGGTGACCCGCGAGGGAAGCGAGATACTTCACCCGCTTCGCGGGTTCAGGATGACGTCGAATGTCAAATACGTGCGTTCAAAAGCCGGGCGAGCGCTACCCTTCGAACCGGCACCGCCGGTTCTCAGGATGAATCGCCCGTAGGGCAATTCACAAATTCAAATGCGACGGCAAGTCAAAGGCGCCCACCTAAAGGTGGCCGCTACAAATTCAAAGCCATCTTCAACGACAACGGCAGGGAGCCGGCAGATCGCGGCGCTAGGCTTATTTTGTGGAGTCGGGTGGGTCGAGGGTCGGTTGTGGCTCGGGGATGGGTTTGCCTTTGTGGAGGCGGGTCCAGTTGTCTAGGGTGGTGAAGGTGCGGGATTGCATGCGGTCAATGTAGAGGGCGCCGTGGAGGTGATCGATTTCGTGCTGAAGGATGCGGGCGTACCACCCGGTGGCTTGGACGAAGTGGGATTCGGCGCGCTCGTCGAGGTATTCGACGCGGACGGTGCGGGCACGGGGGACCACGGCGGAAAAACCGGCGAGGCTGAGGCAGCCTTCGTAGAAATTTTTCATTTCGTCGCTGGAGTAGTGCGATTACGGGATTGATGATTACGTGAAAAGGGACGGCGCGGCGTTCGCGTTCGGCGAGGTCGGCGGCGGCGTAGCTTTTCAGGAGGTCTTCGCGGTCTTCGATTACGGCGAGCTGGAGGGGCTGGCCGATTTGTGGGGCGGCGAGACCGACGCCGGGAGCGTCACGCATTGCGTCTTGCATATCGCGGATTAGGCGCTGAATCTCTTCGCTGAGAATTTCCTGGGGCGTGAGGAGCCGGGCGGTTTCGCGGAGGACCGGTTCACCCGCCTGCACAATTTTCAGACGCATGCGGATTCCTTGAGGTCACGAGGCGCCACAAACACGAGGTTCGTGGGCGCGGCAACTGGTTCAATTTTACCGCAGATTGTCTGACACCTTCATGAACGGCGGAGCATCGAACTTGCGTGAGCGTGTGCGAGGAAATTCTACAACATGTCGGGGATTGAAAGACGCGGCTCCGGCAAAGATTACAGTTGTGTGAATGTGGGTCTTGAATGTGCTGACATCGCGTGAATGGTTCTTGACAAGATAATCATCGAAGACATAGAAATAGGTGTTTGGCGGTTGGCACTAATTGAACGGATGCGGAGGATTCTTGATGGAGACTTCGCGCAGAGATTTCTTTAAGGTAGCGGCGGTTGGCGGAGTTGCCGCGACCATCTTCGGATTTGACCTTAAGCCTGCATACGCCCAGCTGAAAGAATTGAAAATTGCACGCGCTGCGGAGACGCGGTCGACGTGTCCTTATTGCGCGGTGGGTTGCGGCGTGCTGATTTACACGCTGGGGGATAGGGCGAAGAACGTGACGCCGCAGGTGATTCACGTGGAAGGCGATCCGGACCATCCGACGAATCGCGGGACTCTGTGCCCGAAGGGATCTTCGCTGGAGCAGGATATGCTGAACCCGCGGCGGTTGACCAAGCCGCAAGTGCGGCGGCCGGGGGCGACGGAGTGGCAAGATATTTCCTGGGATTCGGCGCTGAGTGAGATTGCGCAGTGGACGAAGAAAACGCGCGACGCGACCTTTGTAGAGAAGGATGCGGCGGGGCACACGGTGAACCGCTGCGAAGGGATTTCGTTTATCGGCGGCTGCACGGACACGAACGAGTTTAATTATTTGGTAGTGAAAGCAATGAGAGGGTTGGGCTTGGTGTATTTAGAAAACCAAGCCCGTGTTTGACACGGCCCCACGGTCTCAAGTTTGGGACCAACATTCGGACGCGGGGCGATGACCAATGGCTGGATCGACATCAAGAACACTGACATGATGTTGATCATGGGCGGTAATCCGGCCGAGAACCATCCCTGCGGATTCAAGTGGGCGATGGAGGCCAAGCGCAACCGCAACGCCAAGATTATTTCTGTTGATCCGCGATTCACGCGCACTTCTTCTACTGCTGACCTGTTTTTGCAAATTCGCGCTGGGACGGATATTGCGTTCCTGGGCGGAGTGATCAAATACGCAATCGAGAACAACCGCTATGCGAAAGAGTATTTGATCAACTACACGAACGCGGCGTTTATCGTGAAGGAAGGATTCAAGCTGCCGGACGATGGATTGTATTCCGGATTTGATGCGGCGGCCGGGACTTACGATAAGACCACCTGGAATTATCAGGAAGGCGGAGACTTCAGCGGAAAGACGGATGCGGGTGCGAGCGCTGGGCATTCTTCTGCTGGCGCGGGGACTGGCGGGAATGGGAACGGCGGACAGGGAGGCGCAGCGTCAGCGTCTGGACACGCGCCGGCCGCGGAAACCGGCAAGCCTACGCCGCCAGCTCCGGCACTGCCGCCGAATGTGGCGTATGACCTGACGCTGCAGCACCCGCGGTGCGTTTTCCAATTGATGAAGCAGCAGTATTCGCGATACACGCCGGAGATGGTGGAGCGGATCACCGGGATACCGAAAGAACAGTATTTGAAGGCGATTGATATGTTCACGTCTGTGCGGAAAGACGGGGACATGAAGAAAGTGGCGACGATTATTTACGCGGTGGGCTGGACGCAGCACACGTTTCGGAACGCAAATCATTCGCACGGCGGCGATGATTCAACTGCTGCTGGGGAATGTGGGAAGAGCGGGCGGCGGAGTGAACGCGTTGCGCGGACATTCGAATATTCAGGGCGCGACGGACATGGCCGGACTGTTCGATTCCCTTCCCGGATACCTGAAGGCGCCGGTGCCCAGCGACCCGGATTTGGCGTCGTTTTTGAAGCGCACGACGCCGACGGCATCGAAGCCGCAGCCATGGGATTCGTTCAACTACTACCAGAACACGCCGAAATTCATGGTGTCGTTGTTGAAAGGGTTTTATGGGGACGCGGCGACGAAAGAAAACGGGTTCGCTTTCGATTACTTGCCGAAGGCGGGCCAGGATTGTTCTTGGACGCACATCTGGGAAGACATGTACAACGGCAAGATCAAGGGCATGATGGCGTTCGGTATGAACGGCGTGATGATCGGGCCGGATACGAACAAGAATATTAATGCGTTGAAGAAGGCGGATTGGCTGGTGGTCGGTGAGATTTACGAGGACGAGACGAGCGAGTTCTGGAAGGCGCCGGGAATCACGGCGGACGAGCAGAAAACGATCAATACGACGGTGTACCGGCTGCCGTGTGCGGGATTCGCGGAAAAAGATGGGAGCATGACGAATTCGGCGCGCTGGGTGACGTGGAAATATGCCGCAGTGCCGCCTCCGGGACAGGCGCGGCTGGACCAGGACATCGTGGCGCAGATTTTCCTGCGCGTGCGGGACCTGTACAAGAAAGAGGGTGGAAAATTCCCCGACCCGATTTTGAATTTGAGCTGGGCGTATGCGGATGCGGCTCATCCGCCACTATCGCAAATCGCGATGGAGATTAATGGCAAGGCGCTGGCGGATCTGACGGATCCGGTGACGGGACAGGTGATCAAAGCGGGGCAGCAGTTGCCTGGATTTGCGTGGCTGAAAGACGACGGGACGACGATGTGCGGCAACTGGATCTATTCCGGCAGTTGGACGGAGGCAGGTTCACAGATCCAGCGGCGCGGCACGGAAGATCCGTCGGGAATGGGGGTATTTCCGAACTGGTCGTGGTCGTGGCCTGCGAACCGTCGCGTGCTGTACAACCGCGCGTCGTGCAATCCTGAGGGAAAGCCGTGGGATCCGGAGCGCAAACAGGTGTGGTGGAACGAAGCGGCGGGAAAATGGGTGGGCAATGACGTGCCGGACTTCAAGCCGGACTCGCATCCGAAGGACCACATGGGGCCGTTCATTATGAACGCGGAAGGTGTGGGGAGATTGTTCGCGCCGATCGGAGTGCTGGCGGACGGGCCGTTTCCGGAACATTACGAGCCGATTGAGAGCCCGACGAAGAATCTGTTCCATCCGGCGCAATCGAATAATCCGCTGGTGAAGAAATTCAAATCGCCGTACGACAAGTTTGGCGATCCGGCGGAATACAGTATCGTCTGCACGACGTATCGACTGACGGAGCAGTATCACTATTGGACGAAGAATAATCCGATGAACGTACAGCTGATTCCGGAGCCGTTTGTGGAAATATCCGTGGAGTTGGCGGAAGAAAAAGGAATTCGCGGCACGGACATGATTCATGTGATCAGCGCGCGCGGAACTTATACGGCAAAAGCTTTTGTGACGCGGCGGCTGAAGCCGATGATGATTGACGGCAAGAAGGTTCACCAGATTGGATTGCCGATTCACCAGGGCTTCCGCGGAATCGCCGAGGATGCGGGACGAGACGCGCGGACGCCGGCAAATTTGCTGACACCTGCGGTAACAGATCCGAACGCGCACACCCCTGAATCCAAGGGCTTCCTGGTAAAGATAGAGAAGGCGTAGGGAGCGAACGATGAGCCAGGCGGCAACGGAAATAATCAGGATTTCAGGACACGCCGGGACGGTGCCGGGCGCGGGGCTGAATCGCGAGTTCCGAGTGGCCAAGCTGGTGGACACGACCACTTGTATTGGATGCAAGGCTTGCGAAGTGGCGTGCCTGGAATGGAATGGATACACGTTCACCGAAACTACGTTTGACAATACCTACCAGACGATGCCGGAAACGGCGTGGAATTATTGGAACCTGATCAAATTCAACGAGCACGAGCGCGAAGACGGCAGCATGCATGCTGCTGATGCGCAAAGATCAGTGCATGCACTGCGAGGATCCGGGGTGTCTGGCGGCTTGTCCGGCGGACGCGGCGATCGTTCAGTATGCGAACGGAATCGTGGATTTTCAGCAGGCTCATTGCATTGGGTGCGGATATTGCATGACGGGGTGCCCGTTCAATATTCCGAAGTTCAGTCCGGAGGCGCGAAAAGTTTTCAAGTGCACTTTGTGCAACGATCGCGTGTCAGTGGGGCTGGAGCCGGCGTGCATCAAGGCTTGCCCGACCGGGATGCCTGCATTTCGGAACGAAACTCGAAATGAAGGAACTAGCGGAGACGCGGGCGGAACAACTGCGCACGCATTCTGGATTCGCGGATGCGGGAGTTTACGATCCGGCGGGAGTGGGCGGAACGCATGTGATTTATGTGCTGCATGATGCGAAGAATCCGGAGTTGTATGGCGGATTGCCGAAGAATCCGCACATTCCGTATTCGGTGCGTTTGTGGAAAGGGCCGCTGAAGTGGCTGGGAAATTTGGCGATGATTGGCGGGCTGGTGGGGCTTGCGTGGCATTACATGCGATATGGGCCGAAGAAGGAAGAACCGATTCCGCCGGGTGATGGGAACAGGAGCGGTGAGCGGCGGAGGCGGCCATGACGAGCAACGCGGTATCGCATCCTACTGCCGCCGATCATAACGAGGAGCTGATCACACGGTATTCGTTTGGCGAGCGCGCGAATCATTGGATCGGGGCGTTTACTTACACGTTCGCGCTGATCACTGGGCTGGCGTTCTGGTCTCCTTATTTGTATTGGCTGGCGGCAATCGTGGGCGGAGGGCCGACGGCGCGATTCATACATCCGTGGCTCGGATTGGTTTTCGCGGCGTCGCTCTTCTGGACTTTTAAAGAATGGCGCCGGGACATGGAAGTGGATGAGGACGACCGCGCCTGGGCGAAGGCGATACCCTACTACATCAGAATGAGGATGACAAACTGCCTCCGGTGGGGCGCTTTAATTTCGGGCAGAAACTTTTTTTCTGGGGAATTTTTTACTGCGTGATTCTTGCTGCTGCTGACGGGCGTGGCGCTGTGGTATACGGAAGCGCTGCCGTGGAGTTGGCGGTATCTGCGCTACGTCGCGATCCTGATTCACGCGAGCGCGGCGCTGATCAGCATTGGGCTGTACCTGATTCACGTGTACATGAGCACGATCCTGGAGCAAGGCAGCTTCGGCTCCATGTTCCATGGTTATGTGACGCGCGCTTGGGCCTGGACTTTTCATCGCACGTGGTATGAAGAGATCAAAGGCGGTACGCGATCCAAGTAATGGCGCAACGGGAGTGGGACCGGCGCATCCGCCGCGCCAACGAGCTGACGGCTCGACTTATCCTTTTGCCGCGGAAGGATTGCGATTCTATTCGCGTGTGGCGACATTTCAGAAGAACCTGTACGCGGACCTGCAGAAAGCGCTGGGCGATTCCCCGAAAATTTCATCCGCGAGACCTTTGCGCGATGAATTGGATCTTTTCCTGCTGTTGCCTCCATTTCCAAGATTTCTAGCGTTGATCGAGCAGATTGCGCCGAGGCCGCTGGCGCAGGCTGCCGCGGGATTGGCCCGCAAAGGGACGCCATCCTGGCAGCACGCGATCGAAGATTTCTGGCATGGCGATTTGGAGACGCCGATGGCGGTGGGCGGAATGTCAGAAGAGGGCGATGCGGGGAGGGCGGGCCTTCACGAACCATTGCTGGTGTGGATTTTTCTGCAGCCATATGCGGAGTATCTGGCGGATCAGCGCGAGGTGACGATTGTGGATGGAGCGCCTTCGACTTGCCCGCTTGTGTGGCGGGAAACCGAGCGTGGGAGTGTTGCGGAGTGAAGGCGACGGCGCGAAGAAATCTTTGATTTGCATGTTGTGCGCGCATGAATGGGGATTTCGGCGGGTGTATTGTCCGGCGTGCGGAGAAGAGCGGGAGCCGCAGATGGCGTTTTATTCAGCGCCGGAAATTGCGCATGTGCGGGTGGATGTCTGCGACACATGCCATACGTATTTGAAGAGCATTGATTTGACGAAGACGGGCCTCGCGGTTCCCGTTGTAGATGAGCTGGCGACGATACCACTGGACCTGTGGGCGCGCGAGCACGGGTACGAGAAACTGCAGATCAATTTGCTGGGTACGTAAACCCGCCTGAAGCCAGCCGCTGCCCTTCGATCTCGCGCAGCAGCATCTCACGAAAAATCGCACTGTGGCGCATTTCATCGATTTAAAGCCAACGGCTGCCCGGTTCGACGAACCTGCTCTTCTTCCTCTTCCTTTGCTCGTGCAGCGGACCTGAATCGTCCTCGAGATTATTGTAGAACAGGGTGGCTGCTTGGTCGCGCGATTATGCATCGAAGGCTCAAGTGCCAGAACTTTGAGGCAATCACGAGCGCGATTTCGAAAGACTACTCCTCGGCGAAGCGGCGCTGGAGACTCGGATGCCCGCTAAATTCAGCCCGTTCGATTTCTAGGCTTCGCCGCCAGGTTGCGAGTGTATCGAGACATCAATGCTTTCCGGGGCGGGGACAGACTCCCCTTTTTGCATGCGTTGTAAGCGCTCGAGGTAGTTAAGGTCGCGGTATAATTTATTCTCGAGTGAAGTTTCGTAGCGTTGAAAACCAGAAACCAAGTTAATGGCGCCGCGCGCACCCACGGCTGCAGGCAGTCCGGGCTCGACAACACCGGGCTCCAATAAGTCTTCGAGACTCTGCTTAACGGGGGGATGAATCTCACTTGTAATGTATTCGGCTTCAAGCCTTGCGCCTCGCACTATTCTGGTCATGTGAAGGGCAATTCTTTGCACCAAGAACAGCTGCACATCTCCGACCGGGCGGTACGCCTGTGTAAGCCGTTCCAGCAAAGATTCATACGCGATTGGGTCATCGAGCTCGGTTATACCCTTCGCCAATAAGCCATGCCGAACCGCGTTGTACCGAGTCGAAGTCGTGTCACGCGGCCCAGTGGAACGTTGTGCGTTCTTGCGATTTGAGTCATGTTTGTCCAAGATGTTCTCCTTCTCAAAGTGTCGGAACGTGTCGAGCCGAGCCGATCGACTGCCCTCTCCGGCGCACCTAGTCATGCAGCGACACGCTGCACCGCAATGCCAAAAGCCCGACTCCCTACATCAATACTTTTTTCACGACTCTGTGCACAGTGCTCGGGTCCCTCTCTTGATGCGCAGGGAGCCCTTGAGCTTGCTGAACAGTTCCCCTTTTCTCCTCATTCACTTGAATTTCGAGGAGTATTTCGTCGTCGCTCGTTTGTATCACCGTAAATTTGGAAGTGTTAGCCTGTCGCATCGTTTCGAGCACAGCGAATTCCGCCGTATCTCGAACTCTCGTGGCCGCCGCGACGGCCCCCATCACGTCATAAATTTTCTCTGAGATCTCCAATCGCGCGGGATTCTTCAGCGCCGCCAACATCTTATTTACGATTGGATTTACCAAGAGCAATAGATAGCTTGGTTCTTCGTAGTGCCTGCAATACCCGAGCCGAAGTAAGTCGCTGATTTCAAAATCTGAATTCATTTCGAATTGTTCGCGTAGATCGGTAAAAAGTAGCACTGCCAGCCCGTCACGCATCATCTCCACGGCCGCTAAAAAGTGGTTTGCACCATCTTGGAGCATGTATTTCTGCAGCCACGCAAGCTTCTCGATAGAGACGCCGAATTGTTTGCGAATCTCGGCACAAACCAGAATCACAAAGAACTGCCGCGGGTCGAATTTACGCCACGCGGAGCTATGCGCGCGCCGGCCTGGCAGCGCTCCTTTCGAATCCCACCCGTTCAGTTGGCGGTAGCTGACACCCCCGACTTCCCGAGCGTCAGAAGCTGTAAACATCGGATTCTCCGGTATCGCTCCCACAAGCACTACTCTGCCAGAACGAAATTGAACCGTCAAGTCTAAGTTTTCTTTTGCCTTTAAGTGACTGATTGTAAAGGCGTAACCAGGCGGAAACAAAAAGAAGGAGCTCTAGTTTCTGCATGAAAACCGAAATTTGGGCGCGGTAATTTGGGTTCGTTTGGCAATGCAGGCAGTCACGATTAGCGGGCACCGCGCAGCACTCGCTATGAAAATGTTTTACGTACTACAGCTGAACGCAGTGCGCTAAACGTATCGCCTGCATGAAGCGATTCGCACTGAAGCCTACAATACGGTAGAAACACCAATCGGTGGTCACGCGTTAATATCTACGCCTCGATCCCTACCACCCCGAAGGCGTCCGATGACCGAATGCTATCCCGATCCTTATCCTTTGTTCCCTCTTCGCGATCTCGAAATGAGGCGCTGCAGGAAAGCTGCGCCTTCGCTCTTATAACTGCTGGCTCCCGCGCTTAGGAATGCTTCGCACACTTGAGCAACACTTCGACCTTCGGTCGAAGCAATGACTTCGAGCGTCTTCTTAAGGTCAGATCGAACTCGGAACGAAAGTCTGGTGTCTTTTCGCATGCGTCGCGGATTCTATCATTCTCTTACGCTGGTTTGAACTTTCGCACAACTTGACAATTATGGCACCCTATGTCAGCATATGGGTGACATTGGGTTCCACGAAGCGAGGAGCAATATGAACGCCTATTGCAACAGATTCGTTTCGAATCGCAAGCTAGCCAGAGATACCTGGGGTGAACTACCCCGAAGTGCAATTCGCACGCTCAGGGCTCTAACCGAAGAATATGGCCTGTTGGTTTCAACCGGAGATCTACAGCTTCTCGACGGCCGATGGTATGTAACTCACGCTGGCCTGCTGCGAATAGCCCGATCGAAAAACTGCTCTGGTATTAAATCCGCTCTTGTCACTCGACTGTGTGATCCATCTGCCAACCGTTGGATCTTTAGAGCCACAGTATACAAATCTTTACGGTCCCGTGGCTTCGTCGGCTACGGCGACGCCGATCCATCCAACACATCTCCCCTCGTCCGAGGCGCCGAAATGCGGGTCGCCGAAACGCGAGCCGTTAACCGGGCCCTCCGCAAAGCTTACGGAATCGGGCTCTGCAGTGTGGAAGAGCTCGGATCGTTTTCGCCACCGCACGAGCCCGTCGCCGCCGCGCCGCATTCGAATGGCCACCCCGGGTCGAACGGCTCAAGCAATGGCCAGCCCAGACTGCGGGACAAGCTCTGCCTCCTGATTCGAAAGTACGAACTCGATCCCAACCTGGTGAAACGTTACGCGGCTGATTTCTGTGGAACGCAAGAGCTCCGCGACGCCGGCCGTGACCTCGTCGAGGCCTTTGTTTCGACAGTGACCGAGGAAGCCGCCAAAGATCGTGCGGCGCTCATTTGCAAATTGAATAGCTATGGCCAGCCGGAGGAGGTGAGGTCATGAAACGGCATTTTCCGGGTTTACATGTCGAGCCGGCGCAGGCGAACGAATTCCTGGAAGGCATCTTCCTGGTGCGAGTGGACCGAGCCTATTATCGCTGGCACCCGCAGAAGCCCTTCTTCATTCTCAGCTTCACCGTCCAGGAGCCTAAGGAGTTTGCCTCGCGCAAGATTGCGGGGCGACTCTATTGCACCCAGAAGTCCCTCTGGAAACTGAATTGGTTCCTGCGGGATTTCGGCTATGACCCTGACCTGCTCGGTCGAGACGAAGTGGATGAGAAGGCCCTGCTCGGTCTTATCGGCATTCTGCGCACCACGCGCAAGTCATTCGCCGGACGTACGTTCCTCAACCTCGAAGCATTTGCACCGTCCAGCGAATGGGAATTCATCTCCAAAGATGCTCGCGAAGGTGTCGTGGCAGGAGGCTCCAATGACGTACAGCTTCACGCAGATTAGCCAGTACCTGCGCTGCCCACGGCAATATCGCTACCGATACCTCGACGGCTGGCGCGAAAAAGAAGACAAGGCCGCAATGATGTTCGGCCGCTGCTTTGAAAACGCTTTGGCTGCCTATTTCGCTGGCGAAGATTCGACTGCTGCGTTCTTCCAGGAATGGCGCAAATACCAGGACGCCTCCCTGGCTTATGCGAAGAACGATTCGTGGGACCGGCTCTATCACCAGGGCATCCACCTGCTCGAACGGTTTGCCCAGGATGATCGTGTTCGGATACGACGTCCAAAAGAGAATCTTCAAGTGAAGTTGACGCGCTCGCTCCCGTCTGGGAGCAATTTTTGTCGTACATCGATGCGATCGGCGAACTCGACGGGACGAAATGCATCATCGACTGGAAAACGACTACCGCCGCTACGCGGAACAACCACAGGGTCTCTTGGCCCTCGATCCACAACTGATCTGCTATTCCTGGATGACTGGGATCTCCGATGTTGCTTTGGTCGTCTTCGTGCGGAAGAACGCACCCGAGATTCAGTATCTGAAGACATCGATTGATGACCAACAGCGCCGGGAGTTTGGCCAGCTGGTGGAGACGACGGTCAACCAGATTGAAGCGGGCCAGTTCCTTCCGCATAGCGGAATTCGATTTCCCCAGAACGGCTGTGTGAGCTGCTCCCATCTGGGGATTTGCTTGGGAGATCAGCAGTTGCTGGACTCAAAACTGATTCGCCGGCCGGGAGCGAGCGACCTTGATTGGATTGACCAATTTGAGGACTAGCGGGCCGCCACCGATGGCACCCAAGCTGAATCACCGTCGCGCGTTGTTTGTGCTGGAGAAGATCGACGAGATTCTGCACTGGGAACGGACGACGGAGCGGGAGCGGGACACCCGCTTTGTGGAGCTGGGCCGCTACCTCTGCGAAGTACGGGCAGGACAATACTGGCGGGTCGACAATTTGAAGTCCTTTGATGAGTTTCTGGAGAAGAAATTTCCCGAGTCCCGACGGAAGGCATATTACCTGATGGCGATTCACGAGCAGTTGCCGCGGCAGACCCATCGCGACCTAAAAGAGATGGGATGGACGAAGGCCCGGGAGTTGGTCAAAGTGGTACGGGCGGAGAGACAGAACTTCGATTGTGCACCCTGGGTGCACAAAGCGAAGCAAATGCCGAGGGAGGAGTTCAAGCGGGAGGTGGAACGACACCTAACAGGCAAGGAAACCGAGCCTTGGGAGATGCTTTATTTCAAAGTCTACAAGAGCCAACTGGCGGTTATCGAGCAGGCGCTGGAAACCGCTTCGTTGATGCTCGGTGGTCAAAAGGCGCGTGGCTACTGTCTGGAGATGATCTGCGCGGATTTTCTGGCCGGCGCGAACCTGGACGCTCCGGCAACTCGGACTCCCTTCTCTTGGCGCTCAGTCGAATTTACCTGCTGCTCCCGAACTCTCAGCGTCAGGAGTTCTTGCTGCGGATACCGAAGGCGTCGTGACTTCACCCATCCCAAGGCAACCGAGGCTTCGCTTGGACCGGATTCCTATCGGGGACTTTGTCAGCGGGTTTTCCAGCGCGATGGCTGGCGATGCCAGCAATGCGGTCGTCCCAAGGATCTTCAAGTCCATCACGTCCAGCCGCGCAGCCAACTGGGAGGAGACGCGGAAGAAAATCTCATCACCCTTTGCAGTGCATGCCATCGTCAGGTCCACCTCGGCACTGCAACTCTGAAGTAGACATTAACGAAGTATTTCCGCGTCGCAAGGCATGCAGCTTGAACGCGGTATCATCTAGTAGCTTTTCCACCAGACAACTCGCCCCTGGTCTTGGCTGATCCGATGACGTTGTCGGCTCGTTTGGCCGAGTAGACTTGGTTGCGTTAGCAACCCGGGCTCGGAAGAGTCGGAGTAGGGATCGTGATTGCTCATGACCCCTTCCGCGGGTCCGGCAAGCGGCGCTACCGCATGACTCCAACCATAGGTGCTGACGAGCTAATAGTTTTCCAAAAGTATGGGTTTGAGTCCGATAGTCACCTCGTGATCGCCTGGTATGCTATAGACGTTGCCCGAGAGGTCGCGGTAGTGAAGGTACTCGCTCGGAGCTACGTACGTGCTCTCCCCGTCAGTATTCCAGACAGCCCGCGCTCCATAACCGCCACTTCGCGTTAAGTCACAACCATACACCGCGTGATACACAGAACTCGCACCGTTGACAGAGCACGGTTGGACGAGCACTGCGCCGTTCATCCACGTATAGACTTGCTGAAACGCTATCGCGGCCTCAGACGGAGCAGCTCCCGGTGTCCATAGGGTACCGATGTTAGGTTCGTCCCAAGCAAACCAATAGAGACGGGATATCCCCATCGACCAGTGGAGCAGATAGTCTCGCGCCACGAAAGCGGCTCTCAGGTCAGGGTCTGTTATCGCCCCTGAACTTGCGTAACCCCAGCCGCCCTCCGTATCCCACAGGGGCTTGCCGGCGAGCCCATATTTATTCATTACCGTCCTTAGAGTCGAAGTGGCCGAACCCGCTACAGTTTCCGCGATGTCATTATTAGGGTTCGGGTACATATGCATTGCGACCGCATCAACGTCCTGCGTTCCACCGGCGGCAAAATAGCTGTCCATGTACTGATATCCCCAAGAAGGAATCGATGGCGAGAGAATCGTCGCGGTTGGGTCGAGCGTCCGAATGATGTCGTGCTCGTGCTGCGTCAACGCGACCATTTGAGCGACGGTTCCGGAGAAGCTGTCTTGCGGCTCGTTCCAAAGTTCATAAATTTGAATTTGTCCCTTGTACCTGGATACAAGAGCAGTTACGAATGCGTCCCAATCGGCTAGATTGGATACACTTCCAGAGCAGGTGTATACACCCCCATACGCGCCGGGTTTGCAAGTCGACTGGTCTGCTGCGGCCCACGGTGGAACACCGGCAGTACTATACATAACACCGATCCCGTGAGCTTTTGCGTCGTTCACAAACTCATCCAACAGCGCCCAACTAAACTGCCCTTGGCTTGGCTCGACATTCGGCCACAGCGTGCCTGGCATCTTACCCTGGGCGCCAAAAGGAACGGCCGGCCAGTTATTGCGACTGATGTAGTGCATTCCAAAATAGGTGGAAGGAACCGCCCCGGTGTAGCCGGCGATAGACGCCGATATATTTGCAACGATCGACACTGTCGCGGAACCAGCCGCGCTCGTTGCCGTACAGTAAATCAGGTCCTGACCGCTTCCAGGAATAATTTTGGGGCAGTGAAGCTAACGATCGAGCCCGCAAGTTGCGCCGTGCCTGCGCCGTCGACGGAACACACTACTGTCGGTTCCGGAGTTCCACTGGTTGTGAGAACCACTGTAGCAATCCCGCCCGCTGGAACAGCTACGCTGTCGGAGACGCAGAAATCGCAGGCGCCACTGGCGGCGCCGAAGACACCTGTACGTTTAAAGGTCCGGAAGTGGCGGATCCGGGATTCGGGTTCGTGACGGAGACCGCAACGTACCCCGATTGCGAACTCGCAGCCGTTCCCGTCGCCGTCAATTTCGTCGAGGAAACAAATGTCGTCTGAAGCGCAGTCGCTCCGAAATTCACTTCAGCCCGCTCGCAAAACCATTTCCCGAAGTGGTGATTGTGAAAGGGCCAATTCCAATCTGAGATGGCGAGATAGAAGAGAGCTGCGGCGCTGAGTTTACAATTGTCACCTGGGCAGTAGTGCTCAACGACGAACTGGAAATCACTGACGCTGTGATCGTCACCGAATTGGGACTGGGAATCTCCAAAGGAGCCGTATATGCGCGGCGACATTTTCAGTCGGTGTGATCGCGCCAACTGCGAGATTACCATTCTCCACACCATTTACGGACCAAGTGATTAGGGCATTGCTGACTCCCGTTACTGTCGCAGTGAGCTGCTGCGTACTGCCTGCACGCGCGGTCAACACGGCAGGAGAGATGGCGATGCTCTGGCCAGCTGTTCCCGTCGACGGTTGCGCGTTTTTCGAGCCCGCTAAGCCCGCGCAGCTTGTCGTAAGGCCAATACAAACGATTACTATGAACAGGGCCAATCCAGTTCGCAACTCATTCTCCTGTGATTCTCTACGAGATTTGAATCATCTCGCCCCCTGAAACCGGAACTGAGGCTTCTTGTAACTAGGCTGAAGTTTGATTGAAGGCTATCAACTGACGCGGGCAGTCGGATAGTGTTCCAAGGGTCAGATTTGGTCGCCTGTCCGGCCGTACCATGGAGGTCGGGCGTAGTGTCCCGCCAAAATTAGATAGGTGGGTGCGGCATATTTCGAATCGTGCGACTTCACCGAAGATGATGCGGGAAGGAGTGGGCGGGTACCGGTGCACCGGAATACACAAGACATTGAGCAGGAGGGAGATGGATCGTCACGGGCTGATGAGCGTAAGCGTCTGGACTTGCTCTCAATTACCTACAAGTAGGGCACCGTTGACGTAGGTACGGCACCTGCTGTCGCTTATTGGGGTCAACGGCGCGAGTCGCACGCCTTTAGATGGGCAGGGTTGTAAGGAACAGCCGTCATGGCGAAGCGGCAGGAGTCGCAACGCGCACGGAAGGTTCACCACGCCTCTGCTCCCCAAACCAAGACATGGATCGATCGCGAACTCGCCGGTAGCGAGTTCAGAGACGTCCGGCCCCACTTAGCGATTTATAAAACTTTTCGAGCAGTTCTCCGGTGGCACCGGCGAGAGCATTCCTTTGGTTTGCTAGGATTGGACAGATACATAAGCGGCGCATCGTTGTTCCTGGTACGAACCTGCGCGGATCGCCTTGCGGGTGGCGGGAAAAGGGCGAAGTACCCGTGAACGGGCTGCATTGCATCGACGTCCAGGACAAGAAAGGCAATCTGTTAAAACCGACCCCTGAAGTCAAGTATCGCCGCATCGGAGTTGTTCCTCCGATCGACAAAAGAGGCGATATCCGAAACTCACTCTGACGGTCATCCATGCCCAGGAACGAAAACACCGGAAGGACGGGTGAAGATCGCTTGGATGCTGATTGCGGACTTGCCGGTGAGTTCTCCCGAAGAGCTCATCGAAAAAAATTGAAGCGGTACGCCATGCGCTGGAAAATTTAGACCTTTCACAAAATCGTGAAATCGGACTCCCGCCGCGGGGTCCTGAGAAGCGACAAATGGCGGGGCAGAATTGAACCGGCGCACGTGCTAGAATGCCTGACAGGAACAGACGTTGCCTACGGGCAAATGGAAAATCGTATCGAAGGAAATCAAGACGTCCTCGACGTTGTCCGCCGAACGACCCTCGAGAAAGTAACAGACAGTCACCCACACTCGCGAAACGACGACTCCTACGTATGGGGCGGCATTGAGCTAAGACGGTTGGACAGGGAAAGAGCGACAGCGGCGGGAATATGAGATAGCGCAAACGGAAAGTGAGCACCTGGCAGAAGGAATCCCGCGCTCAAGCCAAACGATGAAGTCCACGTAAAAGCTTTGGACACGCTTGGCAAAGTGCCGTGTGTACACCACGGCGATGTTAACTAGCCAGAAGAAAAGAGGCTATACGCAGTTCAAACCACGGAGTATTCGCGTCGCACCGACATAGAGCTTGTCGATACAAAAGCGGAGCAGGAGAAGCGAAGAGCGGCTCTTCGAGAGAAAACGGCCCGTTTAGAAGCCGCGCGAAAGAATGTGGAGCAAGCTATCGCGGAGGGTAGCGGCGTTAAAACTGTGACACCGACGGGCTTTCAAGTTGCGGCAGACAACCTCTATAAAGAATTCAATTACAACCTGTTGAAGCCTATCGCGGGCGATTCCGCGAAGTAGCACATACCGGCTGTAGCTGATGCATACCGGCGGTTGAATTTGAAGAGGACGCGGAAGAGAGTGAGGCTGTTGCGTCACCGTCCAGAAGGGGCGAAGAAATAGATGAAACGACCGATGCTCAGACTGATTCTAGCATTAGGCTTGGGACTTTCTGTGATCGGACAAGAGGTCGCAACCGAGTCTATCGCCACCACGGTAATTCAACCTCAGGCGATTCTGGTAAGAGGGGAGAGTAATTCTTCGCCAATTGCGGGTTATCACGATTGGAGGACAACAATACCGGGTTTTGGATATTCACAGATCGCAGCGGTGGCGAGTGGATTTTTGACTTATACCGATAATAGCGTGCAAGGAGGTACGAGGTACTGTTACGTTGCGACCTCGTATTCGCCTCCTTGCCCAGCGACGCCAACCTGCGGCGAGAGTGCGAATTCAAAAGAAGTCTGCACGACAACATCGGTTCCAATCGGCACGCAGCTTCCGAAGACGTTCTTCGCCGTGAGCGACTTCGGACTTTCACTCCCTTTGACTGGCGGTATCTCACTGGGAACGTTAGGGAGAATCGGGGGCATTATAGGTTTTCACATTGAGCCTACCTGCGACGGCGGTTCGAACCAAGCTAGCTCTTGTTATAACTGGGCACCTCTGGATGCTTGGGTTAACTTTGCAGTTTCGCACGAATTAATGCTTGTTTATGCTCACAGCGTACCGGGTTGGCAGTGTGGGCGTTTGTCGACGCAGACTTGTACGACCCTTCCTTCAAATCTAACTTTCACGGCGAATTTTGCTCAGGCTTTGGCCACAAGATATGCAGGGAAAATCAAGTATCACGAAACGCTGAACGAAGTGAATAACCCCACCTCTGGGGAGGCTGGGCAGATACGTGTGCGAATTTGGTTTTATTGCACAACACCATCTACAACGCTATCAAAGCGGGCGACCCAAATGCAATCGTCAGCGCGCCAAGCATGGCGTATGGGTCTAGCTCTCCAGGTTGTGCATCCAGCCCCACGAATGCCGCAGGACACGAATGGATTTGGTTGCAAAACTTCCTTCAAACCCGCGATCGCAACGGAAATCTCCCACAGGTGGACACCGCGGGCGCACACCAGTATCAAATAGTGCAGCCCGCCTTGCACAACGTAGCGCAGAGATTCCTCAATGTCTATCACGGCTTTCGCGCAGTGATGACGGCGGCCGGTATTCCCGCTTCTCGGCCTCTCCTTGTGACAGAGGGCAGCTTTGGTCCAGATGTCAATAACCGTTGCAGCGCCCCTCTCAATACAACCGCCTGCCTGACAGCACAGGGCCAAATTGCCTACATCGGGAGATTCTTGGTTCTCGCTGCAAGCACTTGGGCTGACGGCGGAGGAGAACTACCGAGTTGGTATGCGTATGACAACAATTGGGGCACCTTGAATGGCACGCATGGGATGAATCCGCAGAATGCGTCGGCTTATGGCCAAATGGAACAGTGGCTCACAAATGCGACGTTTTCGCATCAATGCCAGGCCGGGTCGCCGGCAACTGTTTTCGTTTGTGATTTTACTGACGCTTCTAACAATCAGGCGGAAATCATATTCAATGATAACAACGGAGATACGACTGCTTATACAACACCAGGCTGGGCAACCCACTATCAGCAGTTGCTCGGCAGCAAGACCGCAATAGGTGGAGGAGTCGTGACGGCCGGCGATACTCCCATTTTGCTGACTCCGTAACGGAAAGGAAGAATACAGAGCCGATCCTTCTGTTACTGACTCTTTTGCTAGGTCAGAGTGAGACAGGTCTCCGCCGTTCTCGCGAACTGGATGGCGAAAAGAAACGGAAAACGGATCTCAAGAATCAAAAAGCGGGCGACTCGCGCCATTCTCGCGAGTTCGCGCGCTTCGTTTGTTTGCCGAGTTTGTTATTCGACGCGGCACTCGTTCTTGGGCGCTCGTTGAGCCTATATCTGACTTACGGCAGCAGATTCTCGCACGACGCCAGGCTCTCCCCTCTCGCGAGCCAAGTACTGGTCGTAGATCCACGCATAAGTTCGTTCCAATCCTGCCTGAAGCGTCGTGTCCGGCTCCCACTGGAGATATTTCTTTATCAGAGTGTTGTCGCTGTTTCGACCATTTACGCCTCTGGGCGCGCTTAAATCGTATTTACGTTTCAGCTTGACACCCGCGATGGCTTCGACGATGTCAACCAGGTGATTGATGCTGACGGCTTCCGTGGAGCCGAGGTTGATGGGCTCTAGAATCTTGGAGTTCGTGATCAACTGGATTCCGTTGATGCAATCGCTAGCAAACATGAAGCTACGGGTCTGCTCACCCGTGCCCCAGATTTCAATCTCGTGCTTGCCATGAACCTTCGCTTCAATCACCTTGCGGCAAATAGCGGCAGGTGCCTTTTCACGCCCTCCGTACCACGTCCCCCACGGGCCGTACACATTATGAAAGCGAGCCACGCGCGTGTAGAGGCCAAGATCTTCGCGAAAATGGCGGCACATCCGTTCTGAAAAAAGCTTCTCCCAACCATAGCCGTCCTCGGCTTGCGCTGGATAAGCATCTTCTTCCTTAAGCGAAGGAGCTTCGAATGTCTTCTGTTTGTCCGCGTTGTAGACGCACGCGGAAGACGAATAAAAGTATTTCTGGCAGCCATGTTTCACGGCGGCCTGCAGCATATGGGTATTGATCAAAACCGAGAGCATGCAAACAGCTTTGTTATGTTCGATGAATCCCATTCCACCCATGTTGGCGGCGAGATTGTAGATTTCTTCTGCGCCCTTTGACGCAGTCTCGCAGTTCTCTTTGAGATTGAGGTCGAGCTGCAAATTCTCGACGTCATTAAAGCGCTGATACCATTGGTCCAGCGGTTTCATGTCCACGGCGCGGATCTGCCCGTACCCTTGCTTCCGAAACTCAGCGATAAGGTGGCCTCCGATGAAACCGCCCGCTCCCGTCACGACAACACGACTATGGCTTTGCAATTTGAGTCTCCTTTATCTTGATATGGTAGATGAACTAGCGGAGATTCCTGACAAACAATAGAAAAAGGGGCCGTCAATTCGTAGCATGAGTCTGCCCTTGGGGAAAACTCCTGGCCGACCACCGGTGAAAAGGCGCCAGGAAATGACTGGCGGGGCTTACTTGTTCAGGAGCCCGTAAACATCGAGGTGATCTTCGGTTCCGAAATAAACTTTCCCATTTGCGATAGTAGGAACCACAAATTTCACGGGGCGATCGGCCTGGTCTCGGTTCTGAGGTGCCTCCGTACTGTCATACAGGAGATTCGTGAGATCAGTCGCGTCATACGCGTGGAGAATCGCAGGGCGATCGAGTGCTTCCGGCGTCCGGTTGGGACGCAATGTCCGGATGTAGGCCCAAATCATCGATGGCCTGTGAATAATGACATTGATTCGGTGCAGGATTTTTTGAAAATAGACCTTCGGCTGATGCGTCAGTTTGTAGAACATGACTCCTAAGCGGTGGAAATAGGCGTGGGCTGCTGTCCGCGTGCCGGGTGCTGCTGTTCCAACGATCCAGACAATTCCGTTCTCTGCGCCATTGGCCGAGACCGCAGGAGTCGCCCCTGGATATCCGAACAATTCTTCCGCTTGCGTGGTCGGCTTTGCCGACAGCATGCCGGAGACTACGGAATACGCTTGGAGTGGCCCCCCCATGCCGTTGAAGTAAACCCACCGACTATTCGTTCCCTCCCAATAAGCCGCCGTGGAGTAGATCCTCGGAAGAGCCGACGGCAAGGATTGCACGATCTGATGATTATCAGTGGAATTAAAATGACCGAGATGATCTCGGTCCAAAACATAGACTGTGCCACTCTTGACACCGCTCACCATTAGATGGGGATGAGGTCCGGACTGATCGGGTAATAGAACGACTCCGCCGGAGCCTAGGTCTTCGTTCAATTCTTTCAACTCGTTCTCGTCGAACGGCGTGAAATAGTCTAGGACGGTCCATTTCCCAGTTCGTTCCAGTCGCAACTTTAAGAATGTGTCTCCATAGTCCGGTCCGCCCGAAGCAACGTCAAATGTTCCGTCACCCGTTACCGCAAAAAGATTGTTGTCTGAATCGACGGCAGGCGCCGCCCCGGATTGCCAAATTCCGCCGTGAGCGCCGCTGGGAGTGGAAAGAAACACCCCGCTTTGCTTCAAAGTTGAAGCATCGTATGCCAACAACCAGCCGTGATAGTCTCCGATATCGCAGTTTGAGCCGAATCCGATGTAGACTTCGCCGCCCGCAAGCGCCAGTCCGGGCCGTTGCAACTGCAAGCCGGGCTGGAAGGTAATCTTCCCATTTTCGCTGCCTCTCCCCGTTCCCTGCGCCGAGGCCAAAATCGGCACCGGGCTGCCGAGCTTTTCCCCTCCAGTGGAAATGTCAAGCGCATGGAGCCAATACTCTTCGACAGAATTGTGAAAGGTCAAGGCGACCACGTACAAGGTTCTTGTCACCGCATCAATCACAGGGGTTCCCGTAATTCCGATGGACGGCTCGATCCCCGAGCAGACATCTGGCAGATCGCTGGCGCGAAGTGCAGGCCCCAAATGATCGCTCCACAGAATTAGACCCTTTGGATCATCGCCGTCGAACGCATAGACGGTATCGTTCTCCGTGGCTACGTAGACAACGTTGTGGATGCCGAGATGAGGGACGGCGACATTCGCTGCGTAGAGCGGCTGAGCGTACACATTACCATCCACGGGAATTGTGAACAGCTTTCCAAAACTTGTCGCGTTCACGTTGGCTGGAGTCAGCAAGCGCTCTTGACGATTCTCTCCTGTGCGTGACAGATCGTTGTGATACGTGAGCATCCCTTCAAGTCCTCCGGGAGAGAGGGTGGTCGGGCGATCTCGTGCCGCTTTCGAGTCATCCTCGAATAAGATGGTCGAAGTGGCCGCGCGAACCTGCTCGGACGGGCCCTCCACTTTCTTCGCCGAACTTTCCCGCCGTCCTAGCAAGAATGCAAACGCCGCCACAACTAAAATGGCTAGAATTCCGATGCGTCTTCGCATGGCTGGAATTGTGACCTGGTCCAGGGAATTATTACTCCGAGTATTAGATCGATGACACTTCTTAACTGGCGGCATGCTAGAGGCATTGCTGGCGAATATAGCCTTGCACCAACTCGGGACGGGCTTGGCCATCCGAAGGTAAGAGCGAGCGACGTACCTTATTTCCTGGACGTTCACGGGACGAACACGGCCCATTGCGTCGGTCTTACCTCCACTGGGCACAGTCAATCCGGTGCAACAATCGAGTGTTTTGGCTTCCAGATCACGAGTTTCTTCCAGTAAGACTCGATCTCATTCACGCCGAGCATTTTGGCAAATAGCAGAATGAGCGGGAATCCCACCGCGCTCACCGATACCAGAATTTCAAAAGCGCCACGGGTGTTCTCCCATACAAACCGGGACTCGATCCAGCCCATAAGCCGGACGCAAACTAACGCCGCGACCGTGGACGCGATCGTCACCTTTGTGAAACACACGAAAAGAGGCCTGAAACTCCGATTCTCCGTTCGCCTGAAGAGAATTCCAAAGAGCACCAGGGCAAAAACGACCGCGATAAAGGAGCTTGCACCGGCGAGCCCCTTGTAGGCCCAGCGCCTCGAGCAATACCAATACAGCGGCAGGCTCAGGAATGTCATAAAGGTCCCGGCAACGGCCGGAGTGATCGTATCGTGGGATGCATAAAGTCCGCGGGAGACAAGCATTTGCGTTCCCCTGGCAAACAAGCCCGCGCTGAAGATCGCGAGTGCGATGGCCGTGGCGTGGAAATCTTCTCCGCTCAAGCGAGTATGAGAAAAAACAAAGTACACGACAGGCTTGCAGAGTACGACGGCCATCGCGGAAATCGGGATCAGGATAAGAATCGCGCCCTTCAGGGTCGCGTTCATAGTTCGATTGAGCTCCTGAAGCTTTCCTTCTGAGTATAGCTTCGCCAGGAAGGGATACGTTGCGGTTCCCATTGCGGCGCCGACCACCACGAGTGGCGCGCTCATCAATGTCTTCGAATAGGTGAGCCAGGTGATCGATGCAGGAGCCAGGAATGAGCCGAACCACCGAATGATCCAAACCTCTGTGGTATCCGCGGAAAGCGCCAGCATGATGGGAATGCCTAGTTTCAGAAACAACAGGAATCCCGGGTGCCGTAGGTTGAGATTGGGGAGGAACCTCGCACCGATGCTTCGAACCGCGAACACCTGTAAGAGAAAGTACCCGCAGAAAGCGCCGGCGAGAAGTCCATACGCAAACCCTGCGATGCCGAACCGCCCAAACAGCAACCAGCCACCCAGAACCACTCCCAGATTGTAAATTGCGGAACCGAGTGCGGGCACGAAGAATCTCATCTTCGCGTTTTGCACCGAATTCATGACGCTTCCAAGACACAGAAAGAGCTGTGCCGGCAGCATCAATCGAGTTAGAAAGACTACCAGCGATCGTTCGTGAGGGCGGAACCCCGGTGCGATCAGCTGCACCAATTGAGGCGCAAATATCTCGCCAATTAGAATTAGAGCGGTGAAAACCACGGTCATGAACGTGAGAATCGTCGAGTAGACGTGCCATGCTTCGTCTTGGCGGTTTTGCGCAACGTAATCCGCAAACACCGGAATGAAAAACATCCCCAGCGTCCCGCCCGCGACAAGGTAACTCAGCATATCCGGTAGTGTGAACGCGGCATAATACGCATCTGTTATGGCGCTGGATCCAAGCTGGTGCGCCACCGTCCAATCGCGAAGGAATCCGAGCACACGACTCACAAGCATCGCTGCCATGAGGATGGCGGCGGATTGCGCGACATGCCGATTGACGGAACGGCTTTTCACAGGCGGTTTGAGGTTGTTGTCGTCCAAATGGATACACTGCTCCATTGATGCGAGAGGGGCACCGTCGCCCGCGGAAATCGGAAATTAAGTTCCGAGGCATTGTATGCTTACCGGCGCCCAGCCGTGGATCGAATCGTTCGCCGATGGCGACATGCAGTCCAAACTTCGACGTAACGAACCGACCGCGCTTACTTTGGTCTGGAAGCAGTTTCTATCGCGTCGTGAGCATTGTCTCGAGCTTATTGGACATGTCCTGTGCCTTCCTCACCGACACACACCAGTCGATTGGCTTTTGGAGGCCGTCCTTGAGCCTCACTTTGGACTCCCAACATTGCGGCTGCCGGGATCACTTCGCGACTAAGAGGTTCAGGCATACGTTTCCACGGTCTGCTTGTAGATATCGATGAGCTGCTCGTAATTCTTCTCGGCTGTGTAGTGCTGTTCGTATTCTCGCCTCGCTTCACGCCCCATCGCTTGGAGCTCGGCTGGATGGCTCCACGCCCACTCTATCTTCACCGCCAAATCGTCGGCGTTGCCGGGCTCAAAGAGCAGTCCTGTGCGACCGTCATCGACAATTTCCTGCATTCCCCCCAGACGCGAGCAGATCACAGGTGTTCCGCATGCGAATGCCTCGGCAATGCACATTGGAAAGCCTTCATACCAAACGCTGGCAAGAATCAGACATCTGGCGTTTTTCATAGCACTGATGACCTCACCGTGTGGCAGGCGTCCTCGGATAACTACCCCGGAGAGATTGTCATGGCAAACTCGAGATTCAAGCACCTCGCGTTCCGGACCGTCACCGATAATCTGAAGCCGATGATTTCCGGGAAGTCCTTTCCAGGCATCCAGAAGCGTAAGAAGCCCTTTTTCCTGCGATAACCGTCCCAAGCACACCGCATGGTCGCCCGGACGTTCGCGCTCACCGGGATCAGGATCGACGAAATTAGGCTTAACGACAATTTTCTCCGGAGAGAAACCCGCGGCAATAAATTTGTTGCGCGCAAAATCAGTGAGCGCGATGTAACAGTCGATTCGATCGCTCCAGGTCCTAGTATAGCGGTGCCATGCGAGCATGACCGCCACCGACGCTGTCGCGGGGCATGAGTTTCGGTAGCATCCGTGCAAGACGCTACGCAACAGACTGTGATCGACGCACTCTTCGCAAACCTTGCCGTCACGGAAGAATGTGGCCGCCGGGCACAGGAGTCGGTAATTGTGGAGCGTCTGCACGACGGGAACATCCCGTTCCTGGCACGCGCTGTAAATCGATGGAGAAATCATCAAAAACGTGTTGTGAACGTGGACGACATCCGGGTTCTCACGCCCGAGCAGCCTCGAAAATTCGTGATGCGTGTCGGTCGCCCAGATGCTGCGCTTCACCAGCGTTGCGCGCTCGATGGCCGAGAGCTCTTCGATTTCATGGTTGCTGCGGCAGTAAGCAATCACTTTCTGGCCAGCACGTTCGAGCAGTTGCCTTTCCTGCTCGAAAACGACGTCCTCGCCGCCGGGCTGCTGGTAGCTGTTATGCACCAAGATAATTTTCATTTCAGTTGTGCGAGACCCCTCGTCTAGCGCCCGGGCTGAGAGTTTGCCGGTCGACCTCCTTCACAGGACGCCTGTGGCCACTTTGCATGAGGCGAGCCCCAGTGAGACTGTATTCCAATGCCAAGATCGGTCTTGAGGTAAAGAACGGCAGCACTGCTGGAGCTCGCCAGAAGCGATAACGGTGCTCTGTTTTGTGCATTCTGCGCAAAGCCAATCTGGGCGTGGCTTACTCGGGATCGTCCTTTCGGCGAGAGGTCCTCGATGGATTGCCGATTCCGAAAGAAGCTTTCATCGCGGCAGATGGCACGATCATCGGCCCGGCTTCTAATCTGGGCGCCGCAGGCAAGTTTCCAGTCGGGACGGTCCCAGATATACTTTACTGGGGTCGCACATTTCTCGAATGAACTGTCCGCCCGCATCGATCAAGCGAATCGAGTGCATCGCCGTCCGAGTCCCCCGCTTTGAAACCTTCTAGGGACTTTTTATCAAAAGGGATTTTCAAACTGTGGTTCGCGCCCGCCCTAGAACTTCTTCCAGAGAACGGGCCTCTTGCGCGGCAATTTTGTCCCAAGTGAGGTGTTCGTAGGCGAACGTCCTCCCTCTCTCGCCCATGCTTTGCCATTGGTCTCTTGTTTCGATCGCGCGAACCAAACCGGCGCAGATCGAAGCTGGATTTGGCTGAACCAAGTAGCCGCACTGCGCCTCTCTCACATAGGCGGAGCTCCCAGCTTCTTCTGAGACGATGACAGGTTTTCCAAGCACCATCGCTTCGAGTACTACATTGCCAAAACCGTCCCACCGCGATGGGAGAACCAATATGTCGTGGGAGGACAGGACATCCCATCGTTCGGCAGACGAGACGCGTCCTGGAAATCTAACGAAGTCGGCAATTCGCAGCCGCGCAGCGAGAGACTCTAACCTGTGTTGGTCCCCCCAATCGGCACCTACAAGATCGAGTCGCAGGTTCGTGGGTAGCTTCCCGTCGTTTATCCCGGCTGAAAAACCTTTAAGCAATAGGTCCAGCCCTTTCGGGCGGGCGTCCATCCTTCCGAGGAAAAGAAAATTTATCTTGGTGCCGTCTCCTGATCCCGATACTGCTGCGGCCCGATGGAGCTCCGGTACTTCTTCGGGATCGAATCCGTTCGGCCCTGCAAACGTTGGAACGTGCACGCCACAATCCGCGAAAGCTCTAGCATTTTGTTGCGGGAAGACGTGTATCCCCGAAGCCGTTTTGAGGAGTGGTCGGTCAAACACCCTGTCGTATACCCACTTCCTTAGCCTGAATCTCTTAAACAACCTGCGGCCATACACGCCATGGAGCCACACCACGTAAGGGATACCAGCATCTCTGGCTGTTCTTGCCACGAAAACGTTAGCGGGGTTCACTGCCCCGTTAACGATAAGCAGATCGATGGCGTCCTCGTTGTGCAGGAGTCGATCCCTCATTTCAGTGGGCATATGGAAAGGGTTCCAAGTGTTCCCTCGGAAGTGCACGACTTTGACTCCGCTGAAGTCCTCAATTTCTTCCCTTTCAGCGTGTGGTCCCTGCTCGTATGTGTAGATGACACCTTGGTGGCCCAACCGAACCAATGCGTGGGAAAGTCCGCGGACTACGTGCGTCGATCCGCCGGGCCGCGGATAATGGGCAAGGAAAAAAGCGACGCGATACTTCATCATGCCTGCTCGTATCTTGAGAGAGGCATGCAACATGAGCAGGACTTGGGCGCAACCTGAGCTCCGTTTTGTTCAGGAACCAACCAACGGGCCAGCAGAGACATCTTCCGAATCGAGGAGACAGACGATGTCTCCACGACATATTTGAAACCCGGCATTCGTTGCGGTGCACTGTCCGCCGTTCGACTGCGGAATCGCAATAATTCGGGAGTCGGATTCAGGGAGGCGGGAAATAACTGCATCGAATTATCGGTGGACCCGTCATTGCAAACGACAATTCCGAAATTGTCGTACGTTTGCCGCGGAACGCTCTTCATCGCATGGCCTAGAAACACGGCGTAGTTGTAGTTGGAAAGCAGCATAGACACAATAGGTCTGACTGGGAGGATGCCGAGCTGGAGAATAGGGCCTACACTCGGCGTTAGCCTGGATCCGGAAAATTTTGCTTCGGCGAGCATTGCGAAAATTCCGGCTTAGGATTCCAGCACCGGCTCGATACGCGGATATTGCGCGAGCTTGGTGCTGATCACAACCAGCGCGAGAAACATCATGAAACTGCTGGCGGCTACGCCTCCAAAGTTCACGACAAACATGCCGCTGATGAAGATATCCAAGTAGATGGCAAACGCACCCACGGCCAGATAATACGATTCTCGCTCAAAACGACCTTTGATCGCATGGCGCAAGTTCCGAATGATGAGAACGTTCATAATCAGGATTAGCAAAAACCCTAAAACGCCGTTGTTGTAAAGCGATTCCATAAAAGAATTGTGCGTTTGCCCCGGGTCCCAAGGCACATTCACGTCAAACACCAAGTATCTCGACGCCGCGTAACCATGACCGAATATTGGCTTTTGCAGGATCGCCGGCCAGACAAGCGTCCACAAGCCCGTGCGCCCGCTGAGGGTCTCTGCACCCCCGGATTGGTTGTAATCGTGTGCATAGTTGGCAAGCGGCGTGGTGGCGACCAACAACGCGCCCACGACAAGAACGCCCACAAGCATTCCCCACGCGTAACGGAGTTTCTTTTGGAGCAAAAAGAAAAATACCGCTGAAATGACCCCCGCAGCGATCCCTGCTTTGCCGCCAGACACGATCATTACAAACAGAGCGTAGATGCCCATTCCAACAAGCCAGCCGCGCCGGCGGACCGCGAACAGCGTCATGGCCAGGAGAAGCAGGATTCCCGCGAGGCCAGCGAGCCCGGTGGGCGACGCATATGCGTTGAGCCGCCCGCCCACAAAAGCCGGACCAGGTTCAATAAACGGCCGTGTAACTCGAAAAAGCGTGACGACAAAAAATCCAGCCATCAAGCTATAAAGCAAAGACACAAGGTCTGCCGGCCCCTCCATCGAATTTGCGAATGCCACAAGCAGCCAGACCACTTCACCTAGCTTGAATGCCCATACGAGCGAGAATTTTGGCGAGGGAGACAGCGGCACCGACGCGAGCGCCAGCAACGCGAAGAGCGACATCCATTTGTATGGGCCGGAAAAAAACTTTGAAAGTGGCAATGGATTCAGGATACTGATAAACGCTACAACAAGGAACACGATTCCCCAGGAACCAGCTTCCTGGAAGGCCGCAGCCGGAAACCCTCCGGTGGAGGCTGCAACTGTGCCGGTCTCATGCGCGAATATCTGTTCAGAAACCATCAAAAACCACCAAGCCACGAGGCCCAACACCACGAAGGTCTTCCTTGCATCCATTGATCGGGCTCTTGCGCGACCCAAAGCTATAAGTAGAACCACTGCGAAAAGAGCGGCAGAAATCGGCAGCGTGGGGTCGTCGAGGGGCATCATGGTTCGGGGCGCCATCTGCAGCAGGACGAGCGAACCTGCAGAAAAACCAATGAACCAGATACCCGTCCGGAGCCAATTCGCGCGCTTCGGAGTTCCCCCAGTTGCAAATTATTGTTTGCCATCATGCGCCTCGCAGTGTCGCGGCTGCCGATCCATCACCGGTTTGATACGTTTCCACGTTCTGACAAGCTCCGCGTTAACCTTCGCTAATTCATCGCACTTTCTGATCCAATCGCGACGCCTTGGACGTGCAAACCAGGGATCGCTATCGTTGTCGACTGAATTCCCAGAAGCAAGAAGAAACAGTTGTGCAACGCGCCCAAATTCGGCACGTTAACTATCAGAATGTCCTCATGCTTAAACACCGAACGCATTCTAGCCAATCCGTTCCAACCACATAGCGGCACCGGTGGCCGCGGTCAATTCCGTGCGACCGAGACGTTCAGCAACAGTCTTAAATAAACCCATCGACGAAAGATAATAAATGGGACAAAGTATGCGGAAAGAATTATTAAAGGCAAGGAACGACTCTAAAATGTACTGTTCGTTCCAGAAGCGCCTCTCTTGTACCATCCATCGTTTCGGATAATCGAACGGCGTGAAGATGTCGTGCATGTGGACAAGCGTGTTCACGGGAACATGCGGAATCCAAGCCTCAAATAGATGGAGAACGTCACTTCCCCATTTTAATACGTGACTCGAATCGATGAACAAGATGTCGGCACCCAGCAGCGACCGCCGGTGTTCGAGATCGAGTTTTTGCAGCTCGCTCGTGATGATCCGAGTAGAACTTGTGGCACAGTCACCTCGATAGTAAGGATCGATGGAAACAATCTCGCCAGGGTAACCGTCGCGAGCATTCTGTTGCAATGCGACTTCCGCAATCAGAGTTGAGAATCCACGGCCGATCTCAGTTATGCTGCGCGGCCTCCTCGATCGAATTAGACAGTAGTAGTAAGCGGCATCCCAACCTTTGTAATACCAGTTCTTACCGTATTTCAGGTACGCATCGCTGGAAAGATACTCCGAAAAATATGTTGACAGGACTTTGGTCGCATCGTTCGCGCAAGCAACATCGAGGCAAAAACCCTGCAGCGTTCTGGTCTGTTCAACATATGTCGTTCGAATGAGAGCGACATTCGGAATAGGTTCGTAAAAGTGATCACCGCAAACACTGAAACCGAAGGCTTGCGTTAGCGGAAGCATCTTGCGTGAAACCCAGCGTTGCACGGAATTCCGCTCGGCAAGCTTCTCCTTTACGTGAGCCAATCTTTTTCCGAGTTTTCGAAATCCGCTGCTCACTAACCATTGTCCTTGAAAATCGACGAGCATAAATCTATCGACCACGAGTTGAAAGGACTGGTCTTGGAAGAAACCTCTTAGCCGGTGCTAACCAGGTCAAGGAGGGATTTTGTGGTTTGCATAGTAAAACCAAGCCGCGCCTTTTTGTTCAGCATTAACCTATGATGTGAGTAATCCCTATTCGCCGTACCAAGCCGCCTTCTCCCATTGTTTCGGATATTACCGCAATTGAATAGTCTTCGGCGCCCTTGCTGCCAAAGATCGCTCCGATAGAAACAAGCGCCAGCACGCCAATGGCGCTCGTCCAGGGAAGAGCCCGCCGAGTACCGAGGAAGACGAGAACCCGCCAAGATGCCTACTGCGATAAAATGGGCGGCACGACCGCCGCGCGAGCCGTCATGAAACCAGCAAGCGCTAAACGAGCTTTAAGTCGCATCGCGAGGAAATTCCATCACACGATAGGGAGGAGCATTGTCGAGAACCCGGCGGTACAACTGTGAGAGCCAATCGCCTTTCCCGGTCCAGTCGAAATGCTCTTGCACCCTTTGGCGCGCAGCAATACCCAGCCGGATGCAAAGACCAGGGTCCCGTGCAAGTCGCGTCATTGCCGCCGCCAGGTCGGAAACTACTTGCTCGGGCGAGGCAGCCCGGACCTTTATGCCGGTATCTTCCGTCACCTGAAGCGCCGGTCCTCCCAAATCCAAGCAGACGACCGGTCGCCCTGCGGCCATTGCTTCCAGACAGACATTCCCGAATGCTTCATGCAGGGCCGGGTGAACCAGGAGATCCGACTCCGCCAGCTTGGCGTATGCTTCCTTCAGTGTCGCGAGTTTTCCCCAGAAAACAACCTTGTCCTCGATGCCTAAATCGAGCGCCAGAGCCTGCAAATTGTGGGACTCGGGGCCCTGACCTGTAATCCAGTACTCCGCGTCGGGATAGCTCGCTAGGAACTTGGCGAAGGCGCGGAGGGACAAATGAAATCCTTTCCAGTGGAGATTGCGTCCCATGCTGATCACCCTGAAAGGCTTGGTATGGGGTGAAGGAAGAGCGGCAAAGTAACAGCTCTCATCCTCAGTCATCCCAAACTGAGGGTGGACGATGACCTTTTTTGCTCCGAGCTGTCGGAGTCGGCCAGCAGTTTCCTCAGTAGTAGCAATCGCAAATCGCGAACGAGAAGCGATTAAGCGCAGCAGCGGATCGATTGAAGCGAGTGTTCGGCGAAAGTCACGAAGCGATTCAAAGCGCCGCCCGATGCTGGAGAAATCGGACTTGAAAGTGCGCGGTGCCGACTCACCGCCTCCGACGGGCCCCCAAATGAAAGGGATGGGGAGCAGCGCGGGGAAGGGGGGTGTCCAATACTGACCAAAAGTGACGTGGTGCAAAACGTTAAAGGCGACCTTCCGATGTAATTTTCTGGCAACAAAGTAGGCGCCGATCTGCCAGAGGTAATAATAGAGGCGCAAGCCACGCTCCCCTTTTTTCCAGAAGCGAGCCCAGGGTGGCAAATCAAAGTACACCCAATGGACGTTAGGCAATGGCTTCGTCGCTGCTGCTTTCTCTATCCGCTCCTGGTTATTCGCCCTGGTTATGACCCAGACCTCGTGAAATCTGGAGATCTGAAGAACCCAGTTCCATCCCACAGCAGCTTCCGAACCTTTGTCAGGCTCGCAGGCATATGCCGATATGAGAACTTTCAGTTGGGCCGTCCTGGAATTATTGGAAGACGTTAACTCAGTCACAAAGTTCTTGATAGTCTGCGCCCGTTCGCCGTGTAAAAGGCCTCGGGACGGGAAAATATCTGTGCCGCAGTACGTCGCGGCAGACCGTTGCAAGGGACCGAACGTTGCCGCATCGTCTAACGGCACCCAGTGCCTTCCAAGTGTTTGTGATTCAGTCAGTTGCTGCAGTACCCAGTTCGGCCACGTATTGCGAGAGTTCGCGTTCGCGGTACGCGATAGCGCGTTCCTCTGCACGCTCATCGAGTAGCTGAGCCGTGGAATGCAGTAGATAGAGTAAGTATAGAGAGCGATTCTGAAATCTGACGTCTGCAGAAGTGCATGTCTGATGCTTAACTGCTAAAAGGCTTTCGGTTTGCGCCAGGAAATGAAATTGATCCCAAACGCATGGCGCATTCATGCTGGCGGATTCCCAATCAAACAAGTACAAATTATTACGGTACATCCGGGCATTCCAAGGCGCAAAATCACCATGACTGATGCCGCATAATACCCGAGCGGTATCCAATTCCCTCGCCGCGATTCGAAGAGCATTGGCTCCTAGATTCTGCAATCTGCCCCTCGCTTGCGGACCGACTCTACTCCAGTTACGGCTCACTTCTCGAACCACAGCTCGTCCCGGCAACGTTGACGGGTTGGACTCGTGCAGTTTTCTCAGGAAGTCGTCGTGGACTGGCGAAAACTGCTCAGGCCCCGGCGTACCCGGGAGCACGGTTTGTATCAGAATGTAGCCGTTGTTCCACATTCCTTCGTAGAGAAGTTGCGGAACTCGCGAGCGCACACTTGGATAGCGCTGCAACGCCCTCAATACTTGCGCTTCGTGCTTTAATCGTTTGCCGGCTGCGTTCGTTAAAGGTAATTTCGCATAACAGAGTATCTTGCCGTGCGCATCCATCACTTGAATCGTTAGTTTCTGAAATTCGCCTGGCGTACCTAGTGAAAGCGCGAAGGCGAGTTGTTTTTCGCCGGTTACCTCTCGCGCGATCGTGTCGAACGCCACTGGCTTCTTCGATGCAATCAAAACGAGATGCCGCGCCCAGCCCTGCCAGCCCGTCGCGCGAATCTTTGTGAGCAGAGTCTTCATCAATTTCGCACGCGGAGAAAATGGCGTGTAGATTTCGAATCCGTCAATTGTCGCGAACCCCGGTCGTTGCGGCAACAGCCATCTCGGTCGCCTTCGCGATGGAAGAACTACAAAACGATACTGATTCGTGTATCCTCGCTTTTGAAGTTGCGTCGCAACGTCGTTCGATCGGCTCCACGAAATCAACACATCTGGGGATCCACCGCTGTTCTTTTGCGAAGCATCTGGCTCCAATAATTCTACGTCGGGCGGCATCCGAAGGAGCAATCTGAGCGCTCCGAGCACTGGTTCAAGGTCTCGTCGTTCGCGCAAGAGCGGTTCCGAAGCAACCTCTGACATTTTCATTGGGCCACTGTTCGCCAATCGCAAGTTTGCGCTTGAAATCGATGTCGCATGAAGTCAACCAAAGCCTGGATGGAGGCCTGCACGGACGATTCAATATCGGAATCCGTCCTTATCGTGACTTTTTGGGCCCGCCTGAAACACAATCGATCATACTCCAGCCGTTGCCTTCGAATTTCGTCTGGTAGTAATTCGGGTTTTCGCGAAAAAATTAGCTGCTCATCCGCGTCTAGTCGAATCACAATGTCCGGTTCGGGTACCCAACGAGAAAGCAGATTCGCATACCACTTCGGGCCGCCGTAGCGATATCTCTTCGGATCGACGAGCACATCGTGAAAATACCGGTCGAACATCACAAACGAGAATCTGGCGATGCGGACGCGGATGTCGAAGAAATAGCCCAGCCAGTAGTCAACGAAAAAGAAAGTCAAATGCAGCATTGAGGCTAGCGTGCCTCGCGGAGGTTGTCCGTGAGGATTTGTGATTTCGGCTGGGCGCTTTTTCCAGCCGAGAAATCCGGGGCGCCAATGATAATTTTGGTTGGACCGCAATACTCTGCTAAACGTATCTGTAATTCCGTCGATTAAGGTGCTCTTCCCTACGCCATCTGGCCCGAGAACAGCCACAAAGAGGCCCGCCGGCTGAAACCATCGCCGGATGAGTCGCGAGCACTCCTCGAACGAGTATCGCGCGAACCGAAGCGGGTGAGAAAGCAGGGCCTTCTTCCAAAACCCGTCCCGGGCTCCACTAAGTGCATCGGCAAGTGAGCTATTCATGTAATCTGCGGCGCCCCGCTTCGTGCGACGCCTGAAGAAAAATTTCCCGGCAATATGTTCGGCTTGGGCTGTACCGATCTGATTCGCCAAGTCTCTTAACCGAGCAGCATGTCTTGGGAGAATAGTTTGCCTCGAAGCATTTTTCGCGAGAACGTGCCGGAATTCGATTTCTGGTGACGCTACCCAGAATTGGCGGAACTTTTCACGACCTCGAATCATCTCCGCTCCACCACCGATCAGCAACCCACTGCGGCGATCCTCGCAAATCACGTCGACACCTGCTGTCACCAGGCACCGTCCCTCGAACCAGCCAAAATCGAATCGGTAGGCGTTGGTAGAATAGTTAACGAGCCCAATCGGGCGATAGCCGAGACGATCAAGCTGTTCAAAGACTGGAAATAGCCTTCTCGTGTCTGCCGGGTCGACAACCATATCCAGATCGCTCGGTAGCTGTTCGGGAAGCAGTTCCCATGAATGCAGGACGCAATAGCGGATGCCCGATTCATCAAGGAGCCGAAAAAGATTGCGGAGAAAATTGGCTATGGAGCGAGTAGATTCTGCTTCGATCGCCGCGGATGTGTTCGACATAGGAGAGTGGTTGAGCTGTGACATTCGGTCTAGAAATCCGTTGCAATCAATCAATTTAGATCCAACCGAAGAAAGCCTTTCGACATTCTGCGAAGCAATTTCGATGAAGGCACCGCGTTGAATGCCTAGGTATGCCATCCTACGATCGACCGACGACTTCGTTTCTGAGGTCTAGTCGTCCCCAAAAACCCGCGGTGCCAGATCGTAATGCCGAATTCCGGCAAATTGAAGCGCGATCCCGATAAGAAACGCCGAGTTATTAAACAGGTATCGCCGCCAGAGGCGCGACGGCTCCTGACACAGGCGATGCAACCATTGCAGGCCGGCGTTTTTTATCCACTGCGGTGCATCGTTTAGACGGCCGGTGTGGATATCGAACGCGGCCCCGACCCCGACCATCACCTTGCAGTGCAATGAGTGGAGATTTTCGTGCATGAAGACCTCTTGCTTGGGAGTGCTTAGACCAACCCAGATGATGTCTGGCGCTATGACGGACAAGCGGTTTTGCAGGTCGGTCTTCTCCTGCAGGTTGAGCGGGCGAAACGGCGGCGTGTAAGTGCCGGCGATACGAATGCCGGGAAACCGGCGCTCGAGGTTTTCGCGAAGCTCTTCCGCGATTCCTGGCATACCCCCGTAAAGAAAGTGAGAATGTCCGGACGATACGGACCTGCGGCAAACTTCCAACATCAAATCGGGGCCGAACACGCGGCCCATGCTCTTAAAACCTTCCCATCGCCCCACCCATACGGTGGGCACGCCATCCGGGACGACGAGCATCGCTTCGTCTAGTATCTTCTTGAACTTAGAATTTCGCTGCGCTTCCATCACACCGTGCACGCCTGTCACGCAGACGTACCCGCCGTTGCCCGACTCCACAGCCTTTTCGAGCATCTCCGCAGCGAGAGACAGATTCACCGCGTGAACTCCGACACCGAGGACATTGGCGCGCGTCATCTTAAGTTCGTGCGGCTCCGCGTAGTGCAATGTTTGCGTGGTTTTGAAGATTCATGCGAATAGCAAGCAAGATAACGAAATGGTGGAATTGCGAGAGTGCGATGCGAGGCCGCTGAGCTGGGCGTCCCACGGAACTCGTTTAGGCCGCGCCCGACCCACGCAGCACCGCCGGAATGGTGCGCGCCAGGATTTTTATATCGAGCCAGAGCGACCATTCGTCCATGTACTGCAGGTCGAGCCTCATCCACTGCTCGAAAGGAATCGAGCTTCGGCCGTTGACCTGCCAAAGACAGGTGATGCCGGGACGAACGCTGAAGCGCCGTCGCTGCCAATCTTCATTGAAACCCTGGTAGTCGCGCACCGGAAGCGGACGCGGACCTACCAGGCTCATGTCACCCTTCAATACGTTGAAGAGCTGCGGCAATTCGTCAATGCTGCTGCGGCGCAACATCTGTCCGAGAGGCGTAATGCGTGGATCGTCCATAATTTTAAATACGGGCCCGGAAACCTGATTCTGGTCTTCCAGCGCCTCGATCAATTTTTCGGCGTCGGGAACCATCGTGCGGAATTTGTAAATAGGAAATGTTCGTTTGTTGACGCCGAGACGTTCCTGGCGGAAAAAGACAGGACCCCTTGAGGTGAGCCTGATCAGCGCGGCAACAACGAGAAAGAGCGGCGAGAGCAGGACGAGCAGCACGAAGGAAAGCGTCACGTCGAGAATCCGTTTGAATACGAGTGGCCAGCCATCGCGCACACCGGTGTATGCGGCGATGTGGTGATCGCCGTCAAATTCCTCGGCGCGAGAGCGAGCTGTCTTCAGGCCAAAAATATCGGAAGCGAAGCGCATGACCATGCCGTGTTGTTCGCACAAAGCAGCCACATGGGAGGAATGTTCGTAGAACGAGCGCAACGGGAGATAAATCGCGACTTCATCTACAACGTTGCGGCGCAGAAACTCGGCCAAGCCCGCGTAATCGCAGCGTAGTTTGAAGCCGGTCCCGTTGAATGCATGAGTGCCGGCCCAATCTTCGTCCACAAAACCGAGGAGTTCGTAGCCGCGTTCCGGGGAGGCTTGAATCTTGCGCGCAAACTCGATGGCGCGCGGATTGGTGCCCAGAATCAGCATGTAACGCAGATTGCGGCCGTGACGCCGAACCACCGCGAGCCACCACTGCAGCGAAACTCGCGAGGCGATCACTGAGATGGAGATGATGACCCAGAACACCAGAAGGAATTGCGAAGTGATCATGCGAACGGAGAACACGGTTGAAACCACCCCCAAGCACGCGGTGGCGAACGCAGTTGCTTTCAGCGCGTCGAGGGATTCCGCAAGCCTGGTGGACAGTCTCCTGGATTCGTATAACCCGCAAACCGAGAAGGCGGAGTGGCAGAGAAATAGGGCGATACCGAAAATAAAGAAGTTCGACAGCTTGACTCTCATGGCCAGGAAGTCATGCAGGGAAACATCGTGGGCAGCGCGAACGAGCAGAAATGTAGCCAAATAGAAAGACACTACTATCAATGCGAGGTCATATAGCTTGAGCGCATTCAAAAGAAATTTACGCTTTGCTTCGTTCACTGTTTCGCTCTCTTCGGGCTGGGAGGCTGCAACGGAAATTGTTTGACGCGCCGCTGGGCCTCAACGAATGCCAGTACGGAGCGGAAGTCCGCTCCCGCAGCTAGCTGCATGCTGCAGTTGAATTTCAGAATCTCGGTTAATGACTTTGGACGTCGAAAGGAAAAATGCGCTTCTCAAACCGGTTCGACCACAAAGCCCGCGATGCGGATCGCCAGGGATCTTTGGATGAGATTGACCGATAGCACCAGCGTCTGATCGCCGTTCACCGCAGTGAGTATTCCCTGTAGACCATCCAGGGCGCCCCCCCGGATGCGTACGCGCTTGCCCACATTCAAAAATATGTGAGGTGAGATCGATATGCCCTGCGCGACGACCCGTTGTATTCTTTCGATTTCCTGATCCGGGATCGGAGCTCCGATGCCCCGGGGACCCACAAAGTTTGTGACTCCGTTGGTCCGTAACACCGAAACTCGTCTGGCCAAACTCTGTGCGATTCGTACAAAGACGTACTGCGAAAATAGTGGCAGCTCCACCACACGGCGACGGTCACTCCATCGCCTGATCGTCGAGACAACGGGTAGAAAAGCGATGAGGCCTTTCTCTAGCAGCTCTGCCGACACTCTTTTTTCGTGCCGCGGCCGGGTCTGAACAGCGAACCACTCCGGCGGGTCTATCACCGCGCCTCTATCAGCCAGGCTCAACTCGTCGCTAGCAGGCTGGAGCAGAGTGGGCATGGACAGGGCTCCGCCATTCTCAGTCACACTGCTGCTTTACTAATATCCCAACCGGCTTCGACTGCTGGTGCCGGCCCTTGCTACAAACTCGAAAGTGAATTTCACCCTGCACCAAAATCCTTGCTGGGTCCTCGAAATCAAAACGGCCGACTTTACAATTTGTTGTACAACGTCTCCGGAATCGGGAAGGTGCGCTGGTTCAGAACCGCGCCCAAAATTCGAACGTTCGACGCCCGCAAATTCTCGGAGACCTGAAGGGCGGCCTCACGCCGCGTCGCATTCGCCTCGAGCACCATCACCAATCCGTCAGTCAATTGCCCGAGAGCAATTGCGTCCGAATACGGAGTAAGCGGCGGCGCGTCAATGAGCACGAAATCAAATTCCTTGCGTAATTCCGCGAAGCGCGTCTTCAGTGTTTCGGAGTTCAGAAGATTAGCGGAGTCTGCCGCCAATGCCCCGCTGGAAAGCAGCCACAAATTTTCGCCACGAACCAGCTTAGCGAAAGAACGAATCGGGCCGTCGTGGAGCAGAGGCATCCGTTAATCCATGATGATTCGTCGTGCCAAACATTTCCGGCAATGCGGGCGAGCGCAGATTCGCTTCAACCAAGCAGACCGATCCGCGAATATTTTTCGCGAGGGTCTCCGCCACGCTGACGCAGACGCGGCTGCAGCCGTTTCCATGGTCAATGCCGGCGAACAAAACCATGTGCGGCGGCTCTTGCGATTGCAGCAAGAACACTCGCTGCACAAGGCGCAGAGCTTCTTCCCCAGCCAGCAGATCGAGATTTAGACCCTCCGCCTCGCCATGGCGTTTTCCGTTGCCGTTGCCATGACCGTTGCCAAAATTTAGTTTGGGCGCCGGCGCTTGCGCGGGGCTCGGACGTAGGGCTGGCTCTTTACCGGCTTGCTGCATCAATTCAAAGTTCTTGCTCATGGTTTTCCCGCCTCTGTGGGTGCAGCATTTGGAGCCTGCTGGCCCGCGTGCTGCCCATCTGTGGATAGTGCTGCCGTTGATGGAATACGAATCTTCTGGCCGGTGCGAATCAGGTTGGGATCATCGAGCGAAGGGTTCAGTCCGCGTAATTCCTCGAGGACCTTGCCGTCGTACTTGCCAAATTTGTTCAGGCTGATCTGATAGAGAGTTTCGTCCGGGCTTCACGCGAACGTCTTCGGTTGCTTGTCCTACGGTGGCGCTAGCTTCTTGCGCGGGCATCAGTGAAACCTCCGAGACGACAACCGCAGCTGGAGCGGAATTCGGAGCGGGACCCGGAGCAGAAGGCAGAGCATCAGCCGGAACCGGGAGGCGGTGCAGCCGACACAGTGGCAGCAGCGTGCGGCATCGTGAAAGAGCGCGCAACGCCGTGTTTTAGATTGACGACCAGGCCGCTCGCCGCCAGCAACAGAGCGCTGGTGATCGCGAGCTTGGGAATCCAACCGCCGGAGGATGACTGTTTCTGCGCGGCGGCAACGAGGATGGGCGGAACGCGCACCGATTTCATTTTTGGATTCGAGGCGGCGATATTTTTCTCGCGCAACGGCTCGAGATCCAGGTCCGCAATCACGTCGCGGACGATGTCGCGATCGATGGTTTTGCGCTGGAGGGCGCAGGCCAGCGACATGGCGTTGAAACATAGATTGTTAATATTGCGCGGAATCCCTTCGCTGTGATCGGCGATGAGCTTGCGAGCGCCAACCGTCAAGAACGCGGGTTTTTCGCAGCCCGCAATCCACAGGCGATGATCAATGTAGGCGTTCACTTCGTCGGGCGTGAGCGGCTCGATGCGAATGACCATGGAAACGCGCTGACGGAGTTGCGCCATCGACGGACTGGCCAAGCGATCGGCGAGCTGAGGCTGACCGGCCAGCACGATCTGCATCAATTTTGTCCAGGGAGTTTCGAAATTGGAGAGCAGGCGGATGGACTCGAGAACGTTTTCGTCCAGATTTTGCGCTTCGTCAATCACCAGGACGAAGCGCCGACCCGCGCGCATCTCGTCGGTGAGCAGGCGGTTCAAGGAATCATGCATGGCCGGCAGATCCATCGCAGCCACATCGATTCCCAGATCGATTAGAAGATGACGAATGAACTCGCGCGAATCGCAATCGGTTCGAAACACAAAAGCGGTGCGAGCTTTGTCGCGCACGTAGGAAAGGTAATGGTAGAGCAAGGAAGTCTTGCCCATTCCCGGCTTGGCAATCAGCGCCAGGAATCCACGATTGCTTTCTGTGCCGTATACGAGCGAAGCGAGCGCTTCCCGGTGCTTCGGTCCGAGATACAGGAACCGGGAGTCCGGCGTCACGCCGAATGGCTGCTCCGCGAGTTTGTAATAGTCTAAAAGCATCGGCGCTAAGCGACCTTCTTCGGCATCGAAGCCAGCACCGTGATCTTCAGAATATCGTTCACTTCCGCGGGCGTACGGAACGACGGATCGAGATATTCCGATACAAACGCCGCGCCTACGCTTACGAACAACCCAAGCAACAGACCAATTAACAGGACGAGCGCGGCGCTGTAGGCAGGCAGCATTGGCACGCTCGGTGGAACCGCAATCGCCACATTGGCGATCCGTTTCTGGTCGAGCGCGTCCGAAGTCCGCTCTTGTTCACGCTTGGAGAGATAAAGCAAATAATTCGCTTCGTTCGCCTTCGTTTCGCGAATCAGGTCTGACTGCTTCACAGCCTTCTGATCCAAATCGACGAGTTGAGTCTCCATGGAGTCGATGCTGCGACCCACGGCCACCGCGGTCGCCTTTTGAGACGCAAGATCCGCCTTGGTCTTGGCAAGATCCTCCCGCAGAAACTCGTAGGTGGGATCTCGGTCCGTGCTCTGGTTCAGATATTGAGTTTTCTGCGCCTCGGCGATCGCGGATTGCGTCTGGGCAATTTCCTGATCGGCTTCCTGTACGAGGGGATAACTCGAGTCGTATTTCATCGCGAGTTGTGTGCGCTTCAATTGCGCCGCCAGCAGATTGGCCTGGAGTTGCTGCAGCAGAACGTCTGCTGCATTGGATACCTGAACGGTGGCCGATCTTGCGGGCGTCGCTTTGAGTTGGGCTTCTTCGTCGTGAATCTTTTGTTCGTCAGCAGATATGATTTGCTGAGCTTGATGAAGGCTTCCAACGGAGATTGCAACCTGTTGAGCCATATCCGTTCGGACGACTTCGGGCGCTGCCATTCCTTCGTCTCGCCCGAAATTTGCCAGCCGAACCTCCGAGTCTTGCAGTGCCTTCTGGTACTTGTCCGTTTCCTTCGCGAAGAAATCGTACGAGCCCACGGGCCGGTGAACTGTGACGTGCTTCTCAAGATACCCACTCGCCAGTGCGTTCAGTACTCCGTAAGCGGTTTGTGGATTGGACGATTGGTAGCTGACTTGAATCATGTTGGTTTTCTTCACCGTCTCGACTTTCAACTTTTTCGCCAGACGTTTCGCGGCTTCGGAGACGTAGGTTGCCTCGTCCTGCTTGGGCGTCAGTTTCGCCCAAAGGGACTCCTTCTCCACGTCCTGCAGTTTGTTGGCAAGCACAACCTGTTTGAGCAAGTCCTGGCTCTGGAGCAATTCGACTTCGGAATTGATTTCTTCCTCTGTCAGGGGGGGCGCGGCGGGCGAGGTTTGCGAAAACTGTTCCGTCGTCACGACGGGGTCCATGCGATCGCGATTGACGAGGATCTCCATCTGGGCCTCGTATCGGCTCGACAGGAAAATAGCCGCGATGATCGCGCCCATGAACACTCCACAGAACGAAAGAATCAATAACCGACGGCGGCGGAACAGAGGCGTTACGATATCTCGCAGCGTGGCCTCCCGAGTGGTATGGCCAGATGCGTTTAGATTATTTTGCTCATTCATATTGGCTCTCTCCCTCGCCTAACAATTTCAGAAATTGGTTGATCCCATCACTCTTGCAGTTAGCCGCAGGATTCTCTAGAACCAGGCTGGGGCCGGAGTTGCGTATAAGCCGATGGTGTAGGGAACGTATTTCCTAAAGTTGGTAATCGTCTTTTCGGGAATGAAGATCATGTCGCCGGGCTTGACCTCGGCATCTTCATTGACGTTCTTGCCGTTCAGGAAGTCTTTGAGGTTGTAACGCTTCACTTCCATCCAGCCCGGGGAAACGCGGTGGTAGATCAA
>CAVQBU010000004.1:0-190952 GCA_963710845.1 uncultured Acidobacteriota bacterium | reverse complement strand
GCTTGATACCTTACGTTACGCACTGGCGAGGCTGGACTCACCAGGAACGCTCTCCAAGCTTCGAGATCGCGGACGTTGATTCATACTGAAGCCCGAAATCCCGCTCAGAAGCATGACACGAAGTACAATTATTAGCCTCCGAGCCTGGCGGGTCAAACGTGTGGCAGACCCTGCCATACCACCCAAACAAACGCAGTTGAATCTCCGGGTGCCGCATCCCTTCGGTTTTTGAAGGGTGCGGAGTTAGACCTCTGCTGCGCGGCGATCTCGCTGACGGGAAGGGTTGGACCAGGAGAAACGACCGGAAAGCGGAGCTCGGAAAGATTTTCGCACAGTAAACGAGAACACACGGAGTCGTGCCAGGAAAACAGTCATTGCGATGGCTCGATTATAGTGCCTCGGGAGACTCAAAGACTGCGGGTTGAGAACGCTGACAGAGCCGAGCGTGCGGGTGACGCCCCGCTCCAGAGCGTAGGCGTTCAGAGTGGAATTGAGCAGACTGTAAACACCGCGCCCCGCAAGAACGGGATCACAAAAGCGCCATAGCGGACTGCCTCGTCCGCTCGAATTATCCAGAAGGTGTCGAACTCTAGTTCGATACCGCTTGAAAACCCCATCCACATATAACCTACCGGTTGTCCCGAGGCGGAAGCCAGCGCAACAGCATCACCGCGCTGAAAACGGATGTTTACTTCGTCGGCAGAAAGCTCACCCATCGCCAGTATGTCGGGATTGATCGAAGAAAGGTCGTCTCGCGAAGTGTGGATCGCAACATCAAAAGCAGTCCGGCAATAGGCCTGCGGCACCCCGCGCGAAATATCAGTTTCGTAAATATGCCAGACGTGCCAGTAAAATAGCGGCCTGAGCAACTCGCGCAGCCCCAGCAGAAATACAATCGGCGCGCCACGCCAGCGCAGGTGTTCTCGGATGCCCGGAGTGTTCATGAGCGAATCCCGCTTCCAGCTGTTTATAGCACGGCCGGATTGACGCGCGCACTGCCCGTGTCCGATTACACAGCAACATCTAGTACAGTTCGTACTAGTTCTGTTCCACTTCTGTCCGCAAGTACAGCTGCGCTTTCCACTCACTCGTGTTAGCCTGACGCAGGACTCGAAAAAATGATCGCTTTTCAAAATTCGCGCTACGCCGCCTCCCCCGCACCAGCGCCGCCCATAAGAATTTCTTCGACCCCTTTTTGCCTCGACGCCCCAAAATCCCAAGCGACGCGCCAAATCCGCGACACCCCGCCCGCCTCCGCCCGCCACTCAGTAAACCTACGGATCACGCTTTTAATCGACGCCAAAAATTTTAGAAATCACCGTAACCATCTGAAAACAAACCACAGCCCCCATTTCTAACCGCAATCAAAACGCCAATTTCCCCAACCCCATCCGCCGCCCCACAAAACCAAGATCCCCACCCATCCGTATAACTACTGACGAACCTTCCTCCGTCACCCGCCCCAGCCAAAAACCCAAAAAATGCGTTATGCTCCCCGTCGCGCCAAACCGCCCAGGGAGAGATCGCATGACCAACAAAAATCACCCCGAAAACTTCGCATCCCGCGAATTCACGAAATCACCAGCAACCACGCGCCCGCGAGCGCGGGCGAAAAAAGTTTCCGCAATTTTATTCATCACATTTTCCTGCGCCGCTGCAATCCACGCGCAAGAAAACTCCGCCCGCGTAGTGAAGTACTCACCCACCTACGCCACAGTAAAATTTGATTTCGGCCCCGCCGCTCCCGTCGCGCGCCTTACCCCTGGCGAAATCCTCGAAACAGACACTCTGAATTGCACCAAGGACTGCGCCGGAATTCCCGCCGAAAAATTAGATCTAGCCCGCAATTCCAATCTACTCACCGGCCCGTTCTACATCGAAGGCGCCGAGCCCGGCGACACGTTAGCCATCGAATTCCTGGAGCTGCGCGTGAACGGTACCCAAGGCGAAGGCGAAATCGCCCCCGGATTCGGCGCAATAAATTCCACGCACTACACACCGATGCTGAATCCCGATCTCCCGCGCCACAGTTGGTCGTACGCCATCCATCAGGAAACAGGCTCTGCCACGTATCAAGCCCACGATTCGAATTTCTCAGTGCAAATTCCTATGCATCCCTTTCTGGGCTGCGTAGGCGTAGCCCCCGCGTTCGACGAAACCCGCAGCTCCCTGGTCCCCGCCGAATTCGGCGGCAATATGGACGCCTCCGAATCCAGCGTTGGCAACATTCTCTATCTCCCAGTAAATGTTCCCGGCGCGCTACTCTACGTAGGCGATGGGCACGCCGCGATGGGCGACGGCGAAATCGGTGGCACTGCCATCGAAGTCCCCATGCACGCCCGCCTTCGCTTCCAATTAATCAAACGGAACGCAACCGTCTGGCCTCGCTGGGAAAATAAAAATGAATTAATGGCCGCTGGCATCTACCGTCCCCTCGACGATTCTCTGCGCATCGCCTTCACCGAACTCGTCCACTGGATCCACAACGACTATGGCCTCTCAGAAATGGACGCATACGAGCTCCTTTCCAAAGTAGCCACAATCCACGTAGCCGAAATGGTGGATCCAAACTATGTAGTTGTCGCGAAAATTGACAAGAAATTCCTACCCCCGAAAAAACAGTGAGTAACGGAGCGGAATGGAGACGCCAGCGGGTTTTCGCTATGCGGAGAGACGGCCAAAAAAGTAAACGCCCAGCGCTTGTCCCCGGTCATGCGCTGGGCGTTCTATACAGTGGCTTGCACGGCACTGTGTGGCCCACTAGCCCAGGCCGGCCAGCAGGCATTAGCCTGCCGATCGAACCCGTGCCAATCGGCCGACGGCATATTTGCGCGAACCATGCCTCCTGGCAAAGGGCATCACGGGACAAATCGGGACATTTCAGGAATTTGCCACCGAAACAGGACTGAAAGTAGTGTTGGGCACGCCGAGACGACGCAGTCGCAATATGATACAACACGCGACGGAGGATCTCTAATGAGGAGCACAATTGCAGGTTTCTTTGCACTCTTGCTGCTGGCGGGGCATCCGGCCGCCGCCCAGACGAAGCATTCGGTGAGGTGGGAAGAGCTGACCTCTGCAGACTTTCGCGACGCAATCGCGCAGGCCCAGGGAACGTGTCTGCTGCCCTTCGGCATTCTGGAAAAACACGGCCCGCACCTGCCGCTCGGCACCGACCTGCTGGACGTGCGCTACGCCGCGTTGCACGCGGCGGAACAAAACTATGCCGTAGTCTTCCCAGAATATTATTTCGGACAGATTTTCGAAGCCAAGCACGAAGCCGGAACGATCGCCTACAGTGCCGCACTGCAACTGCAATTGCTGCAGGAGACTACGGACGAAATGGCGCGCAATGGCTGCAAGAAAGTCATCATCGTGAATGGGCACGGCGGAAACGAAAACCTGCTGCCGTATTTCGCGCAAAGTCAGTTGGATAGGCCGCACGATTACGTCGTGTACGTGCAGTGGGGACGCGAAGAACCCAAGGGCGGTCCCGTAGTAGAAGACCACGTAAACATGCACGCGGGAGAGACAGAAACTTCTACGATGATGATATCGCGGCCGGACCTGGTGCATCAGGACCGAGCCGCCAGCGAGTCGGGAGCGGACCAGAAGCGCCTGAATTTGCCGGACGACGTGTACACCGGAATCTGGTGGTACGCGCGATTTCCGAATCACTATTCCGGCGACGGGGCGCTGGCGACGAAAGAGCTCGGCACATTTGAAATGAACGCGTGGATCGCGGCGATTACGGAAGCGATTCGCGCGGTGAAGGCCGACGACCAAAGTCTCAAGCTGCAAACCGAGTTCTACGAAAAGAGCAAGCATCCGCTGGACACGCGCCCGTGAGAGCGGCTTTTTGTTCCGCTACACGCGGACAATCGTGCTACGGTAATTTGTGACGCGCTCGGGAAAGTTAAGGATTACTTCTACGATGATTTGGCATCGCAGTCTCGCTAATTGCACGCGTCGCGGTTTCTTTGCAGCTAGTAACCGCCGAATTGCGGAGCGGCAAGCATGAAAATTCTCAGCGCCGCTGAAATGCGCGAAGTGGACCGGCTGACGACCGCGCGATTCGGGATTCCCGGCCTGACGCTGATGGAAAATGCGGGCGCGAGCGTCGCGGAATTCATCGCCCAGCGCTGGCCGAAATTCGCGCAGCGCCGCATCGTGGTTTTGTGCGGCAAAGGAAATAATAGCGGCGACGGATTTGTGGTGGCGCGGCATTTGCTGGAGCTTGGCGCGAAACCGGAAGTCTATTTGTTCGCCGCGCCCGGCGAAATGCAGGGCGATGCGGGTACGAACTGCAAGCGCTGGCAGGAAGTTTCCGGCGCGTTGCAAACGGTGCACGATTCCGGCGAGCTGCAGAGCCTCAAGCCGACGCTGGATTCTTCGAGCATTATCATAGATGCGCTGCTTGGCACTGGCACTCGTGGCGCGGTCGAAAAGCTTTTGGCGGAAGCAATCGGAGCTGTTAACAAGCGTCGCGGGACGGTGCGCTCCGCGGTGGTCGCGGTGGACATTCCGTCTGGCCTGATTGCTGACACCGGCGAAGCGATGGGCGCGTGCATCAACGCAACTTACACCGTTACATTTACCGCGCCGAAGATGGGAATGATTTTAGGAGCGGCGGGCGACGCGGTGGGCGACTTAATTGTACGAGAGATCGGTTCGCCGGCGGAATTAATTGACGAAGTGGGGAAAAGTAACGTTCGCTGGATTGATTGGCGCGAGGTAAGCGCCTTCGCGCGTCCGCGCCGCGCGGATGGCAACAAGGGCAATTATGGTCACGCGCTGGTGGTGGCGGGATCGGTGGGGAAGAGCGGGGCGGCGGTGCTGGCTTCGTGGGCGGCATTACGGATGGGCGCGGGACTGGTGACGGTGGCGACTCCGGAGCCGGTGTTGCCGATTGTGGCAGCACACACGCCGGAAATAATGACCGAGCCGCTTCCGGCCACGGACGCGGGAAGTATTTCGCTGCGCAGTTTTGAGTACGAGCGCTTCGACCGATTGCTGAAAGGGAAGCGGGCGCTCGCGATCGGTCCCGGCCTCACTACAAATGTTGAAACGCAGGAGTTCGTGCGCAGCGTGGTGGCCAAGCGCGACGTTCCAATTATTCTCGATGCCGACGGCTTGAACGCCTTTGCGGGCCGCGCGCAAGAATTAAATAACCGAGACGGCGGGCTGGCGTTGACGCCGCATCCGGGAGAGATGGCGCGCTTGCTGAGCTGCGGAATTCCGGACGTGCAGGCGCAGCGGCTGGAAGTGGCACGGAAGTCCGCGGTGGATTGGAATGCGATTGTGATTCTGAAGGGACATCAAACGATCGTTGCGGCGCCGGATGGGCAGGTGTTCGTGAATTCTACGGGAAATCCGGGGATGGGTACGGGCGGCACAGGCGACGTGCTCACTGGAATGTTAGCGGGCGCCACCGCGCAATTCGGCACGGCAGATTGGGCGCGTGTGCTGGCGTTCGGCGTTTATTTGCACGGGCTCGCGGGCGACATCGCCTATGCGGCGACCGGCGAAGCTCCGTTGCTGGCTTCGGATTTGATTCGGGAGATTCCTGGGGCATATCAGCAATTCTATTTCGAGTGCGGCCGTGGGTAGGCGCGAAATCGAGACGCATTCCGCAGAAGAAACCATCGCGCGCGGTCGGGAAATTGGCGCGGCGCTGCAATCACCCGTGCTGGTGCTGCTGACTGGCGATTTAGGAGCAGGGAAGACCACGCTGACGAAAGGGATCGCGGCGGGAGCGGGTGCGGCCCGGGAAGACGACGTCACCAGCCCTACATTTACCTTGGTACATAAGTACGAAGGGCTGAAACGCGTATATCACGTGGACTTGTATCGGATCGGTGACTGTCACGATCTGGAGACTTTGGGCCTGGAGGACATTTTTAGCGAGAACGCGATCGTGATTGTGGAATGGCCGGACCGATTGAAATTGCGCACAGATTGGCCCGTGCTGCGAATTGGGCTGCAGCATGTGTCCGAGGATGTACGCAGAATCGTGATTGACGACGCAGAAAAATATCCGAGCAGAAATTAATTCTCAGGTTTTTCTTTCTGGTTCTTAGGTTCTTTCGGTTTTTCGATGACCTGTTGCGTTTGCACGGAGAAAAGCTGGAAGTCGGAGAAGCTGTGTTCGATGATGGTGCGGCGCTTGCCGTAATCGGTATACGCGATGGCGGACTTAGGGAGCCACAATTCCAGATTGCGCGAGGGAAACGCCACCGGCGCGTAGTCAATTGAAACTGCGTTGGCGCGCAATTCGATGATGGGAATCCCTTTCACCAAATTTGTTTCGAGGTGCATCACCTCGCCGGAGTCGACTGCAATCCAGGCTCGGCCCTTTAGACTGACCGGGTAGCTCTTCGAAGCGCTGGTCATGGAAAGGGTGCGTGGCCACATGCCGTCCACCTGGCGAAAAGAAACAACCCACCCGGGCTGGTTATTCCACTCGGCCACACCTTCACAATGCATTTCATAATCGCGTTGCAGCTCGGGATAAAAAATCAGCGCAAGAACGGGGAGCCCTTTATCCACGATGGCGCTGAGGTGCGAATCGTCGCTGCCGGCGAGCGGAGTGCGGGTTTCATGGACGCTGAGCGGGCCGGATTGCGCGCCGAAATCTACGAGGTAATCGAACTTTTCAGCGATGGCCATTTGCGGAATGCCCAAGGCGTCGGTTTCTTCGTAACGAACCTGCTCGTGCGCGTCAAAATTCTGCAGATGGTCAATGAGTTCGGCGGTGCGGTGCGCGGCGAGCTTCAAGACATCGGAAAGCGGGCAGGGAGGCGTCGCGGAGAGGGAGGGAATAGGAGCGTCAACTTGTGGAGGATCCCAGCGGAGCGCCGGGGGCTTCTTTGCTTTTTCTTGAGATGGACCGGTGGGACCCGAGTTCGCGGCCGCGAGAGTTGCGAGCAGCACAATCGTGGAAAACAGCACCAGCGCCGCGGAGCGTGAGGCGACACGATTGCGGGCGAGCCCACGGACGCAAGCGCTCGAACGAAGTTGGCGCGTCTTCATTTTGGCGGCGCCGGAGGTTCCAAGCCCATAATCTGGAATCCGGCATCCACGTACAGAATGTTTCCCGTAACGCCGCGGCCCAAATCGCTGCCCAGGAAAACGGCCGTGTCGGCTACTTCTGCGATGTCTGTGTTACGGCGCAGCGGGGCGTGCTCCTGCACGAAATCGAGAACCTTGGAAAAGTCCTTGATGCCGCGCGCGGAAATTGTTTTTATGGGGCCAGCAGAGATGGCGTTGACGCGGATTTTTTGCGCGCCCAGTTCCGCGGCGAGGTAGCGGACTTCGGCTTCGAGCGCGGCTTTGGCGATGCCCATGACGTTGTAATTTTTCACGACGCGCGTCGAGCCGAGATAGGTGAGCGTCATGATGGCGCCGCCATTGGCCATCAGCGGAGAAAGCGCGCTGGAAACGGCGACCAGCGAATAGGCGCTGACGTCGAGGGCTAGTTTGAAGCCGTCGCGCGAGGTTTTCAGGAATGGCTGATTGAGATCTTCATGATTGGCGAAGGCGAGGCAGTGGACCATCACGTCCAGCGTGCGGCCCTCACGCTTTAGAGATTCCGCGAGGTTATCAATGTCCGATTGTTGCTGGACGTCGCAGGGGTAAAAACCTTTGGCGCCGAGTTCGTTGCCGAGTTCTTCTACGACGGGTTTGGCGCGGTCGTTTTGATAGGTGAGCAGGAGCGTGGCGCCTTCGCGGGCGAACGCCTGGGCGATGGCGTAGGCGATGCTCCATTTATTCCAAACGCCGAGGACGATTGCTGTTTTGCCTTCGAGTAATTTGGGCATGGTCCCGTATTTTACGCGAAAATATTGATTTCGGGTCGGTGGAAGTCAAAAGATCTAACACAAGGGACAGCCAGGAAAGGCGGAGTCCAGTCTGAGAAAGATCGAGGTGTTCACCGTAGAGACCCGGAGCGGGCAAAGATCGGCGAAGCCGACGGCGCGCAACCGCTAAGAGTGGCTGTGCCACAAACGCCAATCGTCAGCCGCGGTCTATTCCGGATCAGAATTCAAGCCCTGATTGGCGCGCGGAAGCTGCGCGCTATCCGAGAAATCATTAACGGTTAGGAACCGTGCCATTGCGCTGAGCATCCCGCCTCGTTACAGTGAAATTGAGCCGTTTCGCTGCGCCCGGATGCCAGATACCCGCATTGCGCCTTCGCCCGCCCATCCTGCCCGGATGAAGCTGGAGCCTTACTCCGCCGAAATTCGGCTTAGCAATCTTACGCTGGGCGTTGACAATATTCATTACGACGTTTTTCTAAGCCCGCGGTTCGTGGATTTTAGCCGAAAATATTTGCTGGACCTGGTCCGGCAGAAAATCAACATCAGCCTGTTCTACGGGAAAGACCGCAAGCAATCCGGCGCGCCGGAGCACGGCGCCTTTCGCAAGCTGCTCACCGAAGTGCTGCAAGCGTCGCTGACGCGCGCGAAATTTCAGCAATCCATCGAGACGGACATACTGCACCAGGTGGCGCTGGTGAAACATCTGACCTCCGAACTCGTCAGCCAATTTTCCAGCATCCTGGTGGAATGCAAGGACTGGATCCGTTCGCGCGGCGAATTGTTCGAACACAGCGAGCAGGCGCACGTGATGCGCGCGAAAATCGCGGAAATTCAGGCGGACAAGAAAAATACCTACCGCGAGGTCGGCGACACGCTGTGCCGCATCTGGCGCGAAGTAGAAGAGGGCACGCTTTCGAAATCGCGGCGGGCGCTTTTCGGCGAGGATTTTCACGAGACGTATGAATTGCTGCAGAACCGTTTTCTATTTGTGGAGAACGGTAACGACGATCATTTGTTTCTGGAGCATTACGTCCTGCTCGCGAATTTCGTGAACGACCCTGATCGCTTCGAAATATTTGACGGCATCCTGCTGGATTTCGTGCGCGATTTGATTTTGACGGGCGATGATGCGGACGAATTGAGCAAGGCGCGCAAGGCGCACGAGCGATTGCTGGAACAGGCCAGGCAAATGCGCTCGGAGATGGCGCGGCTGGAGGAGGAACTGGAAGAGGCCACGGGGCGCGCGGGAGAAGGCGACGGGCTGTTTCCATCCATTTTCAAACGCAAAGGCGGAGCGAGCGCCGAATCGCGCGCGGAACTGGAGGCGCTGCGCAAGAAATTTACGGCGAGTGAAAAGAATCTGGAAGAGCTGGGGCCGCAGATTGACGCAGCCAAGCAGCGCATGGACTTCCTGATTGAAGAATATCGCAGCCGGCTGGGCGATTATTTGAACGAGCCGCAGAACGCGCGGAGGCTTTTTGATGCGTCGGCGCCGGCGGGAGAAGGCGAGGCCGCGCCGGAAACGCGCGCGCAACTGCTGGAAGAATGGATGCACCGGCTGGAGGAGCGCGACCTGCTGTTTCACATGCTGGCGGGGTACGAATTGCGGCGAATTTATGCGGATTATTGTCCGCCGATCCACTTGCAGGCATTGAAAAAGGCGCTGGTGAACCGCGATGAAGCTAAGCGTGTGGAAACGATTTTGGAACAATTCCCAGCGCGCAAGATTTCGATGAAACGGTTGGAAGATGCTTCGCGGGCGATCCGGCGGCGCTCGCACGAGGAGCAGCTTTCGATCACGCTGCAATTCGCAGAGGATTTCATGCGTTTGCGGCGCGACCGGCGCAACTACCAGCACGTGGCGGCGTGGATGGAGCGCATCAGCCTGGTGCGTTCGGAGCGAGCGCGGGAGCTTTCGCGCGTAAATAAAAGTTTGTACGAATTTCTGCATGCGGACGAGGGGCGGCCGACAGACGATCCGGTTATCAATCACACGGTGATCAAGGCGGACGTGCGCGGCTCGACGGGCATTACCAAGGATTTGCTGGCGAAGGGCATGAACCCTGCGTCCCATTTCAGCATGAATCTGCACGAGCCGGTGAAACGCATGCTGGAACGATTTGGCGCGGCGACGGTGTTTATCGAAGGCGACGCGATTATTCTGGCGATTTACGAGACGGAGTCAACGCGAGCCAGCACGCGGGCGGTGGCGCGGGCCTGCATTCTGGCGCGGGAAATACTGGCGGTCACGTCGGCGTACAACGCGCGGACGAAGACCACCGAGTTGCCGCCGCTGGAAATTGGTGTGGGCGTGGCGTTTCAGGATTCGGCGCCGTCGTTGTGGATGGACGGCGATTCCAAGATCATGATTTCGCGGGCGTTGAATTTGTCTGATCGGCTATCGAGCTGTACGAAAATTACCAAGCGCTTGTTCAAGGATAATCCTTCGCCGTTCAACGTGTTTGTGCTGCAACCATTGATGGAAGATGCGGCGGAAGACGAGGGCGAGGAATTGCTGGTGCGTTACAACTTGAATGGCATCGAGCTGAATGAAGAGGGGTTTCAGAAATTGAGCGCGGAAATTTCCATGTCGCCGATGGGCGGAACCTTTCCGATGCCTTGGGGCAAAGAGCGGGTGCAACTTTATTTCGGGGAAGTACCACTTGGAGAATCGTTGGAGCCGGTGGTGGTGCGGAAGGGATTCGTGCATCAACTGCTGCCTGGCGCGAAAGTAGGAGCGCAGGGGCTTCGGGCGTACTACGAAGTTTGCACCGACGCAAAATTGTTGGATTTGGCGCGGAAGAAATTCGCTTCCAGCGCGCCGAGAAGTTGAAGCCGCATGAAAGCTGTAGCCGCATCGCCGCCACACTATAATCCGGTCACGGAGGCGCCGGGGGCCCGGTGGTCCTCGTGGCCTTCAAAGCCGTTTTCTCTTACTTGCACCCAAGCGCATCAAAACGCAGCACAGCGAAACCGCCTCTGTTTGCAGGAATCGACGCAACACCAAGGTAGATGCCGTCTGGCATTGAAAACAAAAGCCAAAATCGCTTGCTAGGGTTAGACCAGCGGGAACGCTGCCCTGGCAGGTCTTGTCCAAGTGAAGCGAAACAGGTGCTTCTCCCGCGGAAGCATTGTCGAATCAAGATACCAAATGGAGTTGCATCGACTAGTCGAGCTAGCAACATTCATCAGGATTTGACACCACCTTCGGCCGGAAGCGCCCGAGCTACTCACGCCTTATTTTGACTGAAGAATGTTCCGACCGTTTGTTGGTTGAATGGGTCGGGCGTTTGCCGGGTAGATCTTGGCAAACACCGCGACCTGTTCGGCAGAGATGGTCGCATAGCTCTTGAATTCGAACCACGTTACGCCTTCGGTGCACGGCGGCGTAGTCAACGATCCGGCAAAGATGAAGTAGCCGCGGTCGGCAGGCAACAAGTCAAGCACCTGGATGGAGACGGAGGGAACATTCTCGACTTTCTCCTTCTCAGCCGGGATATTTTTCCACAGCGTCTCAATCAGCGGGTTAGCCGGCCCGTCCTGGAATAGGACAGACACAACCGCTAGATGGCCTTCGGAATCCTGATGCACAAGATGTGCCTCCAGCGGAAAGACCTTCCCGTTCACATGCTCTTCGCTGGGATGATGAAAGTGGAATTGTTTCAAGGTGTAGGTTTTATCGCCGACCATGAGCACACTGCCGGGAGCAACGTTTACTTGAACGGTGTGGCCGTTGTCGATAATGTTTAACGGTGTGGGTTGGTACTCCAATTTCAGCGCGGGAAGATCAGCGGGCTCGGCTCGCGCGATATTGATAGGAGATTCGGAATGTCCGAGGGCACACGCGGAGTACGCAGCATCGAGCTTAGCCCAGCGTTTCGGACCATCCTGCCCAGAGTAGGCCCAGTGTGCTGGATGGGTTTCTTGGGCCACAACAATCACAGGAAAGAGCAAGAAGCCCAGTATCAAGTCTAGTAGAAGCGCCTTGTAGCTGGAAATGGAAGTCATTTACGTTTCTCTTTCTCACAGTTGCCAGTCTTCAAGGCAATTCCGAAGCCGGCGCACCAGCGACCGGAGTTGAACTGCGTTCTTGTGTGTTCGCAGCTTCCCACGCCCGAACTCTTCTCCGTGCCTGATCAAAGAGCCGTTCGTAATTACCTTTCCGAACAGCTTCGCTTGCCTGAGGAGAGAGTGCATTCCACAGCGGTTCATATTGGTAGTAGACCCGAAGATACTTTTCCTGATTTGGCGGAGCGACTTCGTCTGTTCCAAAGAGAAAGCGGTCCGGATGGCGGTTGATGAGATCGGCAGTGATTCGAAGGGACTCGGGACTCGCGACGATGTATTTCGCAACCTCATCCCAAGAAATATCGAAGTAAACGTTGCGCATTTCCGGATCGCTGAGAATGGATTCCAGCATCGCGGTGTGTTGCTTGACGGGACGAACGACGCGACCTACCCCGCAGTGTGCCCAGATAATCGGGACGTTGGGATGTCGTTTAAGGAATGATTTCATTTGGGCGAGATAGACTGGTTCTGCGCCTTCCTTGGAGAAGGGCACATCGACGTCATTGTGAATCAGGACGATAAGCCCAACATCGGCGGCAAAATCAAGGATTCGATCGAGGGCTGGGTTGGTTAGACTCGCGGTTTCTCCGGAGATTTTAGAGGAAACAAACTCCTTGTGAATTGTGAATTCACCGATGCCGGTGAAAACGCCGGGGAATGTCTGCAAGACACGGCGGATATGATCGGCGGCGTACATGTCAGCGGGGTTGAATCCGGTAATCATCGGATCAATGCGAGCCTGCTGTTCGGGCGACAGAGAACGAAAAGCCATCGCGATGTACGCATCTGTGAAGGAGTAGTAGTAGAGAGGGGCGTCTGTTTGTAAATAATAGGTCGGGGCAAAGTCGCCAGAATTCTGGTAAGACCATTGCTGTTGGAGTGGAATGCCGAAGAGGGCCACGCGTCCGACTTTCGTGCCCATAATGGCGAGAAAGTCGCGAATGTCTGTTCCCTGTTGAATGTAATTGGTCAGATGGAAATGAACATCGTTGATTTCGGACTCTTTGGGCTTGGATTGAGGAAAAGCCGTTTGGCAGGAGAGTAGGAAGAGAACGACAGTTCCAGTCAGAAATCGAATGATTCTCCGCTGCCGACTGCTGACTTCGCTCCGCATACGAGTCCTTTCTCAAACATCATCGGCAGTGATGACGCTCGGCTCAGTAGAAGCCGGTCACGCCAATCGTGAACACTTGCCCGGTGAGTTGCCCCAGATAGAACCCGAAGGTGCTACTAACCGGCGAGTGGTCCACATTAATCAACTGGATGTTCAGGCGCGCGTTGCGTGTGTTCCAGGGGTAGTAGTTGCCGCCCACGATGAATTCTTTCGGGTGTCCATAGTCACTGAAAACATAGGAAGTCGCGCCATAGAGTTCAATCCTTTTCGGCACGACCATGTATCCCAACTGAACGTAAAAGCCAAAATCCCGAACTGCGCCTACGGGCAACTTTCCATCCGCAACAAAATTGTCCAATCGCCTGCCGTAGCCCTCGCCCTGGAGGAATAAACCGTGGTACTTCATTCCTGCGCCTAGAGCAAGCAATTGATAATGCGCCTTCTCTATCGTCACACCAGGGGCCAGGGCGCCCAAGTCAAAAATGTTGAGGCTGTCGGCAAGACGCAGCGTTGTGTTAGACGCCGGCGTACCGATGGGGGCTTGGCGATCCTCAGGACTGTAGGTATAAGCCAGATTGAAGCGAGTCGCGAGCTGTTCGTGACCTTCATAGTCACCAAAAGCTCCGCGGGGGCCAAATTCGCCAGTTGTGGGCAACCAAGTTATTGCACCGCCGGCGGAAAGGTCGCGATCGAGTCTGACGGCCGGTACGTCCAGGTTGCTGTTGTTGTTACCGACCATCCACCTGTACTCAAGCTTCGGAAGTATGTTCCCTTTGGCGAAGACACCTTGCGAGAAATAAGGGCGGAAGAACTCATCCGCCATGACGCGATCGAAGGAGAGCCAATACGGGTGAGAACCCTGAAGCGATAGTGTTCCTGGGTAGGCGTTCCAGCCTGCACCGAGATTCATGAATTTACCGAAGTCGTAGTACAAGGCTCCGCCAACGGCCACCTGATTGGTGTCCTGCACGGTCCAAAGGAACGTGGAGTATTGAAACTTCGGACTGAACAGCCATCCTTGCGAAAACAACATGACTCGATGGAACTGGAAATCCTGTCGTGGATCTATGGGGACCGGACGGCCAAGGTGGTCGGTACCCGACTGCTCGCTTGGCAGCTGATTCAGATAGCGAACAGCCATATAACCACTGAGATTAAGCTCGCCGTATTCGCCCCTGCCAACGGTAAAGCCACGGCCCGGGTTAAATTCTCCAAATATCGCGTTGTTGCCTGGCGACGCTTCTGGGAGGAGGCTCTTGTCATCATTGTTGCCTTGGGCCAGCGTGGAGTTTGGGTCGGACGGTTGAGCCGTTTGTTTGTTCGCTGAGTTTACTGACGCAACCGCGGAGTTGGCACGGGCTGTCGATCCGCCGCTCGAGGAGGATGACGATGCGGACGTCTGCTGCACAAGAAGCTGGCGCAACGACTGAATTTCAGCCACAAGCTCGTGATTTTGCTTCTCAAGTTGTTCGTTCTGCTGAACTAGTTGGTCGACTTTCTTCAGGACATCGGCGGTTACCGGCGACTGGGGATTCGCCGCGGTCCCTTCATTTGTTGGGGTCTGCGCGAAGACAGGAAAGGAACTGCCGGTCAACACGACAAACACCAAGAACAACCCAGATCTCATTCGACCGAATCGTCGTTGCATCCCAACCTCATCGAAAAGCGCTAGTGCGTCGAGTAGAGCGAACCGGGAGCAGTTTTGGCCGCACCTACCACGCCTCCGGAAGATCCCCGTGGGCCACGCACCGACCGCTAATCAGGTCTGTGACTTCAGCCGGCTGGGACTACTTCTTCAAGCCGACGGATTGTGGCGAAAACAGGTTGTAGTCAAGCTTGTCGCCAACAAACTCGATAACCTTTTGTGCCTTCACACTGTTTCCCGCGTCATCGAGACGCGGAGCGAACACGGCGATGGCGCCTTTGCCTGGTACGATGGCGACGATCCCGCCGCCGACGCCGCTCTTGGCGGGAAGCCCTACATGCCAGGCCCAAGCACCAGAGCTGTCATAAAGTCCGGCCATCATCATCGTGGAGAGGATGTAAGGCACGTCTTCCGCTTTGATGACTTGCTCGCCTGTCGCCGGATTCTTGCCATTATTGGCGAGCAGCGCACCCATGCGCGCGAGTTGGGTCGCATTCACACCGACGGAGCACTGTTTTGTATAGATATCTACGGATTCGAATGGGTCGGCGTAGATGCGTTCGTATTTGGCGAGGAGCATTGACAGGGCCTTGTTACCGGCATTTGTGGCGGCTTCCGATTTGTAAACCTCATCAATCAGCACCAATTTCTCGCCGGCAACCTTGCTGTAGAAATCGAGAATCTTGTTCCACTTCTCGTCTTCGTTTTTTCCAGAGATCAAGCTCGTGGTGGCGATGGCCCCAGCATTCACAAGCGGGTTGCCGGTGTGGGTCGGCATGTCCACCACGGCAAGCACGGAGTTGAACGCCCGACCGGTGGGCTCGGAACCAATCCGTTGAAACACTTTGTCGAAGCCGAGTTCTTCCATCGCCAACGCCAACGTATAAACTTTCGAAATTGATTGGATGGAGAACGAGTACTTGACGTCGCCGAGCTCATAGACCTGATTGTCCGTGGTCACCACGGCTATGCCGAACAGCTTCGAATCCACTTGCGCGAGGTAGGGAATGTAATCGGCATTCTTGCCATTCGTGTCGCTGCGATACTTGTCATACGCTTCTCGCACGGCGGCTTCAACTCGCTCGCGGTTAGGGGAGACCGGGCTTTTGTTGGTTTGGCCGTGAACCGGAACGGTGTAAATCGCGGCAACGACCAAAAATGCACCCAAGAAAAACGTCCCAAACCGAGAACTAACTGTGAACATTTGCTACCTCCAGAACTAGAATCAGTTGACTGCGTCCATCCACGAACTCAGCAATGCGAATTTCATGTCTAATCCGGCACAGCGGTTAGAACTCAAAGCCCTTACTCCAGTCGTAGCGGAAGGAGAATTGAACTTTGTAATCGTTAACATTGAAGCCATCGGAGAAATTCACGCGCCTGCCAAACTGGAACTCGCCGCCCACCGTGACTTGTTTTAAGGGATGGAAGAGAAGATTGGCCAAGGCATAGTCGCCCTGATGGAACGCGGACGGCAGCATTGCGTCCGAATTTGAGATGTTCAAGAAGGAATAGCCGATGGAACTGCTGAACCGTTCGCTCCAGGTGTGATCGAGAAAGGCAACAACGCTAGTAACGGGCAACGCCACGCCTTTGATGGGAGTCGCGGGGTTCGATGGATTGGTTTGGACGCCGATATCAACCGGGGCGTCATTCATGTAATTTTCGATGCCTTTGCCGTATACGAACTCGAAGCGCCCGATGTCCTTCTTGGTGAAATTGACGTTGGAGGTTAAGTTGATGCCCCAACCGATGGCACTTCCGCTGAGATTAGGAATAGCGCCATTTGAGTCAACCCAAGCGATTTTCCGAACGATGCCGCCCACCTGGACGTATCCCCAGTTTCTGGCAAGGCGCGCATGGCCCGTCAAGTCGGGCCATTTGAATTGGGGAGAAATGTTTTGCAGGTCAATGCGATCGGCGTAAACCCCGCCATCCGCACTTCCGCCGGGCCGTTCGAGAGCAATCACGACGTTGCTTGGGCCCTGAATCGGCATCCAGCGTAATTGCACGTTCCTGAAGAACACCATGCCGTTCGGTCCCCAGTACTCGAGTGAGTTTGGAAAGACATCGATGTCCATGAACGCGCTCCAGGTCTGCCCGGCGCCGAACTGACCGAGTTCGCCATACGCCTGGCGCAACCGGAAGGTCGTCTGCCCGGCGTCCGCTCCTGTGCCGAACAATTCGAATTCGAAAATGGTTTTGAGATCTCCGAGAGGCGTCGCAGTAGCGGTCTTCACGCCAAAACGGGTCTGTCGAACGCCGAAAAATGCGTTGCCGTCTGGACCGAACTCCCCAGGGAAGGCCGGTAATTGTGTGGGGCGCTCCACGTCAAACCAATTCGGGTTGATGGAACCGAAGTTATAACCAGTGTCAGTCATCACGTAGCCGTAAAAATTGACCGAACTTGACTGTTTCGGCTCCTCTGAGTGTTCTTCGCCTTGGCGGGTATCGGTTGGGTCCGGAACGTTTGGCCCGGGCACCGCTTGCTTCGCTAGCCCCGGGACGGCATTCATCTGCTGCTTCAGTTCCAGCAGCTCTTTTTCAAGCTGCTGCAGCTTCTTCTGCATTTCTTGCATATCGGGTGCCTGCGCAGACTGCTCTTGCGCGCGGGCAGGCGCTTGTCCAAGTACTGCGAGAAACAGAGTCAGCAACAAGGGAATAGGGCTTCGTTGAGTAACTCGGAGTGGGCTGAAGGCCATGGGCATGCTCCTTGGTTAGACAAGCGTCCAGCAAGACCCGCGATATGCGGTCGTCAACCAGCGTTCTGAACGCCAACGAGTGCTCACTGACTTCGGTTGCATGAGTTAATCGTGCGTCGTTTTTAGATTAGGGAGCCGCTGGTCACAACTAGGGAAATCCCTAAGATGTGGGCGATGCAACGACTTCGTCGAAGAAGCAATCGTCCGGTTCAGTTGCCGGAAGGGTGCGATTGCGCACAATCGGTCTGTGAATGGGCTTTGAACGTAGGGAGTTACTAACTAAGGTATTTAAGGTATTGCTTGTGTCGGAGAGTAGGAGTATAAAGCCGTCAATCGGTTATCGGAAAAATGCCCAGTCGAACCATGATCGTCAGAACGATTGGTGTAGCCTTATTCAGCGTGCTGTTGTGTGCGATTCTTGCCTCAGAGTTCCCTGAGCTTTTTTCTCTGACCGATAACGCTGCAAACGACTATTCGGCGCCTAGCACAGACCCGTTAGTCTTGCCCGTTCTCGATAGCGCCGGAAATGTCGAGAAACCCACGGTAGAGTTCAATATTTCTACGCAGGATTCACCTTTCAGGCACATCGGCACTGCCGAAGGGACGGAATTGGCTCTCTGCTTTAACATCCTCCACTTTGTCCTGCGCACATAGAGCACCTGTTACTACTTCCGACGATTAGCGCGAACCGACCTTTTCCCGGATGGCCGGAAAATGGCCCATTCTAGTAATTGGATTTGGAGATGCTCATTTGCAAGGGGATTCGATGCAATAGAGGGGGCTGGGGCCCTCCAACCATGGCGTTACGTGACGGCTGTTTCGGTTTGCGATTGGAAGGACAGGCGACGGCTATTGACTGCTACGGCAAGCCAGATCTCGAAAATTGTCCGCACATACGTCAAGGAAGACTTTTTTCATGGAAATGCCTGCGCTTCATTTCGGTGTTGTGGGCCATCTTCGCTCTGGCGTTGGCGAGCGGATCCAGCGCCTCTACAGACGTGCCTCCCAAGCAAGATGTCCTGGTTCTCAACGAGGTGGGATTCTCGCATGCGCTGACTGACCTAATGACACAGCAGCTCGTCAGCGGGGTACCGAGCACTCCGGGTCATGACGTTGAATTCTTCACAGAAAGCCTGGACCTACTCTACGAGGCTGACAACCCGACCTTTTCAGATCGAGAAGCATGGCTTGTTAAGCAGTATGGTGGTCACAAGTTCGACGTTGTCGTCGCGATAGGACCAGACACTATAAGATTTTTGGCAAACTATGCCGGTAAGTTGTTCTCTGGCGTTCCCATTGTCATTTGCGGGAGTTCGTTAGAACAGGCGGGAACCTCGAATCTGGACTCGCGATTCACTGGAACCTGGCAGAATCTCGAACCCGTCAGGACACTTGAAGCAGCCTTGCGCCTCTTTCCGAACACCCACCACGTGTTCGTAGTTGGAGGCAGTTCGGCGTATGACCGAAGGGCCATTTCAGTTACAAAAGGCCTGCTCAGCTCTTTCCAGCCGCAAACGCAAATCTCCTATCTCGTTGACATGGAAATGGGGAAATTGCTCCAAGACGTGGGGAATCTACCCGAGAACTCCATCGTGTTGTTTGTTTCTTTCTTCCAGGATTCCGTTGGAAACAAGTTTCTAAATGCGACTAAGGCACTTCCCATGGTCGCTTCAGCGGCCAACGCGCCCGTATTTGGCATGTCGGATACGTATCTGGGTCATGGCATCGTCGGCGGGGACCTGATGAATTTTCGAGAGCAGGGAAAGGTCACGGCCCGGATCGTCTCGGAACTACTTGACGGGAAAAAAGCGCAAGACACTCCCATCGAGTCTGTCCCCAGTACGTTTATGTTCGACTGGAAGGAGTTGCAGCGGTGGCACGTTGCAGAAAGCCGGCTTCCTCACGGAAGTGTTGTACTCTTTCGCGAACCAAGTCAGTGGGAACGCACCAGGTGGCTTTGGGCCATTACGCTTCTGATCATGTTGGCTCTATCCGTGTTTGGCGCCTACCTACAATACAATCAAAGACAGTTGAAATTAGTGAAAGAGCGGGAAAGACGTCTGAGCAGTGAGCTGATCAATGCCGAGGAACAGGAGCGGCGCCGAATTGCTTCGGAACTTCACGATGACTTTAGCCAGAGACTCGCCGTCCTGTCGTTGGGTCTGGAGAACGTGGACGAAGCAACGCCCGCATCACTCGCCGATGTGCATGAGCGATTGCATCAACTTGTGAGATCCACGAGCGAACTCAGTACTGATCTCCACACCCTATCGCACCAGCTCCATTCATCCACGCTCGAGAGCCTCGGACTTGTCCCTGCCGTCGCCGCGCTATGCAAGGAATTCACAGGCAATCAAGGCATCAGAGTCGACTTTACGTCGACCGAAATTCCTCGGTCGATACATCCCGACACGGCCCTTTGTGTTTTTCGCATCGTTCAAGAAGGGCTTCGAAACCTAAAAAAGTATAGCGGCGCGGAAGACGCGGAGGTGAACCTTAAAATGACCGGCGAGAGACTGGAAGTCACCGTGCGAGACGAAGGCTACGGATTCGACTTGCAAGGGCTGCACAAGAACGAGGGGCTCGGTATTCGAAGCATGGAAGAACGCGCAAGGTCGCTTGGTGGAAAATTCGAAATTCGTTCAGAATCTGGAAAAGGGACCACTCTGAAGGCGAGCGTACCGGTCACAGGTGACGCGGGGCTTGGAAAAAAAACGCCTAAGGGTCGTAGCGCGGGAGCGGTGTGACCAAGGATCGCCGACTGCCGCTTCGTACCTAGGTATACTTCGAGGGCGCTCCGGGAGTGGGGAACGCTCGCCCTCTATTGCCTATTGTTAGTTTTGCCAATTGCGGATTGTTTTGCCCAGGGCTACTCTCGAGTACAGTGAGTTGAGGCGTCAAGCCTGACCGGCAACCAAGCCGAGCGCAAGCTATAGTACGCCTGCCCGACCGCGATGTTCCGCAACGAGTTAAAGACCATGGAATCTGTGTCAACGGACAGGACCCGCCCGCACTTCGTAATCGCGGATGACCACGCAATCTTCGCCGAGGCTTTAAAAGTCTTCTTGGAACGGACGTATCCAGTTGTTGGTGTCGTAGCCGACGGTCGTGCGCTGATTGAGGCGGCTCTCAAGTTTAGGCCTGAAGTCATCGTTGTTGATGTGGGGATGCCCGTCCTGAATGGATTGGATGCCGCCCGCAGGATTAAGGAAGTTACTCCCAGCGTTAAGTTCATCTTCCTGACGATGCAAGCGGATCCTAATCTAGCTGCCGCGGCGCTCGAACTTGGGTTGATCGGTTTCGTCCTCAAACATGCGGCCGGGAGCGAATTACTGAAGGCGATTGATAGCGTGCTGCATGGCAAGGCCTATTTGAGCCAGCAAGTGAGGGCGAATGATTGGGTTGACACAAGAGCGCGCGCGCGTCAGTTCACCAGAGAATTAAGCCCCCGCCATCGGGAGATCGTCCAGCTGTATGCGGAGGGGAGGTCCATAAAGGAAATCGCAGGTGTGCTCAATTTAAGTGAAAAGACTGTTGAATTCCACAAACACCACATCATGGAAGCTTTGCACCTGAAAAGTAATGCCGGACTGATACTCTATGCTTTGAAACACGGGCTGGTCTTTGCAGATCCTGAGCCGTCCCCCGGTTGTTTGAGCCGCAAATCAAAAATCCTAGACGCTCCACACACTAGCAGACTAGTGTGCTAGGGATTTCCCCAGTAGCGAACCGCGTTCACGCCGCCTAGCATCCCTCCTGAGTTCTAGTTTTGCACCATGGCTGGCTGCGAAACCGCGGCGAGTTCACGTGTGCGTTTCGGACGGAGGCGAACTTGATTCGCCCGCGCATATTTTTGGCCGATGACCACAACGAATTCCTGGAAGCCGAAATCGCGCTACTGCTACCTCACTATGAAATCGTGGGCGTAGCAACCGACGGGGCATTCCTTGTGTCAGAGGTTCAGCGACTCCGCCCGGACGTTGTTGTAGTTGACATCACCATGCCGCTAATGAACGGCATTGATGCAGTCCACATGCTGAAGAAGTCCGGTTCCACTGCCAAGTTTGTATTCCTAACGATTAATACTGGCGAAGAATTTGTCAACGCTTGCCAGGAGGTGGGCGCTCGGGGCTACGTCTGGAAATCCCGGATGAAAACTCACCTGATCCCGGCAATCAATTCTGTTCTAGAGAACAAAACTTATGTTTCGCCTTTAACCTCTACGTAATTGGAGTGCAGGCCCGAAACGGGTGCTCTAGTTAGGGATTTCCCTAGTTGCCGCGGCGATCGAAACAATTTAAATGGGTAGTCAGGCTGACGGGGCCCGTCGAGCCCTTGTGAGTTTGAGCGTTGCTTGGAGCTCAACGGGTCAGCCCGGATCTTGGACCCCAACCATTCACACGAGGAGGAGCCCAGGCGTTTGGGACTCCTCCTCACCACAGTGCGGACGGGCAGAGCGAAGTCTTAGAAGGGTGAGCGGAAGTTCAATCATGATAAAAAAAACTCTTGGGTCAAAAATGTTCCTGAAACTGCCGCAGAAGTGTATGGCTATTCTCTGTTCTGCGCTGCTGGTGCCGGGAATTGTAATGCAAGCGAGTCAGTCTCAGGCACCGGCAGCCGGATCGACGCAGCCAGAAGCTGCCAACCTATCCCCGGACCAACTTGACTCGCTGGTGGCCCCGATTGCGCTGTACCCAGACCCATTGCTCGCTCAAGTGCTCGCCGCATCAACGTACCCTTTGGAACTCGTTCAACTGCAGCAATGGTTGGAGAAAAACAAGACCTTAAAAGACAAGGCACTTGCTGATGCCGTACAGAAGCAACCTTGGGACCCAAGCATCCAATCCATGGCCGCGCTTCCGGATGTTGTCAAACGTTTGGTGGACGACATCCAGTGGACAGACGAACTCGGCAACGCATTCCTGGCGCAGCAAGGTGACGTCATGGATGCCGTGCAACGCATGCGCGCGAAGGCGCAGGAAAAGGGGAACCTGAAGTCGAATGAGCAAATGAAGGTCGAAACAAGGGTAGTGGAAAACCAACAAGTGATCGTGGTGGAGCAGTCCAATCCGCAGGTCGTCTACGTTCCAAGCTATGACCCAGTGGTGGTGTACGGTGCGCCAGCTTATCCCTACCCACCGATCTACTATCCGCCTCCCGGCTATTACGCCGCAGGAATGGCAATCTCTTTTGGTGTTGGCTTGGCCATGGGAGCAGCTTGGGGCGGAGGATGGGGCTATAACTGCGGATGGGGCGGAGGGAATAACAACATCAACATCAACAATAACAACAATTTCATCAACAACTCGAATCGGCAAAACGTGGGTAACGGTAATCGTCCCTCTCAGCAGCCCGGTCGCGGAGGAGGAGGCAACAACTGGCAGCACAATCCGCAACACCGAGGCGGGGCTCCTTACTCGAACAGAGGCACGGCAAACAAGTATGGCGGCACAGCTCGAGGAGCCTCTGTCTCTGACCGTCAGGCCAATGCACGGCAACAACAAGGTCGTCAGCAGGGGGGCCGACAGCAAGCTGGCACGACGGATCGCGGCGGCGCTGGTGGAGGTAGGCAACAGGCGGGCGGCAGTAACCGTGCCGGTGGGAGCGACCGGGTCGGCAATCGACAAACCTCGGGTGGTTCAGGCGGGAGAAATTCGGGGGCCTTCGGTGGTTCTTCGGGAAGCGGGAGCGCAGCACGAGCCAGCGGTTCGCGTGGCAGCTCCAGTATGGGAGGTAGTAGCCGCGGCGGTGGGCGAAGTGGCGGTGGCGGTGGGCGACGGAGGTAGATAGTCATGGAGAAGGGAATTCAAATGACATCGAGAAAGACCGACTCATTAGTGCGGAACGGATTCGCGCGTTTTTCTGTTACCGCCGTTGCTTGCACCTGTGCGCTACTCTGTTGTTTGAGTTTGTTATCTCAACAGAAACCATCCGAAACTTTGCCGTCAAACCAGAAAACTTTCACTACTCCTAAAGAAGCCGCCGACGCGTTCGTGCAGGCTACCGGGAGCTTCGATGTGACCGCGCTAGACCAACTTCTCGGTCCGGGTGGCGAAGACTTGATCGCTTCGGAGGACCCCGTTCGGGACAAGAACATCGCTGTTGCGTTTGCTGCAAAGGCTCACGAGAAGAACTCCGTTGTTGTAGATCCCAAGAATCCTAACCGCGCCACTCTTGTGGTTGGAAACGACGATTGGCCATTGCCGATCCCCATTGTCCAGCGAGATGGAAGGTGGTTCTTCGACACCAAGGCAGGCCGTCAGGAAATTCTCTATCGTCGCATCGGAAGCAACGAATTGGATGCCATCGAAATCTGCCGCGGCTATGTGGATGCCCAGCAGGAATATGCTTTGGAAAGGCATGACAACTCCCAAGTAAATCAGTATGCACAGCGAATCTTCAGCACCCCTGGAAAGCAAGACGGTCTGGTGTGGTGGAATCCGGATAAGACGCTGGGCGGACCAATCGCCGAGGGTATCGCCGATGCCCTGCAGGAGGGCTACACGGATCAGGCGAAACCATTTCACGGATATTTCTACAAAATCCTGAAAGGACAGGGCCCCGCGGCCCCACTCGGTGAGCTAAATTTCGTCATAGGGGGGGCGATGATCGGCGGCTTCGCTCTTGCCGCCGCCCCGGCAGAATATCGCGTTACGGGGGTCAAGACGTTCATTGTCAGTTACGAAGGGATTGTGTATCAGAAAGATTTGGGCCCAGACACGCTCAAGATTTTCAAGGAAATGCAGCTTTATAACCCGGACAAGTCGTGGAAACCCACGAACGATAATTGGCCGCCCAATGCATTTGCTGACTAGGTCTCGGCGGGGATAGAGAGAATCGCCGATTGGTAGTTGGTCGGAGTACTGACCGCTATCCGGGAACATGGGTTCAATTCAATTCCGTAGCCGCAGAATGCAGGGCGCGAGACAGGATGCTCGAGGCGAGCGCTTCCGAACATGCACCGTGGTATCTAGTTCGCTCCGATGATAAACGCGAGGCACGTTCGAATTGCATCTCTCATTTTCTGAGCCTGATTCAATAGAAGCAAGTGCCCGGAAGGGAGTCAAATTGCCGAAGCGTTCCGAAAAACAAAGTTACGACGAACAAAAACCGATCAAGGGACACAAGTTCATACCCAAACGATATAGCGTAGGTCGAAAACGCTCGAGATGCTTACTCTGCTCTAGATGCATCTAGTCCTAAGGAGGAGATGGCAGTTTCCAAGCTCGGATACCGATTCCGATGCTTCCAAGCTCGCGGCATTATGGGAAGCGTGGAATGCGGCTCTGAAAGCCAGTGACGCTAACGGCCTTGTGGCGTTAATGACTGACGACGTCGTGTTCGTTCAGGGCAACGGTCAATGCGTATGTGGCAAAAAAGAATTTCAGTCAGACATCGCAAACAGTTTGGGACGATTTGACTTTGATCGGAGATATTTACCTGCCGAGACGGTTGTTGTTGGCAAATGGGCAATTGAAATCCGCAAACTGGAAACTACGCTGACAACAGTTCGAGAAGGAATACAGGTTCATACGAGCTCAAGGTCTTTGATCGTGTTCGTCCGGCAAGCGGACGCCTCGTGGAAAGTGACACGGGTACTCGAATTGCTGGACTGAACGTTGGCCTGACGTCGTTCCTGAGCGCATCCCTTGACGCGCGATTCTGCGAAAGAGCTTGCGGGGACGTCAGCAAAACATTCAGGGCCACCGGGATCGAAAATTGTAGTCGACGAGGAAGCATCGGGAGAATCATCGCCGGCGAGCCGCGCGTCGGATGAAGTCTTTTCAGCTGCGTGACCGCGCAATCAACAATGCATCCAAAACTCCCACAATCCACGTTCGGCCACGGCTCACGAACCTTCCACCATCCGCGTGACTCTGCATCCTCGACTAGGCTCAGGACTACTACGGCGCAAAAACGCTAGTCTTCGGAGCTAGCCCTAAATTCCGGCGATGCCTTTGTTCTGCAGAACACGCACTACGACGCGACGATTCTCTGCCTGTCCTTCCGCCGTCTTGTCGCTTCCGACTTGGTGGCTCTCTCCCATCGCACCTGGGGCTAGCATTCTGGTGAGGGGAACGTGTCCTTTCTGGACCACGAAATTGGTCACCGCATCGGCGCGGTCCTCGCTCAGCTGCTGATTTAGAGTCACGCTGCCGGAGGAGGAGGCGTAGCCTTTCACCTCGATCATGTAACCGTCGATGGTCTTGGCTTTATCTGCCAACGCCAGAAGTTGAGGGTCATATTTTGGATCCACTTTGACCTTGCCGTTGTCGAAATAAACCGTGAGCTCATCGAAGATATAGTAATCGTCCAGTTGGCCGAAGCGTGCGATGGCCGCGTCAACGGCCACTTTATTCGCGGCGATCTTTGCTTGGTGTTCGGTCAGCTGCGCCTGCTGTTGTTGCAAGGCGTCGTTCTGCGCTTTCAACGCCGCGTTCTGTTTTTCCAGCTCCGCCTGGTTTTGGGCCACTTGCGTCTTCGTTTCATGCATACCGGCCTCAATCTTTTCGGCGTCTTCCAGATCGTTGCCCTTGAAAGCCACGGACTTCGCCACCAGCTGCTGCTTTTCGTTGTACGTCCCTTCCACCTTCACAGCGAGCCCCGGAATGAGCGCCGCCATCGACATCTGCTTTCTGCGTGCCTTAAATACGCCTTGGATCTGGCCTACTTCAGTGCTGTCCGTCAGCAGAACGGTAACGCTCGCCGAGTTGGGAGCTCGGACAACCATGGTGTCGCCGTTGCGTGAATTGATGAGACCTTCGATCTTTGTAGACTGCGCCGCTACAATCGGACTCGATAATGCGAGGCCGACGACAAACAGCGTTACAAGAGATGCGATCCGACCAACTTTCAACTGAGACATACGCCCCCTCCTCCAGAGGTTGATTTTCGAAGTTCTGGCCAATGTGCTTCGAGGATTCCACCAACTCGATGCTCATAAGCCTTCTGTAAGGCCCCACCACGCGCTGTCAGTAACGACAACACCATCAGGCCTGGCAGGGCGGTCTAGCTAATCATTCTGGCTCTGTTTCTCTCGGTGATTGACTCCAGACCAAATGTTTGCGGCTGAAGGCTGGTTTCCGGAGTGATGTTAAGTGCGGTTAACTGTTCGCTAAACTAGGGAAATCCCTAGGACGGCTCGAGCCGGAAAACAGGCAATGCTCGGATTGTGCTGAATTTGAACGGTACTGGCCATGCACAACAGAGCACAATCGTGAGAGAGCTTATTTGGCTTGCAGAACCGAGATCATTGCCACGCGAGGGACACTGTGCCGCTGCTCCCGCCGAAGCGACAACACGCACGCCCTTTGAGACTCAGCCGGATCGTTTGGTGTGCTGCTGCGGGGAAGGATTCGATGAGCGACGATAGGCTCGTGAAGTTGCTCTCGAAACAATTGACGAAGCAAAAAATTCTGTAGATTCGAGGGGAGCCGTCCATCGTGAAGCTGGTTCGAGCTACGGTCAATCACCAGCAACGGGAGTCGAGACCTGTGTATAGAGATAAACCACGAGCCCGATAAAGATGAGAAGGCCACCAATCGCGACAAAAACAATGAACGCGATCGGAGTGGCCCAGAGCAAACAAAGCGCTTCAATCAGGAGACCGATCGCGAGGCAAATACCTGCAAACCGCATACCTTTTTCGGACTGGCTTGTGCTCAACATCAGTTACCTTTCTCCCAGAATTTTGCACCTTTCAAATGCGCGAGATCGTGGACCGTGTCGTGGCAACCACTGGATACGCATGAAAGCTGATTAGATTTAATCGCCGGAAGTGTAGCCGGGTCGGCGTTGTGCACCGCTCCCTCTTCAAACGACCGAGCCCCCAGATGACAATGCAGACATTCTCGATTGTTGTACGGCTCGTAAAGCTTGATGTCCTCTGGGGCCGGTGGTGTTCCCAGATAGTAGATGAACACGTGCTTTAGACCGTACAGCTTTACTTTGAGGCCGCCGAACATAGCGTACTGCGTGTGGCAGGAATAACAGGCTTCGTCGGAAGGTACGAGGTGATTTTGATAATGTGCCGCGGGAATATGAGTGAGGTCGTCGACGAGCAGGCTCTTGCCATAGGCTTCCATGGTGTGGCAGGACAAACAGAAAGCGGTGGTTTTGGATCGTCCCATTTCGCTCGATAGTCCGAGGAGGCCGCAAAAGATCGGCAGGCAGAACATGCCTACGAAGGCCAGAATTTTCCCACCGCGACCTGCCGTGAAGCCAGGGCGGGCCGCCAGCAGCCCGACCACCGCAGCACTAAACAACACGAGACAGACAATCAGGATTGTCGCCTGAGGCATCGATGCGTATCCATCCTTAGCATAGGCTGCTTGTTGTGCAGCCTTTTGCATCTCATTGAAACTATTTCTTTGCGAGCGATCGAATGTACGCCACCAAATCCTGGATCTGATCGGGCTTCAAGCTTTTCCCGTATGCCGGCATCTTGCCTTTACCGTCCGTGGTGATGGCAGTGAGCTCGGCGTCGGTCATCTGTTGCACCGCCGCAGAGCTCATGTCCTGGGTCTTCAGCGCTGCTTTTCCCTTTCCGTCGGCGCCGTGGCAGGATGCGCACTTCGCTTTGAACGTTGCTGCCCCGGCTTGCGCATCAGCCTTCGCGTTCGTACTAAACAAAATCAGACCTGCGAGACATAGCGACGCCAGTACTACTGCCCGCTGTTTGTTCAACGGTTTCTTCATGTTTTTCTTCTCCTGACTAGATTTAAGATTCAAGCTTTAACCGCTGGCAAAACTCGTTAAGCTAGAAAGCGTATCGCAACGACAGCAGAACCAGATTCCCCTGAAAATTTCTTCGCGCGAACGCATCTTGAGAAGCGGTGCTGGGACTCTCGTGGTACCCGTAGTATTCCCAGTTCGCCCGCGCGGTCCAATGCCTTGCAAACCGATAGTCGAAACCGCCAAACGGTTGATACCAGTCCGAATTTAGCGGCCCCGGAACCGACGTCGCGATTGGGTTTTGGGGCGTCAGGTTCAATTCGGAACCGCTGACCCAGGAAAGATTCGCGCCTCCGCGAAGCGTCAGCTGTTTGAAAGGGGTCCAGGAAAAATCGACAAAGCCGGTGTTCACCTTATTGCTGTAGGGAGAGGCTTGCTCCACCAGTCCGGAAACGTCCGGGCAGGCCGGTAGTCCAGCCTGCGAACCGGTAGCGGTGAAGCAGACCAGTATGTTCGAAGAAATATCGTTATAGTTGTAGCCGAGGTCGAGTGTGAGTTTCTCAGTCGGTTGGAGTTGAGCGGCGAGACCAACGCTGTTGTTGTGCTCGTGTCCGTTCACGTTCACGGTGTCGTTCTGACCGTACCAGAGGTTTACGCTACCGTTTAGGTTGAGCCAACTTGCCGCTTTATACTTTGCGCGGATCCGCAATTCCTGCGAATTCAGCGGGCTGATTCGGGTGAACGCATTGTCGGCAACCATGATGTTGCCGTCAACATTGATGCGAAGATTCTGGGATGGGTGCGCCCATAACCCAAAGATGGCGTGGTTTTCATTGATATGCGTCACACCGGGGGGAGTTACAGGAGTAGCAGCGGAGTACGCGATCGAACCATCTACTGTATTCAAGGTGCAGCCAGCCGGAAGATTCGACTGTGTCAGCGGAAGTGTGGAATCCACAAGCGCGCAGTTCTGGCGAGCGGCAGTATTGGGATAGAAAACCGCGCTGATCGTATTGCTGAAATTGTCCGCGATGATGCGGTTGCGATATTCGTATCCGAGGTAGGCGCCGACCTTGGGTGAAAAATTGTACCGTGCCTCGATCGTGTTGCTTACGTCCTGCTGTTTGAGGAAGTTGTTGTCAGTATTCACAGAAACGTCGGCACCGGAGCTTGTTGAATGGTTCGCAAAGGGGGCCGGTATTCCGGTTGCCGGCGGAGTACAAGTTACCGGGACCGCGGACGCGGGAGTGAAAATGTTCGCGGGAATGATCAGGCTGCTGCTGAAATAGGAACAGTCAGACGCCGCGAATTGCGCGGGTTCTTTCCAGCTACTGTAGTGGAACGAATCGACGATGCTGATACGCTCGTTGAGCTGCCAGCTAATTCCGAAGTCTCCAAACGAGGCGACGTGCCGCCCGCTAATCGGTCCGGTTTCCACGAAATTGGCTAGAAATGGCTTTGATGACAGCCCCACGAAATTCTGCTCGTAGTTGTTGACGTTCAGATCGCCAGCCGTGTAGGTGAACATACCGGCTATGTCGATATTTTTGAAGTAGGTGGATTGCAAGCTGACCTTTTCCGTAGGACTCGACATGCGGGTTTGGCCGTGGGAAAAATAACTGTAAGCGGAGCTGCAGGCGGGATTAACGATACTCCCAGGCTTGAATGTGGCTGCGCAAGGGTTGTTGGTTCCAGGATTAACCACCACGCCGAGATCGAGAAGAGGAAATCCAACACGAGGAGAAAATTGCTGGTTCTCATCGTTGGTGGACAGATCATTCCGGTAGTTGGTCCAGATCTCGTCATAACTGAGGGTCGTCCGCGGTAGGAAACGAAAGTCAACGCCCAGCCGGTACTGTTGCAAGCGGTAGGAATTGCTCTGCAGGAGATACTGCTCAGCGCCCTCATGGATGGTGCTGTCGCCGGGACCATAGACGGTGTTTTGATCGTATCCGAGACGAAAACGAATTTTCGAGTCTGGTAATATCGTCAGGTTGTAGTTCTGCATGTTTCTTCGAGTGTCGAAGGCATGCGGACTGGTTCCAATCAGGGGCGTCCCCACCACATTTGCAGGGGCATTGATGATCGGGTTGAAGTTAAGCGGAGCGTTGGGAACGGGTGTGTTTGGGTTGAGCGGATTCGCGAGCAAAGAATAATTCCAATGATTCTGGTCCTGGCGAAACATACCGTTGAAGGAGTACCACTTGTTTTTGCTAATGCGAATTTGAGATACATCATTGGGATCGCCGCCATAGCCAAAATTGCTAAAATAAAAGTCGTCGAAAAATGTGCCGTGATGATCGAGCGAGCGAAATTCGGTCGTGAATCCCACCAGCCTTGGACCTTGTTGTAAATTCACCATTGTGTCGTAGGTATCCTGACTCCCGTTTACGTTAGTGAAGCGGTAGCCGAATTCGATGGACTGCTTGATATTGTAGTTGCCCTCGTTGATCCCGGTCTGTTCCTCCACCTCTTGCGCACGGACCATGGGAGCGATGAAACATCCAACGCACAGTATGAAAAGGACCAAGCCGGCGACGTGACGGTAGGGTTTGGATTGCGACTTCTGATTATCCCGACTCGTCACGCTGGGCGACCTCCTTTCGCTAGGGTGTAAAGAACACGCTGCTGCTGTTCGATCCGTGTACAGCCGTGTGGCAGAGGGTACAGGCCTGATATTCATTTGCCTGGTTATGAAATGACGGAGTCGCAGCTGGACCTACGCTCGCGTTCAGCGAATGGCAACTGATGCACAGCAAATTCACCTGGTTCTGAATGAGCATCCGCTGGTTGGTGGACCCATGTGGCGTGTGGCACACTTCGCAGCCCTCGATTTTGGCTTCGTGCTGGTACACGAAGGGGCCCTGTTTGTCCGCGTGGCACTTGTAGCAAACTTGGTCTTGACCGACCACCGTGCGCAGCTGGTGCCGCTCGAATCCTCCATGCGGGTTGTGGCAGTCATTGCATTGCATCAATCCTTCATTCACACGATGGTGAAACGGGCGCACGAACTGTGCCTTCACATCCAGGTGGCAGCTGTAGCAGAGTTTCGGTGACGATTCCCGCAGTAATGATTGCTCGTCCTTTGCATGATGCGGCGAATGACAGTCGATGCATGCCACGCCGCTCTGCAAATGGGCAGAGCGACCGTAATTGCTCTGTTCGTGACTGCTCTGGTGGCAATCCAGGCAGCGGGCGCTGCTTTCCGCGGGCGAGACGTCCTTAAAGGCGAATATTTTCGTTACGTCGCCGCCGCCTTCGACGTGTTCCTTGCCGGGGCCGTGGCAGGCTTCGCATCCGTGCCACTCCGGACCCTTCTGCGCGTCCAGTTTCGAATCAACGGTGGTGACGAAATGGGGCCCCGTCGCGAAACTGCTGTAAAGATCTTCGTGGCACGTCTTGCAGACTTCGCTTCCAACGTAGAGTGAAGGATCGGTCGGGCGGACATACTTGTGCGACTGCGTCGACTGCTTGGGATTGTCTTTAGTGGATTGAGAACGAAGTGGCACGGCGCGACCAGCCATGACGATGCTGCAGACGAGCAAGGTCATCGAAAGTCTGTGTGCCGTACGGCGCATTTATGGTCATCCCTCAGTTTTCACACTAGTTCCGTCGTCCCAAGACCGCCGCAACGACTCGGTTGAGAAGATTGATGCGAGCAACCGGTGCCTGATGGTTCGCCGACAGGATCTTTCCAATTTCTTGCAGGGCATGGATTTAATTTCTCTTTTGTCGCTACGTCGAAATCTCCGATTCAAGCTTGGAAACCCGCTTCTTCGGCTGGTCAAGCCAACACTTCTGGCGGACGTCAAGCTTTCTGAAAAGACTTCCGGCGGGAAGAATATTTTGAGGAGCTACCAAAGTCACCTAGGGGTTTCCCTAGTTGTCCGCGGTGAACCGAAGACTTAGCCTCCGACTGGCACTTGGACGATGAAGAATAGCTACCCGATGATGTGACGATGGTCGTTTCTGACGGTGTGATTGAGTTGGGAAGATGTGGCTGTTGATGAATCGATCGCTGAGATGCAACCTCTGTTTCACGAGGTATGGAGCAAGCCTTGGATCCCAACAAGAGCGGCGAACCGGGAATCGACGGACCAATCGCGAACTGCGCTGTTGAGTCACCAAAGACGCTTACAGAGGTTACTCGGCGAGAGTGGTTCAAGAGAGCAGTCGGTGGTTGCGCCGGGCTGGCGCTGAGTGGCCTTGTCGACGTGGCGGCTGTGCGCGCTCAGACGGAGAAGTTGAAGCTCTCCGACGTCAGCGAGTTCACTACTTCCTGCAATTTTTGCTCTTGCGGTTGCGGCATGGTCGCCTCGGTGCGCGATGGCAAGCTGATCACCATGGAGGGCGACTTCGACCACATTGTGAATCGTGGATCCCTGTGCGTGAAGGGCATATCCATGTTCGCGACTCACAGTTCGCCGAACCGCCTTACAACGCCGCGTTATCGCGCGCCGGGAAGCGACCACTGGGAAAACATCTCGTGGGACGACGCGATCGCGCGGGTCGCGCAAAAGATTCGGAAGACGCGCGATGCGACCTGGATCGCTACCGAGAAGGTCGGCGACAAGATGGTTCCGGTTAATCGGACGGATGCGATTGGCTTCCTCGGCGGCGCACAGAACACCAACGAAGAGTGCTACCTCTTCCAGAAGGCTGCCCGGCTGCTCGGCATGGCTTACGTCGAGCATCAGGCGCGACTTTGACACAGCCCCACGGTCCCCGGTCTGGGGGCCTCATTCGGCAGGGGGGCGATGACCAATCATTGGGTCGACCTCCAGAACTGCAAGATGATCCTGGTCGAAGGCAGCAACGTGGCCGAGAACCACCCAATGGCCTTCAAGTGGATTCGGAAGGCACAGGAGAACGGGGCGAAGATCATCCACGTCGATCCGCGATTCACTCGGACCTCCGCAGCGGCGGACGTGTACGCGCGCATCCGGCCCGGGACTGACGCGGCGTTCCAGAACACGATGATCAACTACATCCTCGTCAACAAGCTGTACGACGAGGATTACGTCCTGACCCACACCAACGCCCTCTTCTTGGGCGATGAGGCGTTCGAGTTCAAGGAGGGAGTCTTCAGCGGGTACGACGCGGAGAATCACAAGTACCACACGGAGACTTGGGGATATCAGCTCGATGCCAACGGAAAGCCCCGCGTCGCCAAAAGCCTGGATGATCCAAACTGCGTCTTCGCGCGCCTGAAGGTCTTCGTCTCACGGTACACGCTGGAGACGGGCGAGCGGATTACCGGCATACCGGCCGAGCAGATCCAGCAGATTGCGGAGCTGATGGCGACGAACCGGCCAGGCTCCATCCTCTACGCGCTCGGGATGACCCAGCACACGACCGGGGTGCAGGGTATCCGGTCGTTCACAATCCTGCAACTCCTGCTCGGCAACATCGGCAAGCCGGGCGGTGGCGTAAACGCGCTGCGCGGCGAGCCGAACGTGCAGGGCGCTTGCGACATGGCAGTGCTCTACAACTACATGCCCGGATATCTCAACTCTGCGTCGAATGCCGAGCCGACCATCCGCGACTACGTGCGCAAGAACGGTATCGCTGACAGCCGGTACCTCGTCAACACTCTCAAGGCGTTCTATGGTGAGGCAGCTACCGCTGAGAACGATTATGCCTATGCCTGGTTGCCCAAGCGGAATGCCTCCAAGGACTACGGAACTCTGCCGATGTTCGAGGACGCTCTTGCCGGAAAGCTGAAGCTCCTCTGGATCGTCGGCCAGAATCCTGCGGTCACGGTGCCCAACCTCACGCTGACGTTCGACGCGATGGCGAAGCTCGAAACGCTTGTCGTGCAGGAAATATGGGAGACCGAGACCGCCGCGTTCTGGAGCCGGCCTGGCGTCGACCCGAAGTCCATCTCCACCGAGGTGATCCTGCTGCCCGCCGCGTTCTTCATGGAAAAGAACGGAACCATCAGCAACTCAGGCGGCATGGTGCAATGGCGTCACGCCGCGGTGAAGCCTCCGGGGCAAGCCCGGCCCGACGGCGAGATCGTGGATCTCGTCTTCCGCGCGGTGCGCGATCAAGTGAAGGACTCGAAGGAGCCGCGGGACGAGATCATCCAGAAGGCCTTCTGGAACTACACCACGGCTGAGGATGTACTGCGCGAAATCAACGGGTACGCCCTGCGTGACGACCCGGAGACCGGCCTCAAGGCCGGCGATCTAATCCGCAAGGTGAGCGATCTTCGATCCGACGGTTCCACGTCGTCCGGCGCGTGGATTTACGCGGGCGTCTTCGCCAACGGCGAGAATCTCTCGAAGCGCCGCGATTCGCAAACGGATCCCGGAGGCCTCGGCCTCTATCCGGGCTTTGGGTGGACCTGGCCGAATAACATGCGCATCCTCTACAACCGGGCGTCGTGCGATCGGAACGGGAAGCCCTATCCCGGCTCGAAGGCGATCGTCTGGTGGGACGAAAAGGCAAAGCGTTGGGCGGGATACGATGTGCCGGACGTCCCCGTCCAGACCGACGGGCCAAACACGCCGAACGGTCAGCGGGCCTTTCACCTGGGCGCGGAGGGCGTCGGGCGCCTGTTCGCGGCCGTCTATTCTGACCCGGACGAGAAACATCCTGGATATCCGCGCGACGTGGCCTACGTACCGAAGGATGGCCCGCTGCCGGAAATGTACGAGCCCGTCGAGAGCCCAGTGGAGAACGTCTTGCACCCGAAGGTCAAACAAAACCCCTTGGTAAAGTATCCGCGCGTTGCGTCGCATCAGCCCATCGGCACCGTCGCGGATTTTCCGTACGTCTTGATGACCTCAACCGTTGCGGAGCACTGGTGCGCAGGATCTACAACGCGCAACATCCCATGGCTCAATGAACTTGTCCCCGAGCCTGTGATTGAAATTCCTGTCTCGCTTGCTCAGAAACTGACGGTCAAATCCGGCGACTGGGTAAATGTGTCCTCCGCTCGAGGCGAACTCACTGTGAAAGCCTTGGTCACTCCAAGAATGCAGACACTCAACGCCAACGGACAAGAGGTTACGATCGTTTGGATGCCCTACAACTGGGGATTCAAAGGTCTTTCCACCGGCCCTAGCGTAAACGTCCTCACAATCGATGCGGTCGATCCGGGGGCGGGAACCCAAGAAACCAAGGCATGCTTGGTGAACGTCGTCAAATTCCGCGCGGGCGGCGCAAAACCGGAAACTGTGCGAAAGGGTAACGCATGAGTCAGGCTACGAACACGGGCTCTTATAAATCGACGCTGGTGGACATCACGAAATGCATCGGTTGTCGTGCGTGCCAAGTTGCCTGTAAGCAGTGGAACGATCGCCCTGGGGAAGCGACAGAGTTTCAATGGGACCTTGGATTTCAGAACCCCGCCAGCCTCAGCGCAAAAACGCTCACCTTAATTACGTTTCATGAGGTGCTTGACGACAAAGCGCCCGGAGGTTTGCATTACCTTTCGACGATGCGTCGTTGTCTGCACTGCCTGGAGCCCGCATGCGTCTCAGCTTGCCCCACGACCGCTCTGCACCCGGAATCTGACGGACCCGTGACTTACGATGCCAATAAATGCATCGGTTGCCGCTACTGCGAATGGGCGTGCCCGTGGGGCGTGCCGACCGCAGAGTGGGACTCGCTCGCTCCCAAGATTCAGAAGTGTACCCACTGCGCCGACCGCGATGATCAGCCCGCGCCTTTGGCGCGCAATGGGAAGGCCCTGACGGATGAGGAGAACAGACGATTCCGCGCGAACATTGTGGAGCCTGCTTGCGTCAAGGCGTGCCCTGCTGACGCGCTCCTATTTGGCAAGCGCGAAGACATCCTCGAGGAGGCGCGCAACCGAATTTCCAAACAACCTGACAAGTATGTGAATCACATTTATGGGGAAAAAGAAGCTGGCGGAACCACTGTGTTGTACCTATCTTCGGTGCCTTTCGCGAAGCTCGGATTTCCAGCCGTTGGTGACAAGGCGTATCCGGGGTTTTCCAGCTGGGCTATTCACGCTGTTCCGCCTGCCGTCTTGGCCGTGGGTGCGTTTTTAGGTGGCACCTACGCCTTCTTGAAACGCCGAGCCGTTGCGATAGCAAGCGGGAGTGGTGCGGCGGCAGATCCGGAAGCGCACGGGCCTCACGTCCAGTTCGAGCCGCTCCAGCAAAAACTGCTGACTCCGTGGAACTGGTTTCTCCTCGCAATTATGGTTTTCGGCCTGATTTCTGTCATCGCCCGATTCGCTTTGGGCTTGGGTGGTAGCACGAACCTTTCTGACACATACGCCTGGGGACTCTGGATCGTTTTTGATTTGATTTGGATTGCAGTGGCTGCCGGTGCGTTCGCGACCGCCGGGATCATTTATGTCTTTCAGCGCAAGGATCTGTACTCCATGGGCCGAGCAGCCGTGCTCATGGGCCTGTTGAGCTACTCGTTTGTCACGGTCACGTTGATTGCTGACCTTGGCTTGCCGTGGCACTTCTATCAGCTCGGCCTGCAGGCACCGGAGCAATCGGCGATGTTCGAGGTGTCTTGGTGCGTCGGCCTCTACGTCACGATCTTGCTCCTGGAGTTCCTGCCGGTGCCGTTTGAACGATGGGGACTGCAGAAGGCGAAGGAAATCTGGCAGCGGTGGTCCGGCTATTACGTAGCTTTTGCGGTCTCATTGTTTGTTTACCTGCTCTCGCGCCGACTGGCCTACGCGCTGGCGGCTGCCATCTTATTTTCTTTTCTTGCGTGGGCGTTTCGAGCCAGGGGCAAGAAATCTGAACCGATTATGCTGGCTATCGCCGCGGTAACGCTCTCAACCATGCACCAGAGTTCTCTGGGCTCGTTGTTCCTGCTCATGCCGGAGCAACTTGCTCCACAGTGGTGGTCTCCGGTGATGCCCATCTCGTTCTTCTTGTCCTCCATCGCAGCCGGTACGTCTGTCGTCGTTCTGGTCGAGATGTGGATAGCCAAAGTCTGGGATAGGCGACTTCAAATCACGCAACTGGCAGCGATGGGTGAAATCTCATTTTGGGCGCTCTTATGCTATTGGACTTTCCGACTCGGCGATATGGCGGTCCGAGGCCAGCTCTCCAACGCATTTTCTGGAAGGATGGGCGCCCTCTTCGCCGCCGAACTTTTCATTGGCGGCGTACTTCCTCTGGCCCTACTTGTTCGAGCTTCGTTGCGAATGCACCCAGCGGTGCTCTTTCTCGGAACCGCGCTCGCCGCTGGCGGTGTGGTTTTTAATCGGCTGAATGTCGTTATCGCGGCCATGGATTTGAAAGGAGCGATGCCTCAGTTCGCGCCGGCATCCTACACCCCGTCCGTCTTCGAGTGGGGCGTCTCCGTTGGCCTCATCGCTGCGAGCATCTTCCTTTTCGGGCTCGGTGCACGACTCATGCCGATTCTCCCCAAGGAAGAGACCGGACACTAATAGGAAGCTTGATTCAATGACTGAAGATACTTGGCTAGCGAACCATCCATACTTACGTTCCATCGCTGAGTTCGCCGCACAAGTCGCGACCGCTGCTGGCAGCGCGCCAAGCCGTGGTGCACCCATTCCAAACTGGGAAGACTATCTAAGTGACTATCAGGCGCGGATTCCGCTCTTGCGGAGCTCCCACGTCGCGATCGACTTCGAGCCCGCGGAAGCAATTCTTGTATCACTAGTCGAAAGTTTGGCTTCAACGCCATTGCCAGAAAAGTTGGCAGCGGAGTGCCGGGGCTTACACGGTCAATTACGCGGCGAAATGAATGCGCCACGTCGTGCGGTCGCCTGGCTGCTCGATGACGAAGTTTTCAATCCAGCGCACCCAGGTTTGACTCGCTACTTAGGCTGGACCGCGGTGGCCCGGTACCTTCGCCCACTCGTGGATGCGTTCAGCAACTGGCGCGACGAGGAACGCTGGTTTCGTGCGTACTGCCCTACTTGTGGATCGTCCCCGGCCATGGATCAGCTAGTCGGCTTTGATCCTGGACGCCTGCGGCTGCTTTCTTGTGGCTGCTGCGGCACGCGCTGGCGATACCGGCGAATCGGGTGCCCGTTCTGCGAACACGAGAACGATCATCGGCTCTCGGCGCTTGCCATCGAGGGAGAGAAATACCTTCGTATCGACTACTGCGACTCCTGCGGCGCCTATCTCAAAACTTATGTAGGAGAGGGAAGCGAAAGCCTCTTCCTGGCAGATTGGACTTCACTACACCTCGACATTATCGCCCGTGATCGTGGACTGAAACGATTGGCGAATTCGCTCTACGAACTGTGACCATCCTCATTTTGCTTCTTGGGACGATCGCGGAGACAGAAGCTATTGGAATGACGATCAAACTTCACCAGATGAAAATATGAATGGATCAGCGGTTTGCGTCAGGGACAACATACACACTTATGATCGAGGTAAAAGGCTACGCAAGCTGCGTGGGCAGCGTGTCCCTAAGCCAACAGCTCAGCGAAGACCGGGGAGTGGTAAGCCCATACCAGACTGGGCCAGCGTGTGCAGGTGGCAGAAACGGTGGCAGTCTGTTAGGCCGATTTCTTGCTCGAAAGTGATTCAGGCTTGGATTTGGCTCGGCGCATTGCCTCAATGAGCTTCGCGTTGCGTTCCTCGGAAGGCAGAAAGGCGAGCGCTTCTTTGTCTTTATCGCAAAGCCCGAGCCGCGTAATAATTACTTCGTCATGGGGCAGGTGCACATCGTAAACTTGCTCCGTTCGTTCGCCGCAAATCACGCAGTTCATTTCCATTCCGTTCACACGGTTCATTTCCATTGTAATCTCCTTTGCGAGAATTACTTCCCCGCCTTGCGTCGAGCGCGACTCAGAGACACAATCAATTCTCATCCTTTCGGCGCAAGAGTCGCCATAAGTGATAGTACGTGGTAAGGGTTAGCGGCTACGTTCAAACGCCTATCGGACAAGTGAACTCAGCCCGAAAACGACTTGTCCGGTATCGCGTCGCATTGCCGGACTTCACCGCCAAGATATGCTATCGCTGCGTTTTGTGAGGTCCGTCTCAACCATTAGTAAGCCAGCCTGTTTTGTCTCTGACGTCGTCGTTGCGACCCAGCCTTAGCAATGGAATTCGCTCTAACGACTGTAGGCTTGACTCCATCCCACGCAACTAGGGAAATCCCTAAGAGCCTCAGACGGTCAAGCGGAGACTATCCGCGAAGTCCTGATCGATGTCGTCACGACGTCGGCCTCACGTCGGCCCGCGTAGCCTGTTCGGCGTTTACCCCAACAGTGCTCGGATCGAAAGAGGCCGAACTGCGAATTATAGGATGTGAATTGCACGCTCGCCAGCAACGTTGGCGATGCTGGACACGGCGACGAGAGAAGTTGTGCACGAGGCTTTCCCGCACGAAAGCGAAAGTGTGAGGGAGTTTTATTCCACGCTTTCCGATCCGGTGCGCGTAGGCATCGAAGCGACCGGATCGATGAAATGTTTTTGCACCTGATGGAAGAACTCGGAATCGACCCTCAGGTAGGTCATCCGGCGACGCAGCGTCCCGAGATCACACAACGGAAGGCCCGAACAATCCTGCTCAATCGGGGTGGCCTGGAAGCCGCGAAAGAATCCGGCGACAGGAAAGCTGTTTTTTCTTGGCTCCTCTTATAGAACTGTCCAGGACTTATCGAAAGCTGCGGCAGAAGTTAGCTTCTGAGAATGCGAATCAACTCCAGCAATGTCCCATATGCCCTCGGGGTCTTTTGTTCCTTTATTGAGAGTGCAGCGATTCAGCGAGGCTCTCGAGATTTTGCGGCCGCACGCGAATGATTCCATGGCGCGGGGTATCTATATCCGCGATAAGGAAAAGCGCGACAGAAAGAGTAATCGGCAAAATTAGCAGGAAGACCGCACTCCTCTCGGGCGCATCGTAACCTATCAGGAGATTGCAGAAGATAGAGATCGCCATCAAGAGCATCCATGCCGCAATCGGGATGCGGTTCCACCAAGCGGCCTGCGTGTATCCCTGTGAGTTCAATACATCATTCATCCCACCAAGGACGAAAATCGATATTTGCGGGGGCAAAGCCGCACTCGATGTAGAGGCCTCAGCCCACATTTCAATCTGCAGTTGAGCAGTCCGGGCATTGATCTGACGGAGCTCTTCCTCGCTGCGGGCCTTGTAGAATAGGATGCGCTGATCTAGGTAGCTCTTCAGCAGCGCATGAACCTTCGCCGCACCGTCGGGGGATAATTGGTTTGCTCGAACGTACTCGGTCCCGATTGCGTTGGCTTCCTGTTCCTCGTAGTTCTTACGCTGATCGTACCGGCTGACAGCCATCGAAAAGGTGAAGGCAATGATAAGCCCCAGCAACGTCAAGGCAGCCCCGAGGATGAGCGCCAAAAAGCTGCGGACTTCTTCCGAAAAGTTTCCTCGCCTCGCACGCCAGGAGGCGCCGATCCACGCTGAGAACCAGAATACAAGCAGAGAAGTCACAAAAAAGGTAACTGGGTAGTCCATCGGATTGAACATTCTCTGCACCGCCATCTGAATTGGCGTCGAGTCTACAACAGATTTTGACGAAATGCTGCCGAACGCTGGTTAAGTTCCGATGGCAGCCAATTCGAAGGCTTTGCAGGGGTGCGACATTTGAAGGCTGAATGTTTGGCCAAGACACGCGTCACCACCAGTTAATCGGCGGCTGCTTGATTAACGCGGGTGTCTCAATGGACCGACGCAACAGTAGGCGCGAACCCCGTGTCGTTGAAAATATAAGGATAAAATCGCTTGCCGTAGTTACACCAGCCGGAATGCGGTCCTGGCTAGGTCTTGACCGACTACAGTCAAACAGATGCCCTCCCGCGAAAGCGTCCTCGAATCAATGCACTCGAGGCTGTTGCATCGACCCGTTGAGACCGCCCGACTTATCGGGATCTGATCCTTGTTTTTCCATTGGTCAGACGTTTTCGCGAACCGCGAAACGGAGTAGCGGTTAGCTGCAGCTGTTTGCCCGGCAAGCTCGCGCAACGCAACGATCCTGTCATTCGGAATATCAGCGAACGCCGTTGACGATGCAAAAAGCCAATTAGCGCCGTACTCGCGTCCTCCCGGCCTGAGCCGTATCTGGGCGCCTTCGCGCCAAGGATCGCCCTCAAAAGCCAACTCTCAGACACGCCCCTAGGGAAAGCCCTAGTTGTCCCGGATTGGGGGATTAGCTACACGAGAGAGTAGGAGTTTTCGCTTGAGTTGTGAGCAGGATGTCCCATGGCGTCTGTGGGCGGAAGGACCTCGGACCGTTGCTGCGGAACTCCGGGAAGGAAGGATTCCAATGAAACTCAGGATGATCGCCTCGATTCTGGCCATCACGATGCTCTCCGCAGGTCTATGCGTCGCCGCAGATGACGACAATGAGAAAAAAAGGGATAAAACCCGCAAGATGGCAGCCGAGGTCTTGCAGGATTTGTACAAGGTTGACCCGCCTTCCCAAGCAACTATCCAGAAAGCAGCGGGATACGCCGTTTTCGACAACATGGGCGTGAACGTACTGCTGTTGAGCACGGCACGCGGTTCAGGACTGGCCGTTAACAACAAGACCAAGCAAGAAACCTTCATGAAGATGGGTTCGGTCGGTGCCGGCCTGGGCCTGGGAGTGAAAGACTATGACGTGGTGTTCGTCTTCACGAACGCTAAGGCCCTGGCACATTTTCTGAACTCCGGCTGGTCCGGTTCAGGGCAAGCGGACGCTGCTGCCAAAGCGGGCGACAAGGGTGGAGCTTACTCGGGAGCGGCTGAAGTTGCCCCAGGAGTGTGGGTCTACCAGATCACCAAAAATGGCCTCGCCCTTCAATTGACCCTGCAAGGTACGAAGTATTACAAGGACGACGACCTTAACAAAAAGTAGGTATGGATCGCGCAGCGGGACCACGAATTTTTATAGCGTCGAATACACGCGGGAATCAGTACCTGGGAGAGAGCGATGCAAAAGAGAATCGTAGTAGCCGTTCTTACTGTGGTGGGCGGGTTGCTGCTGTCCGGCGTACCGCTGTTTGCCCAGGTCGATCAGAGTGCTAACACCGGCGCGAACACTAGCATCGACACAGACATCAGGCTGCTGCGGGAAGACGTCCGCTCGGAAAGGCAGCAGCTCGTTGCTGCCAATCTGCCGCTGACCGACGCGGAAGCAACAAAGTTCTGGCCTATCTATCACCAATACTCGGCCGAAGCCTGGAAGATCGGCGATGCCCGCGTGGCGCTGATCAAGGAATATGTGCAGAGTTACGACACTATGACTGATGCCCAGGCGAATGAGTTCATGAACCGCTTGACGGCCATCGACGGTCAGTTCTCGGCTCTGCTAACGAAATATGTGCCGATCTTCGAGAAAGTGATCTCGCCCAAGAAGACGGCGAGGTGGTATCAGATCGAACGCCGCTTGGATTTGCTGATCGACGTTCAGTTTGCCGAACACATTCCCATGGTGGATGCAAGCAAGTGAACTTGACTCAAACTTGTTACAGATCCCGCGTATCCGCAAGTGCACCCTGATCACCCCAAACTGCGTCAGACAGTCACACAGTCATCTCGCCGAAAAAAATCCAACAAAACCAGAGCATTGGCCCGTATAACGCCCAACTCTGTGCTTCTCAGTCATTTCGCCAAAAGTACTTGGGCTAACCGAAAAAGCGCAATAAACCTTTATTTTCCGGGTACGCTTTCGCATTTTTCCTGATTCTTGATTCTGATCAAGTCCCATCTTCTGAGTGCAACAAGCACTAAAATTGCGCAATATCTCAAGGTATGCCGTCACCGGAAGCAAGCCGCTGCAACTCGGGGAAAGTCAGACGTGTTCGCTGGTACAACGAATCGCAGATAATAAAGCGATTGATCTGGCAGCGATTGCTTGCGCCGGAAGAAAGTCGAGAATCTAAGACTCAGCGCGAATGGGCGCACGAGCTTGGCGTCACCCAGCAATACGTTTCGCGCGTCGAGAGGCGCTGGGGGCGTGAGGGGCTCGAGTTCATGCTAAAACTGCCGCAGACCCTGACCTTGAATGATTTGCGACGCGTCAGAGAGCTAGACTTGCTCACTCTCGCTCTGAGCACAGGCGATGGTGATGGCAATCACTGCACCTTGCCTTTCTCCTCCCATTGTTCCAGCCGCGTTCGGTAATCTCCCCTGAACTTCGGCGGGTGAATCCTCGCGCCAGTTTCAGGGTCAACCAGATAGCATCCGCCGCAATCTGGTGAGCGGCAAACCGCAGCATTTTCCCGTGAGTGGCTAAGCTGGGTTCGTTGGGAGAGCGTGGGCTTTTCCGCTTGTCTCTCAGGGCTGCTTTGTGCTGCACCGATCTTGGCCAGTGCCTTTATCGCTCTATCGACAATCGCCTGCTTCACCGTTTGCCTCCCGTTCCTCCTGCCTTCTATCCGTCACATCCGTTACAAGGCAATGTTTATGCGGCATCCGTGCGTTTTCAACTAGCGTCACATCCAGACTTTGTGACGGATAGAAAAAGCATCAAATCGCAAGTGTCTCTGCGGGATGTGACGCTTGTGACGGATCGTCTGCCAGGTAAGGGGCAGAGGCCGCCTCATACTCTCCCCGCAAATAGCCTTTCCTAGTTTTCTCTCCGATCCGAACTGTACCCGAGCGCATCCTGAAACCCCTAAGCCAGCAAGGCCAAGGAAGCGGGCAACTGGAGCGCTTCGAGTAGCAATCACCACCACACATTTCTTTCCCTGACCTACCGGCTTGCCATCCGTAACGGCAAAGTCGAGAAAAACCCCGTGCGAGGGGCTCGGCGCGACCCGGAAAACAACTCGCGTATCCGGTTTTTGACAGCCGATGAAGAAAAGAGACTTCGCGACGCGGTTAGGTCGAACCCAGCATGGTGCGAGCACGAGCCCGAGCTCACACTAGGTTTATCTACGGGACTGCGTCGAGCGTCCATGTATAGCGACCTTGTGTGGAAAAATATAGACCTCGATCCGCGAGTCGCTACGATCCCGCGAACGAAGAATGGCGACGCCGTGCCTATTCCATTGAATTCCGACGCGATGAAAGCGATCATGGTCTTTCATTCCCCGGGGAAACGGAACGGTCGGGTTGTGCCGAACGCGGAAGGTGAACCCGTGAATCATCCGACGCATTGGTTCGTGCCGGCGGTGCGTGCGGCCAAAATCCGCGATTACAAATGACACGACAACAGGCACACATACGCATCCCGGCTGAGGCAGACGGGAGCTCCACTGGGCAACATCGCGGAATTGCTTGGGCACAAGGGCCTCACCATGACGCGCCGATACGCTCGCTTGTCGATCTCGAATTTGCATGAAGCCGTGGCCCGGATTGCTACTCCGACCGACACCTCAATAGCACCGGAGCCGATTGCGGAATCGGGTGAAGTTGCGTATGTCCAGTAAGCCGCGTATTCTGAAGCCCTTCCAAGATCGGAGGCGCCAGGGGCCCGGTGGTCCTCGTGGCCTTCAAAGCCATTGATTCTGTCCTTCGCGGCCAGAATGGTGGGTTCGACTCCCACACGCTTCCGCCATATCTTTTTGATGTGTCGGATGTTACAGAAAAACGAGGCGGCAAAAGGCGGCATTAAGGGAAATTCATCCGGTTTTGTGCATAATTCTCAGCGGCACGAGTGACGACCGGATTTTGCAGAGGCTCAAGCCTTCGGTTCGAGAGAACCGAAACGAAGTCTTCAACGGTTCGAACCATGATGGTGCGTAGCGGAAGGAATTTCGAGTCACTCTGCACGAGGACAGCGTTAGTCAAGGAGTCGTGCCGTTCCAGGCCAGGGTCGTGAGTTCGATCCCCACCGCCCCTACCAAATCCAATTGTTTTCATAGTCTTGCAGCCGCATTTTCTAACAAAACGCGGCTTCCTAACAGTTGCCTTCAGTTTACCAGCTTGGTCGATCTAGTCTGAACCGCGTCACGCTGCGCATCTCCGACAACATGCCCATAAATTCCGAGCGTGATGCGTGCATCGGAGTGACGGAGCTGCGCCTGTACGACGGCTGGAGTTGCTCCGGCCGCCAACAGAGAACTGGCCGCGCCGTGTCTCATCGAATGAAATCCACCGCGGGGAATGCTGAGCCTATCCAACAGCGGATGAAGCTGCTTTTCCCGCAGTTTGTTCGCCGAGAACGGCCTGCCACGCCTATTGACGAACAGCAACTCGGTTTTCTGATCGTGCTCCTGGAGGTGTGTTTGCAGCCGTGCTTCCAGTTCCTTGGACATTGGCAAGTCTGCGCTGCTGGCCTTCGATTTCACACCGCAGACCGTGCGGGTAGCCGCATCGACGGTTTGGCGCACTCGGATGACGTGCTTTAAAAAGTCCACGTCATGGGTGCGGAGTGCAAGAGTCTCACCGATGCGCAAACCGAGCACGGCCGTAACCGCGACGATCGTGCTCAATGGTTCTGACGCATTGGCGATAATCTTCCGCACCTCATCGTCGCTGAAAGATCGCGGCTCTGTTCTTATCCCTTCTCGTGGCAGGGTAAGGTCAGTAACGCGGAAATTCCCGCAGGCATAACCCCAAGACCGTGCCGTTCTAAGAAGAGAGGAAAGAGTAAGCAAGATGTTTTCCGCTGTCTTTCGCGAGCGCCCACCACCGGCTAGATATGCAACGAAAACCTGTACGATCTTCGTTGTGAGCTCGGGCAAGTAGTAGGCGCCCAACTTGGGAATGATGTGCGCGCGAAGATGTGATTCTGCTGCCCGTGTTGTGCTGCCCTTCAGGTTGACCGCGACGTTGGTTCGCCACTCTTCGGCAAATTCCGCAAGTGTCAGACCAATCCGCGGTGCTGCCTTTTTGGCCGCATCATTTTCTTTGTCCAAGTACGGCTGAAACTGTTTCCAGGCACTACGTTCCGACTGCTCGTTTACCGATCCGAGAGGCTGCCAGCATTGCTCGCGCTTGAATGTTCCATCCGGTTGCAGGGCATCAGTGCGATACACGCCGTACCACCTCCCTGAGCGTTCCACCAAACTGCCTCGCTGAAACCTTCTTCGCGGCACAGGTACTCCCGTGCTCGCAGCAGAAGGCGTTACCGGCGCAGAGTCTAGCACAGGCACGAGCGCCGAAAGCTGCAGCGCGAATTTGAGAGCCGTGCTCGTCATTTCTTACGATTAGAGCCCACACCCGGTTTGTATGGGCGCGCGCCGTGCCGCGACTCACAGCAAGCCAAGCGCGTTGCCGGGGAAGTGTGTCCAGAACACTTCCCGGCAGCATGGCTGTGACGCCACCTATTTTCTTAAGGGGGTGGTGTCACGCGTCACACCCAGCTGCGTTGCCGTGACGCCGGCTGTGACGCCAACTCGCGTCACGCCCTTAACTCTTTCCTATACTTGCGAATGGCGGAATCTCCGACTTTGATTCCCTCATCCGCAAACAGCCGTACCAGCTCTGGCGAAGTAAGGCCGGGCGTCGCGCGCAACCAGCCCCGCATCAGAGCGAGATTCGCGGCCCGCGCTTCTCGTGCGGCTTGAGATGCGCCGCCGCCTCGGTCCCGCTCCGGTTCTTGCTCATCCATCAGCGGGCCACACTCGCCAGGACGTTTTAGGATTCGGAAGTCTCCTGTTTCGTCGATGTGCGGCCTACCAATGATCTGAAATGGGCCGCACGGTTGGAAATCGCGAGGCTTGACGTTTTCAACGTGGATGACGTTGGCTGTCGCGTCCAACTGCTTCACGCCCCAGGCAGTTGTGAGCATCGCGCCGATGTCGCCGGAGCCTCGCAGAACATTCTCCAATCTCATGACGTTCTCGCGTGCGAAGGGCTTCGGCGAGTGGTGCGCGGCAATCACAGTTCTCGCGCCGGAGCCGAGCAAAGCAAAAATATCCGTCGCAAGTCCGCGCATGTTGTCGCCGGCACTGTTTTCGTCGCCCTCGCCGAAACGCGCGGCCGTATCGAGAATTACGTGCGCGCCCTTGACCGCGAACAAGATTCGAGGATCGCTGAGGCAGGGCGTTGGTCCTTTCGAGAGCGTGCGAACGAGCAACCGCTCGTCGTTCGGCGCGAGTGCGGAGTAGATTCCGAATAGTTGCAACCGGTGTTTGAAAGGTGCGAGGGAGCACTCAGGAATCAAATAGATCACGCGGGCGCAATTTTCTTCGACGGGGAACAAGTCCCAGAGCTTCGCCCCCTTCCCGATGAGTAGCGCGCGAACGATAGAACACAAAATCAGCGTTTTTCCATGTCCCGAAAGCCCACCGATCATCGTTGCGCCTTGGTTTTGAAGGAATCCGCCGATGGCAAAACTGAGCTGCGCCGCATCCTCGAAGTCTGCGTAGCTGTGGAATACATCGCGCCACGAGGGCGGCTCCAGAACAAGTCCCGTGTTCGCACAGAGCGCTGCGATCCGCTCGCCCGCTCGTGCAAGGATCGCGTCCGCATCCTCGCCACGATAGGAAAGAGCCTCTTCGTAGGTTGTTTCGGCTGCGTGGATCAATTGGCGCAGGATAGATTTCCGCTTAACGATTCTCGCGTAGTGCGTGACATTGTTCACGCGCGGCAGGCCGTCCGCTAGTTGCGAAAGGTAGGCCACGCCACCCACCGATTCCAGGTCATTAGTCCGTGACAAATCTTCATATAACATCACAGTGTCAATGGGGGCGGACTCCGCAGCTAGGTGAACCATGCGCCTAAAAATCTTCTGATTCCCCGGTAGGAAGAAATCTTCGGCCCGGATGGCGGCAGCCGCGACGTTGAGCGCGGCATTATCGAGCAGAACGGCTCCCAGGATACTTCGCTCCGCGTCAAGATTTTTGGGAACGTCCGGCAACGAATCATCCCGCGTAAGAGTCAGTGCTGATTCAACGGTTTTTCTGCGACTTGTCGCTTTGCTTTTCATGGTCTCGCTGCGGCGCAGGGTACAGCAGAAACGTGCCTCGTCAGTTTGTTGGACATGAAAGGCAGGTTTTCCTCGAGGCATTCGGAATCCGGTGATTACTTAGGGGTTAGAAGCGTGGCTTTAAGGAAGTGGCAGGTAAGTGGCAGGTAAGTGGCAGGTTAAGAGAGCAATCCTTCTGCTTTCATTCTCGTCCTAATTTTGGCAAATCTACTGTCGAGCTGTTTGCGGATTCTGGCGCTCTCAAGGTAAAGTTCCTCGTAAGTTTTGTCTTTCACTGTGGATTTAACGCCGTCGTCGTCTAACTTACGACAAATCTCCAACCCCGTTGCCCGTGGCGCTGTAATCAGGATATTCCTGACGCTTCTAGTGAAGAGGGATTGCCCACGGTGACTCCGCCGCTTTTCATTGGATTGCTTCGGCTGCAACTCCTGCCTTTTGAGTAGGGAGATTTCGATCTCGTAGTCATTTTTCAGGCCGTTCCTGAGATCGTCCATCTCTCGCGAAAGGTGGTTCAGCACTGAAGGCAAATGCGGATTGCCGTTTTCGGCCACTAGTAAGAACGTTTCCAGATACCCTCGGATCTCCATCTTGCGATCGTTGAGGGCACTGAGAACGCGCGGGACCAACTCTTCGCGGATGAATCCCGGAGTGATGTCGTTTCCGCCCGAACGCTGCGCCTTGCGGCAAGCTTTATCAACGCCTGGCAGAAACGAATCGCGGAGCACACCTATATCGCTGAGGACCATTCTTACTAGGTATGCTTCTCCGAACTCATGGCCGAGAGACCTGTGTGTTTCAAGCACTCCGCGTCTTCCCGCTTCGATGTTCCGCTGCGTTTGCTTTACTAGTTTTCGGAGTTTACGTTCGAACAGGGGTTGGTCAAACGCGGCCGAATTGGGCCTCGTGTCTGACTTTTTCTCGCCGCTTGCCGGCGGGCGTGACTTGGGGCTATCCTTCGGTTGATTTGACAATTGATTCACCTTGAGCCCCGCTGGACCGCGGGGCTCTTTCTTTTTCACCTCAGCAACGTCTGGCGATACGGCCGATGGTTCCCATGCTTCGCGCATCGTAACAATTACTTGACATAAGGTCAAGAGAGGTGATATAAACAGAGCGATGGATGCGCGGACCTACACGACGGCTGAGGCTGCAACGAAGATCGGGGTGTCTCGTCAGACGCTTTATACGTGGATTGAAAGAGAGCAGATCGTAGCACCGAAGCCGATCAGGATGGGTCAACGGTCTATTCGGTTTTGGACAGAAGCCGATATTCAGCGAGTCGGTAAGTTCAAGGGCGAACTGAAGCGAGGCCCGAAGCGAAAGAAAAAGTAGACGGGACGCGCCGGTGCGATCAACACCGACACGCCCCTAACCCAATTGCACAATGGAGGTGCAACGTGGCTTCCGAGATTCTACAGCAAGACAGAAAGTCCCACCGAGTAGCGATCTACGCACGAGTCAGCACGACCAACCACGGCCAGGACGTAACCCTGCAGACACGAGACCTTGAGCAATTCGCCCAAGCCCGCGGCTGGCAGCTCGTGGATTCTTACCTCGACGTCGGAATTTCTGGAGCGAAAGACAAGCGCCCGCAGCTTGACCGCCTCATGGCCGATGCTCACCGGCGCAAGTTCGACGTGGTAGCGGTTTGGAGGTTTGACCGCTTCGCCAGGTCCGTCTCGCATCTTCTCCGTGCGCTTGAAACTTTTAACGCTCTCGGGATCGCGTTTGTGAGCCTGAGTGAATCGCTGGACACGTCCACACCCGCGGGCAAGCTGGTTTTTACCGTCTTGGGTGCGGTCGCGGAATTGGAGCGCAGTCTGATTGCCGAGCGCGTACGGGCCGGGCTTCGCAACGCCCGAGCCAAGGGAAAGCGCCTGGGACGGCCTCGACTGCTCCTGGACACCGCGAAGATTGGCCGATTGCGCGACGCCGGGCGCTCGTGGCGGCAGATTGCGAGAATTATGGAGTGCAGCGCCAAGAGCTGCCGCAGGGCGGTGCAAAAGCCGACTTCTGAGGGAATTCGCCCCACCGCCAGCACTGCGCTGGACAATAACCCCGAGTCTCGGCTGGCCGTAAGCGCCTGAAACTGCGAGACAGTTCGCAGGTTTTTCGAGTGGGGATAAATCAAATGTTTCTGGGCAGTGATGCGAGTGTGGCGCACGAGGTGTGAGTACGGCAGGAGAATGGTGAACGAATACTAGCCGCACGAAAGCATGTTCGAGCGCTGCGTGTCCAGCGCGTCATAGACTGAACCAGTGCTTGCCCAAATACCCATGCGAGTTCTTTCCCTGCGGGTCCACTCGAAAAAATCCTCCGCCGCGAACCAAAATCCAGCAAGGGCTGCGCCAGTTACAGGTGCGGGTGTCGGTGCCTGTTTGCCGGTGCCGCCTTTCTGCCGGAGAACAGCCGCGCCACTATGCACGGCCTGCCCTCTCATTTCGTACAGCTCGCTCAGTTTCTCGGCTGCGACGGGCTTGCTGTCCCGGAAAGTTGACGCTCCGAGAAGTCCGGGCACCTTCGAAAGTTTCTCTGAAAATCGGAGCCCGGAAAGCTTGTAGACGTCCTTGACTTGCTCGGGTTGGAGTGACAGAAGGTCGGTGATAAAGCTGTTGAGTTCGAGTTCACAAGCGATACCAAAACCCACCGCGGCTTGGGCGTAGTTTCTCTCCGCAAAATACAGCAATGCGTCGCACAAGAACGATTCTGAAACTCTTGGCGAGAAGTCCTGCTCCAAGACCGGAGCGAGCCCGTCCCATACCGAGCGAGTCAATGCCAGCGGGACTACCGCGGCGGAGTAAGCTCCTGCACCGGTGAATGTCGCAACGCCATCAACCTCTGTTTGAATCGTTGCTTTCGGAAAATTCATGCTCGGTGACGGAAGCATTCCAATCCAGTACTGACGTGTAGCGACTCTGACCCACGATAAACAATTCTTCACGAGCATATACACTGGCATCCATTCAGGCTCGGGCTGGCCATCCTCAATTTCTACGCGTGCTCGCATCAGCGAATACTCCATCGGCGTAACTTGACCGCCAAACGCTAGCGGCATACTCACGCTGACGGAGTCCGAAAACGGTCTGAATATCTCAAACTTGTGGGTGTCGCGGAGGATTTTGAGCGGCATCCACTCGCTGGAATCTCTAATCAGAACTTCGCTGACTTTGAATTCATAGGTAAGAGTTTTCATGCTGATTTCCCGGCCCCGCCGTCGTCGTGACGCCGCAACGCCTCACTTATTCGCGCAGCTAATCGACTGATCTTTTCGCTGGCATTTCCATTCACTCTGCTTCTTCAATTCCAGCGCATCCAGTGAGCCGTGAAACTCAACATTCATTTCGTGGGCGGCGCTGCTGCCACCAACACTGCAATCCAGTAAGGGCATCCTCGCGCCGTTGGATAAGACGCATTGTTTGAACTCGCCGACCAGCCAATCTTCCGCCATCCACACCGACGCGGTACGTTCGTGAGCGAACCAACCACGCCGGTCGGCAGAACGGTAAGCCGCAAACATCAGCAGTGCCACCATGGCTAGGACAATTCCAAGCGACACGGTAATTACAATCGTCTTCGCCGGTCTGTGCCAACTTGGTTTCAGCTTGTTGTTGCTGACGAGATAGGCCAACACCACGAAGCCGAGCAGGGCTGCGATGCCGAGCGTGAAAGCCAAAACTTCATCCATCGCCTACTCCCGCGCCGCGACTTATTCGGTGTGAAGCACTTCAAGCGTGTACATCAGCACGCCCTTCCGTTGCGGTACGTTGTTGAAGGTGAAGAAATGGTTAAAGCCGCGCGTCTGTGATGGTGGCGGGAATGTAATGTCCATTTGTGATTCGTCACCAATAACGGCACAGTCTGCAAGCGGGGAGCTCCGGCTCGGGCAATCGTACAGTTTCACGTCGAAGCTTGTCCCTTTTTCTGCGGCAACCCGGTCAAACATGTCTCCCGCGTGAGCGGATGATGTGACGCTGCCAATCAAATGACAATCGAGCGATGTACTGTTGGACCACTCACACGGAAACGATTGAACAGCGATGGTGGGAAGGACTTGAGAGTATGCTTTGTAAAAATCGCCAGCGTCGAACTTGTCCGGGGTGTCTATCGGTCCTACACCGGGAACAAACAGCATGGCAGGAGTTAACGGGAAGAATTCTTTGTTATTTGTCACAGCGGTTTTATCCGCTCTGTATTGTTCGAAATCTATCTGCTTCGAATCAAAGGGAGTCACGACGCGCCATCCCCGCTTCGTGTGCAAATCACCGTGCCCGCTCATCACATCTTTCACGTTCCAAAGTTCGGCTTTCAGAGAATCCGGGATATCAATCGGTCGTAGGCGCTCGGCGAAATCCGTTTCGTCTCTCGATTCACTCAACGCCCGCCATGCATCGGCCAACGGAAAGATCGCAGTACCGTTTCCGACGGGATAGACGGCTTGTCGATTTCCGTAAGTAAAATGCCACGCGACTCCGCCAGCTATCACCGCCGCGACGGCCAATATGAACCCGCCCCAAATTAATAGCTGCTTCAGCTTTCCGCGCCAAACTGCCAACCAAATTATGCCGAGCACGAAAACTGCGATAGCCAAGCTTGTCACTGCGGGCTCCTGTGGTTATGCCATGACACGAGTAACTGATCCATTCGCTCCGCCCATCACTGAGCACACGCGGCGGGAGCGTGCGGCCTCTCGCCCCAAGCATAGTGGAGGTCCTCGGCAAGTCTTTCTATAGGGTTGCAAGGCACCCAGCCGAAAGTGTCTGCGAGTGTTCCGACTATCGCCTCCGTGCACATGTGGCCACCGGATAGAGCTTCCGCACAAAATTCCATCGATGGAGGTATCGAAATTCTGTGATCGTCTGCGGTTAAGTCGAAATGCTTTGCAAGCCCTCCAAATGTCCCATGTATAAGTTGGCTTGAAATTGGGTTAATGAGCCTGAACGCATCCGCGAAACCAGTTCTGACTGCGCGAGCACCGAGGTCGAGATTGCACCAGCTTCCCCTGATTTCCCCGCGCGCATTTTCGTACTGCGCTCGCACTCTTGGATATTCTCGTTCGACGCGTTCTGTTTCGGCTACAGAAAGATTCCGCAGAAGCTCTGGCGCGTATTCGCGTACGTAGGTTAAAAGCTTATGTTGTTCTACCCAGTGCCAATTTAGGTAGAGTTCGCACTCACCGGGGAATCGTCTCAGGTACTCGGCGTTGATGGCGGTTTCCATGACGGTTCTTGCGATTTTCATCGCTCCAATACCAAATCCGTTTCCTGCCAGCGTAACTAGTTCGAACATAGAGATAGCGGTCAGTATGCCAAGGTTCAGGATAACCCTGTGAACAGGCTCCGGATTCGGATGCGCGCGACCGGTAAGATCGTTCAAAGAGTCCGTGAAACGAGGTGCAACTTCAAAGAATCGGAGAAAGGCATCGTGTACTTGTTGCCAATACTCTGGATGGCCAAACACGACTCTACCGTTCGGTGTCATTGTTCACTCGACTGGTTTGTGAAACGGAGTTTCTCCCATTCGACGACAACATCGCGCAAAATGTCGAGAACGTTCATCATTTGGCCATTCACTTCCACTGCGTAGGAGGGTTCGCCGACGCCATACTCGCCTCGGCTTACCGGTTAACCCGGCACTAGGTGATTAGGTGGTGAGAAACCCTGTGGGTGTTGAAAAACTCGTTTTTCCTGAAGAAAGCCGAAATTTGGGTGACAGAAAATGCCTTGGCGATGTGGAAAAATCGTTCGTAGAGCTTCCCGACGCGATCTGATTTCTGCGGATTTCCGGGAAGGGAGTTTTTCAACACCCACCCCTGTTCTCGACAGTTATCTGGAAAGCTGCTTTGCTCTAACGTCTCGTGTGAACCGCACGGTCCGTTAGGACAGATTGTGAGAACGCGAATCAAGCGGGACCGAAGCAAACTTTGCATCGGCCCCGCCAGCTTGTTCGTAAATTGAATCGTCGCCTCTACATTCGTTCGCGCTGACGCTCGCCACCTCTCAGCGGCAGTTCGGGAACTTTAGCGAGGCGAGCCAGGTGTCCCAGGCGAACGAGCCGTCCACGGGGTAGTACTCGGTCGTGTACCAAAACGTGCAGGCGTTCGCTCCGTCGAGGGCCATGCTCGAATAGTCGCCCCAGCGATCGAACGAATTATATTGTGAGCCCGAGCCCTGTTTGATCAGAGCCTCGGTCTCCGTGGTGCCTAGAGGATCGCCCGCCGTCTGGCCGGCGTAGTAGATCGACGGGTAGTCACCTGAGGCCGCACTCGAACGGCTGTACCCAATAGCGATGTCTCCCACTTTGTCCATAGCGACAGAGCCCATCCAGCGGTACTCTCCATCATCCGGGGTCTCCCCCGTTTGATACAGGGCCAACTTCTTAACATTGCCTAGCCCCTGGGACTGGAACTCGTACCATCTCGTTGCCACAGCAGTGGTGTTATTCACGCTGTGCGCCACCAGAAAGTGTTGCGTGCCGTGCTCATTGAAGTGCGCGAGTCGATACATCAGTCGATCGCCGAGCGTGTCAAGTAGGTCTACCGGACCAAAAATGCCTGTGGAGACCGCCGAGCTTGGCTGCGGGACACAAGCGGTCGTGAGGAAGGGGCCGCTGGTGCAGAGCGCCAAATTGAACGCGGGCACACTGATCGGCATGCTTCCGTCGACGCCGGCAAGGGTTGACTTCGAGGGATTCCCGAAGTTTACGTCAAATAAGTACTCGTAAACGTGCGTGTCACCAGGCAAGAAATTGTCGATGGCTCCCATCAAGACCTCGCTGTTCGCTGGTCCTTGATCCGAGTCGTCATCGGCCGGCAGCATGCTGTCGTCGAAATACGTGCCATTGGAATTGTCAAAAATGCAGACTTGCGTCGCCTTGCTGCTGCCCTTCAGCATACTCTTGGCATCATAAGCGCAGACGTTCACCCCGAAGACAAGGATGGGGTCGAAGATGTTTTGGGTCTGGTAATAGACGCTGCTCGTAAGCCCCCACTTCGGATAGTCGGGGAAGCCAGGCTGCGGGAAGGCGTAACGGTAGTAACTGCCGGTCGCGTCCGCAGTCTGCGACACTGCGACGCACGTATAGAAGGGAGGCCCGTTGAACACGTTTTGGGCCGCCAGCCAGCGATGATTACTCTTATCCCACTGAATGATGATGTCGCCGTCGTTGTTAGTCTCACACGGTGCGCCGAAGCCTTTCCAGAAGTTGGTGCCCGCGAACGGCCCCGCGATGAAGGATCCGGTGGATTTGTCAAACACGGCATAGCACACGTTCACCCACTGCACCACCTGGGTGTCGCCTACCGCCGCGTTGGTGTCGGGAGGCACAAGGAAAAAGCCTGAAACGCTCGGGCAGTCGAGAGTACCTCCAATTTGTCCGACCCCCTCGAAGCTCAGGCCGATGGTGGCGCTGATGGGGGAGGCGATCAACGGGTGGAGGGCGCTGGCCGCCTCTGCGACCTGGCCCTGCTGAGCACCCGTCAATTTTTGCAGCTTTGGCTTCATAGTCGCGTGCATCTGATGGCGAGCCTGCTGAGCCGGGGCTTCCCTAAGCAGTTCGGTCAGCGGCCGCGAAACGTCAAAATGAATTGGTTCGTTCGCTACCGCATTGCTGAGCACCTTAGGCGCGGTTGGTGTCTGCTGCGCCGCTGTCGGAAGTCCGCACAGGGCTGCCAGAATCAGCGCGGATAGGGCTGTCACTGCGAAACACAAAATTCTCTTGTCGTTGTTTTTCATAATTCCGCCCCTTTTTCTCTGAGTGAATACTTTCGATTCCCCGACATGCATGCTACTTCGCATTGATAAGCTTAAGCGAGATCCACCGCGATCAGGTGCTCCGGCCCGAAATCAAAGGCACCGCCTACTGCGCGGCGGGGCTGAGATTAACTTCATGGTTGGATATAGTTTGATTCAACTTATTACGGGACCTGACGCCAAGATGGGCCTCTCGCCAGTACAGAAAATTGTGCTGACGAGAGGCCAAATGAGGCCAATCCTCATCGCTTACTTCGTCCGGATATATCCGTGCTCAACGCCCGCAGAGTCAAAATAGATACCAACGATGATACCGCCAGGATTTATCCCGCTTGCATCAGAGAACCCGACGGTTCCGGGGGGATCGAACGACGTGAAAACGCCCTTGCTCAGCAAAAAAGAATGTCCGACGCCTGCAGTATCGTTGTATTCCCCGATGATGTCACCCTCGGGGTTACCCCCTCCAGCAAATGTAGATACAGCGCCCGGAAAATCAATCGTGGTGAACGTGCCATGGTCGAGCAGGTATCCGTGACCGTTTCCAACATTATCCGTGTAAGCACCGACGACTGCACCGGATGGGTTAACAGTGCTGGCGGTGCTGCTGATTGCGCCAGGTGGATCGAAACTTGTGAAGACGCCTTTCTTGGACCTCACAAAACTGTGGTTAGTGCTAGGGGCGCCAGTGTTGCCGCAGGCAGGGTCGGAACAGGAAAATCCTGAGATTTCACCCGAGGGGCTGAGACCGGTGAGAGTCGTGCCGGCCGCGCCTGCGAAGTCAATCGTTGTGTAGTTTTTCCCCTCCAGAATGAAACCGTGGCTGACATTGCTCGCGTCGAGGTAGTTGCCCACGATATCTCCCTGCGGACTGATGAAGTTGGGAATCGTCAACGTGGAACCCGGAGGATCGAACGACGTGAATACTCCTCCTTTCGTTAGCGTGAAACCATGAGTGACACCAGATGTGGTATAACTACCGACGCTCGTGCCCGACGGATTGGGCCCACCGTTTAGAGAGGTGGCAGTCGCGCCAGCGAAGTCGATAGTCGTATATGTCTGCGCCCACGTGATCGACACAAATGCAAGACTGATCATACACATCACTGAAAACCGAAATACTTTGATCATCGGATTACCTCCTTTTCGTCTGGATGTCCATGTTTTGTCCGCAAAAAGAAACGGAAATCGAGTGGCCGGGTTCCCGAAAGCACGAACAACGTTGAGGGAATTTTGTTGCGGTTCAGTGATTACACGCTGAAGCGCGTATCGTTAACGCGAAGGGCTGGCTGAGAGAACAAAAGTGCGTGCAGTGGGTACACCGAACGCAGTGTGATGCTGCTCCTCAGGCGCAGTCTCTGTCAAGGCCCAATACTTATGGACCTGTTGAAAGCGCCGAAAGTTGCCTAACTGGAATTTCCGATTTCAAATCTTTGTGCAACACACCTGCCGGCTACCCTCTGGTGCCAAGCTCGGATCGCCATGGCCGATTCGGGTGTCAATGGACGATAAGTCGCGTAACCGGAAACTAGGAAAATCCACTTTACCGGTTAATGCGTTTACCAGGACTTAGGGCATTATTGCTGACCGGTTTGCCGACAAACCGCCCGCGACCCGCAGTGAAATGCCTCTTCCCGTGATCGGGTCCCACCTGCGCCAACATTGGCTTACCAAATGTGCACGCGGTCGGCGGGAGCGAGGTAGAGCTTCTCTCCCGGTTGGACGTCGAATGCCGCGTACCATGCGTCGAGGTTGCGCACAGTGACCGGTCGGAACTGGTCGGGGGAATGGTCGTCGGTCATCACTTGCTCCCTGAGAAAAGCTTCACTCGACTTTGATGCCCAGCTCTGTGCAAAGCCAAGGAAGAACTGCTGATCGCCCGAGAGACCGTTCTGGACGGGAGCGACCTTGCCCGCGAGGGAGGCGCGGTACGCATCGTAGGCAGCGGACAGGCCGGCGAGGTCGGCGATGTTTTCATTAAGCGTCTGCTTACCACTCACGGCAAGGTCGGGAAAAGGTTTGTAGGTGTCGTACTGCGCGGCGAGTCTGGCGGTGGCCGCCTTGAAATGCTCCAGGTCAGCAGGTTTCCACCAGTTGCGCACACGCCCGGTGGAATCAAATGCGCTGCCTGTGGTGTCAAAAGTGTGGCTGATTTCGTGCCCGATGACAGCGCCAATGGCGCCGTAGTTCACCGCGGCGAGAGCCTGCGGGTCGAAGTTTGGCGGTTCGAGATATGCGGCGGGAAAGTTGAGCGCATTTTGCAGGGGCAATTCGTCCGCATCGACGGTCTGCGGATACAAGCCCCAATCTCTGCGATCCACGGGCTGGCCGAGACGGGCGACAACGCGGTGGTAATCAAACAGACCGCCGCGCCAGAGGTTGCCGAAAATGTCATCGGCCTTGACTTGGTAGGCAGAGTAATCGCGCCAGGTCTCCGGGTAACCGATTCCGACATAGAGCGTGGTGAGCTTGGCTTGGGCTTCGGCTTTGGTCGCAGGATCCATCCAGGAGAGGGCATCAATGCGGCGCCGGAAAGCGGCGATGATGCTCGCTACCATGGCTTCGATCTGGGCCTTCGTCTCGGGTGAGAAGTAGCGCTGGGCGTAGAGCTGCCCGACGGCATCGCCGAGCACGCCGCGGCCTGCAAGCATTCTGTTTCCAGTTTCGTCCATCACGCTGCTGACCATTGCGACGCCGCCCTGCCAGCGCGGGCGCTGCTCCGTTTTGCCGGAGAGGGTCTTGCCGAAGAAGTCGAAGCGCTCGTCGGCGAAGGCTTTGGGCAGAACACTGGCGTAATCCTCAATCAAGTGGAAGGCCAGCCAATCCTTCCATGTGTCCAGCGCGGTCGAGACAACGAGAGCGGACTCTCCGGTAAAGGCTGAGGGCTGCCAGACGATGAAGCTGGCTTGGCTACTGAGACCCGCGCCGCGAAAGTACACCGCCCAGTCGAGGCCCGGGGCGTTGGCCACGAAGTCAACTTGCTTCCAGGTGTTATTCGCCTCGTGGATGTCCTCCTGATCCGCCAAGGGAATATGTTTTTCGGCGATGGCGTGCTCCAGTTCGACGATGTGCTGGGCGCGGACGCCCGTGTCGGAGAATCCGGCGAGCTTGAGCAAAGCTGAAACGTGGGCCTTATATTTGGCGCGGATGTCGCGCATGCTGCCGCTGTCGGAAAGGTAGTATTCGCGGTCGGGCATTTCCAGGCCGCCTTGCAGCAGGTAGGCGGCATGATGCTCAGGGTCGTTAAAGCCGGGGGCGACCCACAGTCCGAAAAGGTTGGCGGTATGAAAGTTGTCGAGGTTCAGGGCATCGACATCCGCTCGCAGGCTTTCACCCAAAGCCCGAGCTAGCTCGTGCTTGTCGCGAATGGCAGCAATGGCGTCGAGCTGCGGGCGGAGCGGAGCCAGGCCTTTGGCTTCAATGGTGGCCTCGTCCATGTAGGAGTGATAGAAGTCGGCAATCTTGCGTGCATTGGAACCGGCCGGGGCGTTGGCCTTGGCTGCGTCTTCAATCAGGCTAGCGATACGCTTGCGGGTCAAGTCGTTCGAGCCGTCGAAGTCGAGGCCGTTTGGATCAATGTACCTGCGATCAGGAGGAATTTCGGTGCGCTTGATCCAGGCTCCATTGGCGTAGCGGTAGAAATCGTCGCCGGGCTTGACCGAGCGCTCCATGTTGGCGACGACAATGCCGTGGGTCTCTGGCGCGGGCGCGTCCTGCGCATAGGCGGCAAGCGGAGCGAAGGCTATAAGAGCGCATGCGGCGGCGCTCCAGGGCCAGAATCGAAGTGTGAGTCGCATCGATATGCTCCGAAAAGCAGCCGCTAGGCGGATCGGCCAAGAGGGTAACATGATCGCCGGTGTTTGAGATTCTGGACGAATGACGGGCTACTCGGAAGTAATTCCACTTGCCTGGTTAGGCGCGTAATCGGAAAAGTGAATACCTGCCCACCCCAGGTGCGATGAACCCCTTTTGTCGGGAGTGTGCATTTTGGAACAGATTTGCAGCCGTGTGCTGATGCATTTTGCGTAAATGAAAAGAAAGGACCTCACGCCCGAACAGATATCCGGAGTGCCGTGCCCCACGTGCGGCGCTACTGTAGGTGAACGTTGTGAGCTGAATTCAGGCGCGCCGCGGTCGGGACCACACCTGGACCGAAAGTTCGCCGCAATTGAGGCCGCCGAGAGAATATCGGGCTAACTCCTGATTAGCAGCTTGTTGAATAATTCGATTTTTCGAGTTTTTCGTTCTGAAGTTTTGAAGTTTCGCTGATTTCTGAAGGAGTGCTTTCCGTTGTTCTTTCTGCTCAGCCGATCCGAATCGAAACTTCCTTCATGCTCTGGCCATCAAGTTGCGCAATCGGCACAGGTTGTAGGCGGCTCCGGTGAAGGTAAACAGCCATCCCACCTTCTCGATTCCTCGCAACTTCACTTTTCTTAGCATCCCCACCATCTTCATCCACCCGAACGATTGCTCCACTCGTTTTCTCTTCCGCTGACTCACCTCATACCCCGCATGCCGCGTGGTCCGCTCATCCACCGCACTTCTGCGATTGCTCGTGTTCTGCGCCACGTGCGGGCTGATGTTCATGCCCCGCAGCTCCCTTACGAATTCCTGCGTGTCGTAGGCCTTGTCCCCTCCCAACGTCACTCGCTTTCCCGGCGGAAGGGCCTCGGCCATCAGCAGCGCAGCCTCTCGTTCCGCTCTTCCGTTCGCCTCGCTCAGAAACGTCTGCAGCAAAAGTCCGTTGCGGTTTTCCATCAATACATGTCCCATATAACTCAGCTTCGCCTGGCTGCCTCGGGACTTCGTCCACAACCGGGCATCGGGATCGGTGCTGGATTCATGGGTTTCGTTCTTTCGCTTCTCCCCTTTAAAATCGACGTCGCCTCCCGGTCCGGGGGGCTGGCCTGTTCCGTCCTTGGGCCGGAAACTCTTGTGGCTGGCCCAGGCCTCTATCAGCGTTCCGTCCACCGTGAAATGTTCATCCGACATAAACGGCCTGGCTCTGTCCAGCACCCGCTGGAAAAACTTCTCGGCGACCTCTTCATTTAGCAACCGCTCCCGATTCTTGCTGTACACCGCGTGATTCCACACCGCCTCGTCCATCTCCATCCCCACGAACCACCGGAACAGCAGGTTGTACTGTAGTTGCTCGATTAGCATTCGTTCGCTGCGGACTGAATAGAAGATCTGCAACAGCAGGGACCGAAACAGCCGCTCGGGCGCAATCGATGGCCTCCCCACGTCGGAGTACAACTTCGCAAACTGCGGGGACATTTCCTTCAGGATCTCATCCACCATCTTGCGGATCGGTCGCAACGGATGATCCGTCGGGACTCGCTTCTCTGGAGAAACGTAGCTGAACATTCCTTCTTGCTGATTATCGTCTCCGCGCATTCGCTCGCCTCCTTGACCTTCCTTACTTCAGACGAGTTTCTTGATTTAAAGTTGCAGAAGAAAAGGGTTTTTCAACAAACTGTTAGTCGCGTAACCGGAAACTAGGAAAATCCACTTTGCAGGTTTGGACGTTAATCAGGACTTAGCCCGTAGAGAGTCGCCCTTCGTTGACTTGCCTTCTGGCACAACCTAAGATTGCGCCACTGCTTGCCCATGATTGGCCAAACCATCTCGCACTACCGCATCATCGAAAAGCTCGGTGGTGGCGGCATGGGTGTGGTGTACAAGGCCGAAGACACGCGCCTGCACCGCTCGGTCGCGTTGAAATTTCTTCCGGACGAGATAGCCACGGACCTTCAGGCACTAAGCCGCTTTCAGCGTGAGGCGGAGGCAGCATCGGCGCTAAATCATCCGAATATTTGCACCGTTTACGACATCGGTGAACAAGACGGCCAGCAATTCATCGCGCTTGAGTTTCTCGACGGCCAGACCCTGAAGCACTGCATTTCAGGCAAACCGCTGCCGCTCGGTCAGCTGCTGGACTTGAGTATTGAGATTGCCGACGCCCTCGCGGCGGCGCATTTCGCAGGAATCATCCATCGCGATATTAAACCGGCGAACATTTTTGTCACAAAGCTGGGACACGCCAAGCTTCTCGATTTTGGTTTGGTCAAACGAGTCTCCGGTGACGAAGGCCTCTCCAGTATGCCGACGACGGAAGAGACGGCAATGTTGACCAGCCCAGGATCTGCTGTGGGCACGATCGCCTATATGTCACCGGAGCAAGCGCGGGGCGAGGAGCTGGATACGCGCACCGACCTGTTTTCATTTGGTGTGGTGCTGTATGAGATGGCTACGTGCCGTCTTGCTTTTCCGGGCAACACGGCGGCCATTGTTCACGAGGCGATATTAAACAAAGCGCCCGCGCCAGCAGCCCGCCTGAACAAACTGGTCCCCGCGGAGTTAGAAGAAATCATCAGCATGGCACTGGAGAAGGATCGCAAACTGCGCTACCAGAAAGCCGCCGATATCCGCGCGGACCTGCAACGGCTCAGGCACGAGACTGCGGAAAATTTATCGGGTTCTTCAGGCATCGCAGGCAGAACCGGATGGCGCCTCAAGCGGATGGCACGGAGGCGCTGGAGACTCGTTTTGACGGCTGTGTTGGCGATCGTAATCGTAATTGTTGCCGCCGGTGTTCACTATTACTCAAGGCGTGCAACTGTGTTGGGCGCGAAAGACACGATTGTCGTCGCCGACTTTGTGAATAGAACCGGCGATCCTGTGTTTGACGAAACACTGCGACAGGGGTTGGCTGTCCAACTCGAACAATCTCCTTTCCTGAGCCTTGTCTCTGAGCGGCGCATCCAGCAGACGCTGCGCCTGATGGGCCAGTCTCCCGACAAATCCATCACACCGGAGATTGCTAGAGACTTGTGCCAGCGTGTCGGGAGCGTTGCTGCGGTCAACGGCTCCATCGCCAACCTAGGCAAACAATATGTTCTGGAATTGCACGCCGTGAATTGCCGCACGGGCGACAGCATGGCCCGCGCAGAAGCTACCGCTGATAGCAAGGAACAGGTGCTGAAAGCGCTCAGCCGAGCTGCCGGCAACATGCGCGAAAAACTGGGCGAATCAATTGCCACAGCTGAAGAATTCGATACCCCGCTCGATCAGGTCACGACTACGTCACTAGATGCTCTGCAGGCGTTCAGTCGAGGTCGCGTCAGTATGATGGGCAAAGGCGACTTCACTGCGGCAATTCCTCAGTTGGAAAAGGCCGTCCGGCTCGATCCAAATTTTGCCATCGCCTACGCGGCCCTCGCGACCTGTAACTACGACCTCGGAGAGTCCGCCAAAGCCGCCGATTATGCCAAGAGAGCATACGAACTCCGAGACCATGTCAGCGAACGAGAGCGTCTGGCCATCGAGTCTCAGTACCATTTGTTTGCTACCGGCGATCTGGAGAAGGCTCGTCAAGCTTTGGAGTTGTGGGCAGAAACCTATCCACGTGATTTAGTGGCCCAAGTTGACCGTGACGCCAATTACGGCACTCTGGGTCAATTCGACAAAGGCTTGGCGGGATTAACGCGGGCGGTGCAAATGGACCCTAGTAGCGCCCTGGCCATTACCGATCTTTTTGCAAGTTTGATTGAAACGGGCCACTTTGACGAGGCCATGAACTTGGCCGTGGAAGCGCAAACTAGGAAGATGGATTCCCCGGCCTTGCACCTGGGCTTGTACCAGCTTGGCTTTCTCCAGAACGATCCTGCCGAGATGGCCAAGCAGGTGAACTGGGCCAAGGACCAGCCCGGCATTGAGGATGCCCTGATCGCCGCTGAGGCCGACGTCGCGGCTTTCTTTGGGCAATTGTCCAAAGCCCGCGAGTTCTCTCGCCAGGCCGTGGCCTCGGCGCTGAAGGAGGGCGAGAAGGAAACAGCGTCAGGATACGAAGCCGACGCTGCGCTTCGTGAAGCCCTCTTTGGAAACCCGGCTGAGGCAAGACAGCGCGCTTCGGCGGCCTTGGCACTTGCCTCCGCTCGCGACGTCGAATATGGAATTGCGCTCGCATCTGCGCTCACGGATTCCAGCAAGGACTCCCGGGCGCAGATAACCAAACGCATGGATGACCTCGCGCACCGTTTCCCTGAGGATACCGTGGTCCAATTCAATTATCTGCCGACTGTCAACGCCATTCTTCAAATTAATACCGGAAATCCCGCCAAAGCGATCGAGATCCTGGAGGAGGCGCGTCCTTATGAACTCGGTTCACCCAGCAATATTTCGATGAGCCTCAGCCTGTATCCTGTTTATGTCCGTGGGCTGGCATATCTGTCAGCGAAACAAGGTGCACAGGCCGTTACTGAATTTGAGAAGATTATTATCCATCGCGGGATTGTACAGACGGAGCCGATCGGCGCATTCGCTCATCTCGGCCTCGCCCGCGCCTACTTGTCGCAGGGCGACACCGCCAAAGCAAAGGCGGCCTATCAGGAGTTCCTCACGCTCTGGAAAGACGCCGACCCTGACATTCCCATCCTGAAGGAAGCCAAAGCGGAATACGCGAAGCTGCAATAATCGGACCACCAAAGAATCGGCAACTGATTAACGGTTCGGACGAATCTGTCCTGGTGCCTGGTAAGGCGCGTCACCGGAACTAGGAAAATCCACTTTACCCGTAAGGGCGAAACTGGCGGGCGAGATGCGCGGTCGGATTCCCCGTACTTCATTCTTTTTTCGTAGGCGGGTTCAGACCCGGCACTTCGATTTTGGGGTGCGCGCGCCGCATCGCGTCCCAGTCGGGCCGGTTCTCCGCGTTGATCATCACAACCGAAAACTCCGGGCCCTTGTTCTCGGCCTCACGCACGTACGCGCCGCGAATCTTACTCCAAATGTCCAATCCGTTCGCGCGCGCGGTCCAGTTCTTTTGCTGGCGCGTGTGAATCCGAAGCGTGCGAGTCTTTCCGCGACCGACCGGCAGGGTAAAATACTTCGTTTCGTTTGCGTTCATCAGTGGGACTAAATGATTCTTAATAACCGTGTCGTCGTCCAGGCCAGAGCGGATGAGTAATTCAGGCAGGGTATTTCGAATGGCGTTGAGGGCTTGTGCTGCGGATTGGTCGGGGTTCTTAGGGCTATATCCAGCGGCTATGGCGGCTTTCTTCTGGCTTTTACCAGCTGCGAGATGCCTGATAAAGGCACGCTGTCGGGACGTGAGGTGACGTTTGACTTTTCTCTTTTTGCCTGACACGGACGGATTGTACACCGGATAAGCGATCCGTCTTGCGGGTGATTGGAACTTGGGCGCCGAGTGGGTGCAAAACTACGGTCAAATGGACGCAAATCGAGGGAAAGCAGGTGAGCACGAGCGCGTTTCTAACAGTTCTAACAATTGGAATGAAGGGCGGTCGGTAACGCCTTCCGCTGACGAGACTTAGAAGTGAGGGATGCAAGTTCGATCCCCACCGCCCCTACCAACCATCTTCCTGATGGATGGATACTTAGCAAATTCACGCGGGGGCAAAAAGGGGCAGATTAGGCGAATGACCCGGTTCTGTGTTTCTTTTTCAGCGGCACGGGTGACAACCGGTCGTCGCGCCAATTTCAGCGTCAGACAAATATCTCCTGGAACCCCGCTTGTGGATAGTTTCCAGATTGCCGATCCACGCACTTCGGAACGCGGAAGTGGTCTCGGACGATTCCCGGTTATCTGGAGTAATTTCGGCAGACGTTTACTAGGAAATCGTAGGGTAGAACGAATGATAATCTGTGATTTCTGTTCCTTATCTCCAAACAGCGAGTGATGGGGAACTCGATCGGTTTTTTCGCGGTCAAGGCAGATCCTGTGATCAATGCGATTCTGTTTGGCAGCCGCATCAGTGGACTCCGCTTGCGCAAGTCTTGGCTTTCACGGCAGGTAGAAAGTCGGACGGGGCAGGCTCCTTCCCGGTCGAGTTGGGGAGAATGTCCCAAGCCGTGAAGGTCACAATCAGACCCTCCTTTGGAAACACCAGCAGGTTCTGCCCGCCGAATCCGCGGCACATCCAGACGTACTCTGTGGAATCCGGCTGTTTGGACAACCACCACTTGAAGCCATACTTGAACTGCGGCTCATCGGTTTGGAAGTAGGGTGTCACAGACTCTTTCACCCATTCACTGGAGACGATCCGCTGGCGGTCCCACATGCCATCGTGCAGATACAAGTAACCGATCTTCGCCAGATCGCTGCCGTTCAGATACAAGCCGCCTTCGGTGTCCACAACTCCCAGATAAGTGCGCTTCCATTCATGCTTGATCCCCAGCGGTGCGAACAGATATTTCTGGCCGTAGTCGTCGATGTCCTGACCGGTTTCCTTCTGAAAGATATGGGCGAGCAGTTCCGTAGCGCCGCTGCTGTAGTTCCAGACCTTGCCGGGTTCGGCGGCCATGGGCTTGTCGATCGTGTACTGCACCCAGTCATCGGTGGCTTCCATCAAGCTGGCATCGTTGCGAGGGTCGTCGTACGGAACATCGTCCTCATGCCATTCCAAGCCCGCGGTCATGGTCAGCAAGTCGCGCAAGGTGATGCGTCGCTTACGGTCGTCCACATTTTTCACCTTGGATGTGTCGAAGTATTTCAAGACCGGTGAATCCAGGGCGGCTTTGAAGTCGCCGCGTTGCATGGCGGCGCCGATGATCACCGAAGTGACGGTCTTGCTGACCGATTGCATCGTGTGCATATCCGTGCCGTGAAAATAGGGGTGCCACTCCGGATCGAAATAGTTGTAGCGCCCGGTAAGGCGAGCGTTGAGCGGCCCTCGTTCTCCGGCTTCCTTGCCATAGATCTTTGCGTAGTCGTGCGGGTAGGTGCGTTCAAAAACCTTCTTGCCACACCGGAAGACCGCAAAGCTGTCCATCATCTGCGAATATTTTCCCGAGGCCATATCCTTGTCCAGCCTGAGGAGAACCTGCTCATCCAACCCAACACTGCCCGGGCTGGCGGTTGCCCAGCCTTTGGTCGGCCACGAGTCGTCACCCGAAGGCCGGGCTGCGGGGTCGCCGGCAAGCAGAACGGCCGCGGAAGCCAAAAGCAGGCACACGACAAACGCAGGGAAGAGGGTCTGCTTGTTCATTGGGGTTCCGTCGCAAACCTTATAGCATAGCGCGCGGCGATCAGCGTCAAAACAGGGGTACGGACAACACAGGTGGGCAATGCACCTACCCGTCCAGCCTGTGGGCTAGCAAGGCATTCCGTGGCTGCATTAGCAATCGTGCAGAGCAAAGACGTCACGGTCTTTTGGGCGCGCAGCCGGCGGTCGCTAACCATGACTTGGCTCATGAGAATCGATCGCAGCTACTTCCCAGATAATGGACTACTCTAAAGTAATCCCAAGGTAAGGTTTGCCGACCATCCGCCCGTGCTAGCTACTTTCCGTCGCAAAAGTACTAATTTTAGACATTGATCATCGCGGTAGAGCAGCCGCGTGATGGGGATTCTGGTGCCAGAGTGTTTGTTTTTGTCCCGCGCTCATGACATCACCCGGAGAATTCACGCTCGCTGTACCGCGAGACGGGTACCGATCTGGATCAGATTGTCGGCGATCACGCCGAGCCCCACCCAACGCTCCATTCCGCTGAATCCGGGATAGCGACAACGATTCAATCCGTGGCGACGTTTCAACACGCTGATGCGGCCTTCGCACCCGGTCCGCCATTTCTGAGCGGCGCGGAACCAACGCCGCTTTTGCAGCTTCCGCCGTTCTTCGCTGTGCGTGCTGCGGTTGGGAATGCCGACCCAAGACACTCCCATTTCCTGCACCTTCTTTTCATTGGCCTGGGAATAGAAACCCGCGTCAGCCGCTACCAGCCGCGGGACCCTTCCGAACCGCCGCTGATGTTCTTCCACGGCCGGAACCAAGAGTTCCGAATCGCTGGGACGCTCGGCGAATACCCGATACTCCGTGATGATCTGGTTCTCGGCCTCCTGTACCTGCACGAGCCTCCCGAATTCGGTGGGCTTGCTCAACTTTCCCTTGCGAATGATTTCCGTGTGCGGCTCGAACACACTGACCAACTTCCCAGGGAAACGAGTGATCCCCTCGAAAATACGCGCGCGCGTTTGCTTCACCACCTGCCGCACTCGATCGGCCATCGTCGCCAATCTCTCCGTCAAAGGTTGCAGCCGCCGGCGGCGAGGACGCGGTAGCTGTTCGACTTCCACCAGCACTCCTTTTGCTTGATTCAGAATTCTTCCTGTCACGGTCAGTAGATCGGCATACTGCCTGCGGTGCCGCTCCTCTCGCTCTGGCCCCACCTGCCGCGCCGCCAGGGCGATGGCCACCACTCGTTTCTTCACCGTGCGCATCCGGTCGCGAATCTTCTTTTTCAAGCCGCCCGCCTGCTTCTCGATTCTCTTCATGGTCCGGGTCAGCACTCGCGCGCCATCCCCCAGCAAGTTGCTGTCGGTGGGGTAGTGAATGTTCGTCTCCACCACCGTTGTGTCTACGCGCAGCTTCCGGCCCTTCACCACTCCATGCTCGCGCGCCAGCGCCACCAGTCGCTCGTGTAAATCCCGGATTACCTCCGGTCCAATTACTTGCCCCAGCCTCGCCAGCGTTTTCGCATCCGGTACCTTCTGGTCTCCGATACGCGTGAATGCTCGATACACTAAATTCGCCCGCACCTCGCGTTCCAGCTCGTCGTAGCTCCAGTTCCGCACGTGCTTCAGGATCAGCAGCCGCAGGGCCACCTCCGCTGGTGTTTGCATGCGTCCGCGCGTGCGGCTATGACGGCGCCGCTTCCCTTGCGTTTGATACACTTCTTCCAGCAAAGCAGCGTCCTCCAAAAGACCATCTACCTGTTTCATCCATGGTTCCCAAAGATCCTCGATGTCCTTTGCCAATCCGCTGTGCCACAAGCTCGGCTGCCCGTGCCGCAGTTGGATCACGTTGCCTCCTCAGAAAAATTTAGTTCACCGCGACCTCGCAGCACGTTTTAACACGAACACGAAATGCTCAACGGAGAAAATCACCTAAATTCTCGACTTTTGTTGATCTTTTTGCGACGGAAAGTAGCTAGCCAGGACGGGCATTCGAGTTTGCCCAGTACGTGTGATTCTGGCAACCGGGGAATCGCCCACGAAGTTAGCGGTGAGAGGCCTCACTGGAAGCTAGTTTTCCGGATAGCTCGGCGAACCATATCGGTGCTCCGTCTTCCCACTGATTGTCCGTCAACTGGCGAAGGCCGGTGCCATCGACTTGGATGACAAAAAGCTCGCCGTAAGGCTGGGAGTCCGTCGACAAAGCACGTTCGTCCTTGAATCCCATGCGCGCGCTTGTAAATACAAGCGATTCGCCATCGGGCGACCATGTGCAATGGGCGTCGCCGGGGGAGTCGGTCAGCTTATGCAGGTCGGTTCCATCGGGCCGGATTAGATAAATCCGAAATTGCTCGTCACCGTCGCGGTCGCTAGTGAAAACAATCCAATCGTCCCGAGGCGACCACTTGGGAAAGTTGTCGCGCTGGGCTCCAGGACTCGTGAGGTTCGTCCGGTGGTTCGTGGCCGTCGTTAATACGACCAAGTGCCCGTCCTGTTCGTACACGAGTTTTTGACCATCCGGGGACCAGGAGGGAAACCCACTATTCGTGCCTTCGACAGAAATGGATTGCAGGCCTGTGCCATCAGTATTGATCAAACTGACTTGCCCCACGGGGTGAGGACCAGCCCGGAAGTACATACCCTGAGAAAATGCGATGCGTTTACCGTCGGGTGACCACGAGGGCGCGAGAGCAAAGCCATCCTTGTTGATGAGCACGATCTTTCGCTCACTACCATCTGGCTTCATCAAGGCGAGGGAGTCGAACTTCTTCCCTGTCGTGACCGTGACGGCTATTTGATCCCCTTGTGGGGAAATAGCGGGAAAGAACATACCTCCCGCCAGCTTCACGAGTCGAAAGCCCGGTTCCCTGGAGAACGCGGGAAGAACCTCCGGAGATTCAGGCTGCGAGAATTTGCAGTAGACGACTTGTTTGCCGTCGGTCGACCATGAGACGCCGTGAATGTCTCCGGGCTGGCTGTTCGCCGTTGAACCATCGTTCTGGACGAGACGGATCACGTTCCCGTCTTTCAAAGTTGCAAGGTAACCCAGAGCACCGTGAGGCAACGGTTGGGGCGCAAGGCGGACGCCATCGCCGGTCGTATGCTGGATCAAGCTGCCTTCGGCGACATCGATCGAAACGATCTGGGTCGAGCCCTTCGCTTCATTACCAAACTCCGCATACCAGGCGCCCAATTCGGTCGTTTCGTAGTAGTAGATCCGTTTGCCGTCAGGTGACCAGCGTGGCGAACCGGCCACGCCACGCCCACGCGTGACACGCCGGAGGTCTGACCCGTCCGGGCGGATAACACAGACGCTGAGGGACTGCAGAAGTTCCCAGCGGCCGGGAAGATGACCTGCGTTGGAGTCACGATCGGAGCTGAACGCGATCCACTTGCCGTCAGGCGACCAAGCCGGTCGAAAATCGCTGCCGGAGTTCGGCGTCAACAGGTGAGCGCGCCGCGATGCCAGATCGAGGAGCCAGATATGTGCCCTTCCCGTTCCGCGCGACGACACAAACGCGACTGTCTTACCATCAGGAGATAGAACAGCCTGATCATCATAGGCCGGATCGTCTGTCAGTCGCTCCACGCCGGAACCATCGAGGTGAACGCGATAGATGTCCGCCGAACCATCGCGCTCCGTGAACAGAAAAAACACGAATAAAATCTCTTGAAACGGTCGGCGTCGTTAGAGATAACGCCCAAACCGGACAAGTAGAGTACTAGCCCGGAACATGAACGGTAACGCGACTTCCCGGGAGTTGCGGAAGGTCGGGCCAGCAATTCGCTGGTGATAACCGGAGATCATCACCAACTATCGGCCCACTGGTAGCATGTCGAAGCGTCGCGCCTTCGTCGGGGCACACCAGGTGATATAGTTGGCCGTATCGTGCCCGTGGCAAAGCAAAGGAGCGCGATTGTGACCCTTCAAATATCAAACCGACAATCCGCTCAAATCGTCATTCTGGCCTTACAAGGGAGAGCCACGATTGGCCCCGACAGTGATTTGCTGAATAGCTATTTACGAAAGCTGATTGGCGATGGCACGCGCAATGTGCTGCTCGATATGGCGGGTTTGACACAGATCGATAGTTCGAGCCTAGCCACGATCGTGCGAGCATCAGTTAGTCTCCGGAGGCAAGGCGGGAACCTGAAACTGCTGAAGCCGTGTGGTAGCGTAAAGCTGGTATTCGAGACCTTCCATTTGCTGGACGCAATCCCACACTATGAAGACGAGGCCCAGGCTGTGGCCAGCTTTCGCTAGACCGCGGCGCCTAGGGCTGCGGAAATCCGAGGACTACATCGATAATTAATGCGATACGCGAGACCTTATGTGCTTTTCAGTTTCTTGGATCGCGTCAGCTATCTTTGCAAGATCTGTTTCCGAGCTGGGTACAGCCAAATCGCCCCACTCTGTCCCATCTTCAAATGCCCAATGCGCCCCGGTTATCGCACCGTAGAGCCGTGACCCAACTTGGATGTAGCTCGGAAACCTGATATCGGCGGTTATGCCCGCCTTTCGTAGAAGTACTACGATTTTTTGCAACCGGTCTACGTTTCGCGAATACGCGGCGCTATCGTTCTCCATCGCTTCTCCTACGGCACTAGCTTACCCGATCGCACTCGGGGGACTGAGTCAACCATCCCGAACGTTGCCAATCCGTTATCCCGACAAAGTCCATTCCAAGACGCACCCTGATGGGAGTGTTTTCTTCATCGAAAGCCGGGAGTATTCGCGAACCGCCGCTGCGAAGGAATCTCGCAGCTTACCCCTTCGCCAGCGCCTGGATGAATTTCTCGGGCTTCGTGTCGAATGCCACCTTGTGATCTTTCATGCAGAAATAGTAGGTTTGACCGTTGTAAACCTCCGAAAGCGCGATCTTGCGGTCCACTTGCATCCAGCAGACCGCGCAAATGTCACCCTCCGGTTTCGCTGCGAAAATAGAGTTGGACTTCGCGTCCATCCAGCCCTGTCCTTGGTATTCCAGCTGAAATGCAGTGCGCTGAATCGCTTCAGCGCCAAAATATCGCCCGATGACGCGTAGCGCGAGATCCATGCCGGAGGTCAGGCCGCCGGCAGTGGCGAGATTGCCTTCCTCGACGAAGCGCGCACCCCGCTTCACTTGAACCTCGGGAAATTTCATCTCTAATTCTGCATAAGCCGTATGGTGAGTAGTGGCCGCTTTACCATTCAGAAGTCCGGTGGCCGCGAGCACAAACGCCCCGGTGCACACCGACATGGTTACGTCCGTGTTCTGCGCTGATTTGCGGATCCACTGCAGCATCGCGTCCGTGTCGCCGTTTTGCGCGGGGATGATGATCACCTTCGGCTGTGGAGCATTCTGGAAACTATAGTTGGGCAAGATCTTCATACCGCCACTGACCGTAATCGGCTCCAACGTCTCCGCAACGGTGTAAAGCTCGAAGGCGTTGTCCATCATCCCGCGGCCAGGAATCGTCGCGTTCTCAAAAACCTCCCATGGTCCGGCAAAATCAATCACGACCGCCCCATTGGAAAGCACGACGGCCACCGGTATCACACCGCTAGTCGGTGGCTTCAGCGGGCTCAGTGCGACCGCCGACTTCGCAGAATTATCGTCATGGAAGGCCTGCGTTGCGCCGACGAGCCGCGCCGCCGAAAACGACAGCGGAACAGCCGCAGCTAAACCAACCGCGCCCGATGCCTGTAGCAATTCCCTGCGAGTAAAATTCTGTTTCTTCATATAAACGTTCCTCCCTTCCTGTAGGTTGAGATAGCGTTCCAATTATTCATTGCGCAGCGCGACGATCGGATCGATGGATGCGGCCCGGCGCGCCGGCAGAAAACTGGCAAGCCGCGCGGACGCGATCAACACCAGTGCCACTTCCTTCAGAAATGCGTAGCCATGCTTCTCGCCGTCCGCCAGCGCGATCAGCACGTGAAGCATCGCCGGCGTCATCGGCCAAATCGATTCGACATCTTTGTTCCGGGTCATCAAATTCCTGCCTCCGAGTGAATCGTTCTGTTCCGCTGCATGCCGTGCTCTATCGCGCTAAGGAGGACTATAACGTCACACGGTATAGTGCGTGGCACGTTCGCGGCCATCCCGCAGTTTGCATAAGCGCTGGAAAATCAGGGGCGCTGCGCCGCCAAGTCTATCTTGAGTACGCGTCTGCTGTGCGCTCGTGGGACGAAGGCATTCCGCGAATGGACACGGCCAGGTATTTGACCGCTACGAAGCGGATTTACTTCGCGGGAATGCCTGACGCGATCGGAGGAGGGACTGGGTGCTGAGCCTGTGCGTTTGAGATGGAGGCAATGCTGACGAGGCACAAAAGTACCACCACCAGTGCGGATGGCAATTTCATGGCTGGCCTCCCAGACGTCAGATGTCAGTACCAGCAGCACCGTTCAAATCTATTTTGTTTTACGTTCAGTTCGTTGACGGACTCGATGGCTATTATCAACGCGATCGCCGAAGCAGGTAAGGCCTATTTCCCCTTTCGAGCCATGAAATTGGTTGAGACGGATCGACGCTTGGTTTCCGGCACCCAGCAATCCTCGGTAGGCACCGTCGCCATTCCTCCGACTGAAAGTCTTCGATAGCTATCTCGGCTAGAAGCGAGTACGGTCGAAGTGTCTCACTAGCATCCTGCCGCACAATCCACGACCTACGGCTCCTTGCGAAATCAGACCACGTTGCAGACTGCGCACGTTCCCTCGAACGAAGATGCAACGCCAGAGGAGTCCAACATGGCCGAAACACGACGATGTCCAAATTGCGGAAGCGTTGAGAATTCCCGCTCGCATCGCACCGGCCCACTCGAAAAATATATTCTCGGCGTCCTTGGCGTACGCCCCTATCGTTGCATGAATTGCGACGTACGCTTTTATGCCTTCTCCCGTTTTGATGAAGAGTCTTCACGGACCAATAAAGCAGCGTGAGCAGTTCTTAAGGAGTTGAAATGGAACAGCAACATCCTCAACGCCTGTACCGGGACGCGACTCTTGAAACGCGAATGCCTGTTGAATCTGGTATCCATATGAAGCGCCCTAGGCCGGTAACATCCTGTACGCACTGCGGCGCAACGGGCCATTCTTCAGAACTAGCAAATGCTCGATGTGCTCACACGATGAATGGAAAGAGATGTCAGGGAACGAATCAGAGTGCAGCCGGGAAAAGAGATTGGAATCAGTGTCGAGCTTGTGGGGCATCTGGGTATGAAACTACTACCCAGTGCGCCGTTTGTCATGGTTGCGGCTGGATATTTCAGCGGTGATGGTCGAGAGTCGAGATGAGCGAAGCACAGACCGAACTTTGTGGAAAATGTGGCGGCGACATCGATCCGACTCGCAGAGTCGATTTCACGCTCAAAGACGGAACGAGAGTCTGCGACTCCTGCTTTGTTAAGGAAACTCCGCGGCAGACGCAGCCGAGGATCGATTGGCCGAATTGATAGTGGCTACGTCGTCCGAAGTTGGACCGATTCCGCGTAGAACTTCGAGGCCGGCGCGAATATTTTCAGCCCGCTCCCGATAAACCTTCGCGCTCTGGAGAAATGGCTCTCTGACCACCTCGAATCTGTGTGCACACTCTTCGAGGAATTCAGCATCATGTTCTTCTTCGTCGGCATGCCACTCAAAGTAACGCGCTACAGTTTCTCGTATCGAAGTATTCATTGTTACCGCCCTTCAACGTCCTTGACTGTCGCGCTGAATTATTGCGGTCGCGTGAACAAGGAATGAAAAGGAATTCGTGCTCCAAAACGGGGCGCAGCGGCTGGATACCCATTGCCGCCGTTGAATCATCTAACCAGAATCGCGTTCCTTCACTTCTTCAGGGGTCCAGAAATGCCCGAAGTTAATTGGCGGGAGTTGTACAGAGCCGCGGTTCTTGAACTTGACCCGGTTCTGCTTCCGGTGCGTGTGAAGGCCGCGGAAGACGCGATCAACGCGCGTCTGGGAGATGCCCAAATTCCTCGCGACGAGCACAGGGACATAGACGACGCACTGTCTGCTCTACGCAGATTGAAACGTCAGGGAAGCTAGGCGGACTTGGCGCGTTGGCGGGGCCATCCAGATTTTTCGAGGACGCGTGCCGAGCGCTTAATGACCCGCAAAGCCTCAGTAGCGGCGTTCAAGGCGCTCAATTCTTCGCGGTGCCGGTCGCAGTTAAACAATTGTTGCTGACGATGAAAGATAGCAAGGTCCGCCTGTTGCACGAGCTGCGCCCGTTTGTCGCGGTCCGTTTCCTCAATTGCCTTTTGGAATATTTCCTTCCAGGATACAAATTTCAAATCCGACATATGACGCCTCGGCCTAAACAATCGTTCGGACTTGAGTATAGCTGGTGAGATTTGTCAATACGACGCTTACTTTAAGCTGCCAAAAACAGTGGAAATCCTGAGGAAATACGGTCAATCGAAGGCGTCACGTAGCACGCATACTATGCAGCGTCAACTTTCCGTCCGGCACAACCAATCCGGATTTCCCGAACCCACGAGGCAAGACGCGGAATTACAACCCACCTTTAATCCCCGTGAAACGCTGCTCTTCTAGCCTGTAAGTCGATCATTTCTTATAAGGGCCGCGACGATGAAAAGCCTTACACCGGAACTCGTTTTTAGTTACTTGCAGTGGCGGGCAATCGAGGAAGAATACGACGCTGAATTTCTGGAAGAATGTGCCGAGAGATTCGACGCAGTTAGAGAATTCTTCCTCGAAAGCGCCAAGGACCACAGATCACGAGCCCAGAATATTCGTGCCAGCTTGGCAATTCCTCGAAACGCCGAAGCTTAACGAAGTGTCGCTTAATCGTTCGACTGGGTATCCAGCCGCCTGAGTGCGTGTCGGCAGACACGCAACGCTTCAATAGCGACTGCAATTGCGCTTAATTCCTCGCGATGCAGGGATGAATTACCGAGTTCTTGCTGGCGGTGGAAAATGGCTTCGTCGGCTTGGTGGAGAAGTTGGGCTGCCTTATTCCTGTCCTTTTCTTCCACGGCCTTAATGAACACTTCCTTCCATGAAGCAAACTGTAGGTCAGACATAGCGCTTCTCCTACGGAAAGCTATTTGAAAGAAAAATCTAATACCGGTCCAAATTGCTGTCAATAGAGGACTGACTCTGCTCAGCCCACTGCATTTCATCACCCTAAGATGACACGTTCGGCCCCAAGGCGAGCTAGAGAAGCGGACCGGGCTGCTCCGCTGTTATATTTCACGCGTGGAGAACGGTCACACGGTGCCTTCAGTTGATACGATGGAGAAGATGGCACGCGCGCTCGAAGTCCCGATGTACCGGCTGTTCACGGATGAAGAGAACGCGACGAGGCCGAATCTACCCGCAGCAGCGATTCGGAGACGCGCGGTCAATCCAGAACAGGAGCGCGAGCTTCGGGCCTTCGGCAAATGCCTTTCGCGTATGGGCGATACGGACCGCAGGCTTCTGTTTCACATGGCTTCGAAAATGGCGAACCGGGCCTAACGATGATTCATTTTCAGTTAGGCCAATCGCTCTTGGGCCGTCGAGTTTCTTTCACGAAGCAAGATTCGCAAACTCTTGTTCCGTTTTTAAGAGTGAAATCGACTCTTCGTGTGGGATCGATTTCAGTGTCGCATTTTCCGCAAAGTTCAGCGTGTGCTTCGCGCATTTCAGCCCTCAAACCGTGGTGCTTGATTTTATCGACACAGCGTTCCGCAAACTCTCGCCTCAATGCAAGCAAAGCGCACATAGCGTCTTGAATCTCGACTCGCTCTTCGCTTGAAACCTGCCTGCCTAGTGAAGCACGGCTCCGAATTGCATCTTCCGCTGCCCTAACGCGATCCAGCCGTTTGGTTTCGTCGATCTCAAAAACAGCGGCCCGGTATAGCTGCCACCAATTATTGTCGATCATATTGGATTCCAGAGAAAAAGACTGCTCACGCAGTCTTGTTGTTGTTGACTACGGTCTCTTCATCGAAGCGCTCGAAAGCGTAGAAGCGGACGTCACAATTTAGGCAGCGGAAAGGACGAACACCGAGGACTGCAAGAAGGTAGCGTTCAACGGTACCGCGCCGATGCGAACGAGACGTCTCGATGCTTCTGCAGCGGGGGCAATAGCGTTTCGTACTCATGTCAATTCCCATTCAGTGAACGGCGCCAGACGTGTGGCCGAACCGAGAACGCTAATCACGCGACCTTCGTTTTTGTCTATCTGTTTTCTGAGTGTGACGCGGAAGCGCCGTCAGTCGCCGGGTTCTGAATCGCTTTCCCTACCGCGTTCTGGCTGACTTGCGCTCGTTCGCGGTAAACGGCGGCGAGTAACTCCCACTTGGGTTTTTCACCATCGTTAAGTTGGTTCGCGTAGTCTTCAAAGTACTGCGCGGCATCGTTCAACCATCTAGCGTCGCTTTCCATCAACGAGAATACTTCGTTAAGCAGGTCACTCATACCTAACCTCAAACATGGCCCGCGCAGTGGCTGGATTGAATCGTCCAGAGGCTACCACGAGATACGAGATCACTCTGTCCGCTACCGCACAGTGTGAATCGATGAGGCAAAGTCCAGGCTCGTCAACCGCGTGCGCGTCGAAGTCTCTGCTTCTCGATTGCTTCGGCAGCGGAATACCTGCGGTCCACGTGTGGTTCTGACCGCAATCCACCTGAATTCAGCACGCACCGCTCCGTGGCCGGGACGCCACAGGTAGGACAGGCTACTGAGGATATTTGCGCGTGTGTAAGACTTTTGCTTTTCATTAAGACACAATGCCGAACTGGCAGTTCTGAGACTGTCCAAATTGGAACACTTTTCGTTTCAAGTGTTAGCAACATGCAATTCGACCAACACCCCATCGACGCGGAAAGCGTTCGGTTGGAAGGGGCTGAATTGCAGATTGATTGCGGGTTGGACGATTATGCGGCCTAAGCGAGAAAGCTCCAGATTCGAAAGGTGAGATACCACGAGACGACGGCACTCAATATTTCAAAACTTTTATTTCCGGCGGTCCTCCATGCTCCAACGATACACTGTAGTCGGGTGATTTTATGGTCACAGGATCGTCATCTACACCGGTTACCATGACTTTGATGTGAAACTTCATAGCAAGCCTGTCTGTCCGATCGCCATTAATCGAGATCAGCTCGCCATGCAAGTTATATCCAGCCTCTGTGTGACCGCGTGATATGCGACTGCCGCCCCCGAGGATGCGCGTGTTCGGGCTCAGGCTTGCTGTGACGGCCTGCGGCTCATCACGGAGCAGGAGCTACTTGCGAGCGACTTCATCGCAGCCAGTGCCCGCTCCAAGGCCTGAGTGCATCCTTCTTTAGAATAGTTTCCGCAGGGCGGCTTTCGTTTAGCTAAAGAGGGCCAATTCCGTCAAAACGTTTTCTCACCGGTGAGCGGCGTCGCACCGGCGGCTGTCGGGAATGGGATTATTCAAGACTGGAGCCAATCTGCAGGAGGGGAACTGACTTGCCAAAATTCAGGAACAGGTCCGTCTAATTCGACGCCTACTCTTGCCAGACCACCAGAGTGTGTCTCAACATAGACAACCTTAGCTTGGCACTCATGCCAATTCTTCGGGTTCATCAGTAGGAGTTTTTGTCCTAAGGAGACCTTCGTCCACAGCGGCAAAAGTGCGCCGTGAGCATTCACAATTAACGTAAATCTTTCCTCCTGAAACCGCTTTCGGTCGGCCGCTTCCCCTCTAATGACAAGAGGTACGTCTACGGTGAGCCGTTGACTGCGTCGCTGTTCGATTGACATAGTCACGCCCCAGTTGACCAGGTTAGGAACGTAATGTGCCACTCAGGCTACTTGAAATTCTTCTCCGAAGGCTACTGTCCTTCGGGGCAGTCCCAGAACTGAACAGACGACTGGAATCCGTCATTGGAGACGGATGTTAGCGCCTAGAGGCAAGTCAATTTGAGGGAGGTTGGACAGTCGTGAAAATCACTGCAACTTCGCATACTCAGACTTTGCAGCGATGTAAATGGGAATGTCAGGGTCAGCGTCTTTCCAGAGCGTGAGGAAATCCTGATATGCCGCCTTGGCTTTGGCCGTGTCGCCTTGCATGGCATACGCTCTGCCGATTTGGAGATGCGCGAGTGCCCCGATGGGTGCGACATTCACAACACCGTGATGGTCGAGGATTTTCTGGAACTCTACAGCAGCTTCGGCGCCCTGATTGGCAGCTAAGTAAGCGCTGCCACGAACGAAGGCGGGATATAGGACTACATTGTTTTCGCCATTAACCACGTCGTAGGGAGCTGCATCCCGAAGAATCTCGATGGCCTTCCCAGCATCATTATTATTTAGCGCGATTTGGGCGTGGAGCGTTGGCAGATAACTGAGTTGGACAAAGGTATTTTCCGGAAAACGTTTGGCTAAGGCATCTGCCAGCAGCTGCGCCCGGGCGGTATCCCGTGACATAGCTAGGACCAGCGCCTCAAAATACAGCGTGTCGGAGTCCGTCGACTGCCCAAGAGGATAGGGCACTCTCCGTCGTGCCAATGCAGGATAGCCAAATAAGACTTCTCTCATCGCCGCGGCCACCTCAAAATTCACCGCTACTTCAGTCATTCCCGCACGCTTGCTGGAGTCCACAGCGCGGCGCGAAATTTCCCGAGCTTTGTTCAGCTGCCCCGAATAAGCGTACGTATCGGCTTCGTTTGCCAGAAGATACTCTTCCCATGGTGACTTACCAGCGGCCCAAGCTAATTGGTCCGCCATCCCCGAGGAATCGTTCTGTAAAAATGCGAGGAGGTACAAATTGCCGCGCAAGAATGGAGAATCCGGGTCTCGCTTCTGCGCCTCTCCGAACGCCGCCTTAGCCTCGTCTAGACGATTTAAGCTCATGAAGCAAAGTGCGAGATATACATATTCGTTGCTGTTGCCCGCACTCAGGCGTAACTCGTCCTGCGCATCCGCAAGTGCCTCATTAAGTTGCCCTAATTTGAAGTACGTGTGCCACAGACTGCCCGCCGACTCTTTCGGATGGGCCTGCGCTTGCAATTTTCGAACCTGTAGTTCCTTCACCAAGTCACCACTAACATGCGCAAAGTAGGATTCCTCTATAGAGAGCTTCTCCGCCCCGGTCACCCGGTCCCGCAGCCCATAGGCTTTCTTCCAGTTCTCTGCTCCCAAGTCATGCTGCCCCAGAGTGGAGTAACAGTCCCCAAGAAATTGGTAGGCCATTGCGAAGTTCGGGTCGAGGCGAATCGCCCGCTGTAAGAAAGGCACTGCGGTGGCAGGGTCGCCTTTATTCCACGCGGTTGCCGCCATGGTGTAGGCTTGAAGAGCATCGAGCGATGGAGTAGTCGCTTCAATCGGCAAATTGAACTTCTCGACCGTACCGATAGATTCGCCGAGCCTCCTGCGCAACTTCGCCGCGGCGCCGTCAAGGACGCCCAGCACTTGTTCCTTGCCTTTCGCCGTGGCTTGTTCCTCGGCGAGCGTCGCGCCAGTTTCACAGTTCACCGCCTTTAGTCCCAGAACATATTGGCTACCAAGATTGGCAATCGAACCGTCAAGGATGGCTGCGCTCCCCGTGCGCTGGCACAGTTGCCGCGCAATCTCGGGTGTGAGCTTCGCATCCGGCTTCTGGCCCATCATCTGCAGGGTCTGCTGGATTTGCTGGTCAGAGATGATGCTCAGGAAGGGTGACTGTTCCAGTTGTATGGACAGCCCCTGTCGCAGTGCGCCGTCGAACAATGGGTCGCCTGTTGTATTCGTGAAGTCCGCGAGTACAACGGAGTCTTTGTCTGTGAGTTTTGGCGTGCGGTGGAAATAGTAGTAGCTGCCTGCGGCAAGCGCCGCGACCACCAAAACAGCAGGAACACTCACTTTCCACCACAGTCCTCGCCGCTCGCTCACATCGACTATTGCGCTTCTTGCTGCTGGCAGCCTCGTTGATTCTGTGTCTCGCTTCAGCCGTTGCAAATCCGTGCGAATGTCAGAAGCACTCTGATAACGGAGCTTCCGGTCTTTTTCCAACGCCTTATCGACGAGGCGCTCCAGTTCTGGCGGCGAGTCAGGATTCACTCGCGCTAGCGGGGTCGGCGCTCGGTTCAGAATCGCATCGTGGATGACCGCAGCACTATTTCCCGGAAAAGCCATCCGGCCCGTTGCCATTTCATATAGCACGGTGCCGAACGAGAAAAGGTCCGTGCGTGCATCCAGTTCCTCGCTCCGTGCCTGCTCTGGCGACATGTACGCGATAGTGCCGACGGCGGAACCGGGACTAGTCAGCAGTTCTTCTGCTGTTGCGGTCGGCATCGCAGAAAGATTCGCGGCACCGCCCGCGGGTACCAGTTTTGCCAGACCAAAATCCAAAACCTTGGCGTGTCCGCGCTCAGTAACAAAAATGTTTGCTGGCTTTATGTCGCGGTGAACGATTCCTTTGGCGTGCGCCGCATCCAACGCGTCCGCAATCTCAATCCCCAGCTCCAGCACTTCCTCAAGCTGGAGCGGTTTGCCGGAAATGCGGTGCTTCAGCGTGCTGCCTTCCATGAATTCCATCGCAATGAAGGGCTGGCCGTTGTGTTCGCCGATTTCATAGATGGTGCAAATACTTGGATGGTTCAGGGCGGAAGCAGCCTGTGCCTCGCGGTCGAAGCGGCTCAGAGCTTGGGAGTCTGGCGCGAAGCCATCAGGAAGGAACTTCAAGGCAACGAAACGGTGGAGCTTGGTGTCCTCCGCTTTATAGACAACACCCATCCCACCGCCACCCAGCTTCTCTATGATTCGGTAGTGGGAGATGGACTGACCAATCATGTCTGGGAAGCCTTTAATTGAGGCGGATGTTAGGCTGCGTCATGCAGTAAGTCAATCGCGGCTGGTTGCAGTCGGTGAGAAGAAACCTAGCAGAATTCTGTTTCACAACCAGGATTTATTTCTGGCTCAGCAGATAGAGGTCGGCGTGACCGCCGGGACGCGCATAGACGATGGTGGAAAGGTCCCTGGAAAAATCGTAGGCGGGCCCGCCGGCGTGACCTTGGGGAAAAGCAAAGGGGATTTTCAATGCGACCTGGGGCACCCCTTTGATTTCGCCGTCTCTCCAAGGCTGACGGTAAATCGTGACTTCACCGCGCGAAGCAACTGCATACAAGAACGACTTGCCATCCGGAGCAAAATTTGCGAAGGACGTTACTATGCCGGGACGCAATGGAGTGCATTTCCTATCGGAGATGGAGACCTCGTAGATTCCGGTCTTCTCTCCATTCGTTACGACGCCAAGCATGTACTGCCCGGTTGGTTCGACATCGGAAGCATATCCACATCCATCCACCAACTTCTCCAAATTTGAACCGTCCACGTTCCATTTCCAAATGTTGGATAGTGGCTCTGACTTCTCCGTGACGCTCACGTAAACCGATTTCTGGTCAGGGCTCCATACCGCATCGTCTGGCGAGCCTGCCATTTGGGGGAGCTGACGAAGACCGCTGCCATCAGCTCCAACGGTATAGGATTTGAAACCCTTGTCGGACTCCGCCTCAAAAAAAGACAGGTGAAAATTGTCCCGCGCCCAAGACCCTGTCCCCAAGTCTTCTCCTGTGGCGAGCTTCACTTTGTTACTACCGTCGATGTCTGATACCCAGAGTTCGGACCTCTGGGATGCGGGGAATGTTAGGTACATCACGCGCTTCCCATCTGGCGAAATGGCGGGCTGCGCTGCATCCTCGGTCACGATGTCCGTCGATTCCTTTGAATGAACGTGGTAGGCGGTCAGGAAACCGGAGGATTTGCCATTCACAAAGTAGATTCCTCTTCCTTGCGGGTCTGGCATGGGATGGAAGTCCGGTCCGGCTCCGAAAGTAAGCTGCGTCAGACTCCGGTCCTGGAAGCTGTAATTCCAGATGTTCGACAGCCCGTTTACTGTCCGACTGAATAACACGGTCTTTCCTGGTTCGCCCCAGACGGCGTCACGATTCCAGGATACCTCACCTAAATCAACCGCCTCGTGGGTTGCCACATTTATTCTGTAGAAACGGTAATTCGGTGAGTTCATTCGCACACCAGCGGCGAGCAGGTCGTTACCACCGGGAAATAGCGCAAGTGGAATGAAGAACATTCCTGTCCCTTGAGGGTTGTACACTGACTCTTCGTTCAGTCCGGATTTTTCCGCACGAAAAATCCCGTCGCTATCAGACTTCAAATAGTAAATAAATGCGCCATCCGGCGAGGCAACTGCTGAGTGACCAGAGACCACACGGCGGGGAGCCCCTCCGAGCGTAGGAACGGCCCAGACCTCGTCCCGGCCAAAAGACCTCGCGTAATACACCTCTTTCCCGTCGGGCGAAAATGTGTCCACATACTTGTCGCCTTCGTCATTCGTGAGTTGCAGGGGCTCACCACCAGAAGTGAGCATCAGGAATACTTGCGCGTTGCCTCCTATCGGCGAGGCAAACGCCACAGCGTGGCCGTCGGGAGAAAGGCTTGCGCCGTTCATCGGCTTGTTCCACTGGCTGATTTGCGTAAACTTGGAGGGGCCGGTCGCAGCTTTCGAGCGAGGCCAATAGTGATACGCCGCAAAGGCTGCCGCCAGGACCACCACGCACGCGGCTGAGACAACATATCGCTTCCGTGCGAGGCCCGCTGACGGCTGAGCCGCACCGCTCCCCGTTGACGAAATTCGGTCCGAGTCCGTATCCCGCCGCATTCGCTTCAGGTCGGTGCGTATGTCCGACGCGGCCTGGTAACGGAGCTCGCGGTCTTTCTCCAGAGCCTTGTTGATGATGCGCTCTAACTCCGCCGGAACATCCGGATTCAGTCGTACAGGAGGGACCGGGGCGCGGTTCAGAATCGCGTCGGTAATTACTCCCGATGTGTCCCCGCGAAAGGGGAGAGCGCCGGTCGCCATCTCATACAACACCACGCCAAATGAAAACAGGTCGGTGCGTGCGTCCAGTTCCTTGCCTCGCACCTGCTCTGGCGACATATACGCCACCGTGCCAACGGCTGTACCAGGGCTGGTCAGAAGTTCTTCCACCGTGGCTGTTGGCATTGCAGAAGCACCGACACCCGTCGCCACAGGAGTGAGCTTGGCAAGTCCAAAATCGAGAATCTTCGCGTGGCCTCGCTTCGTCACGAAAATGTTCGCTGGTTTGATGTCCCGATGGATGATGCCCTGCGTATGAGCGGCGGCCAGCGCGTCCGCAATTTCGATGCCGCACTCAAGGAGAAATTCCAATTCCAATGGCCGCCCGGCAATGTGATGCTTCAGGGTCTTGCCATCGAGGAATTCCATCACGATGTAGGTCTGACCGTTTTCCTCACCGATTTCGTGAATCGTACAGATGTTCGGATGATTCAACGCCGAGGCGGCGCGGGCTTCGCGTCGAAGACGTTCGAGTGCCTGCGGGTCTTTGGCCAATTCTTGGGGAAGAAACTTCAGCGCGACATGTCGGCCAAGATTCGTATCCTCGGCTTCGTAAACGACGCCCATCCCACCCCCGCCGAGTTTCGCGAGGATGCGGTAATGCGATATGGTTTGGCCAATCATGGTAAGAAAGCTGCTCTTGGCGGGACATGTTAGGTCGCCCTACAGGGCAAGTCAAATCGGCGAGGCTAATGGAGGTACTTTTTGCGAGGTGCTCACTCTTGACAAAGCATTAGCTTATGCCTATAATATAGGTCTATGGCGAGTTATTCTGTTAAGCAGGCCGCGAAATTGCTTGGAGTTGACCCGCAGACTCTGTTTCGCTGGATTTGGAACGGCAAGGTTCACCCTTCCATTGCAGTTCCTATGAACGGTCGCAAGCTCTATCGCTTCACAGATGACGACGTCCGGCAGGTGCGCCGCTACAAGTCAGCGCATTACTGGGAAGGCCGCGGCGGTAGGAAGCCCAAAGGAGGCCGTGGGAAGACCAGCCGTAGTTCGCGTCGGTCAAGGAAGAAACTGAAATGAAAAAACGAACCGCTATTTACGCACGCGTGAGCACCGGCGACCAGCACATTGAAACGCAGTTGCTCGACCTCCGCGAAATGGCGAAGCAGCGCGGATGCGAAATCGTGCAGGAGTACACCGACATAATTTCCGGCTCTAAATCACGGCGACCTGGACTCGACCAGCTGATGTCCGATGCTCGGCGACACCGCTTCGACATCGTGCTCGTCGCAGCGTTTGACCGCATCGCACGAAACGTGCGGCATTTCTTGGACGTGCTCGACGAACTGAATCATCTCGGCATCGAATTTGTTAGCAAGCGAGAAAACATCGACACCTCAGGACCGCTGGGTCGGGCGATGTTAACAATCGTCGGAGCGATATCGGAGCTGGAGCGAAGTCTAATCGTCGAGAGAGTTCGAGCTGGGATGCGGCGAGCGAAATTGGAAGGAAGACGGATTGGTCGTGCACCGCTCAATATTGACCGACAGCAGGTCGTTGCAGACCGCCGCTTGGGAATGAGCCTTACCGAAGTTGCGAAAAAGTATCACGTCTCCAGAGCTACTGTCTGCCGTCTGACCAATGAAGCTCGCGGACTGAAGTCACACGCAGGTAATCTAGAAAAAGCACTTCCTCTCACCGAAGAAAGTAATTGGAAGGCTGCCGCGTAACTTGCGAGTCCACGCTATGGTTGGTCACCCGAGCGTAGTGCCGAACGCAACTGGCCTAGCGACGTTGGCTTTCAAACGCGCCTTCAGTTCTGGGATTGCGGGACGCCAGTACGATGAGGATGCGCACCAGACCATTTCCGCCTCGTGGTAGTGGTGGATTGGCCCGAACGAGCGCTCCGGCGTGCATCGCAGTGAACGTCCCGCGACCGGAAGCTACGCCCCCGTTCCTGTGGATATCAAGCAGAAAGCTACCGGCCACGTTGGTGAAATGTCAGTTTCCGGTAGCCGCGTCCGTCTTGCACTGAGTCCATGCCTTGGCGGGGAATCCTGTGGTCGTCCGGCATGCTGAACCAGGACGGCACCTGCGAAGAACCCGCGCCGGATTGGTCATTCCCGCGTGCCCGACGATTCGGAGGGGCGTGGTGTGGTCGAGCCATGCTGCAAATATGACCATCATGGGTAATGCTTCGCTCGATATTTGCATTTATTTGCAGTATGTATACAGCCTAGTACCGACAAGTGGTCTCGTTTCAGCAGGGTGAGGTCGGCAGTGGTCGTGCAGCTAAAATGACGCCAAGGCAGGATGTCTACTCAGGAGGCTTCGCAATGATTCGCTCGCTCGCCGCGACCTTATTCGCCTTCCTTCTGATGGGCGGTCTCGCTGTGTCGGCTCAGGCCGATTCAACACCGACATCAGGGACACTTACAGGAAACTCCACCCTCACGGCCACTGCTGACCCCTTTGTTTTTGACTCGAACTTCACCGGCACCGGATTCGACACGGTGTCTGGTAACTTCACCGCGACGAACATGGGTACCGACACCTTCAACCTGTCTGGGACTATGTTCACATCAACTGGGACGTTCATCGACGTCTTTGCCGGAGGTACCGTGTTCGGCACCTTTACCGGGACTGGGACCGTGACCACAGCGACCACCTCAACCATTACGTTCTACACGGTGACCACGGGTGGAACCGGGATGTTCACGGGGGACACTGGCGAAGGCATCGTCATGGGTACGAACACAACCACCAACTCGCCAATGTTCAGCGGCACTTATACTGGGTTCATTACGACCCCAGAACCGAGCTCATTGGCCCTCATGCTAGCCGGAATCGGGTTGCTGCCATTGATGCGGAAACGCTTAGCCCGGGGCCAACAGGCCACTTAAACGCATCGCCTACAATTACGTCCCGCACACCACTGAGCACCCACCGCTTCCAGGGGCAAATGTATTGCCCAACGCGCCGTAGGTTTTTTCCCTGTGGCGCATCTTGCATTTTTCTCCAATGAATTTAACTTACCTGGTTAGGCGAGCAATCGGAGACTAACCTTCGCCACCTTCCTCACCCGGCTCGACGACGCAGATGTGCCAGGTCTCATCCTCGGCATGGACGGCGCAGAACCACCGCCCGCAGATACCGCAGTGGGACGTTGCGGTCGAATCGCAGGGTTCAGCCATGGGCGAAATGGCCTCACAGGACCATTCGAGGTTTCGGGCACTGGTGTGATTGAATTGTTGCAACATATCCCCTCCTCGTGCGGGAAGTATACACCTAGCAGTTACCGTGGAGTGCCGGCAGGAGGTTGGTGGCTAACGTTCGAATCGAAATCAACTCGATGCGTGATGCCCCGAAAGTCATCGCAGATGCTAGGGAGCCGCCAGATTTTACCAAAGACGTTCACTGGTTGCTCAGTAAGCAACCAAAGCACGGAGTCTCGCCTATCTGTCTCCCTTTCTGCGAGGATTAGCCATGACCGACTACCGGAACTATTATTTGGGTAACTTGGAAGGGTATCTATTGGGGCAGGTTCAAGCTAATTTCCAGCGACTGGGCTTCCTCTCAGCTCCGGAGTTCTTCTGCATCGTCATCTGGAAGGCGAACCGTGCAAAGTCGAAGATTGCAAGAAAAGTACTGCGAGAATCGGGCTGTATCAACTTAGAAGAAGCGGTGCGTAAGCTGACGGAGGGGATAGCGCAAGCGGGAACCGCCGAGGCGAAGATGCGGGTCTTGGTAGCAAAGTGGGGGTTCGCACTTCCGATGGCCTCAGCGATACTGACGATTCTCTATCCGGAGGAGTTCACGGTTTACGACGTGCGAGTGGCTAGCGTGATTGACGAAGAAAACGACACGAATTTTGTTCACCTAGGAAACCGGACCGCATTTGCGAGGCTATGGTCCGGGTACAGCGAATACAGGGACCGGGTGAGACAGTCTGCGCCGCTTACCTATTCCCTCCGAGACAAAGACCGTCATCTATGGGGGAAATCTTTCTTTGTCCAGCTGGAGGAAGATATTCGGGAGAATTTTTCGAGTCCGCGCCTCGAAGCAAATGACGCGCCGGAAGGAACTGGGAGTGGACTTTATTAGTTCGGGAGGGGGAAAGCAGCGGTGGTTCGGAAGGGGTAATTCTTCAAGGTTCGCAAACCGCTGATTCCACTGATGTGAAACTGGCTGTCTGTGGTGGTCCGTAGACTACAGGTTGTGGACCGCACTATGCATTTACTGAATCCTTCGCGGCTGGATTCAACGGGCGGAGCAGGAACAGGGAGCCGTGATTTTCAAGTTTGAAATCGAGTTCAGTCGTTGATGACTTCTGGATTCTTGTGGAATTCGGCATTCGCTTTCTCCATGTATCGAGAAAGCCGCCAGAGGAACTGCATCGTGGGAAAAGGCTGCAAGGTGGTTTTTGCCCCTACACTAGGCCATATCCCTCCAAGGTCTGGAGGCTGGCACCGTGGCGTTTTTCTCGCTCGGTTGCCGGAGCGCGAACTAAACGCCCACTCTTGAGACACCGGCAGGTTACGACGAGAGCGGAGATTTCATCAAGGCTACGAAAGTACCGGAGGTACTACCCGACTTGACTTGTAGAGCCCGCACGCCTAATTTAGTGAAGATGCGCTTCGCTCGCACATTTCTTATGGCCGTTCTCGCAGTCGCCCTCACGGCGTATGCGTTTGACTGTGGTGCCGCTATGGCGACGCCCGAGCAGGCGATGCAATGCTGTAATTCGATGCCTTGCTCGTCATCAAGTCATCAGGGTCAGGATTGCTGCAAGACCATGCCTGCGATGCACGCGCCATTCGTGCAGCCCTCATCTGTGAACGGCCTACAGCATTCGCTTGTCCTTGTCGCAGCGCTGGCGACGCTCAATGAATATCACGGCGTGAATTCAACTGCCCGCGCCCTTGCAGAGCATTCGCACGCCCCGCCCATCGTCTACTCAGTCTCTAGCCTGCCTCTTCGCATTTAGTCTTCCCTCCAATCGTTCCCGGCTCAATGGTCTCGTGTGCTCGGGAATCGGTGTCCTTGCGGGAGGGAAAATCTTTGAGATTTCGACAGCTAATCTCTCTTCAACGAACAATGTTCATGGTTGTGGTGCTGCTCGCGGCTTTTGGCGCATCAACAGCGAGTGGACAAGGCTCGGCTCCCGAGACGGCTCCGCCGCTGTTCCCCGGCGGCGGACTCATTTCCTACAATTCCATCTTCACGTCACGCGGCCTGATGCCGGAATCAGCGGGGACCATCCCTCCAACGGCACGTCCCACTTTCTCGCATGAGGGCGATTTCAATTTCACATGGGGCTTCTACCGCAACTTTGACCTAACGGTGCTCGTTCCGATTGTGACGAATCACTTTGATAGCACTAATGAACCGATAGTCGGGGGAACTGGGCTTGGCGACACGATGGTGCTGGTGAAGTACCGCTTCTATCGTCGCGATTCTCAACGAGGGACTACACAGGCTTCTGTCACATTCGGACCGAAGATTCCAACGGGCAGAACGGACTTCACTGATGGGAATGGGAGTCTGCTGCCCGCGAGTTTGCAGGCCGGGTCGGGTTCTACTGATTTCTTTTTAGCAGCGAATTGGACTTACACGGGACTATTCAACCTCACGCGTCTGGTCGCTGACGAGGATTTTCACTCCCTGTTACGAACGCAAGGAACGCAGGCAACTCGCCTCGGCACCGACATCGAATCGCGGTTCTGGTTGTCTTACCGCCCCTACGAATCAAAGGACGTGACCCGTGAATGGTTCATAGGCCCAGCGCTGACTTGGCTGCACTCTCAGGATGACCGAATCTCAGGAGTCACTCAGAACGGGAGCGGTGGCGACGTGCTGCTTGCCGGAGTCACGACCTACGCGGGTCTGCGTCCCGGGATGCACGTTTGGCTTGGGATGGATTGGGACGTGGCGCGCTCCACCGGTGTGATGTTCATGCCTGTCCGCCGTCACATCAGTTTCGGAATCACGCAGCAATTTCGGATGCATCTTTGGTGAAAGGAGGAACGATGAACAGGAAATACCTCGCGCTGTTGGCTCTGCTCAGTTTTATGGCTGTGCCAGCGGCTCAGGCGCAAATCAAACATATCGAGATGCGCGTCGAAGGCATGACCTGAAACTTTTGAGCATACGGGGTGAAACAACACCTCGGACGCCAGTCTGGCGTTCTAAACGCCGAAGTCAGTTTGATTGATGGAAAAGTTGAAATCACGCCGAAAGAGGATGGGCAGATTGACCCGGCCCAACTTATGAAGGCGACCTACGACAGTGGTGTGACCGTCGCGGAAATGGAGATGACTGCACAGGGGAAGATGGTAAAGGACTCGTCCGGCAATCTCGCTTTGCAGGTCGAACCGAATCGTACATTTGTTCTCGAACCGAACGAATTATCGAAGGGACTCGAATCACTTGCTGGGTCGCAAACGGTGGTCGCAGCGCGAGGTCAGGTGTACAAGAAACCCGCAGGCAAAAAGAAAGCAGACGCTTCGGCTTCGCTGAAACTGCTGCTTCTCGAAGTGCAGAAGAAGGAATAGATGCTAAGAAAACGTATTTTATTTTTTAGCCTCGTCGCGGCCGGACTCGTTGGATGCAATAGGCGTTCGGCGAGTCCGCCTCAACCGAAGGAAGTCGTAATCACTGTCGGTGAGATTGGTTCACACTTGCCCGATTTCTCCGTGAACGATTTGAATGGACGCGAAGTTTCCTCCGCGGACCTTCGCGGCAAGGTCGTGCTCATTGATTTCTGGGCGACATGGTGCCAGCCGTGCAAAAAAGAAATGCCCGGATATCAGAACCTAATACATCGATACGGTTCTCGCGGATTCACGGTTGTCGGATTCAAGTTCGACACGATGGCGGACACGGAAAACCCGGTTGTATTTGCTCATCGAATTGGAGTGCGCTATCCACTGGCGGTCGCTACCGATAACTTGAAACAGAAATTCGGCGGCATTGAGGGTTTGCCAACGACCTTGCTCTATGACCGTCAGGGGATACTTCGCAAGAAAGTTATCGGGTTTGAATACGCTGATGCTTTCGAGACCGCAGTAAAGAAACTGTTGTGAGTAGCCGAGACCAGTTTCGGATGCCGTCGTCTCCACTCTGCCCGGCATTCGTGCAATTGAATCTTGAAAACAGGCTCGACCGTTCGACCATCCTCTGAATATTTCGGGTCAGCCATATAGGCGGCGGCTTTGCCATACCGCAGCAACTGCTCATCCGTCATCGCTTGGATGCGCTTGCGAAAATCTTCGACAGTGAATTTGGTTTCGGCAATCATCTACGCTCGCGCTTTGCTGTGAGGGTGTTTCTTCTGCGACATTTTCTGCGCCACTAGCAACAAGAAATTGCGGTCTGATTTGCTTGCCCGATTCAGCAGGCGGCAGAACCTAGCGAGCGTTCGGGCGTCTCGACCAGAACTACCCCAACTGCCGCCGTCAATCCTCGGGAGTGTCGGAGCTGGAGGCTTCTCGCCGTCGTAGAAGAGTGCGTACATCGGAACTTCCATTGCCCGAGCCATTTTTTCGAGTGTTTCGATGGACGGAACGGTGTGGCCGTTTTCTACGCGGGAAATGTAGGGGCGAAGAAGTCCGGTGCGCTTCTCGATGTCGCCTTGGGACATGCCTCTGTGCTCGCGAAATGCTTTCAGTCGTTCAGCGATGACCATCCCTACCTCCCGCACTTGCGGGTCATGAAGGCCAGATTGTTTTCTTAACCGCTTCGCTCAACACGTCAACCAAAATATCACGCAGAGCCTTGCTGACAGGTCCGCCTGCCTTCGTCATGAGTTTCTTGAATCTGCTTGTGGCCAGCGCGGCATCGGGTGATTGACCCACGATGGATTCGAGACTTTTTACGAATTGTTCAGTTTCTTCGGGTGAAAAGCCCGCATCCTCATCAGCCAACTGTTTTGCGGCATCCATGCGTAACTGTGTCCACGGATAGGGCGCACCGCACTCATGGCAAAAGGCGGGTGCGGGTTTCCCAGTATGAGGAGCACCACCATGATAATGACCCTGAATTTTCTTGGAGCATTTCGGGCAGGTCCTAATCGTTGGTGCACCACATACGTCGCAGAAATTCTTCAGGTGGTGCTGGCGAGTGTCCGCGAAGCGTGTAATGACATGGCCCTTTTCACAGACCTGCGCGTTGTCATATCCCACAGGTGTCTGACGATATCCGCGCATAGATGTATCCTATCATTCTGCACATCGCTTTGTCGGACCCGCGAGGAGGCACCTTTTCGCTTCACTCTTTAGTTCTTAGTCCAAGGATGCATGCCGCCGAGTTGCTCGTACACGGTGTTGTAGGACTTGCCGCCGAACGTGAGGCGTTGGAGCAGCACGGATTTCTGTCCGCACTCTATCCAAACACCCTGCGAAGTTGCATCGGGAGTTGTTTTTGTGTACGAGGTGACATTGCAGGAAGAAAATCCCTCGCTGTTCAGGATGCTGACAGCCCCGAATAGAGCTTCGGCTATATCGTTGTCCTGCGAAGGCCAATATCGGTCGGCAAAGTTCAACTGCCCATTGGTGAACTGAAGAGTTGGTCCTAGTGCGCCATTCGGGGCAACTATCCAATTGTCTTCATTTAATCTTGTGATTTGGGAACCCGCCAACTTCCCGACTACCTCCGACTTCGTCATGCCGAGGCGCAGTTGTGCGCCTGCCACCTCAAGAGAAGCGGAGCCCGATTTCGGTGGCTCTTTTTTCTGCGCGTGAATTACAGAAGAACACAACGTCAAGACAAGCGGGATAAGGAGAAACTTTGTCACGGGTTTGGCACTCCTTCTGATGCGGAATTGTAAACTCTGCGGGCATGGAATGCTCTTTTGTTGTCCGTCATTCTGAGTTTGATGGTCGCCGTTGTCGTTGTGTTCGCATTGGTGATGCGCTAGGCTCTCGCCGATGCGGTACATATGACGCTCACTCTGTCCTGTGGAAATTGCAAATGTGTCCGCCCTTTTTCGGGCACACCGCCGACATGTGATGTTTGCGGTTGGGTCTGTCCACCTTTATCGAGACAAGGCTAGTCATGCCCAACGCACGCAACAGTTCAAACTGGAAATCAGCCCTTCTCTTACTTCTGTTCGGAGTGCTCTCTCTTGGATTTTTCTGCTACTGGTTTTTTCCTGCGTTAAGGTACGCGACTTGGTATAACACCGACACTGACCAAATTCATATCGAAGCGGAGCCACACGATTGCGATTTCTTCAAAGCACCGCTCGGGGAGAAAGAGTGCCATTTCGTCACGACCTTTTGCTTTTCCAATCGAACGATGCATTCTTCAATCCCGACCGTCATCTTGTTTCCGGTCCGATTACGCTTGACGTATAGCTTCGTTGATTGTCTACCTCTCGCGAGTTCCCTAGTGGAATAAATGTGGAGGCACCCAAGCTTGTTTTTGTTGATATCTAGCAGCTTCGCCTTTAGTAAGAGTTCCCATGCATTAAGCGCGAGAATGGCGAAGGTCTCTTCCCTGTAGGCAAATGTTGGCTTGTTGTAAATCTCAATCGCTGAAATAAGAGCAGCTTCGGAATTTCGCAGAAGACGCGCAGACCGGCTCAGCCGCGACATGATGGCCTAACTATACCCTTACTCGCCGTGCCTAGTGCATCTCTTCATACTACGTTCGCGTGCTAGAATCCCCGCTGGGAGTACCGAATGATATTCAAGACAATGGCGCGACGTGTAAAATCGTGGTCCGGTCTCGATAGCAAAGACCGTCTCGCACGCTTGGGGAAATGTAACCAATGAGCGGCAAGGTTGACAAATGCCCACTCTGTGACAAGCCTGCCGATTTTAATGTTGGATACATTCTTGACCGTGACACCGATGTTTACGGAGGTCAATTCGCCCCACAGCCGTGCCAATGCCCGGCCCACAATCAGAAACTCGGGAGGACAGCCGATGCCATGGCCTAAAGATTCGTCCCGCGTAGATTCAACCGGTCGCGCGTACGCCGGAAGCCAGAAGCAAATTCAGACATACGTGAACGAAAAACGGAGCGAGCTGAATTCCGCCATTGCGCAAGCTTTGTCGAGGTACAAGATTGACGAGAAGGAAATTCACTGGGTGTCGCCGCTGAGAGAGGATAGGTATTCCGAATATCAGGATTCGGAGTTTCTACAGCGCATAGGGTCTGGCAATCACGCGCCACAGCTTCAGGAATTCTGGCCGCGAGGTGGTCCGTGTTGGGACGCGCTCGCACGCACTACCGCTGGATGCGTTCTCGTAGAAGCAAAGAGCCATGTGCGGGAGATTCATGGCGGTGGCTGCGATGCTTCTCCTACAAGCAAGAAGAAGATTCAGGACGCACTCGATTCAACGAAGGCGTGGCTCGGGGTTGCTGGGATAACAGATTGGACGGGAAGGCTTTACCAATCCGCAAACCGATATGCAACCTTGTTCTTCCTGAGGGAGATAGCCGGGGTTCAAGCATTTCTCGTCAACGTGTATTTCGTCGGCGACCCACGGACGCCTACGACACGGCAAGAGTGGGACGCGGCAATTCTCAATGTCAATCAGGAACTTGGTTCAATTCGTGAAGTGCCGTACAGTGCGGCAGCTTTCCTGGACGCGGAATGAGCACGAGCCATCTATCGCGTCTCGACAAGGCTCGCAGCGCGGCAGTACCTTTGGAATCTAAGGACGCGGGAAACGTCGTGACGAGATAAAGGGAATGACATATGCAGAACATGCCAGAAGAAGAACGAATGGAAAAAGAGACGGCTCTCGCCGCAGAGGTTGAGAGCCTATTGCCCGACTTCGTAAATTCCTGCCGTGACAAGGCTGCGGTGGTAATTATTCACCAAGATGCATTTGCTGCAGACTATAAAGATGACGAGTATGTGCTTCTGGGAAAGACGATAAAGTTCGCGGGACTCTACGGAAAGGAAGTCCATATTGTCGGGAAAAACAGAGAGACGCTCAAAGCAGCGAGTAAACCCGAATTGCTGCAATGAGAGATTGCGGTCAAGTCCGGTGGAAGTTTAACCGCAGTCAACTAGCGTCATAGGCTGGTCGTTGGCTCAAACCCTGTGACTTCAAAGTCGCGCAACAGGTCAGAACGCATTCCTTCTTCCCAGCTCGCCTTTTGAGACGGAAATGCATAGTCCTTTTCGATGGGCTTCTTCAACAGAGGCTTTGGTTCCTGAATCGTCATTGTGATTTGCCCTTGCACATCTCTTCAAATTCCCGTTCATGCTGCTCAGCACGGCCTGGCGGATACCGGAAACGTTCCGCACCGGCATGACCCGCTCACTCGCTACTGTTTATCCGGATACTCGCCGGGAACATCATCCTGCGGCACCTGATGCGTGCGAACTTCCCCTTCGTCAGCGTCCCCGGCGTCTTCCACGCCCTTCACCACATCGGCCTCGAACGCGTTTCCTTCCTCAAGCAACTCGTCCACACTCTCCGAATCCGCACCTTCGACGTTGGACAATCCCTGCAAATCTCCCGATTGCTCGCCCGACCGCGTACCCAGTCCTTCCGGTGCGAATGCCAACGTATCCACGCTTTGGCTTTTCCCCTGAACCTGCTTCTTGAGTGCGCCCACCGTTTTCCCGCCGGTTATCTTCTTGCCGCCGACCTTGGTTTTCACTTCCGTCTTTTTCGGGGCTGCCTTCTTCTTCGCCGACTTCTTCTTAGGAGTTACTCTCGTCTTAGCTAGCTTCCTTTCAAATGTCTTCTTCATCGACGCCACCTTCTTGCCCGCAGTTCTCTTCGATTTTGTCTGCACCTTCTTTGGTTTTCTTTTTGGTAGCTATTTGGCACATCTGCTTACGTCATTTGGCATGCGGCTAGGATTTGTTCCTATTCCAGTATCTCTTGAGCCGGGTCTTCACCCACCCACCAAGCGCCAGGTAATCACGCTGACCTAATATTCGCGCCGCTTCAGGTGTTTCGCCAATTTTCAGCAGGAGTTCAATTCTATGCTTACTGTCCAGGCTGTCGTACTTCTGTTGCGCCGTCGTAAGTTCCTCCCGTGCGTATCACAGTCCAAAAGGTTTCACCAATGAGCACAGAAATTCGCAGGTGCTAATCGTCCTCCAATTCCGAGGCAAACCGTGTGAGCCACACAGCCGCTTGTGGTTCCATTTTCGCAGTTCTCGGCAGTCGGAGCGGATAACAGAACATCGAACATCTGCGGGTCACTGACGTTCCTCCACTCAGCAACGCATCCTCAAGACCGCGATTCCGGGTCCGGGCTAGGGCCTGCTCTCTTTTTCAGCGTGCCTCCGCGCAAATAGTTCGGCCAATTCCTGCAACGAGTACACGCCGTCCGCCAATTCCAGCATCTCCTGGCGGGTAGCCAACATGTTGCCGTCTATCTCAAACCATAGAGCACCGTAGCGGATGTATGGACGGACTGTATGGCCCTGTCCTTGGAGCATCTTAACGGCTGCACTCAGGTCTGCTTCCATGCCAAGAGGTTATCACGGCCTGCCGCAGGCGGCGTTTCGAAGTCAGCCGAACAGGATAACGCTCCGTCCCTAGCTCGACCACCTTGGCGTTCTCGACAAGGGCTTGCCGCCAGACCTCTACTAGCGTTTGCTCGAAGGAAGGGTCCATCACATTTTCAGTTCGTGGCTGGATTTTATTTCCGCCATTTTCGCAGTGACGAATCGAACCGCCAGTACATGTATGATTGTCTAACGAACCACGGGGAATTCTCGATGGCTTTGCCCAGACTCGGCGACGACGCAATAGCGTGGGTCATCCAGCAGGTTGTCGAATACATTGACCGCCAGCGTCAGACATACACAGGGAGGGCCGTGCATCTGAACGCGAACCAGATGGCGGTGCTGCGGCCTTTCTTTCGGGCGTCAGCCTTGGACGCGACGAGAGTTGTGGTTCTTGCGAGAGAGCGCGTCGGCTACCCACCCTTTTACCCAGAACTCCAGAGAATGGGATTCGAGCCGGGTTCCCTGCCGGACTTCGCACTGATGGCGGCAATCACTTACGTGGATACGGTGGTCTCACACGAGGCGTTCACGGACAGGCTGCTCTTTCATGAACTCGTTCACGTCGTCCAGTACGAGAAGTTGGGACTGGCCGAGTTTGCCGCCAAGTATGTGCGAGGCTTCCTGAGCGGCGGCTCTTACGATGCCATTCCGCTGGAAATCAACGCCTATGAATTGGACGCAAGGTTCGCCCTTGAGCCTGCGAGAGCCTTTTCAGTAGAGGCCGAAGTTCAATCTTGGATTGATGGAGATAGGTTTTAGACCATGGGAAACCTATTAGCGCCCAAAGAGAGGCTGGATGCCAGCGGATTGCAGAGGCAAGTCGAGAAGGATGGGTTTTCCGTCATTCCTTCTTGCCTGAGCGAGGAGACAATTGCGCGGCTCGGTTCTCATTTCGGTGATGCATCACATGGAATAAGAAACCTTCTGGCAGTGCCAATCGTCCGAGAGCTAGCTGCGTTGACTGCTGTTCGTACCCTTGCTGAGGTCGTTCTCGGCAAGAATTGCATTGCGGTCAAAGGAACCTTTTTCAACAAAACCCAAGAGGCTAATTGGAAGGCCGTCTGGCACCAAGACCTGACCATTATGGTTCGTGAACGGCGCGAAGCCGTCGGATTTGGCCCTTGGACAATCAAGGCGGGCATCAACCACGTGCAGCCGCCAGTGGGCATCCTGAATCACATCCTTGCCATCAGGCTCCATCTCGATGAAAGCGAGCCAGACTACGGGCCTCTCCGGGTGATTCCCGGCTCTCATAAACAGGGCCGTCTTTCTCCGGAAAACGTCGCGGAGTGGCAGAAGGCGAAGAGCGTGGTCTGTACAGTAGCTCGTGGTGGTGCGCTGCTTATGCGACCGTTGCTTCTTCATGCGTCGTCTGCCTGTGTGACCCCCAAATCGAGACGGGTGATTCATCTCGAATTCACTGCGGAAGAACTCCCCGGTGGATTGAATTGGTACGACAGGGTCTAATCTGCGACGCCGGTGTGACGCAGGACCCGCCGACACTGCTCAAGTTCACATCTTTGGCACTCCGTGGCGATTGGTCCCAAACAACTTGTTCCGGCTGCTGCAACCCGGATGTCCCAATCGCTCGCCAAACGGCTAGTGGCAGTGGTCACAAAGGCTCTCGCAGCCTTCGGACTAGCGGGAAAGGGCTGTGGCAGCGGGCGGTCGAATTTGGCGGCTGTGGAACAGCCGATAGCGCAATCCGAGCGCGGCGTCAGGATGTACTGACGGAACGCGAACTCGACGGGTCATCAACGAGGTTTAGACTTCAGTCGATGGGGAACTCGTGTCGCTTTGACTCCAATTGACTCCAATTGGAACTTGGCGGACGTGGCAACGTTATCATCCGCCGAGACTTAGATTTTGGAAGTTTGGGTTCGACTCCCACACGCTTCCGCCATATCGCCGGCGAGACAGGTCGCGGTGTTTCTCCGCTGATGTTCCGTTTTGACACGCCGGTGAATCACGTGCGATGAGGCGCTGACGGATATCTTCGCTGGTTTCGTGATGTGACTTGTTTTTATCCCGCAGGCAGCGCGCTCGCCGCGACGGCATTGCCACAGCATCCGCGCACATAGACTGTCACTCGAATCATCGGCATCGATCGTGGCACTGCGCGGGAAGTCCTTGCGCAGAAGGGCGAGGATCGAAGTGAGATCAACCTCAAGAGCCGAAAGAAGTTGCCGATATTAAAGGTGTTAGCGGTAGCGCGGCTATTGGCTGGGTGCGTTTGAGTGCCGTCGGCGCGCGCTGCCGAGAAGCGTTTTCCCCTCCAGAGGTTGCAAGCTCATGAGCGATGAGATTGTTCGCGAGTTTCTCGTGGAAGGTAACGAGAATCTCGATACGCTCGACCGCGAACTGATCCAGTTGGAAAAAGATCCGCATAATGGCGCGACTTTGGCGAGCGTGTTTCGCACCATTCACACGATAAAGGGGACATGCGGGTTTTTAGGATTTACCAAGCTCGAGGCTGTGGCGCACGTCGGGGAAAATCTTCTGAGCAAGCTGCGCGACGGCGAATTGATGTTGAATCCGGAAATCACCACGGCGCTGCTGCGCATGGTGGATGCTGTGCGCCAGACGCTGCAGAGCATCGAAGCTGTCGGCAACGAGGGTGAGCGCGACGACAATGAACTAATCAAGATGCTGGCGGGACTGACGCAAGATGGTGCGCTTGAGGAAGCCTCGGCTGTGCCGCCTGGGGCGCCACCTGTAATTTCGCACGCGACTTTGAACGCGACTGTGCACGCGATTTCGGGTGTAGGTAGGCCTGCCGCGCCGAACAGAAAAGCGAAAGCATCGGGGGCGCTGCGAAACATCAAGACAGCCAAAGAGAAAACAGCCGAGCCGTTGCGGGTGGGATCCCCGCACGCGGAAGTCGATGCTGCCGCAAGGGTCGTTGCGATTAGCAAAGAAACGCCGCTCGAAACGACAAGCGTCCCCACAGAGCACGGAAAAGCTCCGCATTCGGAAGAAAGTGACGCGCCGCGGGCTCAGCCAGCCGGAAGGGCCGGGGTGGGCGAGGGTTCGATACGCGTGGACGTTGCGCTGCTCGACAAACTGATGAATCTGGTGGGCGAGCTGGTGCTGGCGCGCAATCAAGTAGTGCAGTTTACCAATGCCGCATCCGATCCGGCGATTGTGGCGCCGTGCCATCGGCTGAATCTGATTACCACTGAGTTGCAGGAAGGCGTGATGAAGACGCGCATGCAGCCCATCGGAACTATCTGGTCGAAATTTCCGCGGACGGTGCGCGACGTGGCGACGAGTTGCGGTAAACAAATGCGCATCGAAATGTTCGGGCAGGAAACGGAGTTGGACAAGACCATCATCGAGGCAATCAAGGATCCGTCGACGCACCTTGTGCGCAATTCGGTGGACCACGGAATCGAGCGTCCGGAAGCGCGGGTGGCTGCTGGTAAACGCGCGGAAGGCTGCCTGACGTTGCGCGCCTACCACCAGGGCGGGCAGGTCAATATTGAAATCAGCGATGACGGCGCTGGCCTGGACCAGGAAAAAATCCGGCGCAAGGCCGTCGAGCGCGGATTGCTGGGCGCCGAAAAAGCTGCGCAACTGAGCGAGCGCGAAAAATTGAACCTGATTTTCCTGCCCGGATTTTCTACTGCGGAAACAATTACGAATGTATCCGGGCGCGGCGTGGGCATGGACGTGGTGAAAACCAACATCGAAAAAATCGGCGGGACAGTGGAGGTGCAGTCGGCGGTCGGGGTAGGGACGACCGTGAAGGCGAAAATTCCCCTGACCTTGGCGATTATTCCGGGCCTGGTGGTGCGCTCGGGTGGCGAGCGATTCGTGATTCCGCAGGCGAGCCTCATCGAATTGGTGCGGATTGACGGCGGCGCAACACGGCGGGGAATTGAAATGGTGCACGGCGTGCCCGTGTACCGCTTGCGTGGACGATTGCTGCCACTGCTGTACCTGGATCGTGAGTTGAAAATCAGCAAGCCAGCAGTGGATCGAGCTTTTGAAGAAGACCAAGTCAGCAACATGGTGGTGCTGCAGGCGGACGGGCGGCAATTCGGTTTGATCGTCGATGAAATCAACGATGCGGAAGAGATTGTGGTGAAGCCTCTCGACCGACGGCTGAAGGGGCTGAAGGCGTTTGCGGGCGCGACGATCATGGGCGATGGGCTTGTAGCGCTGATCCTGGACGTGCTGGGACTGGCGCAGCATGCTGGAATTGTTTCTGAATTCAGTGAACCCGCGGCAGAGGAGAAGATTGCCGGAGTGCCAGAAGATCGCGCCGGAAAACAGGCGTTTCTGGTTTTTGTTGGGCCGGATGATGCGCGCATGCCTATTCCCCTGGATGCGCTGGTGGGGCTGGAAGAGTTCGCGGCGTCGCGAGTGGAAAAATCGGGCGCGGAATGCGTCGTTCAACATCGCGGGAGGATTCTGCCGTTGGTTTATTTGAGTGCAGCGCTGGCGGAGCGGAGGCAAAGTGCGCGCCACGCCAATGCGGCGTCGGGAGATGCGGAAGCGAACGCCGGCATGATTCAGGTTGTGGTGTGTAATCACCACGAGCGCGCGGTGGGTTTGGTGGTGGAGCGCATCGTGGATATCGTCGAGGACTGCGCCCAGGTGAAATCTCTAGCGACACGGAGGGGCGTGTTGTATGCCGCGGTGATTCAGGAGCGCGTCACCGAGTTACTGGACCTCGACGTGATTCTGGGCGACACGGCGGCTCGGACACATGCGCCAGAACGCGGGGCGGAGCTGGCCGAGGTCCGAGGTTAGCTAATGGCCCACTCCCGGCAGTTTTGCACTTTTTATCTCGAAAATTATTTCTTCGGAATCGAGTTGCTCGATGTGCAGGAAGTGTTGCAACAGCTTGAACTGACCGCAGTGCCGCTGGCTCCTGACGCGGTGCGCGGATTCCTGAATCTGCGCGGGCAAATCTTAATGGCCGTGGATCTGCGGCGGCAGTTGGAGCTGCCGGAGCGTCCGGCGAAGCGGCCGGCGATGCATGTGATCGTGCACGCGGGCGACGACGCGGTGAGTTTGCTGGTGGATGAAATCGGAGATGTGGTGGAAGCGGGCGACGAAAGTTTTGAACCGCCGCCAGAAACTTTGCGCGGCAAGGTGCGCTCGGCAATTCGCGGTGTGCACAAGCTCGAGAATGAACTGATGCTTGTGCTGGACACAGAGCGGGTGTGCACGGTGGAGGAACTGCCCACGAATGCGGCTGCGGAACATTGACGGAGCTCCGATTGGAGAGCCCAGCCGCGCACGTCCATGCCATAGCGCGAAGACGCGCGACGCAGCGGGCATGAAAACGTTGCAATTGTGATGGGAGACGCATGATGAGGCTGACGCTGGAAAAAGAGCTGGGACTCGGTTTCGGAGCGATTCTGCTATTGATGGTGATCAGCGCCGGTATGAGCTATTTCAAGCTCGCAGACATCCGCGAAGCGCAGCAGAATATTTTGGAGGTGCGCGCGCCGACGATCGAGGCTTGTAAGGATTTGCAATCGCACCTGCAGGAGGCTGCGAGTGATGCCCGACAGGGAATTCTAGCGGGCAACGATGCGGCGCGGCGCGCGGCCGCCGGTGCGGGCTTTGCGTCGGCGTGGGACGGCATCGAGAAGGATGCGGACACTTTGCAAGTACTTTCTCCGCGGTGGAGCTTGCAGGAAAATCGCGACCGGCTCGCCAAAATCAAGATGCAGCTGCGCGGCGTGCAGCAGGGGCAGCAGGCGCTAATGGCTGCGGCGGCAAGTGGCGAGCATGACGCAGTGGTGCGAGCCGGCGATGAATACGGTGACAAACTGGCTCCGGAGGTAGAGCAACTCACGACCGTGCTTCGGGAATTGACCGATTCCTTTGACGGGCTCCGCAAGCAAAGCGCCAATACGCTGGCTGCGGCGAATGCGGCGTTGATCTGGTCCATGTGGCTGACGACACTGGCGGCCCTGGTGATTGGGGCGATGGTGGCGGCGTTCTTGAGCCGCCGCATCGGCGGGTCGATTACCTCGATTCTGGCGCAGGCCGACGCTATCGCGGAGGGCGACTTGACGCGCGAGGATGTGAAAGTGATCAGCGCGGACGAGTTGGGCGATTTGACCGCAGCTGTAAATAAAATGCGGAGTAAGTTGCGTGTTGTGATCGAGTCCATCAGCCGGAATGCGGAGCAAGTAGCTACGGCCAGTGAAGAGTTCTCCGCTACCAGCCAGCAGATCACCGCAAATTCCGAAGAGACCTCCGCGCAGGCGAACGTCGTTTCCGCGGCCACCGAGCAGATCAATCGCAATTTGCAGACTGTCGCGACAAGCACGGAAGAAATGAGCGCGAGCATCAGTGAGATCGCCAAAAACGCCGGCGAATCGGCTAAAGTAGCGGGCGAAGGCTGCGCGCGGCGATGGAAACCAACGTGACAGTGACCAAGCTGGGCGAATCCAGCGCGGAAATCGGGCAGGTAATCAAAGTGATTACCTCCATCGCGCAGCAAACCAACTTGCTGGCGTTGAACGCGACGATCGAGGCAGCGCGGGCGGGCGAAGCGGGGAAAGGTTTTGCTGTGGTGGCGAACGAAGTGAAGGAGTTGGCGAAGCAAACCGCCAAGGCTACGGAAGATATCAGCCAGCGCATCGGCGCGATTCAGGCGGACGCCAAAAGCGCGGTGGACGCGATTCGCATGATCAGCGAAATCGTCGGGCAGGTGAACGATATCGCTGGGACGATTGCGACGGCCGTCGAGGAACAATCGGCGACGACTTCGGAAATGTCGCGCAATGTGAGCGAGGCGGCGAAGGGCTCGGGCGAAGTGGCGAGATACATTACCAGCGTGGCGACGGCGGCGCAGAGCACGTCTGCGGGGGCAAGTGATTCGCAGCGGGCGGCGCAGCAATTAGCGCGAATGTCCACGGAACTGCGTGCGCTGGTGGGACAATTCAAGATTAATTCCAATGGGCACGCAAAGCGCGCGCTCTGAACGCACGAACGTGCGCAGACTGAGCAGCAGATAAAAGCAACTTAGACTTTGGCTGAAAGTGAAAGGACCAATGCCCCCGATTCGCGTCCTGATCGTTGACGATTCCGCGGTGATTCGCAAAGTGCTGTGCGACGGGCTGGCGCCGGATGCCGCGCTGGAAGTTGTGGGCACTGCGGCGAACGGACGCATTGCGCTGGCGAAAATTCCGCTGGTGAATCCAGACGTCGTGACCCTGGACGTCGAAATGCCGGAGATGGACGGCCTGGAGACGCTATCGGCGCTGCGAAAACTCTATCCGAATCTGCCGGTGATCATGTTCAGCACGCTGACTGAGCGCGGCGCGGCCATCACGCTGGACGCGCTGGCGTTGGGCGCGAGCGACTACGTGACCAAGCCGAATAATACCGGAAGCCTCGAGGCGACTTTGCGGCAGTTACGCGCTGAACTGATTCCGAAAATTAAGGCGCTGTGTGCGACGCGGCCGAGCTTGCCGTTTACAGCAAGCACGTCTGGAGCGAGTGCGCGACGAGCGAGCCAGCCGGGCGCGCGGGAATTCAGCCGTGTGGATGTGCTGGCCATCGGGACTTCTACCGGCGGCCCGAATGCGCTCGCGGAGCTGCTGCCGGCCATACCTGCGAGTTTTCCCGTGCCCATCTTGATCGTGCAGCATATGCCCGCGCTCTTTACGCGATTGCTTGCAGCGCGGCTCAAGCAGCGATGCGCATTGAACGTTTGCGAAGGCATGGACGGTGAAGTGCTTCGGCCTGGAGACGTGTGGATCGCGCCGGGAAATTTTCACATGACGGTGGAGAAAAAAGGCGCGGCGTTGGCGCTGGGGCTGAACCAGAACGCGCCGGAAAATTATTGCCGACCCGCGGTAGATCCCTTGTTCCGTTCGGTCGCGAATGCGTATGGAGCAGGCGCGCTGGCGGTGGTGCTGACGGGAATGGGCAGCGATGGCAGCAGCGGCGCGCGAGTTATACGTGAGAAGGGCGGACAGATTGTGGTGCAGGACCAGGCGAGTTCGATCGTCTGGGGCATGCCGGGACAAATCGCTGCGGGGGGATTGGCGGACGGGACGTTTGCGCTGAAGTCCATGGCGGCGGAAATTTGCCGCCGTGTGGGTCTGAAGCGCGGTACGCCGCACGGGGCCGCGCGGCCGAGTACAACAGAAACTAGAAAAGTCGCGGTGCCACAGAGGCCGTGATGAGCGCCGACACCGCGATCACGCGGAATCGGGCAGCGACGGACGCCGACCTGGCGGATCCGGCGCTTTGCAAACTTCGCGACCTGGTGTATCGCACCTCCGGAATATTCCACGCGGAAAACAAATTTTACCTGCTGGCATTGCGCTCGCGGCGACGAATGCGGGAGATCGGCTCCGATACGTTTGCTGATTATCTCGACCAGCTAACCGCGCGAGCGACGCGGGACGCGGAAATGCGGAATCTGCTTAATGAAATAACCATCGGTGAAACCCGCTTTTTTCGCAGCCGGCCGACGATCGACGCAGTAAGCAAAATCATTTTTCCGAAGATTGTGGCGATGCCGGGGAAGCAAGCGCTGAAGAAAGTGCGGGTGTGGAGCGCCGGCTGCTCGACCGGAGAGGAATCCTATACGCTTGCGATACTGTTTCTGGAGCAAATCGCGCCGAAGTTCAAGGATTGGAAAATCGAAATCGTGGCCACCGACCTGAACGACGATTCCCTGGCGAAACGCCGCGTGGGAGTGTACGGCGAATACTCGATGCGCAACCTGGGCGCGCCGCTGCGCGAAAAATACTTCCGACAGGAAGGAAATCTCTACCGAGTGAAGGAGGAGGTGCGCGCACCGGTGAAATTCGAGCGGCTAAATCTGCAGGATCAGCCGAAAATGCTGTTTATGAAGGGTTTCGACCTGGTTTTCTGCGCCAACGTGCTGATTTATTTCGATCGTGCCGCGAAAAAAAGGACGGTCGAGCATTTCTACCACGGTTTGGTTCCGGGCGGGCATTTCTTTCTCGGTGAATGCGAAACCTTGTTCGGAATCAGCGAACAGTTTCGCCTGGTACATTTTCCGGGCGCGACCGGCTATTACAAACCCGTTCCGGGCGAATGCGCCGGAGGAAAACTGTGAATTGTGAGGTCAGCAAGAAGTTGCAACGCCGGCTGAGCGAGCTGGAAAGCCTGCCGGTGATGCCCACGATCCTGCAATCGCTGGGGACGTGTCTGCACGCCGGCGCCGGCGAGCTGGATCTACCGCGCATCGTGGAGCTGATCTCGTACGACAATTCGCTCGCGGCTCAATGCCTGCGGATGGCTAATTCCGCGATGTTTTCCGGACGCGCCCGAGTGCAATCGGTGCGGCAGGCGGTGCTGGCACTGGGAACGCAGCGTATCCGCGATATCGTTTATTCCTGCAGCTTGCCGCAGATTTTTGCCGGCGGCGCAAAGCGAGGCATGGCGCAGTCGACGTTTTGGCGGCACGCGCTGGGGACGGCACTGGTGAGCCGGCATCTCGCGGAGTTGCTGAAGGTTTCTGATATTGAAAAGCTTTATCTCGCGGGGCTGCTGCACGACATTGGAATCCTGGTGAATTCGTTGCTGTTTCCCGATGAATTTCAGCGCGTACTGGCGCTGGCGGAAGCTTCGGAAACTCCGCTGTGCGAAGTGGAGCTGGAAATTCTTGGATTCACCCATTGCGAAAGCGGCCGGGTGCTGGCGGACATATGGAAATTGCCAGCGGACATTTCCGAGACCATCGAATTTCATCATCGCCCTTCGGGTGATGATCCGGACGGCGAGATGACATGCGTCGTGTATCTGGCGGACCTGCTGTGCCGCTTGCGCGGATTGGGGTATGGATACTACGAAGCGCGCGAGTTTGATCTGGCGGAGGAAATTCCCTGGAAGGCGCTGCGCAGAAATCATCCGGAAGCGGCGGCGGGGTTGGACATGGCACGATTTACGTTTGGGCTGGATCAGTACGGCGTGGAAGTGCAGACGATGGTGGATTCGATATTTTCCGCGGCTACGGTTCCACATTGAAACAGCGGCAAGCAGTACAGATACCTACGGCGCGGCGACGCAGATGCGTAGAAGTCCCCAACGCCGCAGCGTATTAGTCCGCGTCGTGCTCGTCCGTGAGCTGCCAGCCGCAGAGCTAACTGCTTTCCTTGCTTCCGCCAGCTCCCTCTGACCATAAATCCTTACGCAGGTCCCGTTGGCGTGAAACGCTCGCTGCTCCGCCGTCACTATTATCAAGCACTAAAGTCACAATCAATCAACAAGGGCGGGAAGGGAGCCGGGGCGGCCTGGCTGCGAGGGGCCACGCGCGCACCTTGACGCCCGAGGAGGATGTACCATGCCTGGACATAGCTATGGATGGGTTCGCGATTTGCCGGATCAACGGGATTTCTTGTACTCCGCGCCGGTGGCGAACATGGCGGCGCTTCCGCCGAAAGTAGATCTTCGGCCGGAGTGCCCCAAAACCGTGTACGACCAGGGACAGCTTGGCAGTTGCACGGCGAATGCGATTGCCGGCGCCCTTGAGTTCGATCGGATCAAGGAGGGGCTGCCGGACTTCACTCCATCGCGGCTATTCATCTATTACAACGAGCGAGCGATGGAAGGCACGATTGGTACGGACAGCGGAGCTCAGATCCGTGACGGCATCAAGAGCGTAGGCAGCATCGGTGCGCCGCCGGAGACCGATTGGCCCTACAACATCAAAGAATTTGCGGTGAAGCCGCCGCAGAAGGCATTTGCCGACGCGCCATTGGATAAAGCGGTGCAGTATCAGAGCGTAGCGCAGGTGCTGGGGCAGATGAAGGGATGTCTTGCGTCGGGCTACCCGTTTGTTTACGGCTTCACGGTGTATGAGAGCTTTGAATCCACGCAGGTGGCTCAGACGGGAATTGTGCCGATGCCCGCATCGAACGAAAAAGTGCTGGGAGGACATGCGGTGCTGGCTGTGGGATATGACGACAGCTCGCAGCGATTTATCGTGCGGAACTCCTGGGGGCCGGGATGGGGAATGGCAGGCTATTTCACGGTTCCGTATGCGTATCTGACGGACAGCCACCTGTCGGATGACTTTTGGACGATCCGATTGGTGGCCAAGGCGGCGGCACACGCCGGTGCGGAGAAGTCGCGGTCAGCTGGTTCGCGTTGAGCTGAACGCAACCGCCTGCTCGCGGTGAATCACGTTGCTTGATGGGCTGCGTTGCTGGATGCTTCGGTGACGCGGACCGAGACCGAAAAGGTGCGTGCGGCTTCGGCCGCACGCGCCCACGGCCGGTCGCATTCGAAAAACAGATCTGTTGTGCCCACGTTTGCGGCCCGGAAATCCCAGTGATGCAGCGCTGCGCCGCCTGCTGTCGCGGGCGCGGCATCAAGATTATCGGCCAGCGGTGCCAAGATTTGCTGGCTGGAAGTGCGCAAACTCCAGCGAAAGCCGGCGGTGCGTACTTCGGGGAGCGTGACGCGCAAGGTCTGTCCGCGAATCACTTCGATTTGCTTTCCGTTTTGCTGCTCACCTACTTCGACGATGTCGCTCATGGTGTTGCTCCGGCGTTCCGTCGGTGCACAATTCGAATATTCCAAAAGACGCGTCAGTGAATCCGGCCGCTGCTGGGCGTAAGGCGCGGATGTTTCCTCGTCCACCCCTACTGTACGCCTAAAAACTTCACACATCAGCCGGCCGGTGTGCGGCGATGCAAGCGCTTGTCCCGTGATATAAATCTTCGGGGGTTCCCGAATTAAGATTTCCGGTGGAGCAGGGGCGTTGGTGCTGTGTGCGTTGTGGTGTTTGTGCGGGGGTGTACCGGCGGCGCACGCACAATCTCCGGAACGCGTGATTATTGATACGGATCCGGGTACTGATGATGCGCTGGCAATTCTGCTAGCGTTGCGATCGCCGGAACTGCGCGTCGAGGCGCTGACGGTGGTAGCCGGAAACGTGATGGCTCCTGCGGGCCTCGAAAATGCGCTGAAGATCGTTTCGCTGGCGGGGCGCTGCGATGTGCCGGTAGCGGAGGGGGCGCAGCGTCCGTTGCACGCGAAGCTGAACATTGAGCCGTTCTGGAATGGGCCGAATGGAATGGGCGGCGCCGAAATGCCGCCGTCACAATGCAAGGCCGATCCTCGATTTGGTCCGGATTTGATCATTGAGCTGGTGCATAGATATCCGCACGAGATCAGTATCATTGGAGTGGGCCCGGAAACGAATCTGGCGCTGGCGATTTTGAAGGATCCGACAATCGTGCCGCTGGCGAAGCGCGTGATTTTGATGGCCGGATCGATTTCCGGCGGCAACGTGAACGGTGCGGCGGAATTCAACGTGTATTGCGATCCGGATGCGGCAGATCTGGTGTTCCGCGCCGGCTGGCCGATAACGATGGTGGGCTTGGACGTGACGGAGATTACGCTGATCAGCAGCGCCCAGGTTGACGAGATCGAGCGCAGCGGCGGCGCGGAGGCAAAATTTGCGGCGGCTGTGGCGCGTTTTCAGGTGGGCTTATATCAGGGCACGGGATTTGGCGGAGGAGCGATCCACGATGCGCTGGCGGTGGGGGCGGCGATTGACCCTACTTTTCTGAAATTGCGCACGATGCACATTGACGTCGAGACTGAGGGTCGCATCGCGCGAGGAGAAACGGTGGCCAACCGGCTGGGAACCGTGGACCACGCGGTGGACAAGGGCGACCATCTGGAAACCGTGGGCGTTGACGAAGTGAAGCCAAACGCGCAGGTCGCCGTGGGCATAGATTCGGAGCGCTTCTTGAAATTTTTCATCGCTCGGTTGAGTGGCAGCGGGGCGGCTGCTGGGAGTGGCAGACCCTAGCGGATCGCGATTCGAACTTCTGTCGGGCTGGTTAGCGTGCTGCCGGCACGCGCGATTTTTTCCGCTTGCTTCGCGCTGCGGGTTGCAGTTGCGCCGACACTGGCGCTTCGGGCGATTTGGCATGGTGTAGTTTCTTCGAGACGCGCTGAATGGAAATTGCGAGGAGCAGCATGACGATTGGATCAATCGGCAGCCGATAACGCGGCAGCGCCAGCGTGAGATAGTACGCCCAGGGATAAATCAGCGGAAATGCGGCCATCGGGACGGCGAAGGGGCTGCGTTCGACGGAGAGGATGATGATTCCGCAGACGGTGCCGAGCGTCGCGACGATATTGAACGCCAGAACCGCGCGAAATCGCAGCGAGGGCGTGCCGATAAAATCCACCAGCGGATACGGAGTGCCGCCGGACCAGATGGAAATCGCACGGTAGAGGATCAAGTGGGCCTCGCGCGCGGGATGCGAAAGCATGTAGGCGATGGCTTCCTGTTTTTTCTGCTGCATGTAGGCGATTTCGCCTAGCGCGATATATTTTTCGCGTTCGGCGGCGTTGTAAATGGGGTGCAGGTCGCCGCGGAAAATGTCCTGAGTCTGATCGTTGTTGCCGAGCCAGAGTTGCAGGCCCAGAACGGAGCGCAGCGGGACGAATTGGTGGAAGACGCGGTAATTGCGGATGGTCCAGGGAACGCAGCAGAGGATGATGATGACGACGCTGGCCGCGGCGTTTTTGAACCACTCGCGCTTTTGCTGATGCGCGCGATACACGAGCCATCCCGCGAGAAATGGAAACAGCGCGGCGAGGGTTGCGTTGAACATCAGCGCGACACCCCAAAGCAGACCGTACGCGCACCAATTGCGAAGGCGCTGGGATTCGGTCGATTCTGCCAGAGCGAACGTGGCCCACAGAATCGTCGCGACGAGGAGCGCGGAAACGCATGCGTCCCACATGCTTTCCACCGGCATGAGAATGGCGTTGGGGAAAATTGCCCACAACCATGCGGCGCCGGCGGCGAGCGCGAGTCCTCCGACGCGTTTGCCCGCGAAATATATCGGGATGCAGGCGAGCGTGCAGCAGCTGATGTTGAGCAGAGCGGTTGCGGCCCAGGCGTGAAACGTGTATGCGCCGAATATCCGAAAAATTCCCGCGAGCAGCAGCGGGAAGAGCGGCGTCATCCAGGCGGTGGGCCCGGTATCCACGCGAAAGGGCGAGCTGAAACCGTGGCCGGTGGCAAGCGAATGCGCGATGTTGCCGGACTCAAATAGAAAAGGTATGACGCTGACGCCTTGGCGCGGATGAATGCTTTGGAATTGCCACATGTAGCCGAGGCGAAGGACGAACGCGACGAGCATAATCAGCCAGAGCGAGGTGGCTGCGGCGCGAAATGTATTTGTGAAGGCGCGAGTCATGCTTGGGAAGCGTTACATTCCTTGGCTTTGGACGCAAGGGCGGTACATGCCGGTGCGAAATTGAAGGCGCGAACGTGCGATGGCGCGACTGGTCGGCAATGGCTTTGTCACGTGGATTGCGCGGACGGGCGGCAATTTGTGGTAGTTTTTGTGGCAACGATCATGGCCAAGAAGAAGAAAAAAGACCGGCTGCGCGTGCACAAGGAAGCGCGAAGGCTTGCGCGGCTTGGCGTCGGCATGCCACCTACCGAACGGACGATCCCCGACAAACGACAGAAGGCGCCGAAGCATAAGAAGAAATTGGTGCCGCCGGATTTGAGCTAGATCGAAGCCCGGAAGCCCGCGCCAGTTCGGGAGTACTCAGGGCTGCCGCGGTTCATAGTGGGACTTCCCGCGATGCATTCGCGATGCTGCCTTCCGCTAAATTCTGCGCTGCCGGCAAAATCACTTTTCGTCAGAAATGTTCGGGCGTCGCACGAACCGGAACAGTGCGTGCAATAGGCACCGCGCCGCGCCGAAATCATGCGTCTTTGTTGGGAAAAATGAACACTTTTCTGTGCGGGAAGCCAAACTATGCGGGTTTTATGCGGGTTCTTTTTCCTGTGCCGCTCCCTCACGCATAGGTGGTGGGTTAGTTTCCGGTAAGCGCGTTAATCAGGACGAATGGCTACGGGAGTAGAGCGAAACTGGTCTCACGCAAAGAGTCTGTGGGAGAACGTATTGGGATCGCAAACGGCTAAAGACAGATTTAGTTGATTGGTCGTGCCGGACTAAGCAGTCTTGCCGGATCCAGTCTCACTCGGGTAGTTGAAGAATAGCTGATTGCCGTCGGGATCATCTACCACCAGCAGACGGTAGCCCCACGAACCATCCTTGACGGTCAGGCCCTTGGCCTCGAGTTCCGCGCGCAGCGCGTCCAACGCGGCCTTCTGCGTCTCCGGCTCCGCATTCAGCGAAATGAATATCAGACCCTTGCCAGCCTTTTCCGGCCACGTGTCGGCCAAGATTAGCGCGCAGCCTTGCCGCTCGACCTGTGCAACGCGTCCCCCGGGGCCCTCGTCGTAGCGCCAGGGGCTCGTGAAGCCGAGCCGGTCAATGTAAAATCGGAGCGAGGCCTCAACGTCGATCACGTGTAGGACGGGGCGCGCGCACCAGTCAGTCATGGGTATATACCCTCGAATAAAGATCACTGCTTCCAACGTCGCGGATTCAACGGCTATCTTAACCGGTCGGAAGCCGCGAGGGCGAGATACCGTTTAAGTTTCACGACAAGTCCTGATTAGTCGCGTTACCGGTAACTAGGGTACTAGTCCCCTATTGTCCGGTTAGCGCGTTTATCAGGACTTGGGTCCATCAAACGTAAAAACCTAATCGAACTGCTGCAATATGAACCAGTCCCCCACTATTTTCTTGTATCGATAGCCGAACGAGGTCGAACGCCCGTACATCCCCGCGCCCAAATCTTTTTTCTCAATGCACGCTGGCTCGGTTGGCAAAAAGCCATAATCTGGCTGTCCGCAGTGTAGATAACCGAGACTGAGACTTGACGGCACTTTTCCCCAACTGTAAACGACGAGAGCGAACTCGTTGGACCTCCACCCCAGTAGTGCTCCGTTTTTGATGTCGGCTCGATTGAACAACTTTTCGTATTCGGCCCATCGAGCAGTGGAAACGCTCTGTGGACGCAGGATTGAAGCGCCTGAGAAACCCAGTTCCGACTGATGGGGAGTGGAGGCTATCGCCCCCGAATCTTCTCCCATCATAGCAACCAGGCGCTCAAGCTCAGGCCGGTGGTTTTTGAATCCCTGTTCGAGGACCTCATCGCTCGGCGCATGAGGTTTGCTGTTCCACCATGAAAGAAACGAAATCGCGACGATAATCACCACGCTGAGAAGTCCGAGAATTTTGAGCGACGTCATGCAACCGCAACGGTACAAGGAGAGCCTTGTGCTTGGCAAGAAGGATACAAACTCCAGATCAGTAGCGTTACCGGCCATCTGAAGTAGAACTTCGCTTCTCCGGTACGGGCGTTAATGACGCATGTAGATTTATCTGATTGTCATTGCTTTGCATTGAGCACTCGCAAGGTACAGCTATAATGCTGGTCATGGTGGCACGCTCTGCATTTGCGCTCGTCGCGTTTCTGCTCCTGACATTGCCTGCCGTTGCGCAGGAACGATTCGAATCAGGCGAATTCAAAGGGTTCACTAAGTACTCCGCATTCACAATTGTGGAGCTTCGAGACCCCATCGTCGTCCGCCAGGCGAAGGGTATTGTCTTGCTTGAGGGTAGCAACCAACCGATTCCGAATGTGCTCGTAGAGGTTCGGGATGCCGATGGGAAAATCATAGCCGCAAAGACTGATTCACGGGGTCAGTTTAAGTTTCGCACTCTTGCCGAAGGCACGTACATGTTTAAGACGACACTGAATGGCTTTCAATCTGTGGTCGGCACGATTGTATTGGAAAAGAGCGCCAAGAAGTCGGAGCTGATAAAAATCGAAATGCCCCTCGGTGTCTAGCGGTAATCCGAACCTCTCCCGGCGTAAGTCCTGGTTAGTCGCGTAACCGGAAACTAGCCCACTACCCACGCATAGCAAAAAAAAGGGCGGGCCGAGGCCCGCCCCATCGACCGGTCCGTTAGGTTATCGCTCGATGCTCACCACCTGCCCGCTGGCGGCTTCGGCTTTCGCCGCGATGCGGTACGCTTCGGTCGTTGTGAGCGCATCGGCGATTTGGGTTTCAACTGCAATCGCGTAGCGTTCAAAAAGTTGGTCTGACTTGTGGCCGCTAACCTTTTTCGCCCAGACTGGCGGAACGCCCGCCTCTATCATATTTCGGACGGCACTCCGCCGCAAATCGTGGTAGCGAATCTGCGGGAAGCCCGCCGCCGCGCAAGCCTCAGCCCATGCCTTGCGAATCGAGCGAACGGGAACAAGTTTACCGCGCAGCACGCGGGAAAAAATCCACGGCGAGAACTCCACCACGCCGTTGACCGTGACTTTCTGCGCGGCCTTGCGGCGTTCCAAAATCCCTTCCAGTTCCGCGCCCGCCATTGGAATCACGCGGGCCCTTTTGTTTTTGCTGTTTGGGGCGGATAGGACAATCGTGTACCGTTGCGCGTTCTTGCGAACGTGTTCCCAACGCAGGCTAGAAACTTCGCCCTTCCGCATTCCAGTTGCGTGCGAGAATCGCGCGAAATCTTGCAAGTCTGCGGGCAACTCCGCGCAGATTGTCTCAAATTCTGCGGGCTCAACGAATCCCGTTCGCACGTTGTCGCTCTCATCCAAGCGGGGAATAAACGGTTGGTCGCGTTGACTCAGCAGTTTGTTACGAATCGCGATTTTGAAACTCTGGCCTAGAACTTGCAAAGTTCTGTTGACCGAAGCGGGCCGCGAACCTTTCCCGCCCGCCGCTTGCCGCGTCTTAATATATTTCTGGAGTTCGCCCGTAGTGATTTGCACGGCGATGCGGTCGCCGAAATCTCTTTCCACGCGGGCGATATGGAAGCGGTTTTTATCGGTCAACTTGCCGCGCGTTTCATAGTCATCGCGCAAGGCTTGGAGCATTTCGGAAACGCGCATTTTGCGGGTTTGCGGGGTGCGGAAACCGTGTCCCAGTTGCGCCGCGTGGATTTCTTTCATCTTCGCCCGCAGAACTTTCGCGGCGGCTGCGCGGTCCGCCTTGTGTGTGGACTCGCGATACTGTTTGCCGTTCAGGTAGTACCCCATCCATAGGTGGGAACTGCCGTTGTTGGTGTAGAGTCTGCCATCTCCGCGTGCCATGTTATTTTCCCCTTTTCTTGGATTTCGCGCCGCCCAGCCAACTGCGGAGCGCATAGGCGACGATTTCTTGCGCCGATAGGTCTAGCCCTATCCCTGCCTGCCGTACTTCGGTCCATAACTCTTTGGGGACGCGAATCGTGGTTTTCACGATTTCGCCTTTCGCCTTCGTTGCTTGTTTCATCGGTGTTACCTCTACCCAAAAGACTGCCAGAATGCTGTCGTGCTGTCACGCGATCATTTTTCCGGTAGTGGTATAGCCCTAGGGAGTCCCGTTGCGTCGCGTGGCGGGCTTGCTATTGCTACTTTTTCAGGGCAAACGCAGCGAAACAGCCGGCGGCCAGAAAAATGGCTTCGCGGTTCATCGTTTCGCCGCCAAATATTTTTCCAGTTCGCCGGCATGGAAAAGCAGGCGGCTTCCTTCGTGGCGCGTGAACGAAAACTTGCCGGCATTTCGGTACAAATACGACCGCGAAACTTTCATGCGTTGCGCGGTAGCCTCGATATCGAGCAGTTCTGCGGCGGGCTTGGCGGCGGGCGGGGCGTTGAATCGCGCCAGGGCAATCAATTCGATTTCGCGCAAATCGGCGAGCAAGCGCGGCAATTTCTCGCGGTCCACTTCCCGCGCGGCTTGTAAGAGTTCATCGAGTTGTTTTCGCACAGTCCCGCCTCTCTCGTGTTTCAACTTCAACAGCACGCGACAGGTGTCGCGCGTCCTTCGAGAGATGGCGGGCTTTTGAAACGGGGAACTGTGACTGCGAAGATTAGCAGTCTAATCACCTAGTGGCGAGAATGCAACTATTTCCTTGCATCGCGCCACGTAGCGGTGTATACAGGTTGGGATTTTTGCCGGCAATCGTGCCGGAACGTGCCGCGAATTGAAGGGCGGCACGCCGTGGTTTAACGCCAACCCTTTCCTCTCTCAAAGGAACTTAGTTAATTTGAGAGGAAAGTTATGTCCGCGAAGCAACGCAAGACCAGCAAGGGAACCCCGAAGCGAACCCATCGCAAGCGATTCCATCATTCCGAAGTTAAAGACCCGCTAGGGCTCTATTGGACCGTCGCGGAAGCCGCCCTAGCACTTCGTGTGAGTGAAATCCTTATCCGGAAGAAACTCTCCAGCGGAGAACTGCGCCATTTCAAGATTGGAAATGGTTCGCGCACCGTCCTATTGCGCGAGGATGTTTTGGCGCAGGTGCGCGAAATTACGAAGTAAAAAAGGCGGCGGGTGGATGCGCCGCCCTAACGAACGGCGACCGGACACTGACCAACTGGCTGCATGATTCGCCGCACGAAATCAGGAGACGCCGCAAATGGCGACGGTCAAGAACACGAGCGCAGCACCGCAGAAATATTCCAATCACGCGCAACTTGTGCAAGGCGTCTCGCAATGCGCGGACCATACACTCTCGCAGGGCGAACGATTATTTTTACTGACACTCGCCGCGTTCACCTTGCGCGATCGCCCGCACCCTGGAAATAAAAAACTCGCCGCCGGCTGCGGCATCACTTCGCGCCAAGGCGTCAACTACATTGCCGCGAAACTCAGAGCGAAAGGTCTTATCAGAACACCGATGGGAACCAAGGGCGGAAAAGCCTTGGCAGTGGAGTACGAAATCTGTACGGATGACCCGCGTTTTCCCGCACCAAAACAGAAAAGCAAACCCGCAAGTCCCGACTTGCATGTTTCGGACGCCAAACCCGCAACCCCAGACTTGCAGGTTAGCAAACAGCAAACCCGCAAGTACGCGGACCCAAACCCGCAAGTGGACCCTTCCATACCTGCAAGTTCAGACTTGCACCCGAATACAAGAACGAATGGCGAGAGTACAAAAGACATACTCTCGCCTTACGGCAACCCCAACAGCCCTTTTCGACACTTTTCAAACGACGCTTTTCAAAACTCGCCAGAAATGCCACCCCAAAACCTGAGAGAGAAAACAGTCAAACCCGCCATGCAAAAACGTCTGGACTTGGACATGATTTCTACCTTGGAAAGACGCTTGCGAGAAAATCCGAACATCATTCCCAGCGAACGACAAAAAATACACGACAGCATCGCAAGACTCAGAGCTAAACACTTCCGGCTGTCCGATTTCTGATTTCCCCACTTACACCGAAACAAGCCCTGCGAGAAAAGACCGCAGATTTTTAATCGCGTCGCCGTTGCGCTGGTACGCAGCGAAAAAATGCGTGCGGGAAATCGGCTGCAATCGTGTGTGCGGGCATCTGTGGCGCGAAATGTTTGGTAGTCGTGCGGCGCGACTACCAGTTTTGCGGCGCGGTCGCCAGCGCGAAAATATTCCGAACGGTTCGGAATTTGCCGCCAACGATTGCGGCGCGGGCGTAGGAACAGTGCGTAGGTTACGCGTGGTGCCGGATGCGGCACGCGGAAACGTACGCCCGCTTATGTTTCCGCGTGCGTGATCGTGGCTATGCGCGAAATATGCGCGGCGCAACTTGCTTTTCGCGGTGCGTTCGCGCTACCCTTCGCAACGCGCCAGGAACAAAGACGCCCGCGAAAACGTGCCGGCGCAGCAATCGGGCACCTAAAAGCGAATCCCATTCGCCAAAGGTGTCGCCAGTGCACGGACGCACAAAAGGTTCCCGCGACAAAGCCCGCCGCAATATTTCCCCCGCGTCCCTTGCAAATCTGCGCGCACCGTGGCGCAAAGGCGAATCCGGAAATCCGCGCGGTCGGTTGCCGGTTTCTCTGGCGGCGCAAACCATCGCGTTACTCACCGCACCAAAGCGATTGAAAATCCTCAAGAAAATAATCGCCAAGGCGACACGCGGCGATTGCGCATCGGTGCTGCTTTTGGCGCGCCTAGAACGCTACGCCGGCATGGAAGTACGCGAGATCGCGCGTGCGCAGCGGCGCGGGCTTCCTATTGACTTTGCGGCGGGCTCACAGCGGTTACTCGTGCCGGCAGCGTCAAGCATGGACGAAGTTTTCGACGCGGCAAGGAAAGCCGCGCAGGACGCCGCCGCAGAGCCGCCGGAAGTGGACGCAATCGAAGTTGAGCCGGCAGAAACGGGGGAATGATGCCATTCAATCGAAGCCCGCACTATTTGAAGTTTGAACGCGTGAATGCGCCGGAGCCGATGCAGCCGCGACACCCATCGGCAAGCGTTGCCGGTGGGTCCGAGCCGGAAGCGAAGTTCAGGAACGCGGGCTGCGAAACGAATCCGTGTGCGACGTTGCCGCTATCGGACGCGGGCGCAACGGAGCGAAGCATCTTGCGGCAAATCCGCGACGCATTGAAGGCGGCGAAATAGTGGCGAAGGAATGGCACGCGAAAAAAACGAATGCGTTAGCGGTGCGATGGACACGCCCGCCGCGCGAAGCGAATCCGGCGCGGTATCCGCTGCGCGGCTTTGAGAATATCGCGCTGGCATTGAAGGCGGCGATCAAGCGAGCGAAGGCGACGAAGTGAGCGAAAAGCAAATCAGCGTTTTGCAACTGATGGACGGATTACTTGCGCCGTGGTTTCGCCGGCGATTTTGGAAGGGCGACACGTTCGCGGCGTGGCGGATTTTCCTGTCCGCTGTTTTTGGATTGCGCTAGACGAAAAGCAACTGGCGATATTCGCGAAGCATACCGGACACGCGCAGCCGGACCCCGAAGGATATTCGGAAGTGTGGGGCATCATGGGGCGCAGCGCGGGAAAAAGTTTAGTGGCGGCGTTGTGCGCGGTTTACCTTTCCGTTTTCAAAACCTACCAGACGGTGCCAGGGGAAAGTTTAGTGGGTTTGATACTCGCGTCCGATTTGCGGCAAGCGAAAATCGTGCACGGCTACATCAAGGCATTTTTCACGGTGCCGGAACTGGCGCGGCTGGTAGTGAACGAAACGGCGTCAAGCATCACGATCAACAATGGCGGGACGATTCTGCGAATCGAAACGCACGCATCGGACTTCCGCAGTATTCGCGGTTTCTCGATGGCTTTCCTGATCGCGGACGAAATCGCATTTTGGCAAGTGGACGAAACGGCGGCGAGTCCGGACGTGGAAGTATTGAACGCGTGCCGGCCGGCGTTGGGACGTGTGGCAGGCAGCAAGATGCTTTGTATCAGTTCGCCGTATTCCGAGAAAGGGGAAATGTACCGCGCGTATCGGGAACACTGGGGAAAGGATTCGCCGGTTTTGTGCTGGCGTGCCGCCACGCGCGAGATGAACAAAACGTTTTCGGAAAAAATCGTCAAGCGGGCACTGGCCGAAGATAGCGCGCGCGCATCGGCAGAGTATCTAGCAGAGTTTCGCGCGGACCTTGCGGATTTTATTTCGCGCGTGGTGGTGGAAAGTTGCGTGGTGCCGCAGCGCAAGCAACTGCCGGCGGGCGGCGGTTTTGGGATTCAGTACAAGGGATTTTATGACGCATCGGGCGGCGTGCGGGATTCCGCTGTGCTGGCAATCAGCCATCACGCAAACGGACTAGCCATACTCGATTTGATTCACGAAGTGGAAGCACCATTTTCGCCAGCGGGCGCGGTTTTCACGCACGCGCAGATTTTGAAGCAGTACAACGTGTTTGAAGTGTGGGGCGATAAATATGGCGGGACGTGGTGCCAGGATGAGTTTCGCCGCTGCGGTGTTGAGTATCGCTTTACGGAACTGGACCGCAGCGCGATTTACTTGTTTGCTCTCGCGACAATCAACAGCGGACGGTGCGAGCTGCTAGACGATGAAAGGTTAGTCAATCAACTGTGCGGCTTGAAGCGGCGGACCGGCACCACGGGCCGCGACACAATCGATCACAGCGCGGGCGCGCACGATGATCGCGCGAACGCGGCGTGCGGAAGTTTATTTCTCGCGCGGGATTCGGGCGTCGATAACGGGTTGATTGATTACGAAAAAGCGGCACTGGCGGGACGCTATGACAACGAAACGGACGCAGCAAAACGGTTTCGCGAAGGCTGGGTGCGCGCCGAACACAATCTGCGGCACTATGCCGGCGCACCGATAAAAGAAACGTGGGCGGCAGGGATTCGCGGCTTCCGTTTTGGTGAGATGCCGCCGGCGTGTCCTGCCTGCGACGCGAACGCAACGCAAAAACTTTTGCATGGCGAGTGCCGCTGTCAGCTTTGCGGAAAACAGTGGTGGATTTCCGGCACCGCGCCGGCGGTCAACTATGGACCCAACCGAAAAACTTACGAGCCCAGCCGCGACGCGGCGACGTTGCGGCAAAACTTTAGGGATTCCCCCCGATGAATCTAGCAACGGCGATTGTCGCGAAGCACAAGGGCATAATCGCGCGGACCGCGCAGCCGCTAACACTGGCCGACACCACGGCGGAAGCGAGCCCGCAAGAACTGGTGCAAGCCTTTGGCGGGACGCTGGCGACGAATGTGCGCAGCGGTTTAGAAGATTTTGGCTTCCAGTTTATTCGCGGGAGTTTGCTGGGGATTTACGAGCTCCGGAAAAGTTGGCGCGAAACCATTCCCAGCCGCGTGAACCGATGAGCGAAGAAGAAAAAACGGCGCAAGAGTTTCTCGCGGCGGACGCCGCCGGATATTGCATGGGCGACGGCGAAGCGGCGCGGCTGCTAAAAATGCTCGCATTCATCGAAATCGAATCGCCAGGACCGCGCCGCAAGGCGATGCTCGATATTCTGGCCGAAGAAATGGCGGCCAGTTCCATGTGCCGTTTTCATTGGAAGCCGGTAGAACAAAAACTCGCGGAAGTTGTCAAGGTGCCGAATGTCTTGCAGTAACACGGCGAGCAAAACGGTTTCGCTTTCGACTGGACCGCGCTTAGTGAAGCAAAAAATATTTGCGGGCTACAAGCGCGGGCGACCGCGGTTTGGAAATCGCGAAGCGAATCGCATCCCGTTTGAATGTTTCTGCGGCGCGCTGTTCCGGACGGTCCAAGCGAGAGACAGGCATTTGGCGAACTGTCACAGCGGACCGGAAGCGGCATAAAGAGTTTTTCGCCGTTCGTGATTGCGGCGAAACATGCGGGCGATGGGTCTGCTTCGTCTAGTCAACGAAGCGAAGCGCGCCGGAGTAAAAGACGCCGGCGCGGCGGCCTGCTTCTCCACATCGCTCGCATTTGATTCTGGGGGAACAGATGGCAGACGAAATGAAAAAAGCAACAGCAACGGCGATACCGGACGCAGACCGCGCTGCGCCGCGTGCCGGCTTTGCCAGCAAGGATATTTTTCTCGCGGGCATGAATCCGAAGCCGGCATCGCATCCGCTTGCGGCGGCACGCGCGGACCTGGCGGAAGCGGAAGCCGCATTCCGCCAAGCCGCCTTTGCTTTTCAACGCGAATTATCAACTTCGGTCCGCTTGGAAAAAGTGGAATCCGGCTGGGAATGCGGAAAAGCCGGCTGCATGGGCGCGATGGAAATGCGCGATGGAAATATGCGCTGCGCGGTTTGCGGCCGGACCTGCGCCGCGAATGATTCCAGTTTGAAATATCGAGCGCATCCGGCGCAAACAATTTTCGCGGACGAAGGCGCGGCGGCAAGGATCCGCGCGAAACGAAAAGTAATGGAACGCGCCGAGCTCGCCCGCGACGCAGCGCGGCGCAAACTTGTGGAAGGCGGCAACGCGGAAACTCTTGAGTTGATGGCGGAAGCAGGCAGGCAACGGCACCGACAGTAAATATTTTATGAAGGGGTGAAACGATGGAAGGCGATTTCATTTTGCAGAGCATCGCAGAGCAGGGCAGGGCAGCGAACGAAGCGTTTGAAAGGAAACTGAAAGCCGCGACGCCGCTGGAAATACTTCTGGAAACGCCGGACGAAGCCGCAGAACTAGAAAAAATGTGCCAAGACGTCGCGCAGAAGTTTGCGGACGCCGGAAACCCTTGGGACGGCGGCGCATTCGATTTTGCGAAAGGCGAGACGGAAGAGACGCCGCGCCGGTCGCTGGCGGAACTGGAAGCAGCGTATCCGGAAAATCCGTGGGGCAAAACCGCGCAGCATGGAAGCGCGGCGACGCGCCAGGACGAAGAAAGAGAAACGCCGGAAGTGATTGCGGACGATAGGCCCGTTCGTGAACGCCGCGTCGAAAATATGAAGGCGTGCATCCTGTCCAAAATGCAGGACGGCAGAAGCCGCGCGGACGTGGTGAACGAACTACTAAAAATCGCGGGCAACAGTTGTTATTCGCGTCAAATTGTTCGCGACGCGGAAATGCAAACGCCGGAATAAAGTTTCTCGCGTACGCACGCGCGGGAATAGCGGACGCGGTGCGCGACACTCCACCGCGCATAGCCGGCGGCTTTCGTGCTTATTGCCTTCGCGCGAGAGCCGCTAGCGCCGCAAAGGGGGAATAGAAAAAATGCCAAAAAGAACATGCGCGAATTGTGGTTGTGAAATCGGCGGCAGCGCGGACCCAAAATGCAGCGCGGGCGGCCAGCATAAATTCGCCCGCGTCGAACACGAACGGGCGGAAGAAGCCGAGCGCAAAAAAAAGGAAGCGAAACAGAAGGGAGCGTAAATGGGAAACTACACATGGAACACATCCGGAAGTTACTATTTCGGACTTTTTCCCGGCCCAACCGGACCGGCCGGCCAAGACCCAAATCCAGCCGCGTTTCTGATTTCTTCCTCTTCCGTGGGTGCAACGGTCGAAGATAACAGCGTCGAGCCGCAAATCGGTGCGGACAGCGCGCCGTACGTGCAGCCCGACACTTCCGCGCCGCAAGAAAATGCCGAAGTGGACGAAAGCTCGCAAGGCGGCGCGATTCCTGTGTCAGCGATCGCGGTTACGGAAGGAGAAAATTACGAGCAACCGGCGACGGGCGCGCCGGCAGTCAATCCACAAATAGGCGTGCCGGCAAAAAATCTGAATCCGATGGGACTATAAAAACAAGTTTTTATTTTTGAAGGGGTGAACCATGAAAAAGCATTTGCTGGCGCAAGCGAAAGAGCACGACGAACTGAAAAAGTGTCACGCCGCCATGTCCGCATCATGCAAGGAACTTTCGGCGTGCTACAAGGCGGAAGTGGCGGAAGGATTACGCAAGGCGAGCGAAAAAGACCATTACGCGGATTTGGGCGACGCGCACAAATCCGCAAGCGAGTGTCACGGACGGCTAGGCGACAATTGCCGCAAAGCCGCCGCGTTGCCGGCGAAGGATGGCGGCGACGGCATGGCGAGCGACGAAGAAACGAACGCGAACGGCGACGCGTCCGCGAAGGCCGCGACCGCCGCGATTGACGCCCTGCGCGTGGACTTCACGAAAAAGTTGGAAGAGTTTGGAAAGCAGATCGTTCCGACCGGCGTGCACGGCGCGCTTCCGGATATTCCTGGCGCGCGACTAATCGGACGTGCGGGCGGACCCACGCCGGCAAGCGAAGTGACGCCGGAAGTTGCCGAAATACTTGGACCGATGTAACGGAAGTTTCTGCGCGATGGCACGGTCGCTTTTGCCTTTTCCCACGGCGGCGGCTTCCCATGCGCTATGGCGCGGCCAGTGATAGCCGCCTAAACTTTGCTTGGCACCACCGCCGAAAGATAACGGTCCTTCAATTCATCTCATCCAGATCGCGCTGCATTATCAGGTCGCCGACCTGTTCGTCGCCACTAAACTTGTCTACGTGTGCGACAGAATGACCCTTGCGCTTTTTCGCCCAATCTTTTTTGACCTGTTGAAAGGTCTTCCATTCTCGGTCGTGTTGCTCCTTATCCTGGTAGTCGGGATGGTCGGGAGTGCGTCCGTATTCGTCCATTGCCCAGGAGGAGCCGTCGTTATATCCGACCAATATTTGACCTCCGAATGGAACCTTGTAGAGGTGGGGAAGCAAGAACCAATCGTCGTCGAGCATTGACCACTTTCGTTCTAATGCGTGTCGCTCGGGATATAGCCACTCTTCCTCTGCTGCGGCGATGTACCGCGCGGCTCGCTTTTTTATAATGAAATTGATCCGCAATACTTCGTCTTCCTCAAGTTCACGACCGAATTGCGTCTCAAGGGCATATTTCATCGTTTGTGCAAACCCACGAGCATTGGCGCGGGTGATATGTGGACCGATGCGCGGATTTCTAACCAGTTGCAGATGGGTGATGATGAGGCAAGCATCGAGACTCAATGGGAAGATCGTCCGGGTGCCTATGTCTTCAAGGCCCACATCGTCGGGATAGGGATACAGATGCGGAAAAGTGCCTCGATTGTAAAACGTAACCGGATTGTCGCTGACGATGAACTTCGTTTGGCTCTGACGCGCCCTCACGATTTCCCAGATTCCCTCGGACCACATCGTCGTGTAAATCTGAAAAAACCTTCCCAATACTCCCAGAGTTACATTATGGTCCGCCTGTCCCGTTCTTTCCTTTAGATAGTCCAGACCTTTGGGTGTTCGGAATCGTTGTGCGCCCATGTACCATGTAAGAATATTGAAATTATTGGGATGTACATTCGCGAATCCACCGTAATCATTGAATAATTCGACGGCTTTTCGCCCTCGCCAATCAATTCCGCCGAAAAACTGTTTCTCAATTACGTCCGTTGTTGCTTTGCCGAATTTGAGAGCATAAAGGTCATCCTCGTAAAAGCAAGTCGCAGGGCCGCGATGAAATACCGACCGTTTTTGATGTTTAATTCCTTTATGAACGATGGTTTCAGGCTTGAGGTGCAAGTAAGAATATTCGAATTGCCCAGGCTTGAGGAATCGCTTCTGATACCAACGCGGTACGTAATGATGTGCGTGTGACTGCTGGTTGGGCATTTTGCGGGCAGCCTAAACAAGATAAACCTGCGGCGTACCGTATCACTGCACGTGCATAAACCCATCCCCGTGCAATGTCAACTTATAAAGTGGTAATATCCGCGCCATGCTTGACGCCCAAGTCCAACATGTTGCGCAGGACATTCCGTGGTGGTCCGTTCCGCTTTTCACAGCTCTACTTGCTGGCGTAGGGGCGTATGTCGGCGGGCAGCTCGGTGTGACGTGGGAACTAAAGAAAGTCACAAAGCAACGCGCGTTCGACTATCGACTCGAATGGTACATGAGGCTCTTGAGATCGCTTTCCTCATTTAGCGACGCCAATAGAGAATTCCGCTGGCACATTAAGAACAAGAAACGCGGCGACGAGTTCTACAAGGCTAGAGAGCGAGTTGTGCATAGCATCACGCAGGCGGGAGCCGACATGCGGGAATCGCTTCTGTTCGCGCCATTATCAACGCAAGCCGTACTCGCAACGATGATGGAGGGATTCTCGGCCACGATGGATATGGAAGGGGAAGAGATTGTCTCCAAGTTGGAGAACCTCGACGATTCGGTCGGGCGAGCATACGTAGCAGTTTCAAAGGACGTGCGCGAACACTTGGGATTGGAACCGGTACCCAGACCCTTCGTGATGTGGAAGTAGCATCGGGCGTTGCGGTCGCCGCCATGGTGCGCAAGATGATCGCGGAATGGCTAGAGGGCCAGAAGAAAAAACCGAAGGGCAAACTGTAGCCACACGTCCCGAGGAGATAACACTATGGACCCCTTTGTTACGAAGGTTTTTCTCAGCGAGGTAGCAACCCAGTGCGAGTTCGCATTGCGTGCCATAGATTTGTTTCGGCAGGCGATGGCTGCGGGGGACACTCGCGGGGTTTTCTTCTGCGCCCAGGCGTTCCTCGGGGCGACAGGCAACGTATCAAAACTACTGTGGCCAACCGATGCGAAATATTCCGCGCGTGGAGATGAACTGCGCAAAATCTTGGGTGTGCCGGACGATTCGCCGGTCGCTCCTAGGACTTTCCGAAATCACTTTGAACACTTCGATGAGCGTTTGGAGGAATGGGCGGCCAAGTCGAAGCGTAAGAACTTCGTGGACTCAAACATTCTGGGCCCCCAAGGCATCGTGGGGATTGACCGCGAAGATTTTTTGCGCAATCTCGATCCGACGACCCTGCATCTAACTTTTCGCGGCGATGCCTACGACCTTGCGACGGTTGAAGAGGCCTTGAAAAAACTCCATGAATCGGCCCGAGCGAAAACCAATCCGGTACCGCCAAGGGTGGACGTGATGGAGGCAGCGCGGAGCGCCAGGAAGCAATGAGCCCAACCAAGATCAAGCGCAGCGCAACACTCTCGTTTGAGCAGCAGGAACTCGCTGTGAACTTTTACGACGTGGCGAACGATGAGCCCAAGGCGACGTTCGAACAGATTGCTCAACAGGTGGTGCCGCGCGGCTTTGGCAAATCGAAGAGTAGCGCCGCGTTCAAAAAGGAAGCCCGCAAAATGTTCAACCTCGCTCGCTAGACGTCACGGATTCATGCAAGGGACGTGCGCGTCGAAATCTCTATGCGAAGCGAATATCCTCGCGCACACCGGACAAGTATAGTAGCCGAACTTATTAGGCGACGGCCCAGGCGAGTGTGGCCCTCCGTGGCCCTCGAAGCGGATGCATTGCTGTCCACGAGCCGGAAACGCGAGACATTGGGACCTGTCACTCATCGGCGTTAACCGAGCGCGGCATCTTCCTCGGCATCCATTTCGGCAGGATACACCTAAACGTTTACCACTGTGACTATGCGCGAACTATGCGGGAAGGGGGTGCAAAACACTGCAAAACGGTGCTAAGGAATCGTCGATGTTTTATTGATTTTCCTATACTTAGTCGCTCGCCCTTTCCCGCCTTAGCCGTTTTCTATGCGTGCAATACGCACGGCATGAAAACCACGCGCAGTACCCATTGGGCAGGGGCCACAGTACTTGGGACGTTCATGTTTCTGGCGGCGCTGCTGCCCGCGGCGCACGCACAAATCGTTCCGGTAAGTTTGCTGCATGAGACGACCGGAGATTCCAAGATTCCGAGCGGTGTCGTGCCGGCGCCGCTTCCGCAGAACGAAGTGCGCAGGGCGGTGAAGCCGGCGCTGCCGAAATCGTATTGGGTATTAACGGCGGGAGTCTACACAGCGGCCGGGCTGGACATGCATCAATCCGAATCGATGTTGCCGCACTTCGAGGAAAAGGATCCAATCGTGCGGCCGTTTTTGAGGCTGCCTGCGCCGGCGTATTACGCTTCGGCAGCTTTGTTCGCCGCGGGAATGAACTTTCTAGGATGGAAGATGGCGCTGTCCGAGCGCTGGCACAAAATCTGGTGGCTGCCGCAGGTGACGTCCATGGCGGGAAACCTGGCGGGCTACGGATACACGCGAGCGCATCCGGGGCCGCATTGATTCCGGATGTCGACGCGTGACGTTCACGCGCCGGTTTTACTCGTAGCGGTGCGCCGGGCTCGGGGCTTGGCGCGGTGTGGGCCGCGGCCCGTGAACGTTAATTGCTATTGATCGTTGATGTGACAGGTTCCGACGGAACCTAGTTTTTGGATCCTCAACCAGGTTTGATGGCTGGAATAACTTCGCCGGGCTTAAAAAATGATGTCGGCGGCGTGTTCGTGGCTTTGGCGGCTGCGGCGGCGATTCTCTCGAAGTCTTTTTTCGAGAAGCCGACGGAGCTTTCCTGGATTTGTCCGTCTGGTGAGATCAGAAAGACACTGGGGACGTTGGTGATGCCGTATTGGTTGGAGACGGGGTAGCCGTCTTCGTCAATCAGGGTAGGGAATTCGACGTCGAATTCCTGCAGAAATTCGCGCGTATCCTGGGCGTCGTCTTGCGAGATGCCCCAGAAGGTGAATTTCTCGCCGCCGTAGGTCTCGTGCAGGCGTTCGAGGAACGGGGCGGTGAACTGGCAGGTGGGGCAGCTCACCTTGAAGAAGGCTGCGACGACCGGGCCCTTTTTCAGCGCATCCGCGAGATTCAGTCTCTTTCCGTCGGTACTTTGCAGCGCGAATGCCGGAGCCTTGGCACCGGCTGGTAGTGCAGCCATCTTGCTTCCTCCCAGGAATTCGTGGATACGCCGTTTCAGGCTCATCAATCAATTATAACGCTCAGCAATTTGATGCTTTCGTGCGTTCACGGATTCAGGCGCGAATGAAGCCCGCACGAACCGACTTACCGGAAGCTAGTGAATGTTGCGGGTTTTCTTGCCGACGTAATCCATCAGCAGGTATTGGCCGAGGGTGTAGGGAGTGGTGAAATAAGCTTTGCCGCGGCAGAGTTCGGTGACTTTCTGGACGAAGTGGACCAGGCTGTAGTCGCTGGAGAGCATGAAAGTGTTGATCAAAATTCCGGCACGCTTGCACTTAGCGACTTCTTCGAGCGTTTGGGTGACGACCAGCGGGTCAAGGCCGAATGCGTTTTTGTAAATGCGGCCGTCTTCCAGAGTCAGCGCGGACGGCTTGCCGTCGGTGATCATCACGATCTGGCGCATGTCTTTTTTCTGGCGCGACAAAATGCGCTGCGCGAGCCGCAAGCCTTCGCGCGTATTCGTGTAATAGGGGCCCACCTGCACGCGCGCGAGTTTGCCGAGCGGGATTTCCTCGGCGCTATCGTGAAATAGGACACAGTGCAGCGAATCGCCGGGATATTGCGTGCGAATCAGGTGCGAAAGCGCCAGAGCGACACGTTTTGCGGGAGTGAAGCGATCTTCACCATAGAGAATCATGCTATGGCTGCAATCGAGCATCAGCACCGTGGCGCAAGAACTTTGATATTCGCACTGGTGAACCATCAGGTCGGGGTAATCCAGCTCGATGGGAATTTGCGCGCCATTGCGCTGCACGGCGTTGAAAAGAGTGCCGCTGATGTCCATATTCAGCGTGTCGCCGAATTCATACAATTTCGAAGTGCCGCCGGATTCAACGCCGGTGGCGAGGTCGCGCGTGTCGTGGCGGCCGAAGCTGCTCTTGCCGAGCGATGCCAGCAAATCTTTCAGCGTTTTGAAGCCGAGGAAATCGAGCGCTTTGTCGGTGATCTCGAAACGCGCTTCGACGTTCGGCTGCGCTTCCCCCACTTGACCGCCGGGAGTTTGCGTAGGTGGCGGCGTGATCTGAGCGGGCTGGTTCGGGCGCGAGATGAAACCTTCTTCTTCCATGCGCTGGATGATTTGCTCGATGACGTCGCTGAGCTCGGGATTTTCGGAGAGATTGGGATTGTTCAGCATCTGCTCCATGAGTTCGGGCGGGAGCAGGTCACCTTCCTGCAACGCGCGCAGGATCGCTTCGCGCAGCTCGTCCATCATTTTTTCGCGCGAGCGTTCGGGATCCATTTCGTAAATGCCGAATTGCGATTCGTAGCCGCTCTGCAGGAAGAAGTCCGAAAGGCGGCTCATCAGCTCCTGAAGATCAATGTCATCAGCAGCGTCGGGCGCGTATTTCGAATATTTCGTGTATTTCATTTAGTCGCCAACAAAAAATCGCATGCCCGAAGCACTGCAGCGAGCGCCGGTCTAATTAAATTGACGGCGCGGCATGCGGCCGGAGGGTTCACGCGGATCGCGGGGCTCCGGCGTCTTACGCGCGTCGGCGAAATAACCGCGTTCCTCGCTGCGATTGATACGCTTGTGCGCCCACAGGCCCTCGAGGATGAATTCTGCCGCGCTGGTTACAATCGCCGCGTCATCCTTCTGGCTGACTTCCAGAACGCTAAGGTTGTCGAACAGACCCTGGATCTTCTTTAGCTGCGCCAGAACCTCAGCGCTGGAAGCATTCGCCGGCACTTTCAGTTCGCCGCCCAATTCGAACCACTGAATCACCGGCTGCATATTGGCGCCAGTAAAATACTGCGTGAAAGTCTTTCCCACGGCAGCGCGAATCAGTTCACGGGCGATATTTTCAGCGCCGCGCAGCTCGCCTTCATATTCCAGCTCGAACTTGCCGGTCATCGAAGGAATCGCGGCGTAAATGTCGGCGACGCGCGCGACCACAGCCGAATCGCGGCTACGCACGGCGCGCTGTTCGGCGCTGCTGAGCACATTTTCCAGCGTGCTGATCGGCAAACGCTGGCTGACGCCGGAGCGGCGATCCACACGCTTATCCTCGCGCGCCTGAAACGCCACTTCCTCGACAACTTCGCGAATGTATTGCGGCATTTCCACGCGTTTCTTCGAGTCGCGTTTGGTCCAGGATTCCTGCGCGGTGATAGACATGCCTTCGGCGACCGTCGCGGGATAATGCGTGCGAATTTCTGAACCGATGCGGTCCTTCAGCGGCGTGATAATTTTTCCGCGCGCGGTGTAGTCTTCCGGATTGGCCGTGAAGACCAGCAGAACGTCGAGCAACATGCGCACCGGATAGCCCTTAATCTGAATGTCGCCTTCTTGCATGATGTTGAAGAGCCCGACCTGAATTTTTCCAGACAAGTCCGGCAGCTCGTTGATGCCGAAAATGCCGCGATTCGCGCGCGGCAGCAGGCCGTAATGAATGGTCAGCTCGTCGGAGAGATTACGACCGCTGCGCGCGGCTTTGATGGGGTCCACGTCGCCGATCATGTCCGCGATGGTGACGTCCGGAGTGGCAAGCTTTTCCACGTAGCGATGTTCGCGCGCCAGCCAGGCAATGGGTGTGGCGTCGCCTTCAGCCGCAACTCGTTCACGGCAGGCGCGGCAAATGGGCGTGTAGGGATTGTCGTGAATTTCGCAGCCCTCGATCACCGGGATTTGCGGGTCCATGAATCCCACCAAGCCGCGCAGGATGCGCGACTTCGCCTGCCCGCGCAGACCGAGCAAAATAAAATGATGGCGCGAGAGAATGGCGTTGATGATTTGCGGCAGGACCGAATCGTCGTAACCATGCACGCCGGGGAAAAGCTCGTCGCCCTTTTCCAGCTTGCACAGCAAGTTTTCGCGCAACTCCTGGCGCACGCTGCGCTGCGCAACATTCTCTACCGACCACTGACTGCGGCGAAGCTCACCGAGCGATTTCGGCAGTGAATTCATGAGGCCCCACTTATGTAAAAGCCGCGGCGCTCGCCAGCATGAGCGTCTCGAGACCATTATAGAGGAAGCGAGGCTGCGGGGATACTTTCGTTTCGAAGGACTAATTCAGGCGGTGGCCGTTGCCGGCGGCGATGCGGCGTGCGTGATGGAGGTGGCCGAGTCGGGGAAGCATGTCTTTTAGGCGTTCGATCAGGAAATTGCGGCGATCAGGCTCGGCGCGCATTTCGAGGAGTGCCTGTTTTTCCTCGAGTTCAAGCGGCAGGCGCGCGCCCATATGAAACGAAAGGGGCCAGGGAGATTCGACGCCGGAGGTGACCCACAGCTGGCCGTAAATCAGCTCGTGGCATTCTTGAAAAAGGCTGAGAAGCTCGGCTTCTTCTTGATTGCGGGAAGGATGGTGCTGCGGTGCGTCATCGTCTGTAAGAAATTCCACCAGCGCTTCGTGGTATTCCTTTTCATGGAGCAAATTCAGCGCGCGAAAAATTGTGCGGCCTTGGGTGAGAATGTCCATGCGGCCGTCTTCGTACTCTTTCAGCTTTTGGGTGATGGCAGCGGTGCAGCCGATCGTGGCGACGCCTTTTTCTCCTGCGAGGATCACGCCGAATTCGCGATTGTGCTGGATGCAGTGATTGATCATCAGCTTGTAACGCGGCTCGAAAATGTGCAGAGGCAGCGTCGCGCCGGGATAGAGGACCACGTTGAGAGGGAAGAGCGGTATGCGAGAGTCGGTCATGTTCGCCTACATTTGCATCTACAATACGCCCGGGCGCGCGGCGCGGAAATTAGCGCAACAGCGCCAGGGCCGCTTGCATTTCGTCGCGCGCGTGCATGTCTCCAGCATTTTGCGCGACGAGAATACCGTCGGATAGAAGTTTGCGCGCTTGTTCCATCTGGCCGATGCGCGAAAGATGCTGGCCGAATTGGAAATAACCTGCGACGTATTTCGGATTGGCTTCCAGCAGCTTTTGGAAATGGGTGGTGGCGGCGTCGTTGTCGCCGAGCTTCATACACTCCAGCGCCAGGCCGTAGCGGGCGAACGCATCGGTGGGTTTTTCGGCGACAAATTGCTCGAGAACTTCGCGGCGCGGCTTCTGGGTTTGGGTCATGGCGTTAAAACGCGTATTATAGCGGGCTTGAGCGTGCGAGCCAAGTGCTCACATGCTGATTTGAAATTTCGCGGCGAGCGCGGATCGAACAGAGCGAATGTCTAGGACGAAGACCATCCACAGTGACAAAGGGCGCAAGAAAGTGGCCGGTACGGCGCCGGGTGCGAAAGTGACTGCGATATCGTCGGGTTCCTCGCTGCCGGGAAAGCCGGTGAGCGCATCCACTTCGGAGGTCGTGGAAATCGTGCTGCCGAACGACGCGAATTTGCTGGGCAATATGCTCGGCGGACGCGTGATGCATTTGATTGATATTGCGGGCGCGCTCGCGGCGAACCGCCACGCGAATAGCCACGTGGTGACGGCCTCGGTGGACTATTTGGATTTTCGCTTTCCCATTCGCGTGGGGGAATGGGTGGTGTTGAAGTCCAGCGTCAATCGCGTGTTTCATACTTCAATGGAAGTGGGCGTGAAAGTGTTCGCGGAAAATATTCTTACCGGCGAGCGGCGGCACACCAGCACGGCGTATGTGACGTTTGTGGCGCTGGATACGAATCAGCAGCCGCGCGCGGTGCCTCCGCTGATATTGAAAACGGAGGACGAGCGGCGTCGCTATCGCGAGGCAGGAGAACGGCGACGGATTCGGCTGGCGATGCGGCACAAGATGCCGATGTCGGATTCCTAGCGCCTGTAATCGGAAAGGATGCGCGGACTAATGTGCCGTTTGTAAATATTTGCTGACCGCTTCCGCAGTTTGAAAGCCGTTCTCGACGCATTTTCCTACTGCTGGACCTTCCAAATAATTTCCCGCGAAGAATAATCCCGGCGAAGCGCGCTCGGCGTCGCGGATTGTTTCGACGATGTGTCCGTGCCCCAGATTGTATTGCGGCAGCGCACGAGGATATTTCCAGACCGCGACTTCCACGGGAGGCCCGGTGATTCCCAGAATGCGAGCGTTTTCTTCCGTGACGATTGCCGCGACCTTCTCTTCGTGCAGGTCCATGATTTCGGGATCGGTGGCGCCGCCGATGAAACTGGTGATCGTCACGCTGCCCTCGTGTGCGCGCCCCGGAAAGAGCGACGAATTCCACACCGTGCCGAGCGTGCGTACTTTTTCGCCGCGTGGGACCAGAAAGCCGAAGCCCTCGAGCGGGTCGCCGACCTGCTGGTGGTAATAGGTACAAGCTACGACGGCGACGGGCGCGTAGGCGATCCCCGAGAGGGTTTGCGCCAGCTGCGGAGAAGAAGTTTCGAGCAGGCGCGCCGCGGCGTAAGCCGGCGTCGCGATCACTACGGCGCTTGCGGACGCGGATTGTTCCCGGCCGTCGCGCACCACACGAATCTCACACGATGGGACCGGGCTGGCATTGCCCTGCTGGCGTGCAATTGTGGAATCCACTGACACCGCGCGACTTTCGTACTGCATCGCGTCACCAAGTTTCGCGGCCATCGCGCGCGGAAGAGTCGCCACTCCGTGCGTGAAAGAACAGAGCGGCGGCCCTCCGGCACGCTGTTCTTTGGCAGGCCGCGATTTCATAGCTCCGCGCAGAACGCTGCCGTACTGGCGTTCCCATTCATCTAGAGTAGGAAACGCAGCTTTGAGGCTTAGCTTTTCGGGATCGCCGGCATAGACGCCGGAAACAAAAGGCGCGACGAGATATTCCAGAATCTCGTGCCCGAATTTGCGGCGGACGAAAGCGGCGACGGATTCCTCCTCGGTGGGCGGCTGCGATTTCTTGAATGGCTCGGAGGCGATTTTCCAGCGCGAGACCGGATTGAGCAAACTTGAAGTGAGCAGCGCCTGCGGCGACATGGGAACTTTTCGCAGGTGGCCATGCAGCAGGACGTAACGCGGCGCGCGCGGATCGGCTTTTTGTAGCTGAGGTTCGAGACCGAGCTCGCGGATCAAGTCGAGCAGCGCGGGCGTGCCTTGGAAACTCTGCGGCCCGGCTTCGAAAAGAACGCTGTTTTGCTCGACGGATTCGATCATCCCGCCCGCAGCGGAGTTCGATTCGAAAACCGTCACGTCAACGCCGAGCCGTTGCAGGCGATACGCGCAGGCCAAGCCTGAAATGCCAGCTCCGATCACGGCTACTCTTGAGGAACTGTTCATGAGCGCGGCACTTCAGAGCGTCTTCGAAAATAGCGGCTTGTGATCCATTTGTTGCTCGTGCAAATAACGGTCGAAGGCCATCGCGACATTGCGGATAAAAATGCGGCCGAGGGAAGTGACGCGAATTTCCGCGGAATCGAGCACCACCAGGCCTTCGTCGCGTGCTTCCTCCAGACGCTGCAGTTCCGGCGCGAAATATTCGTCGAAATTAATGGAAAACTCGCGCTCGATTTCGTGTTTCGGAATCACCGTGTGGCAAAGCAGGCGGCCGATCACCGCGCGGCGCAGCAGATCGTCTGCGGAAAGGCGATAGCCGCGCATGGTGGCGATGCCGCGCGTGCCGATGGTTTCCTGATACGCCGGAACTTCGCGGCGATTCTGCGCGTAGGCCGCGCCGATGGAGCTGATCGCGCTGACGCCCATGCCGTAGAGGTCGGCGCCAGCCTTCGTGGTGTAGCCCTGAAAATTACGGTGCAGTGTGCGATTTTTCTGCGCGACGGCCAGCTCATCGCCGGGGCGTGCGAAGTGGTCCATGCCGATATAAAGGTAGCCTGCGCTGAGAAAACGTTCGAGGCCGGCTCGGAAGATGCGAAATTTTTCCATTCCTTCCGGCAAGTGCGTTTCGAACGCGCCCTGCTGTTTTTTCAGCCAGGGCACGTGTGCGTAGCTGAACATGGCGACGCGATCGGGCGCGAGCGTCAGAGTTTTATCAATTGTGTCCTTGAAACTTTCCGCGGTCTGGTAGGGCAGGCCGTAGATCAGATCCACGTTCAGGCTCTCGAATCCGAGTTCGCGTGCGGCGACAATCAGATCGCGCGTCATTTCATAGGGCTGCACACGATGAATCGTTTCCTGCACCTTGGGCTGGAAGTCCTGGATGCCCATGCTCAGGCGGTTGAAGCCCAGGCGGCGCAGCGATTCCAGATGAGCGCGATTGGTGACGCGTGGATCAATCTCTATGCCGATCTCCGCATCGGGAGCGAACGAAAAACGCTGGCGCGCGTGGCCAAAAAGATCCTCCATCTGCGCGGGAGTCAAATAGGTGGGCGTTCCGCCGCCCCAGTGAAATTGGATCACCGGGCGATTTCTAGAAACGCGCAGGCTGACGTGTTCGATTTCGCGTTTCAGGGCGTCGAGGTAGGGAATCGCGACTTTTTTGTCTTTCTGAATGGAGACATTGCACGCGCAGAACAGGCAGAGGCTTTCGCAGAAGGGGATGTGCATGTAGAGCGAAAGCGGCGTCGAGGCTTTGTCGGCGCGCGCGTAAAAACCTTCCAGATCGTCGGGGCCGAAATCATCTTTCCACACGGGAGCAGTGGGGTAGCTGGTGTAGCGAGGGCCGGGCCGATTATATTTTTCAAGCGTGGCGTCCGTTATTTGGGCGATTTCGAATTGGTCGGTTGGTTTCATTATAAATGTCTGCAGACGCCAGTCCGTCTTTTAAGCCATGCCGGCACGTGCTGGGACGCGCGCCGATTTTCCCGCTGCCACAAATGCTTTGGCGTTTTCGACGGGAGTCGCGGGCAGGATCCCGTGGCCGAGATTCAGGATATGGCCCAGGCCTCCGGTCTTTTCCACCGCCGCTTGCGCGGATTCGCGCACGGCTGCTTCAGGGCCGAGCAGAATGTTCGGATCTACGTTGCCCTGCAACGCCACTTTGCGCCCGGCGACCCGGTCGAATGTCGCGCGCGCTTCCGCCAAATCGGTCCGCCAGTCCACGCTGATCACGTTTGCGCCCGTCGCCGGCAGACTTTCCAGCAAATGCGCCGAGCCTTTCGCGAACAGAATCTTCGGGACTTCGGCGTGGCCGAGCAAATCGTACACCATTTTCGTCGCAGGTAGCTCGAACGCGTCATACTCCGCGCGCGTAAGCTCTCCCGCCCAGGTATCGAAAAGTTGAATCACAGCGGCGCCCGCGGCGATTTGCGATTTCAGATATTGCGCCGTGGCACGAGCGATGCGTTCCAACAGCTCGCGAACCAATTCCGGCTCGCTGCGCAGCATTTCCTTCGCATGCGAAATGTCCCCGCGCGTTTCGCCTTCGATCATGTAGCAAGCCAGCGTCCAAGGGGCCGCGGCGAACCCGATCACCGGCACGTCCGGCCCAGCTTCCTTGCAAATGGCGCGAATGGCGTCGCCGACGAAGCGCGTGTCACTCGCTGGATCAAAATCGCGCAAGCGGCGCACCGCAGCCAAGTCGCGCACCGGATTCGAAAGCACCGGCCCCGAATCCGGCACGTCGAGCGGCAGGCCCATGGCTTCAGCCACAATCAAAATATCGGAAAAAACGATGATCGCGTCCACGCCGATAATGCGAAAAGGCTGCAGCGAAACTTCCGCGGCGACATCAGGCGTCTTGCAAATCTGCAAAAAACTATGATTCTTGCGCACCGCCTGATATTCGGGCAGATAGCGCCCGGCCTGGCGCATAATCCACACCGGCACGCGCTCCACCGGCTCAAAGCGGCACGCACGCAAAAATAGTTCCTTGCGGTTTTCGACAGGAGTCATAGCTTCCGTGTAATGATAGCAGAAGGGATTCGGGCCCGCACGCAGGGTACGTCAGGTACGCTAGGACGTTCTGCGCTTGGGCAGACTAGGCGTTATAATTGACGGGCAAGTTTGGGAGTTTTCGCGCTTCATGCCAAACCAACTGGGCTATTTGAGCCTGGCACTCTATGTGGCGAGCTTCATCTGCTACGCCCGGAATCTCGCCGCGCCCAATATCTGGGTGGGGCGGCTGGCGTCTTTGCTGCTGGCCGGCGGAATTTTCGTTCAATATTTATCTTTGTACCAGCGATCCCTCGCGCTGCACACCGTGCCTTACGATGATTTGTATGGCTCGATGTCTCTGTTTGCGTGGCTGCTGGGGATCACCTATTTAGGGCTGGAATTATTTCACCGGCAGCGGTCGGTGGGAGCATTCGTCACATTGTTGCTGGTGTGCTGGATTGTATTGCTCGGCCTGCTGACGCCGCGGATTATTGCGGTTCCTTCCGTTCCGCGCGGGGCTATTTTCGCATTTCATGTGACGCTGAATACCTGGGCGTACGCGGCCTTCGCGCTTTCGTTTGTGCTCAGCGTGATTTATCTGGTGCAGGACCGCGTGCTGCGTTCGCGGCGGCTCAGCGTGGCGTTCTGGCGATTTCCGGCGTTGGATGTACTGGAGCGCATGGCGCGCAGCAGCGTGTACGTGGGATTGGTCGCGCTGATTTTTGGCGTGGCGATGGGATTGATCTGGGAGCACCGGTTGCGCGGCAGTTATTCTTTCGGCGATCCGAAAGTGATTATTACGCTGGCGATTCTGGCGGTGTACGCAGCGTACTTGCTGCTTTCGCGCAAGGCGAATTGGCGCGGGGCTCGAGCGGCGCTGCTCTGCGTGATGAATTTCGTCATCGTGTTGTTCAGCTACACGTTTGTGAATTTATATCTCACGAAATTTCACCGGTTCCTCTGATGCCTACTGCCACCAACCCGGGCCGCGCTGGTACGCTCCGCATTCAGGTCGCGCTCATCGGCTGCAATCATCGCACCGCGCCAGTGGAATTGCGCGAGCGGATCGCTTTTACCTCGCAGCAGGCGTTGCAGGCGGCGGACGAATTAAAGGAACGCGGAATTCTGGAAGAGGCTGTGGTGGTTTCCACGTGCAATCGTAGCGAGCTGTATGGCGTACCTGGTGATTTCGCGCCGTCCACGGCCGAAGCGATGGAAGAATATTTCACTTCGTTCCACAAAATTCCGTACGACCAATTGAAGGGCCGTTTTTATCGCTGGGCGGGGCCGGATGCGGTGCGGCATTTGTTTCGAGTCGCGGCGGGCCTGGATTCCATGCTTTTGGGCGAAGCGGAAATTTTGGGGCAGCTGCGGACGGCTTATAATCAGGCGCTCGATCACGGTGCCACTGGTCCGGTGCTGAACCGAATTTTTCAGGGCGCGTTGGAAGTAGGCAAGCGCGTACGCAGCGAAACGGAAGTGGGCGCGCGGCCGATGTCCGTGGCGCTGGCGGGCGTAAAGCTGGCCGAACGAGTTTTCGGAAACTTGAAAGGGCATTCGGCGCTGATATTGGGCGCGGGTGCGGTGGCCGAGCAGGTGGTCGAACACGTGCGCAATCGCGGAATCGGAAATTTGCGCGTGATCAATCGCTCGTTCGACCGCGCGGCGGAACTGGCGCAGCGTGTGGGCGGCGAGGCAGTCGCGTGGGAATCGCTGGAAGCGGTGCTGGGCGTGCCGGATATTATTGTGACGTCGGTTAGCGCGACGGGGCCGGTGCTGACGCGCGAACTTCTGGAACGAGCCATCGCTGCGCGGGGCGGGAAGCCGGTTTTCGTGGTGGATCTGGGTGTGCCGCGCAATGTGGCGGAATCCGCCGCCGGACTTTACAATTTGTATCTTTACAATATTGATGACCTGGGCGAGATCGTCGAGCAGAACAAAAAAGCGCGCGAATCGGAAGTTCCGCGCGCCGAAGCGATCATCGCCGAGCATATTGATAAATTCGAAGCGTGGCGCGGAGCGCTGGAAGCTGGGTCCATCGTGAACGACCTGCGCGACCAGTTTCATCAGCACCGCGAAATGATCATTCGCGAGAAGCTGAAAGAGATGGATGACGTTTCGCCGCAGGAGCGCGACCGCATCGCGCGTATCACCGAAGAATTGATTGAGCGGCTGCTGGAAGAGCCGCAGCAAAAATTGCAGCACGGGCGGGGAATGCGCGGGCGGCTAGCGGGATTGGAAGCCATTCGCCATTTGTTTGGGCTCGACGAGGGGAAAAAGTGAAGCCGCTGCGCATCGGGACACGGGGTAGCGCGCTGGCTTTGTGGCAGGCCAATCATTTTCGCGAGGCGCTGCGGAAAACATGCGGCCTGGAAGCTGAGATCGTGGTGATCAAGACGTCCGGCGACCAAAATACAGCGGTACCCGCGCAGCAAATCGGCGTGATCGGAATTTTCACGAAGGAGCTGGAAGATTCGCTACTGGACGGGCGCGCGGACCTGGCCGTGCACAGCATGAAGGACGTGCCGACGGAGTTTTCCAGCGCTTGCCGGATCGCCACCGTCTTCAAACGCGAAGACCCGCGGGATGCGCTGGTTTCCATGCGTGGCGAAAAGCTCGCGCAACTGCCGCAGGGCGCACGCGTCGGCACCAGCAGCTTGCGGCGCGCGTCGCAGTTGCGCGCTTACCGGCCGGATTTTAAGATTGCGGAATTGCGCGGCAATGTGGATACACGCCTGCGCAAAGTTGCAGCAGGCGAATATGACGCGATCGTCCTGGCGAAGGCAGGGATTGATCGCCTGGGATTGTCGTCGCGAATCACGGAAGTGCTCGCCCCGGAAATAATGCTGCCTGCGGTGGGGCAGGGCGCGCTGGGCGTGGAATTCTGCGAGCCGCGGCGTGAGGAATTCAAGGTTTTGGATCTGCTGATGGATCAGGATACGATGCGTGCGGTGAAGGCGGAACGCGCGCTGCTCGCCGAAGTTCAGGGCGGCTGCCGGTTGCCGCTGGGCGCGTGGGCGCGCGTAGAAAATGGCGCGATGGTCCTGGATGCCTGCGTGCTCTCTGAAGATGGCACGCAGGCCATTCGCCGGCGCGCGGAAAAAGTTTGCAACTCGGCGGCAGATGCTGAGAATCTAGGGCGCGATGTAGCGGCAGAACTGCTGGCGGCGGGCGCCGACCGGCTGCTGCAAATGGTGGGAAGGTCCGTTGGCCAAACCTGAAAAAATATCCGGCAGCGACAGGCATCCCGGCGAGCCGCTCGCAGGTAAGCGCGTAGTGGTGACGCGCGCGCTGGAACAATCGCAGGATCTCGTTGACGCCCTGGAGAATCTGGGCGCGGAAGTGCTTCAGATGCCCACGGTGAGTTTCGCCCCGCCGGAAGATTCCCGCGACCTGGACGCGGCGATGCAGAACAAGAAGGACATAGACTGGATTCTTTTCACCAGCCAGAATGCGGTGCGCTTTGTCTTCCAGCGGGCTTGTGAGTTGACGCCTGTCCGTCCGGCACAGCCGCCGAGGCCATTGATCGCGGCGGTAGGCTGGGCCACGGCGCAGGCTGCCAAGAATTTGGATTTGCGCGTGGATTATGTGGCGCAAACGCAGACCGGAGAGTCGCTGGCCGCGGAACTGCGCGAGCAGTTGGCCGGAAAACGCGTGCTGCTGCCGCGCAGCGATCGCGTGGACGATCGCTTGCCGGATGCTTTGCGCGAGGCCGGCGCGCAGGTGAAGGAAGTGGTGGCGTATCGCACTCTGCGGCCCGCTTCGCTCGACCCGGAAATTCTGGGCGCGGTGCGGCGTGGGGAAGTGGACGTGATCGGATTCGCCAGCCCTTCGGCATACCACAATTTGGAGGCGTTTATTCCGCCCGCGGAATTGGCCGCACTTTCCGAGCGCGTGCAATTCGCCACCATCGGATCCACCACCACACGGGCGTTACGCGAAGCCGGAGCGCGTGTGGCCATCGAAGCGACCGATTCGTCTGCGGCGGGTTTGGCCGACGCGACTGCCAAATACTTCCAGCGGCAGAAATAAATCGTGAGGAACGCGTGACATTTCCCATTCACCGGCCGCGGCGGCTGCGGCGCAACGAAGCCTTGCGCGGATTTGTGCGCGAAACGCGCTTGAGCGCAAGCGGAATGGTGTATCCGATGTTCGCGTGCCCCGGAACGAACGTGCGCAAGGAAGTCAGTTCGATGCCGGGGATTTACCAACAATCGGTGGATCAGATTGTGGAAGAATGCCGCGAGGTTGCCGGCCTGGGCATTCCCGCGGTGATTTTGTTCGGCCTGCCGGAACACAAGGACGAGCTGGGAACGGAAGCAGCCGACGCGCAGGGCGCGGTGCAGCGTTCGATTGCGGCGATTCGCAAAGCGAAATTGAATTTGCTGGTGATTTCCGACGTCTGTCTGTGCGAATACACCAGCCACGGCCACTGCGGCGTGATGAAAGACGGCGAAGTACTGAACGATCCGAGCCTGGTGCTGCTGGCCGATGCGGCGCTTTCCCACGCGCGCGCCGGAGCGGATCTGGTGGCCCCTTCGGACATGATGGACGGCCGCGTGGCCGCGATCCGGCAGCGCCTGGACGAAAATAATTTCGAAGATGTGGCGATCCTTTCGTACGCAGCGAAATATTGTTCCAGTTTTTACGGGCCGTTTCGCGAGGCGGCAGAGTCAACGCCGAAATCTGGAGACCGTCGCGGCTACCAAATGGATCCGGCCAACGCGCGCGAAGCGTTGCGGGAAGTGGCGCTGGACCTGGAAGAAGGCGCGGACATCATTATGGTGAAGCCCGCGCTGCCTTATCTGGACGTGATACAGCGTGTGCGCGAGCGTTTCGACGTGCCGGTGGGCGCGTACAACGTGAGCGGAGAGTATTCGATAGTGAAAGCGGCCGCGCGCAACGGTTGGATTGATGAAAAGCGCGTGGTCCTGGAGATTCTGACCGGCATTCAGCGGGCTGGCGCGGATATTATTTTGACGTACCACGCGAAAGATGCGGCGCGCTGGCTGAAGAATTGTTAAGTTGATCGTGCAGCGAGAATTTCTCAGGGGAACATGGCGAGCGAGACAGTAAAAAGCGCGAAGGAAAAGACGGCCGGTGGCGGCAATGCGACGGCTAACGTGAATGCGCGCCCGCGTTCCATGGAAATGTTCGAGCGCGGCAAGAAAACGCTGGTCGGCGGAGTGGATAGTCCGGTTCGGGCGTTTCGCGCAGTGGGCGGCACACCGCTGGTAATTGATCACGCGCTGGGCACGCGGCTTTTCGACGTGGATGGCCACGAATATCTAGACTACGTCTGCTCGTGGGGCGCGTTGATTCTGGGGCATGCGCATCCGGATGTGGTGGCGGCGGTTTCCGATCAGGCTGGGCGCGGCACGAGCTACGGAATGACTTCGCCGCTTGAAATCGAGCTAGGCGAAAAAATCACGCGCGCGGTTCCCTCCGTCGAGATGGTGCGATTCGTAAGTTCGGGCACGGAAGCGGCGATGTCGGCGGTGCGCCTCGCGCGCGCATTCACCGAGCGCGACATGGTGATCAAGTTCGAGGGGTGTTATCACGGTCACTCCGACGGATTTCTTTCCGAAGCCGGTTCGGGACTGGCGACTCTGGGAATCGCGGCATGTCCCGGAGTGCCGGAAGCTTTCGCGCGGCTCACTCTAAACACGCCTTACAACGATCTCGCCGGTGTCCAGAAACTTTTTCGGCAGCACGCCGGCAAAATTGCCGCGATCATCGTGGAACCGGTGGCCGCGAATATGGGAGTGGTCGCGCCAGCGCCGGGATTTCTCGAAGGTCTGCGCGAAATTAGCAGAAGGGAAGGCGCGCTGCTAATTTTCGACGAAGTGATTACCGGATTCCGCATGGCCTACGGCGGCGCACAAGCCGTTTACGGCATCGATCCCGATCTCACGGTCATGGGAAAGATTATCGGTGGCGGATTGCCGGTCGCAGCCTACGGCGGCAACCGGCACATCATGGAACGCGTCGCGCCGCTAGGCCCGGTCTATCAGGCCGGCACGCTTTCGGGGAATCCGCTGGCGATGCGAGCCGGCCTCGCGACTCTGCCGAGACTGGAAGCGTCGGGATTTTACGACGCGGTGAATCGCAGAACGCAGCGGCTGGCTGATGGTCTGCGAAAGGTGTTGAAGGAAACGAGCGTCGCCGGACAGGTGAACGTAGCCGGCTCGCTGCTCACATTATTTTTCCGTGAGCAGCCGGTGCGCAATTATGACGACGCCAAAAAATCCGACACGAAAAGGTTCGGCAAGTTTTTCCAGGAAATGCTGGAGCGCGGAGTTTTCCTGCCGCCCTCGCAATACGAAGCGCTATTCGTTTCCGCCGCGCACACCGACGCGGATATTGACCGCACAATCGGCGCCGCCCGCGAGAGCCTGGCAGCGCTCTAGCCGCCCGGACGGAAGAGTCCGGCGCGAGGGACCCTCAATTTTTGCGACCACCCAACATACTATCTGCCCGCACTTCCTTACGAATTCCACGTCCTCGCACCCGTCCGTGAGGCTCTCAGTACCTCGCCCCCAAAAGCGAAAGTCCCGCGAAGCGGACGGCCATAGGTTGAGGCGATTCAGGTAGTTAGGAGGGTAACGGCAGTACTGGTCAACGGAAATGCTTTTCCTTTCCACAGTCCTAAATCCCTGGCCCCGCCGCAGCAAGTTCTGCGTAACATTCTGCCAATAATACACTTAGGATGCCACCCCAGGTTGGTCCTGCCCGTGCACTCCTGTACCGCGTCAGGCGATTACAGGAGACCCCCTCCATGGTATTGGCCGTTGCAGCGCTGTTGCTTCAGTTCCATTCGTTTGCTCCTCCGGCTCAAACAGTTGGCGCGCAGATGCCTGTGGTTCAGGCAGTCTCTGTGAACTCTTTCACTTCCGTTAAGGAGAGCGCCCCGGTGAGCACCCATCCGCCCGTCCCGGTTGAGGAAAATTTCATCGTCTCGACCACCGAATCGTCCACGATGCACATGAAGCTCGACGAAGTCCACCTGGTCAGTGCGGATTCCAAAAACCAATTCTCCAGCAGCCTGAAGACTGTGGCGTTCGATAGCCCCGAAGACACACGAACATTTTCGACCGTGCGGCTTCCCGAACCTGCCACGAAAGAAAATAGATTCCGGGAAGCGATCTCCGAGCCTTCGCGCCGCCAATGGATAGCGCTAGCAATTTTGCAGCACAGCGCGGCCGTGTTCGACGCGTATTCGACGCGCCAGGCCGTGAGCCACGGCGCGGTGGAAGACAATCCGATGCTGCGGCCGTTCGCCAGTTCTGGTGCGATCTACGCAGCGACGCAGTTGACGCCGCTGGTCCTCGACGTGGTGGCATACCACATGCAGCGCAGCGAATATCCGTTGCTGCGGCGTTTCTGGTGGATGCCGCAGACCGTGAGCGCGGGCCTTTCGATTTTTTCCGGCTTCCACAATTTGAGCATCGCGGGTAAGCTGTAGGCAGCTTTTGATTTTGTACGCGTGACCCAGAAATCTTTTCCTGGCGGGGAAGATTTCGCAAAGGCATCCGGCACTCTCCCCGGATGCCTTTTTTGTTTCTGTACACTGGATTTGGCGCAGCAGATTATTTCGTTGTGGCTGATGAGGGTTTTGGCGCCGAGTGCGAGTGTGGGTGCGCGGGCGAAGGTTGGGGCGCGGCCATCTGCTTTTCGGCCCACTCCACCGCGTGATGCGCCGCCTCCACGGCTCCGGAAACATCCGAGACCGGCCCCACTGAATCCGTATTAGCAAAAGCGATGCGCCCAAACGGCTGGTTCGCCACCGGAATCACTTTCGTGAAAGTGCCCGGCGTGGGCAAAAACATGGGATGCCCGCGGCGATACATGTGCACTTCGATCGGTTCCGCGGCGGCGAATTCCGGCGTGAGCTTCTGAAAATCCTGTAGCACTTTTTCCGCGATTCGTTGGCAGCCGTCCACGGTGAGCAGGCGGTCCCGATGCAACTCCGAAATCGGCGTATAGAAAGTGAGAATGTTGTTTTTCTGCACGTACCCTGGCTGCTTCTGCAGCACCCAATCGGCGACGATGAAATCGGTGAAGGTGTTGCCGGGGCACCAGGTGTCATACGCGCGATTGTAAATGGGTTTGTCGAAAATCATGTTGATGACGGTGTAGGGGCAGTAGCGGAACGACATCATGGCTTCGTGCTGCGCGTCTGGCAGCCCGGTGATCACGCGCGCCGTGATGAATTTCGGCGTCGCCATGATCACGTATTTGGCAGCGACGGTGCGCAGCTGGCCGGCTTGCATGTAGGTGATGTGCACCGCGTCTTTTTGCGGGTCCACGGAGACTATCGTCGCATCGCCGACCATTTGCGCGCCGTATTTCGGTTGCAGCGTCGTCGCCAGTTGACGCGAAAGCGCGCCGTTGCCGCCGGGTAACGTTCTGCGAACGTCCTCGTCCGCCGTCATGTATTGCAAGTCACCTGCAGCGACGAACGCGGAAGAGTCTTCGGACTTCGCGCCCCAATTCGACAGACCGTAGGCATCCCACCACTGCTTGAGTTCCGGAGGGTAGCCTTTCAGGTAATTGGAGAATGGCACGGTGTCCAGTTGCTGCACGTTTTTATCGAGATCCAGCGCTTTGATTTCCGTGCGGAATTTCTTGAAGCTTTCGCGCACAGCTTCCGAGTAGGGAAGCTGATCCAATCCGTCGCGCCATGTGGCTGGCACCCACTTGCCCGCAACGATGGTGGGATCTGGAGAATTGATCGGCAACTCGGTCAGGCCGATTTCGTGCGCGAGTTGCTGGCTGGTGGAGTCTTTTTCGTCGAATGCGGAGCCCGTAGCGAAAGCCTGGCCCTGATACTCCTCGAGGTACGCGTTGCCGCCCCAGTGCGGTTCTTTTTCCAGCAGCAGAAAATCGCGCCCGCGCAGAAAATACGCGGCGCTCAGTCCGCTCACGCCCCCACCGACGACCACTACGTCATGCCGGCTGGATACCGGCGGCTTGTCAAATTGCTGGCCGTCGCGTACTTCATGGCAAATTGCAAAATGGTCGCCATCGAGCTGCGGCTTCGGCCCGCTTTCCGCTGCGAGGAGGGAAAGATTTACAGGGCATCCCGCGGCGACCGATCCGGCCACCACAAATTTCAGAAAATCCCTGCGGGTGTCGCTCATGCGCTTTCTCCTTGGATCGCAGCGGGCACCAGCGGCGCGGTGGATTCGTCAGCGCGCTGCAAACGAGTTCGCAGGCGGTACCACAGCAAAATCATGCCGATGGAAAAAACCAGAATCAGCGTGGATATGGCGTTAATTTCCGGCGTGATGCCGCGGCGTAAACGCGACCAGATTTCCAGCGGCAGCGTATTGGATCGTCCGATGAGGAAGAAGCTGACGGCGATTTCGTCGAGCGACAGCGTGAAAATCAGCAGGGCCGCGGCGATCAGCGAAACGCGCAAATTCGGCAACGTGACGCGCCAGAACGTCTGCCAATGATCCGCGCCCAGGTCGAGCGAGGCTTCTTCTTGCGCTCGCTCCAGCTTTTGCAATCCGGCGAAAACTTCCGTGGTGGCTACGGAAATCAACGCGGTGCCGTGGCCAAGCGTGATGGTTATCAGACTGAGGTTCATGCCGACGGCTACGAACAGCATCAACAGTGACAACCCGGTGATAATTCCTGGAAGAATCAAAGGGAGCAGCACTAATCGACGGAAGAACGCTTTGCCGGGAAAATCCGTGCGGTCGAGCGCCAGCGCGGCGGGCAAACCCAGCCCCAGCGCAATCGCAACGGCCACCGCTGCAACAATTACGCTGTTAAGGACCGCGTCCCATAGTGCAGCGTCCATGAAAAGCTGGTGATACCAGTCGAAAGTCCAATGAGCGGGCGGGAAGCCACCGACGCCGGAGCCGTTGAAGGAATAAACAACCAGCACGATAATCGGAAAATACAGGAATGCGTACACTAGAAATGCGTAGGCGCTGAGTAACCACGGCCCGCGTCGTGACTGGAATCCGGCGCTCATGAAATCGCCAGCCTTTTTTCCAGGCGTTCGGTGATGAACAGCAACGTCACCACAAGCAGCATCATGCAGAAGGAAATTGCGGCGCCGAGCGGCCAGTTGTAAGCCGCCCCAAACAGACTCACCACCACGTTTGAGATCATGATGCCGCTCGGACCGCCGACCAGCAGCGGCGCGAGGAAATCTCCGAGCGTCAGAACGAAAGCGAATGTAGCGCCCGCGAGAACTCCCGGCAGCGAGAGCGGCAAAATCACGCGGCGAAACGTGGACCACGGTGACGAGCCCAAATCGTGCGACGCTTCCACCAGATTGCGCGGGATGTGTTCGAGCGAGGCGTAAATCGGCAGCAAAGTAAACGGCGTGTAGATGTGCGTCAACGTAATGATCACCGCGAATGGGCTGTACAGAAAAAATTCCACCGGCTGGTGGGTGATGTGCAGATATTGCAAAAAGCCGTTCAGGACCCCGTCGCTGCCCAGGATCGTCTTCCACGCGTATCCGCGAACCAGGTAGCTTGCCCACAGCGGGATAATCACGAGTTGGTAGAGCAGGTCCTTGCGTTTCGCCGCGTGGAACGACAAATAATATGCCAGCGGATAACCGAGTAGTAGCGCCAGCACCGTGACCGAACCCGCGATGCGCATCGAACGGAATAGCACTTGCAGATAAATCGGATTGCGCGCCAATTGCAGATAATTCTGGAAATTCCAGTTGTGCACGATCGTTTGCGCGGAAGAAACGGACCAGAAGCTGTAGCAAAACAGAATCGCGTACGGGATCAGCAGAAAGACCGTGACCCAGAGCAGCGGCGGAATCGTGACGGTCGTCTTGTACGCGCGCGAATACATGGCTAGTCCGGCTCGCCTTCGCGCACGCGTACTGCGTCATTCGCGGCAAACTCGAATTCGCGCTCTCCGCTGAGTATGCCGGGGGAGGCGATGCGCGCGCGAACTGGGTGCGCGCCACCACAGTCAATCTCGAGCAGGTCCATCGCGCCGCCGAACGATTGGTTACAGATGCGTCCGCGAAAACGCGCGGTGGTCACGTCCGGGGATGAATGGCCGACGGACTCCACGACCAGGCGAATACATTCAGGCCGCAGCGAGTACGTTGCAGGTCCAGCTGCGCCGAATGTGCGCCATACGATAGCGCCGGCGCTGGCGATTCCGTCGCGCACTTCCGCGCGCAGCAGATTGGTCTGGCCGATGAATTGCGCTGCGTACGCGGTCGCAGGCTCCCCATAAATTTCCCGCGGTGGCGCAACCTGCTCCAGAAGTCCGGCGCGCAGCAGAGCGACGCGGTCGGAAAGCGCCATGGCCTCTTCCTGATCGTGCGTCACAAAAATGAAAGTGATCCCCACTTCGCGCTGCAGCGATTTCAGCTCGACTTGCATTTGCTGGCGCAGATTCGCGTCCAACGCCGAAAGCGGTTCATCGAGCAACAGCACCCGCGGGCGATTCACCAGCGCGCGCGCCAGCGCGACACGCTGTTGCTGGCCACCGCTCAGCTTTGCCGGCGCCGCTTGCGCGAATTCACCCATTTTCACCATCGCCAGCGCCTGCGTTACGCGCTCCGGAATTTCGGATTTCGCGGTATTTTTCGCGCGCAAGCCGTATGCCACATTTTCGAACACCGAAAGATGCGGAAAAATCGCGTAGCTCTGGAAAACTGTATTCACCTGGCGACGATGCGCGGGAATGCGGTCCAGCCGCTCGGCGCCCATCCAGATTTCGCCGCTGTCCAGATCCTCGAAGCCGGCGATCAGCCGAAGCAAGGTAGTTTTGCCCGAGCCGCTCTCGCCGAGGATGGTGAGAAATTCTCCGCCGGCGACATCCAGCGTGATTCCGCGCAGCACCGGCCGCTGTCCGAATCGTTTTATGACTTGGCGAATCGAAAGGATCGGTGGGGAAACCTCCCCCGTCGCAGCGGTGCCTGACGCATCCGGATGTGAAGCGGCAGTGGTCACTGCGCCGCCTTTATTTCGTTCCAGATTTCGTTGTACTTGTCGCGGCGCGGCACGTTCTGCCAGAAATAAATGCGCGTCATGTATTCGTTCACATTGTCCAGGTGCAGCGATTTCCGCTGCTCGTCGGTCATTAATTCCGCAGCGTGCGGATTGGCGGGATCGTATCCGGTGACGTCCGTAACCATTTTTTGGGTTTTCGCCTCGATCATGTATTGCAGAAATTCGGTGGCCAGCTCCTTATTTTCGCTCGCGCTCGTAATCATCAGGTGGTCAATCCATCCCGTAGTGTTTTCCTTCGGGATGGTTTCGCCGATTGGAAATTTGGCCGCGCGCAATTGGTTGGTAGTGAGCGGCCAGCCCATGGCAGCCACGATTTCGTGGTTTTCAAAAAGATTCGTCAGTTCGCCGCCGGTGGACCAGAACTTGCGGATATTCGGCTTTAGCTCGATCAGCTTTTTGCGCACGTTGTCCAGTTCCGCGTCACTCAAATTGTAAATGTGATCCGGATCCGGCTTGTCATAGCCAAGCACCTGCGCGGCCATGTACATCGTGGAAAGTTCGTCCCACGCGGAGATTTTTCCTTTGAGTTTCGGATCCCACAGCACGGCCCAGCTGTCCGGCGCCTTCGCAAAATAAGTGGTGTCATAGAGCAGGGGATTCGGCCCCCAGGTAAACGGCACTCCGTACACGTTGCCGTTCACACGCACCAGCGGCATGTTGCGCAGACGCTCTGATAACTGCGGGTAAGATGGCAGCTTCGTGAGATCGAGGGGCGCCGCAAGTCCGGCAGAAGCGATCATCGTCGCGACATCGCTGGATGGCGAGATCACATCGTAATTGCTGGCACTGCCGCCACGAAGTTTCGCGACCAGTTCATCGCTCGAGCCCATGTACGAGGCGCTGATTTTGCAATTATGGGTCTCTTCGAACGCGCGTATGTAAGAAGGGTCGGCGTATCCCTCCCAGATCAGCAGGCTGAGCGTGGGCGTCTTCTTCGCGCAGCCCCCGGCCACAATGACGATCGTCGTCGCAAGAACGCCGAGTGAAAATATCGTTTTCAGCCATCGTTTGTCGTTCACTTGTGCGCTCCCGCCGGCTGGAATAGCAGAAAAGAAAGTCGAAACGATTCAATCTTCAAATGAGTTGCCACTGTTTTTTGCATCCATCGCACCGCAACGCTGCGCACACAAATTAAAACGTCGGCGGCGTATTGATCCACAGCACTAAAGTTTCCTTCTTCCCCGGATTCTTCCAACGATGCGCGTTGTTGCTCTCAAAATAAAAACTATCGCCTTCCCGCAAAAGATGCCGTTCGCCATCCGCCAGGGAAATTTCCAGCGCGCCTTTCAGTATGTGCAGAAATTCCTCGCCATCGTGTGCGTACGATTCGCCGCTCCCGGAATCTGGCGCGATGCGAAACAGGTGCGGCTCCATCAACGTGTTGCCCCACGCCAGCAATTCCATGCGCACGCCCGGACCGGCATCGAGCACCTTGCGATCCGTTGGCCGCACTCGTCCGGGATTTGCGTTCGATGGATCGAAAAGCGCCAGAATATTCATGCGATAAAAGCGCGCAATTCGCCGCAAAGTAGCCACTGAAGCCGTCATCCGCCCGCGTTCCAAAGCGCTGAGAAATCCCACCGACACGCCGGCCGCCCGAGCCACCTTGGAAAGCGAATACCCTTTGCGCAAACGCATGCGCCGCAATCGCGGCCCGATTGGATCGGCCTTGGGCCTTGTGCCCGCAGCAGGAAGCACGCCTTCGCGCTTCAACAGATGCACGATGGCCGGCGCATTCAGCCCGCGCGCACGCCGCAAATATTGCGCGCGTTTCAAAATGCGCACGTCCGCCTGAGTGTAGAGGCGATACTGGCTGCGTGTTCTGCGCGGCGTCACCAGGCCAAGATTTTCCCACGTGCGCAAAATGGAAGGCGACACGCCGACGCTGCGCGCCACATCGCTGATGCGCAGAAATTCCTGAGCACGCGCAGTCTTCGCCGGGCGCATCGGAGTCCGTGTCCTCGCCAAACCAGTTTCCCCTTGACAACCCGCGGGCCTTCTTCTAACGTTCGCGGATTATAGTAAGGTTGTTTCACAAGCTGCAACCGAAAAACTCAAAGTAGGGCGCCCGGGGGTGGGGGATGGCGCCAGCTTTTTTCAAAGGAGCGGCGATGAAGACGACGTGCCGGTTAGGGGTGTACCTATTGGCATTGGTGGGTCTGTTCGGTTGCGGCGCTGCATGGGGACAGTCAACGAACGGCTCGATCCGCGGAATCGTGAACGATCCTTCCGGCGCAGTCGTTCCAGGCGCAACCGTCACCGCGACGCTCGCAGGGGCGTCTTCGCAAAGGTCCGCCGTCTCCGATAAGGATGGCGCGTTCGACATTCCCGAATTGCCGGTTGGAACGTACGACGTAACCGCGGAAGCCCAGGGATTCAAGAAGTTCGTCGCCAAGGCCGTTGTGGTATCCATCGGCCACGTCAATTTCATCACTGTCACATTCCAAGTCGGCGCCACGAACGACACGGTAACAGTCGAAGCCAACTCCGTGCAGGTGGAAACCACCAGCACACAGCTTGGCGCCGTCATGACGGATCAATCCATCCGCGAACTTCCCCTCAATTCCAGAAATGCCTACGCATTGCTGCAACTCCAACCCGGCGTGCAGTCGCAGCTTGGCGCTGACCTCTTCGCTGGCAGCAGTAATCCCGGCGTGGTATCGGTGAACGGAGGCCGGGGCCGTTCCAACAATTACATGGTCAACGGTGGAGACGGGAACGATATCTTCGTGAACGGCCCCGCGATTCAGCCTTCTCCAGACGCCATCGAAGAATTTCGCGTGCTAACCAATACCTTTGACGCTGAATACGGCCGCAATTCCGGCTCAGTGGTCAACGTTGTCACGAAGTCCGGAACGAACACCATCCATGGCGACTTTTATGATTTCCTGCGCAACGATGCACTAAACACGCGTGGCTATTTCGACAATTCAATCGCGCCCTACAAACAAAATCAGTTTGGAGGCACGCTCGGCGGCCCGATCAAGAAAGATCGCACCGTTCATTTTTGGTTCCTACGAGGGCAACCGCCAAATTCAAGGCATCTCTACGGGAACGGTGCTGCTGCCCACAACCGCCGAGGCCGGCGGGGATTTTTCGGAAGGCGGAGCCGCAGTGCCATTCCAGAGTTCTATAGCAGATCAGACGTTCGCTGATTTGCTTAACTCCCGTCCGGGCTGTACAGCAGCGGCCGGGGCTCCGATTGTCGTAGGCGCCGCATACGCCAGCCTGTTTCCCAACAACCACATCCCCACGCAGTGCTTCGATCCCACCGCCCTCGCGCTTTACAACAATTACATCTCGCCGCTGGGAACGGGGTCGTTCTCGGCTGTTCCCGCCTCCAACACCGACAACAATCAGTTCACAGTTCGTTTCGACCAAAAACTTACGGCCAATCAGCAATTGAGCGTTTACTATTACTTTGAGAATGATGCCAGCACCCAACCAATCTCCAGCTTCCAGGGCGCCGGTGGAAACATACCGGGCTTCGGAGCGCTCTTCGGCACGCGTGTGCAGCAATGGAATATCAGCCACACTTGGACGATCAATTCCTCATCTGTGAATGAATTCCGCTTCAACTATTTCCGTGAAGGACAACAAACCAATAACCACCCGGTGCATACGCTGGCGAGCGTGCAGGATTCCTGCGGCGCGGCCGTTGCGCCCGCGAATTGCTTCAGCGACCCGACGAATCTTTCCGCGGGCATCACCACCGATCTTCCCGGCCGAGTAGGGGTTCCGTACGTCAACGTTTCCGGTGGATTCGCGCTGGGCAACAACTTCGAAGGTGAGCTGCCACAAACAGGCAACACCTTTCAGTGGACGGATAATTTCACCAAGATATTTGGCAAGCACACCACCAAGTTCGGTGTGGACGTCCGCCGCCAGCGCTTCGATCAATTCCTGTATTTCGATGTAAGCGGTGAATACACTGTCACCAGCCAGGCTACCGCGGATGAGATCCAGACGGATGGCAACTTTCCCTCGTACCCAAATTATTTTCTTGGCGCGCCAACTTCGTACACGCAAGGCGCGGCCCAGCGCGAAGACCTGCGTAATACCGCGCTGTATCTCTTTGCGCAAGACAGCTACAAGCTCAAGCCGAATTTGACGCTGAATTACGGTCTTCGCTGGGAACTGAACACTCCTTACTACGACACAGGGAATCGCCTGCAAACTTTCCGGCCCGGGCAGGCCACGACGCAGTATCCCTGCTGGCTGTCTGCGGATAATGCTGCTGCGTTGGGGCTCACTGCCGGTGATTGCGGGCAAGGCACCACGAACGGCAACAACGCCGTGTTTCCTCTGGGCTTGGTATTCCCGGGTGATAAGGGCGTGCCGCGCGGCCTCACGTCCACCTACTACCAGGGTTTTGCACCACGCATAGGATTGGCGTGGAGCCCGAACTGGACTGAGGGATGGCTAGCCAAGCTCACAGGTGGGCCCGGCAACACCAGCATACGTGCGGGTTTTGGACTTTTCTACAATCCAATCGAACAGCTCGTTCTCGAACAGTTCAGCGCCGAGCCGCCGTTCGGTGGCAGTTCGTTTGTCTCCGATCCACAATTTAATCTGCCGTATCTTTCACAGGGCGGCACGCAGACACCCAATCCCTTCAGCGGCGTAATCAACCAAACGCCGACAACTCCGTGCGCGGTGGATCCCGCTGGTCCTCCGGGATGCGTGGATTGGTCCAATTTCCGCAGTTCCATTTACTTCGGAGAGTTCCAGCCCAATCTGAAGTCGCAATATGCCGAGCAGTACAATCTGACGATTGAGCGTCAATTGACGAAAGACATGTTGCTGCGCGTGTCCTACGTTGGTACTCAGGCGCACCACCTGTTGGCGTCATACGATATCAACTACGGCCATGCGGAAACTTGCCTCGGGTTAAACAATCTCCCCGCGGGAAGCGTGCTGCCTTTCCCAGGCGGGCCTGCGCCGCAGCCCGGGACGGCGCCGTGCGGGCCGTTCGGATCCGATTCCCAATATTTCATTCAGGCCGGCACGGTAATCCCCCAGTACACCGCGCCTCCGGGAACTCCGCCAACTTCTTGCAGCGGCCTCACATTACCCTACAACGCGGCGCCTGGTGGTAGCACCTGTATCCCGGCGGGCACGACGATCGGTCCCAACGGTGTCACGCTCGTCGGTCTGCGCAAGTATTCGTCGCCAAATTGTCAGCCCCTCAGCGGTTCACTCTTCACCGGTTGCCCGTCAGACGGTGTGGCCGTTTTCAGTAACATTTTCGCTGAAGACACCATCGCCAATTCCAATTACAACGGCTTGCAAATTTCAGTCGAGAAAAATTATTCACACGGCCTGCTGTTCCAGGCTTCCTACACTTTCAGCAAGGCGATTGACCAAGGTGCTTCGTTTGAAAATGAGCTAAACCCGCTCAATTTCAACGCCACCCGCGGACTTTCGCTGCTGGACGCAAAAAACCGCTTCGTCTTCAGCCCAGTGTGGCAATTGCCCATTCCGAAATATGAGGGTGTGAAGGGGAAGTTTGCGAACGGTTGGGGCGCATCTGCGATCATTACTTACCAGAGCGGATTCCCCATACGCGTTCAGGACCAGAACGACTCCGAGCTCGAGAGCAGCCTCTTCTTCGAGGGCGCAAATACTCCCCAAGTTTCCGGACCGATTACGTTCATGAGCCCGAAGAATGGGCCCTCCAACAACAACCCTAATCATCAGTACGTCGTCGGCAACTTCTCGGATTCAAATCCCGGAGCATTTGGCAACGTGCCGCACGCGCTGTGCTGCGGCGCGCCCATCAATAACACCGACCTGGTGATCTCCAAGCAAACGCCGATCAACGAACGTTGGAACACGGAGTTCCGCGCCGAATTTTACAACGCCTGGAATCACACCCAATTCAACAACCCGGACGGAAACTTCACGGATTCGACGTTCGGTCAAGTCCTGAAAGTTCGCGAGAGCCCGCGCGTGATGCAGTTCGGTTTGAAGTTTCTATTCTAGACGGAAGGGTGGGCAACGTGAGCGAGGGAGTCCGTCCTGGCGGACCGCTCGCTTTGTTGCGTAGAGACATGGTGGTGCGCAGTTGAACAGAATGCGTATCTGAACAAGGAGAACGGGCCAGCAATGAAAATCGTCGTTCTAGGAGCGGGATTGATGGGGCGCGCCGTGGTCTATGACCTCAGCGGCGCACGCGAAGTGAAGAATATTGTCGTGGCGGATTTCGATCGTGGGCGCGCACAGGAAGTGGCGCGCAAATTCGGGCGCGGGATCACACGCGGCGCGTTTGCAGATGTGCGCGACACGCCCCACTTGGCGAAATTTCTGCACGGCTGCGATGTGGTGGTGAATTGCACGCAATACAATTGGAATCTGGACGTGATGCGCGCGGCGCTTGCGGCTCGCGTGAATTACATGGACCTGGGCGGCCTGTATCACGTGACGCGCAAGCAACTTGCGCTGGATCGCGATTTCCGCCGCATCGGCAAGCTGGCGATCCCCGGCATGGGCGGCGCTCCGGGCATTACCAACGTGATGGCGCGCGCTTTGGCTGATTCGCTGGATCGTGTGGATGCAATCAAAGTGTACAACGCTGGCGCGGACGAGCAGCATTACGACAGCCCCATCGCCTATTCGTTTTCGATTGCCACGATCCTGGACGAGCTGACCATGGCGCCGATCCATTTCGTCGGGGGCCGCTACGTCGAAAAAGAGATGCTCTCGGAGCCGGAGACTGAAACCTTTCCCGCGCCGATCGGGAAAATCGTGTTGCGGCATTCCATTCATTCCGAGCTGGGCACGCTGGCCGGGAGCTTTCGCAAGAAAGGCGTGCGCGAGGTATTCTTTAAGATCAATTACGACCCGAAGCTGGTCGGCCTGGTGCGCTCGTTGGTGGACGCGGGATTCACCGGGCGCGAGCCGATCGCTGTGAACGGCACGCAGGTAGCGCCGCGCGCAGTGCTGCTGGCGTTGCTGCAGAAAAAAACTTCGGCGAAGACGCCGCTCGATGTGGAAGCATTACGGGTGGTAGTTACTGGTCGCAACGGAAAGAAGCGCGTCGGTGCGGCCATGGAAATGTTTGCCGACCACACCGCGCGGCCGCAATTTTCGGCCGTGGCGCGCGACACCGGTTTTCCCGCAGCCATCGCCGCCGTAATGCACGGTCGCGGCGAAATTCCCGGCGTGGGCGTGCAGGCCCCGGAAAATGTGGTGCCACCGAAACCATTTTTTGGCGAACTCAAAAAGCGCGGTTTCACTTTCCGCAGCTGGAAAGTAAAAGTTTAGGTCAGTCGCGGTAAATCTCAGGGCCGTGCGTCGGCCACAGTACCAGCATTTGGAGGCAGTTATGCACGAAGGACTGCAGCAAGAAATCAACACCTACGAAAAGCGCACGCCGCGCTCGAAAGCCGCGCACCACCGAGCGGAAGGCCGCTTGCCACTGGGCGTTGCCAGCAATTATCGCGCCTACGATCCCTATCCGATTTTTGTTCGCGATGGAAAAGGCGGACACATTCACGACATTGATGGCAACGAATACCTCGATTTCAATCTTTGTTTCGGCGCGTTGATGGCGGGGCACTGCAATCCCGCGGTGATGAAGGCTGTGCAAGCGAAACTCGGCACCGGCACGATGTTCGGCATGCCCCACGATTTGGAATGGGAGCTAGCGGAAGAAATTTGCCAGCGCTTTCCCGTGGAAATGGTGCGCTTCAGCAATAGTGGCACGGAATGTACGATGCACGCGGTGCGCCTCGCGCGTGCCGCTACCGGCCGCGACCGTGTCATCAAAATGGAAGGCGGTTATCACGGCCTGCACGATTCGGTTCTCGTGTCGCTCAAGCCCAAGGCCAGCGAAATCGGCGATCCGAATTTCCCCACGTCTGTTCCGGGCGGCTCCGGAATTCCGAAAGCTACGGTGCAGAATACTTTGGTCGCGCAGTTCAATGACATTGCGGGAATCGAGCGCCTCTTCGCCAAATATCCCGGCGAAATCGCGGCGGTGATCGTCGAGCCGATCATGATGAACGTGGGAATCCTGATGCCCGAAGAGGGCTATCACCAGGCGCTGCGTGAAATCACCCGGAAAAATGGCGCGCTGCTGATTTTTGACGAAGTGAAAACCGGCGCCAAGCTCGCTTACGGTGGAGCGTGCGAATATTTCGCCATTAAGCCGGACATTGTTTGCCTTGCGAAATCCATCGGCGGTGGCTTTTCTCTTGCGGCTTTCGCGTCCACCCGCCAGGTGATGGGCCAGATTTCCGACCACAAGGTTTTTCATGGCGGCACGTACAATACGAACCCCGTCGCGATGGCCGCAGGCATCGCCACGTTTCGCGAAGTCTTGACGAAGGATGCCTACACGCATGTCACGCGGCTCAACAAAAAATTGCTCGATGGCTATAACAAGGAAATCGGCAAGTCCGGCCTCAACGCTTATACCGTCGGCGCAGGCTCCAACGGCGCGCTGATGTTCTTCGATAAGCCGATACGCAACTATCGCGATTGGCTGAACGCAGATTCCGAGTTGTGGCGGCACTATTGGTTCGCGATGGTGAATCGCGGCGTGATGGCCCAGCCCTATTGGTGGGACGAGCAGTGGACCATTTCCGTGGCCCACACGGAAGCGGACATAGACCGGCACATCGCGACCTTTGCGGAAGTCGCGCCCGCTCTGGCGAAGGCGCAAAAAGAACCACACGTCGCGGCCACTGCCGGCCACTGAGTTTTGCATCCTTCGCGTGCGAGAGCGTTCGGGCGTTGCCGCAAGCTGCGAGGCGCCTGAACGCTTCGCGCGCGGGTCGTATGAAGTTGACGAGGAGTCCTTTTGGCCGATCCAGTCGCAGCCGCAACTGAAACGGTTCATCTGAAGCGTTCGCTCGGCCGCTGGGACCTCGTCGCGCTTTTCGTCGTCGCGGTGTTCAACCTGAACGTGGTGCCGAGCATCGCCGCGAATGGCGGAGTCACCGTTTGGCTGTGGCTGATTTCGCTGGCGCTGTTTTTCTGGCCGCAGGGAATCGCGGTAATCGAGCTGGCGCATCGCTATCCCGGTGAAGGCGGCGTTTATTTGTGGGCCAAAGAAGTTTTCGGCGACTTCCACGGTTTTCTTTCCGGATGGTGCTATTGGACCAACAATATGATGTACGTGCCGACGGTAATGCTCTATTTCGTAGGCGTTTCAGTGTTCGCGCTCGGTCCCGGGCATCAAGCGCTCGCGGATAATCGCGCGTTCACGGTGATCGCCTCGCTGCTGCTGATGGCGCTGCTGGTGATTCTGAATATCGTGGGCCTGGGCGTCGGAAAATGGATCAACAACATCGGCGGGATCGGCACAGGAGTTGCCGCCGCGGTGCTGATCGGCCTGGGGCTGATCATGTACTCGCGCTTCGGCACCACCATCACCGCTGCGGATTTTCGCATTCCGGCGAATCCGCGGTTCGTGCTGAATTCTTTTGGCGTGATTTGTTTTGGGTTAGTCGGCCTGGAACTCGCGTCCGTAATGGGCGATGAAATCAAAGACCCGCAGAAAACTTTGCCGGGCGCAGTGGCCTGGGGTGGGGTCCTTTCAGGTGTGATGTACATCGCGACGACGCTAACGCTGCTGATCGCCGTCAGCAAGAGCGACATCAACGTGCTGCAGGGAATTGTGCAGGCCGTGAGTCACATGGCCACGCAAGTCGGTGCGAGTTGGATCGTGGCACCCTTCGCGCTCATGCTCAGCATTTCCATCGCCGGGATCGGCTCTGCGTGGCTGGCAGGTTCCGCACGCATCCCGTTTGTCGCGGGTCTGGACTCATACATGCCCAGCTGGCTGGGGAAGACGCATCCGCGTTTCGCCACGCCGTATGCGGCGCTGATCGTGCAAGGCGTGGTCTCGATGATTTTGGTCGTCGTGAATGCGGCCGGTTCGGGCGTGCAGGAAACGTTTCAGCGCTTGCTGTCTCTAGCTGTGGTGCTGCAGCTCATTCCGTTTCTATATATGTTCGGCGCGCTGCTGAAAATCGCCGCGAATCCGGATTCGGGCAAAGGACTCTACAGCAAGACGACGCTTTTGCTTGCAGGCGGGAGCGGCCTGGTGACCACGACGCTGGGCATCGTGCTCGCATTTTTCCCGGCGCAGCAGATTCGTTCGTTGCTGTCGTACGAAACCTGGATGTTCGGCGGCACGGCATTCTTCATCGGCCTCGCGGTGTTTTTCTTTTTTGTGTACGGTCGCCGCAAGGTGGCGCCAGCGGCAACGGGCAGCATCTAATTCAACGTGGCATTCGTAGGGAGGCTCTGTGGCAAGTAAGGCTAAAGCGATCGCGGCGAAGAACTCGAAATCCAAATCAGCTGCGCGCAAATACAAGATGTACATCAACGGTGAATTTGTTGATGCGCGGAGCGGCAAGTTCTTTTCCGTGCTCAATCCCTCCACGGAAGAAGTCATCGCGGAAGTTCCCGAAGCGGATGAAAAAGACGTGGACCGCGCGGTAGCCGCTGCCAAAGCCGCATTTAATTCCGGCGCGTGGCCCCAAACCACCGCGCAGGATCGCGGCCGCATTCTTTTCCGCCTCGCCGAGCGCATTCGCAAGGAGGCGGCGCACTTGGCTGATCTCGAGTGTCGCAATTCTGGCAAGCCCATCGTCGAAGCCGAATACGACATCGCCGACGCCGCGACCTGCTTTGAATATTACGGCGGAATGGCCACCAAGGTTTTGGGCCACGTAAATCCCGTGCCGGACAACGCGCTGAGCCTTTCGTTGCGCGAACCCATCGGCGTCGCCGCGCAAATTATTCCCTGGAATTATCCGCTGCTGATGGCCGCGTGGAAGCTCGCTCCAGCCATCGCCGCGGGCTGCTGTTGCGTCCTGAAACCTGCGGAGCAGACGCCGCTCACAGCCCTAGAATTCGCCGGATATCTCACCGACGCCGGATTGCCGCCAGGCGTGGTGAACGTCATCACCGGCTTCGGCGAAGGCGCAGGCGCCCCGCTGGTAAAACATCCCGACGTAAACAAAGTTGCCTTCACCGGCAGCGGCACCGTGGGCAAAGCTATCGTAAAAATGGCGGCCGACACGCTAAAACGCGTGACCTTGGAACTCGGCGGAAAATCACCGAACATATTTTTCGCCGACGCCGATTTCGAAGCTGCGATTGACGGCGCGCTGTTCGGCGTGTTCATCAATCAAGGTGAAGTGTGCTCGGCCGGCAGCCGAATCCTGGTAGAAAAGCCAATCTATTCGAAGTTTGTTGACGCCATGGCTGCCAAAGCTAAGAAAATTCGCCTCGGCCCGCCGCTCGAGCGCGAAACAAAAATGGGCCCGCTGGTCAGCAAAGAACAGTTCGACCGCGTCAGCGCCTATCAGGAAATCGGCAAGAAGGAAGCGAAACTCGCGGCCGGAGGCGGCCGCCCGTCGTCCATGAAGCATGGCTATTACGTGGAACCCACTATTTTTTACGACGTGGATAATTCCGCACGCATAGCGCGCGAAGAAATCTTCGGACCGGTGGCGACCGTGATTCCATTCACCAACGAAGCCGACGCCATCAAGATCGCGAACGACACCCCCTACGGCCTCGCCGCCGCCGTGTGGTCGCGCGATATTTTCAAAGCGTTCCGCGTGGTGAAAGCTCTGCGCGCCGGAATCGTCTGGGTGAATCACATGCAGCCCACATACGTCGAAGCTCCCTGGGGCGGATACAAACAATCCGGCTTCGGCCGCGAACTCGGCCCCTGGGGCATCGAAGAATATCTCGAGACCAAGCAGGTACACATTAACCTGAACGAACAACCCATCGGATGGTACTGACATGCCCACAATCCAACTGCGAACTGCGATACCGGGCCCCAAATCTCAAGAACTGATGCGCCGCCGTCAGGCTGCTGTTCCGCGCGGCGTCGGTCACGCCACGCCGATTTTCGCGGCACGCGCAGAAGGCGCAGTTCTGGAAGACGTGGATGGCAATCGCTTCCTCGATTTCGCCGGCGGCATCGGCGTGCAGAATGTCGGCCACCGTGCGCCCGGAGTGGTTGCCGCCATTCGCGAGCAGCTCGACGCGTTCATCCACACCTGTTTCAGCGTCGCGCCCTACGAAAAATATATCGCGCTGGCGGAAAAGCTGAATGCGCTGGTTCCCGGCAATTTCCCGAAAAAAACAATTCTGCTGAATAGCGGCGCCGAAGCTATCGAAAACGCGGTGAAGATCGCGCGCGCGTACACGCATCGCCCCGCCATCATTTGTTTCGAGGACGCTTTCCACGGCCGCACCATGCTGACTATGTCGCTCACCAGCAAAACGCATCCTTACAAGGCCGGGTTCGAGCCTTTCGCCGCGGACATTTACCGCATTCCGTACGCGTATTGCTACCGCTGCTCGTATTCGCTGCAATATCCGGAGTGCAATCTTTTCTGCGCGCACCATTTGGAGGACACCTTCAAGCGCGTCGTGGCTTCCGAAGCGGTCGCGGCTGTTGTGGTCGAGCTGGTGCTCGGCGAAGGCGGCTTCGTTGCGCCGCCGCCGGAATTTTTCTCCGTGCTGCAGGGAATCTGCAAGCGCCACGAGATTCTCTTCATCGCCGACGAAGTGCAAACCGGATTTGGACGTACCGGCGCGATGTTTGCATCGGATCGTTACGGCATCACTCCCGACATCCTGGTGAGCGCGAAGTCCATCGCCGCGGGCATGCCGCTGGCCGCGGTCACCGGCCGCGCGGAAATTATGGACGCGCCCGGCGTGGGCGGACTGGGCGGCACCTACGGTGGAAATCCGCTGGCGTGCGCCGCAGCGCTAGCCGCTATCGAAATCCTGGAACGCGAAAACCTCGCCGCGCGTGCCGAGCAACTCGGCGCCCGATTCGAGGCGCGCGCCAAAGAATGGAAGAAGCGCTGGCCGCTGATCGGCGATATACGCGGCCTCGGCGCGATGCGCGCGCTGGAACTCGTCCGTTCCGCGGATCAGCGCGAACCTGCCAAGGATGAAGCCGAGCACGTGCTGCGCCACTGCCGCGAACGCGGCCTGATCCTGCTGTCCGCCGGAACGTACGGCAACGTGCTGCGCGTTTTGGTGCCGCTGGTGGTCACCATCGAACAATTCGACGAAGGCCTCGACGTTCTGGAGGGCGCGCTCGCGACCGTGACCGAATCGCAAGTGGAAACCGCTCCGCGCCACGCTTAAGGATCAGGCGGGCGTGAGAATTCGCGAAGCTTTCTAGGTCGTGGCCTCACCCACGACATCTTCTCCGCCGAGCGAGAGCGGCTTTAGCCGCTGAAGTACGAGTTTTGCAGTCGTCATACCGACGTCTTACTTCGTAGCAGTTCAAGCAGGGGACCATTCATGGGCACCGCAACGAAAACGCCAGTGAAAACCTGGGGATTCTATCTCGACGGAGAATGGCTCAGCGAAGGCGAGCGCTTCGACGTGCTCGCTCCCTACGATCACTCCGTAGTCGGCTCATCCTATCGCGCCACCGCTGCGCGTGCAGAAGAAGCCGTCCGCGCCGCACAGCGCGCATTTCAAATCACGCGCAAGATGCCGGGATACGAACGGCAAGCCATACTTCGTGCCATTTCCGAAGGCGTCCGCGTCCGCCGCGAGGAATTTGCGCGCACGATCGCGCTGGAAGCCGGGAAGCCCATTCGCACCGCGCGTGTCGAAGTGGATCGCGCGATTTTCACGTTCGCCGTCGCTGCCGAAGAATCCACGCGCGTCGGCGGAGAGTGGCTGCCGCTAGACTGGCAAGCTTCCACCGCAGGTCGCGCCGGCATCGTGCGCCGTTTTGCGCTGGGCCCGATTCTAGCCATCACTCCGTTCAATTTCCCGCTGAATTTAGTGGCGCACAAAGTCGCGCCGGCGATTGCCGCGGGCTGCACCACAGTCTTGAAGCCAGCGCCGCAAACTCCGCTCACGTCGCTCATGCTCGCTGAAGTGATCGACCAAGCCGGCCTGCCGGCAGGCGCTCTGAACGTGCTGCCGCTTGCGAATCAGGAAGCCGAGAAATTAGTCGGCGACGATCGTCTGAAAATGCTCACCTTCACTGGAAGCGTGCCGGTGGGCTGGGCGCTGAAAGGGAAGTCGGGGAAGAAAAAAGTGACGTTGGAATTGGGCGGCAATGCCGGAGTCATTGTTCACTCCGATGCTGATATAGATGTCGCCGCGGACCGCTGCGTCGCCGGCGGTTTTTCGTATGCCGGACAGAGTTGCATTTCGGTGCAGCGGATTTACGTGCAACGCAGCGTCGAGCAGCAGTTTCTGGCCCGGCTGCTGGCGGGGGTTCAAAGACTGCACGTTGGCGATCCGCTCGATGAAGCCACCGACGTTGGACCGATGATCAGCGAAGATGCCGCGCGTCGCGCGAGTTCCTGGATCGAAGAAGCCGTCGCGGGCGGCGCGAAACTCCACGTGGGCGGCTCGACGCGCCGGGGCGCCGTCTTGCAGCCCACCGTGCTGACAAACGTGCGAGCGGACATGAAAGTCAGCTGCCAGGAAGTTTTCGCGCCGCTAGTGATCGTCGAGCCGTACGACGAATTCGCCGAAGCCATCCGCCGCGTGAACGATTCGCCCTTCGGATTGCAGGCCGGGGTCTTCACGCGCGATTCCAAGCTGCTCTTTTCGGCGTTCGAAAATCTGGAAGTGGGCGGAGTGATCGCCGGAGATATATCCGCGTTTCGCGTTGATCACATGCCGTACGGCGGCGTGAAGGATTCAGGCATCGGCCGCGAAGGGTTGCGCTACGCGATCGAAGAGATGACCGAGCCGCGGATCCTGGTCTTGAACTTGGGTTAGCGCGCGCCAATCGCCCGCGTTATTTCGCTTCCTCGCTGGTCGCAGGGAACAGCAATGACGCCGCCACGGTCACGGCCAAAATCCCCACAATAACGCCGAGCGAAATCGGCGCCGTGACAGGGAACCATTCGCTCAGTGTCATCTTCGCGCCCACGAAAACCAGAATCGCCGCGAGCCCCTGATGCAAGAAACGGAAACGCGGCAACAGATCCGCCAACGCAAAGTACAGCGCGCGCAAACCCAAAATCGCAAACACGTTTGACGAATAAACGATAAATGCATTCCGCGTGATCGCCAAAACCGCAGGCACTGAATCCACCGCGAAAATAATATCCATAGCTTCCACAGCCACCAGCGCCAAAAACAACGGCGTGGCGATCCATTTTCCGGCCTGCTTCACGAAGAAGCGCTCGCCCTCGAAGTGATCGGTCACCGGAATGATCCGCCGCGCTATCCGCACCAGCGGATTCCGATCCGGCCGCACCACGCGCTTGGTCGGCAGAAACATCTTCAAGCCAGTCAGCAGCAGCAGCGCACCAAAAAAATACAGCACAGCGTGAAACGACTGCAATAGCTCGACGCCAGCCAAAACGAAAACCGCCCGCATCACCAGCGCACCCAGAACACCCAGAAATAAAACCTTGTGTTGCGATTGCGCTGGCACATGGAACGCTTGAAAGATGAGCAGAAAAACAAAAATATTATCCACGCTGAGCGATTTCTCCACCAAATAACCGGCAAGAAATTCCACGCCCACCTGCGGCCCCTGCGAGTAATAGAGCCAGAGGTTGAAAAGCAACGACACGGAAATCCACCCAGCGCTCTCCAGCAGCGCCTCGCGCAGACCGATAGTATGGTTTTTGCGATGGAATACGCTCAGATCGATCACCAGGGCAGCAGCCGTCGTGACGGCGAAGACGATCCAGACGTGAATGGGCGTTCCCAGCATCGCGATTTGAGCGCTCTTAAACGGTGCACCAGTCTAACCGGGCGGTCCGTACGAACGAAGGCCGATATTTATCGTCCGGAGCAGTCAGTAGGCGCGGGGCGTGCTAGGCTCCACGATCCGACGATCTCGGTTTCAGATTGTGGGTAAACCGGTAGCTTTCACTTGGCGCAGACCGCAGCCAAGAGGTTTGCACAGCCCGATCACACTCGACGCATGGCGAGAGTGTTATGAGTGCAGAGACCCAGGCGGAATTTGGACAACGGCAGAAGTAACGGCCGACGGTTTTCGTATTCGAAGAGGTGCTATCCGCGGTTGAGCTGAGACTATTTCTGGCAGCCATTCACTCTCGACCGAAGCAGACCTGCGCGCTGAAGGCGCCTTCGTTCGTTCGGCAAGTTGGCCGGCTCAATGCATAGCCACCCCGCGATTTTCCGCAGATGGGGCCGGAGCTGCGGAGTTCGTAAAGTAATGGCCCGGCGGCCGCCCACACACCTTGGAATATGAATCGCACGTACGATTCTAATGCAAGAGATATTTATAAAGTAGATAACAATGAGAGAAACGGTTGGCCGTGATGATGTTTTCCGTTGGAATCTACAATTTGCCCGGTTACAAGTCGAAGCGTGTGAGGGTCTCGACATGGAGATGGATTTCTCGATGGCATACGCCGCAAAGGGTGATGAGATTTTCTTCCACATCCCCTCCGAGTTGGCTGCGCTGCTTCATATGATGAACCTGCAGATCGGTCGAACTCCCACATCGTTGGCATCGCCAGCTATCGCGCTCTAGTATTTGCTGGCAAAGCGCTCGATAGGAGTCCCGATCTAAACGAAGCCTAGGATTTCTTGAGACGGATGATTTCATGATGCCTTAGGGATCTGCAGCAAGAACTCCTGGCGCTGAGAATTCGGCAGCAGCAGGTAAATCCGACTGAGCGCCAAGAGCAGGGAGTCCGAGCTACCGGAAGCGTCCAAGTTCGCGCCGGCCAGAAAATCCGCGCAAATCATCTCCAGACAGTAACCACGCGCCTTTTGACCACCGAGCATCAATGAAGCCGTTTCCAGTGCTTGCTCGATGACCGCCAGTTGGCTCTTGTAGACCTTGAAGTAAAGCATTTCCCAAGGCTCGGTCTCCTTGCCGGTCAGGTGCCGTTCCACCTCGCGCTTGAACTCCTCCTTCGGCAGCTCCTGCGCTTTGTGCAACCAGGTTGCACAGTCGAATTCCTGTCCGTCCCGCCGCGCGACTTTGGCTAATTCCGCTGCCTTCGTCCATCCCACCTCTTTTAAGTCGCGATGGGTCTGCCGCGGCAGCTGCTCGTGAATCGCCATGAGGTAATACGCCTTCCGCCGGGACTCGGGAAATTTCTTTTCCAGGAACTCATCAAAGGACCTCAGGTTGTCCACCCGCCAGTATTGTCCTGCCCGCACTTCGCAGAGGTAACGGCCAAGCTCCACAAAGCGCGTATCCCGCTCCCGCTCCGTCGTCCGTTCCCAGTGCAAAATCTCATCGATCTTCTCCAGCACGAACAACGCGCGACGGCGATTCAGCTTGGGTGCCATCGGTGGCGGACCGCTAGTCCTCAAATTGGTCAATCCAATCAAGATCGCTCGCTCCAGGCCGGTGAATGAGTTTCGAATCCAGCAGCTGCTGATCTCCCAGGCAAATCCCCAGATGGGAGCAGCTCACACAGCCGTTCTGGGGAAAGCGAATGCCGCTGTGGGGAAGAAACTGGCCCGTTTCGATCTGATTAGTCGTGGTCTCAACGAGCTGGCCAAACTCCCGGCGCTGCTGGTCATCAATCGATGTCTTCAGATACTGAATCTCGGGTGCGTTCTTTCGTACGAAGACGACCAGAGCAACATCGGAGATTCCAGTCATCCAGGAATAACAAATCAGTTGTGGATCGAGTGCCAAAAGACCCTGCGGCTGTTCCGGATAGCGGCAGGTCGTCGTTTTCCAGTCGATGATGCATTTCTTCCCGTCGAGCTCACCGATAGCGTCTATATACGACAGAAATTGATTTCCTGATGGAAGCGAGCGCGTCAGTTTCACCTGCAGATTCTGCTTCGAATGCTTGATCCGAACGCGATCATCCTGGGCAAACCGTTCGAGCAGGTGAACGCCCTGGTGATAGAGTCGGTCCCACGAGTCGTTCTTGGCGTAAGCAAGGGAGGCGTCCTGGTATTTGCGCCATTCCTGGAAGAACGCGGTAGTCGAATCTTCCCCAGCGAAATAGACAGCCAAAGAGTTCTCAACGCAGCGGCCGAACATCATTGCGGCCTTGTCTTCTTTCTCGCGCCAGCCATCGAGGTATCGGTAGCGATACTGCCGCGGGCAGCGCAGGTACTGGCTAATCTGCGTGAAGCTGTATGTCATTCGAGCCTCCTGCCACCACCCCTTCGCGAGCGTCCTTGGAGATGAATTCCCATTCGCTGGAGGGTGCAAATGCTTCGAGGTTGAGGAACGTTCGTCCGGCGAATGACTTGCGGGTAGTGCGCAGAATGCCGGTGAGACCGAGGAGGGCCTTCTCGTCCACCTCGTCTCGACCGAGCAGGTCGGGGTCATAGCCGAAATCCCGCAGAAACCAATTCAGTTTCCAGAGGGACTTCTGAGTGCAATAGAGGCGCCCTGCAATCTTGCGGGAGGCAAATTCCTTAGGCTCCAGAACCGTGAAGCTAAGGATGAAGAAGGGCTTCTGCGGGTGCCAGCGATAATAGGCTCGGTCCACCCGCACCAGGAAGATGCCTTCCAGGAAATCGTTCGCCTGCGCCGGCTCGACATGTAAACCCGGAAAATGCCGCTTCATGACTTCACCTCCGCAGGCTGGCTGTAGCTGTTCAGCTTACAAAGCAATCCGGCACGATCTCTTGCGGCTTCTTCGGCCACGGTGGAAACGAAAGCCTCGATGAGGTCACGGCCGGCGTCGCGCAGTTCCTGCGTTCCGCAGAAATCAGCCGCGTAGCGTTTCACCAGGTTGGGATCGAGTTCGTACTTTCGAATTAGGAGGCAGAGCTTGTCCCGCAGTCGGGGCTGGCCATTGGCAGAGCCGTTGCCATTCGGCGGGTGAGCTGCTTTCCCTTCGGGTTGGGGCGGAGCGATGGGTGGCTGTGAGCCCAATTCTTCGACCGAGCAGAGCCCGATTCCGTACGCTTTTCGCAGAGCACGGTTGACAGCTCGGGTCTCAGCGACGCGCATCTCGGCGCCGCGGACTAGGGGAGACGTGTTGGAGGGATCGGCGTCTCCGTAACCCACGAAGCCTTTAGAGCACAGCGCTTTGTACACCGTGGCTTTGAATACCCAGCGCGCAATGGAGGGTTCAGAGACGGAATGGTCGATAGCGGTCGTAATCCCAAAACAGCCCGAACGACTAGCAATAGTGAGGAGTCCAGCGTGGGTCACATACCACCTCCCTTCGAGGAGTTGGAGGTCGCCCGCTGCCACCGAAAGAGCATGTGCATGCGAGAGATCTCGCAGGCTGCGTATTGCGCTTGCGCGGAGCTCGCCCCAAATACTTCGAGCGTGTCTCAAATTAGAGCGAAAAATGTTGTCCAACGAGAGTCTACGGCGGGATTTTTGCGATCGGAGGTTCGGTTTGAATGAACTGTTCGACAGAGATTTCCGCCTGCCGTTGCATCCCTCGTCACTACGAATATCTTTTCGTTGCATATAGTTCTCCATTATGCAAAAAGTAACGCGTGGCAGCTAACGCTGCGAGCCGATGCTGCTCACGGGCACTCGTATTCCTAATGGCATATGCTATATGGAATATGCCATCGTGTCAATGCCTTTTTCATGACAAAGTCTGAAAAAACTAGGGCAGATTTGAAGTCGATCGGATTACGCATCCGGCAGCTCCGCGAAGGAATGCTTCAGGAAGAACTTGCCGCGTTTCTTGGGATTAGCCAAGGACAGCTTTCGAAAATTGAACGCGGAAAACTCGGGCCAAGTGCAGAAATGTTGATCCGGCTTGTCGAGCGATTCGGAAAGAGCGCTGACTGGATCCTGACCGGAAAAGACTGAAAGACGTGGATCGCGGAGTCTGTTTCTACCGCGATATGCTTGGATTCAAGCTGATCGAAGACTTCCGCGATGAAGGCACTCCGGTTTACGCGCGCAGGCGCGCACCGGGCGGCAATGGAACCATCGCCTTGCATCAGGCGGGTCCGGGCGCTTCCGTTTCGAGCGACGGAGTCCACCTCTACTTCGAAGTCCACGATCTCGACGAGTTCTGTCGCGAGCTCCAGCAAAAAGGGTTCCACATTACCCAACTGCCCCGCATGATGCCCTGAGGCTGGAGGCACGCTTATCTGAATGATCCCGACGGCCATGAGATGAGTTTGTATTGGGCTGGCGAAAACCGCATGAAAAAGACAGTGATGAATGCCGCACGACGAGCCGCGACGCCTTAGCCTCAGAGCGGATTTTGTCAGCGTTCAGTCAATTCTTGTCGCGGTCGAGTGCCTAGCCTAGAAATCCAACCCAAGGCCAGGTTGCTGTTCCCCCGTATTTTACGTGATGCTGTTCCGATTCCATGCGGCAGTGAGATGCGCTTAACTTGAAATGCTGAAGCGTTCTTTCGTGTGCACAACTAAGCGAAGTCAGTTAGCTTGACGCGCCCATGTCACCGACCTAACATGCGCTGAAATGACAGGCCTCAACGCACTCCGTTCACCTCTGGGCTTTCTGCAGAGCGGGCTTCGAGATATTCCGCACAGCGATGTGCTCTTCGCCGAGGAAGATTGGTGGAAGAGCGAAGGCGTCGCCATTTCGTATGCAATCGACCGTGCCGGAACTCCGTGGTTGCGGATGTTGGATCGTCTCGGAAAACGCGTCGATGAGATAATGTATCCTCGCGAATATCAAACGATTTTGAAGAGGGGTCACCGCTCCGGAGTGGTTTGGCGCGTCCTGTAAGAAAAATCGCTGATCCCGACGTATCTGCTGATCTATATCATTTCGTTCCACGATCCCGAGATTTGCTGCCCTGATACTGTGTCACTCGGCTCGGCGGTTCCTCTTGCGAAATAAGGCAGCGCTGAAGTGCAGACTCGCTTTCTACCCCAACTTTTGCGGAAGGATGATTCCGTGTGGCAGGGTGCCACGTGGATGACAGAGATAAAAGGCGGATCGGATTTGGGAGCCGCTGTCGAGACGGTTGCCCAGCTCGCGGGCGATTGCTGGCTGCTCACAGGCGATAAATATTTTACGAGCAATGCCAACGCAGAGTTAGCCGTTGTAGCTGCGCGCCCGGAAGGAGCTGCGGCGGGCGTGCGCGGGCTGGCCCTGTTACTGGTGCCGCGATACCGCAATGATGGTGAGCTCAACTATTTTATCCGACGGCTGAAGGACAAGATTGGAACCCGCTCTGTTCCCACCGGAGAAGTGGAGCTGAGAAGCAGCGAGGGCTACCTGCTCGGCTCGGCTGGCTCGGGAATTTATTTGATCCTCGAAGTGTTGAACCTCTCGCGCGTCGCGAACCGCGTGGTGAGTGTCGCGCTAGCACAGCGCGCGATGGCGGATGCGCTTTTGTATGCCGAGACGCGTTCGGCAGGCGGATTCTCGATCATCCGCTGCTTCGTCATCAATTTGAAAATCGACTGAATGCCCGGCGATCGGCGTTTGCGCCGGTATGGGATTCGGTCCAGCTCCTGAATGACGTGTGGATGGAGCGAGCGCCTTACTCCGATCGCTATCATCTGTTCCGACTGGTGGCACATTTTGCGAAATACTGGACGGCCGAGTTTGCGGTAGATACGACAAAGTGGGCCATGGAAGTGCACGGCGGGCTGGGCGTGTTGGCCGAGTAAGGCGCGGAACGCTGGCTGCGGGAAGCGATGATTCTCGCGATTTGGGAGGGAACGTCGCATGGCCAGATCCTAGATGGACTGGAAGTGATGGAACGGAAGCGAGCACACAAGATGCTTTTCCGGCGACTGGGAGAGATCGCGCCCTCTGAAGAAGTTCAGGGTATGGAATCGGAAGTCGAGCACCACTTGAAACTTCCATCCGAAGAAAAAGAAGCGCATGGCGAAGCACTCTTCAGGAGGCTCGTGGCTCTTCCGGCCGAAACGCTCGCTCGTAAATCGAAATAGTACCGGAGCCTAAGCGCGACTGATCGGCTTGGACTGACTTTTCCTAAGGCTTCACTTCATCCGCTACCGAGGGCTGTGACGACGGCGCGGCCTCTGGCGAGGACGCGGATTGAGCGGAGACCTGACGCACAAATTGCGCCTTCTGTTTTGGCGCCGGCAGAGCTGCCGGAAGGGGTCGAGAAACACTAAGGACCGTGTCGCCGTGCGTGACGACTCGGAAACGTTTGTCGCCGACTTTAATGGCCGGATCGCCTTTGTGAAATTCCGACACGAAAAACGGGTACCCTTCAAAATTTCGCAGACGATTGTTGCCCGGCTGTTTGGCGGCAAAAGTCACTGGGATATGCTCACCAGTGGTGGCGACGATATCCTGCATGAACCAGACTACTTCGCCGGAGCCGCCGCGTGCTCCCGGCTGTTTCACGGCCATAATACGAGCACGCGCGGCCGAGCCGCGAAGAACGACAAGCGCACCATTCACAACGAGATCCTCAGCCGCTGACATTTCCACGATCGTGCCTTCCTGCACTTTCTCCGAGGAAACGTCGCCATGGAGTTGGACCTCGATCGGAGTGCCGTCGGGAATCTTTACTGTGACGATTTCTGGCGTTCTTCGCTCGGGCGCCTCAGACGCGACGGGAGCTTCCAACATGGCCAGAATCACCAGGTCGGACAAACCCGATGCCTTGAGCATCAGGAGCGCCGCAGGCGAAGTGTCGAAGGCACAGCGAGAGGACTTGATTTTTTTCAGGATCAGATCGGGATCTGGATGGTTTGCATGCATAACCAGGACGTCAACGTTTGTCAGGAAAGCAGCTGAACGATTGGAACCCGAATTGGATTGAACATACTCAGTAAAGCCGAATGTAAAGTCGCGTTGGGGTGGCGGTGGTGTATCGGAGAGGTCAGCATCGCGTACCCAACCCAGTCTGCCATCAAGAGTGCGAATCTGGGAGTAGCCGTCCGAGTGGCTCATAACTTCAACTTTCTCGCCGCAATGCAATTTCCCGAGCTCTTCGAATTTCTCGGTCGTCTTATAGATCAGGAGATAGGAGTCATAAGTACCGCATTGTACATAGCTCGCGGAGCCAGCGTGGGTGGAAGCCGCGGCAGCAAAAATAAGAGTGCTCAAGATTACAATGCGAGCCTTCATTCTGTGCCTCTAAGTCCGGGAGACCTTCGCATTCCGCAAACCCGGATCGCCAGGAATTCGGACCGCAACGCAATTCTTGCGGAACGATTGTCAATCACCAATAGGACTTTGTGACAGGCTGGTCCCGAGGGCTAGGGCAGCTGGAATGAAGGTGATCGCGCATCGCTTGCGCACCGGATGTGCGTGCAAACCGGCCCCGTGCCAGCGAGGCCCGCCTCTATCGTGGTTTGTTGAGTTTTTCAGCGCGCCCGACTGGTCGAGTGGGTGGGGGATGCACGGCAGGCGCTGGAGGACGGGCCGGCAGACTCGAACACTCGTCAGCTAGAATTCAGGCAGCCCGTGCACGAATTTGGGCCTTGAAGACTAGGCCCTGCAGTGCTAATGTTGTTTTGCCTGCGAATCGTGCAGGTGATTTTCGGAAAATTCGGCTAGCTTTTCAGCATGAGGGACACGCCCGAGGCAGGGTGGATGTCCCTCTTTTTTTGAAAGGAGGGACGGGAAGCGAGCCAATCGTGGCGCGGCAGACGGGCGTCAAAAAAGACGGCGTAATTCAGACAAGCGGCGAATTTTTCGCTGACGGGTCGGTGTTGGAATTGGTTCGCGCACAGACCGAACCGAGAGAAGTGAAGCTGCTCCACTGGCATGAAAAAGTGTTGGAGGTGGCGGCGCACATTGATCACGCTGGCAAGAAGTATGCGCCAGCTCCTATCGATCCAGACCTCAGAAGAGTACTGCGTCTTCCGACGCGCGTCGCGCCGCCGGAAACCGGCGAGAAATTGTTCACGGACGTGCATGATCTGCTTACCCGCCATCTCGCGCAGCTGGAGGGGTGCATCACGGCATTGGCCTGCGCAGTTTTTCTTTCCTGGATGTCACCGGCTCTGCCGATGACTCCCGTTCTTTGGATTTTTTTCCCCGCTGGTAGTCCAAGAAATCGCGTCCTCCAGATGCTCAGCCTGCTTTCGCGTCGCCCCGTTCGGATCGTAGGTCTCCGGCGTGGTGACATCGCGCGTTTGCCAATGTGGCTGCAGCCCACACTTTTGTTGGACGAACCTGATCTGCGACGCGAAATGCAAATGATCCTGCAGTCCTCGACTTACCGGGGGGCGCGGACAGTCAGCAGCCATGGCCTTTTCGAATTCTACGGGCCAAAGATCGTCTGTTCGCACCACCTTCCGCACAGCACGGCGCTTGGGACCGAGGCTCTGAAGGCTACTTTAATCCCGATCGCCGGACAGCTGCCGACTCTCGACCAGAAAATAGAAGAAGAAATTGCTGAGGAATTTCAAGCTCGCTTCCTCGGCCATTTCCTCCGCAATGCCGCCAACGCGCAAAGCGCGAACTTTGATGCTACTCGGTTTACATTGCCCATCCAAGATATTGCGCGGACAGTCAGTGCGGCCGTGATGGGCGACGGCGACGTTCAGAAAAGAATTCTGCCGCTGCTGGCCGCGCAAGAGGAAGAAGTGCGCGCGGACCGTGCAGGCACGTGCGATGCGGTTGTGCTCGAGGCGTTGCTTTTTTTCATCCACGCGGGAGGCTGGTCGAAGGTTCGTACGGATAAAATCGGGGAGAAAGTGAATGCAATCTTCAAGGGGAGAGGATCCGATCAACAACTCTCTGCCGAAAGCATCGGCTGGGCGATCCGGCGACTTGGAATTCCCAGCGGCAGGATCGCCCGGGCCGGCAACGGCGTGGAGTTGAACGTGAGCACCTGCCAGTTGATCCACAAGCTCGCGCAGTCGCACACTGTGCGTGCGATGGACGACGGACTCCGTAGCGATTGCCACTACTGTCGCGAGCTCGAGGCCATGGTCGCGCAGGCGACCACTTGATTGGGTTGCGGAGGATGCGGAGGTTTTTTTGAAAAACGGAAAGGGGGCAAGATGGCAAATCACGACGTCCGTCAGCTTATGCAGAACTGGATTGACCTAGAGGCGGCGAGCATCCCGCTGGAGCCTCCTGAATATCGGGTCGGTTTCGACGCGCGAAATTCAGGCGCTGCGTTAACAATCAGACTGGGACGCGACCACTGGCGCGCCGAGATTCGGGAGCTAAAAAGCGGCCGGCTTGCTTATATTCTGCCGATTTTCGTTCGGCGCGATCGTCCGGGGAAGACAATTATCCGCGACGTCTGGATCGCGGCACCATGGCCGGATTTTGTTGAATTGCTAGGAGATCCGAAGGAGGGACCAAAACCCGCGTATTACACGTTCCCAGATGACGCCGAACAATTCTCGCGCGAAGAGGTACTGAATCACCGCGTGCATCGGGTTTTAGCGCGCGGGGATATTCTCGAGGGGCTGCTCCTGGCCCTTGGGTCGTGTCCGCCCGACGGATTCAAAGATCAAAACAAGATCCAAGTGATGGTCAGTATTTTGGATCAATGGGACGACGAGCTCACGGTTAAATTGGAAATGAAAATACGCCGGCTTCCGCCACGGGCCAAGCCAGTGATCACGAGCACGCGCGGCCCGCTACTTTCGCGTCGCGATATCCTGCCGTCATCACCTCCGTTGGTTGCGCCGCGCGATCCGACGGCGGAAACGCGCAAGAAAGACGCGGCAGCCGAACGGCGCACGCCGGAGGATGTGGTGCACGTGCAATACAAACACAAGCGCGCCAAGATGCCTGCCGATAGCAAAACCCGTGCTCACTAACACGCCGAATTCGGGACCACTGTTGGAACACGCATACCACATGCGAGGACTGAAGGTTTGGATTCGAATGTACTGTCGTCTACGACAGAGTCTTTGGAGCATTATATGCACACAAGTAAATCGCTTGAAGATTACGCGCTTGCAAATGCCGTAAACCAACCGGAAAGCTGCCCTTCGCCTTCACCCTCTCCCGATCCGGTTCCCGCGAACAGTCCGAATGTGGTTTCCCCTGCACGCCGTTTGCCTGAACACGAAGTTGATTTCGCCGAACTCGAGGATGGGACCCTGGTGGAAATGATCGAGGATCCCGATAACACTGCGAAATCCCTCTTCGCCATTTATAAGAATGGCTACGTACATATCGCAGCCGCGGCGGAATGCGAGAATCGGGTGCTCGTTCCCGTTGCGCGAGAGGAGGGGATTTTCAAGTACGTGCGCCTTCCGCGGGGAAGTCAATCACACCAGCCCCCCAAGGTGCTCCTCGGCGCAATTATGGCCGTCATTCTCTCTTGTGTAGACGTTAGAAAGAGCGACGCGTGTCTGGTTGCTGCGTTTGTGATGAGCACTTGGTTCATTGAAAGCTTGCAGGTTGCACCCTACCTTGAGCTGGTCGGTCTGCCTCGATCCGGGAAAACAACTTTGCTCCAAGTCTTGAATCTGTTGTGCCGCCGGCCCTTCCTTATTGCGGACGTCACTTCGGCCGCGTTTTACGACGTGTACGAACGGCTGACCCCGACACTCCTGGTGGACGAGATTCTCACCACCACTAATCGGCGTGCACTGTTTCATCTTTTGAAAACCGGATCAACACGGGGATCGGTTACTCTCCGCAAAGGTCGTTCGCTCAAGGCCTTCGGTCCGAAAGTAATCAGCTGTACCGAGATGCCGGAGGATGCGGGTGTGAACACTCGTTGCGTGATCATCTCGATGCAGGAGACGGCTCGCACCGACCTGGCAAAGCCGTCGGACAAGAAAATCTTGGACTACGCTGATGTCTTGCAGAAACAACTCCTGCAGTATCGCCTGGAAAATTACAAGTCGCTACGCTTGCCTAAGATGAAAGGAGACGAACGCCTACACTCGCGGACACGCGATCTCTACCAGGCGCTCGCACTTCCCCTGGGCAGCAACGCAGACATGTGCGAATACTTGGTTCAACTGTTCGAAACGCAGCAGGAGATCCATCGGGAGCCTTTGTCGCCCCCCACTGCCGCCGTTCTGCGACTCTTTTACGAATACATTCATTCACATCCGAAGGACGGAACGTGCGCACAGAAGGAATTGACCGAAGCCGTAAATCTAAACCTTGAAGGACTGCAGGAGACTTTCCGGCTGAGTCCCCATGAAGTCGGACGAGCCCTGACGTCTCTAGGTCTCACAAATCGGAAGCGCACGAATGCGGGCTTCATCGTCTACCTGGATTTGTGGACTCGAAAGCGCATCCACAAACTTGCCCACGATCATGGGATCGATCAAGAAGCCGCGTTCCGCGCGGAGACCTTTGGCCAGGACTGCGACCTCTGCAAGAATACACGGGCCTCGGAGCCAGCTGCTGAAAAGAAAGGGGATAGCGAGATCAAGCCGAAATAACCGTGAACTTCGTGAACATCGTGTACTGGAAAGCGACTTCTGCACGAGTGGAAGGCCGCAAGCCTTGTTGCTCTCGGGAGAAGGAAAAGCTGATGAGCCGAGCGGCCCGGCCTTCGACCCGATTTCGGGGAGGAATGCGCAAGGCGACGGGTTGGAACTTCGCAGGTTAGGAGAAGGAGCAGACGCGAGAAACGACTGCAGCAATTCCACTCCCGCCACAACGAAAATGGCGCGCATCAGGAGAGCGCCAAGCACCCCCAAGAACAAAACCTTGTGCTGCGATTTGGCCGGCACGTGGAACGACTGAAAGATCAGCAGAAAAACAAAGATATGCCTCGCGCAGCCCGATGGTGTGGTTTTTGCGATGAAATACGCCTAGGCCAATCACCAGGGCTGCAGCCGTCGAGACGGCGAAGACTATCCAGACGTGTAATTGCGTTCCCAGCATGGCGATCTGCGCGCTCTTTAATGGTGACCCAGTCTAACCGGGCAGCCGCCGCGAATGAAAGCCGATACTGCACACTTCCGCCACTTAATAGTTGCAGGCCTCGCAAGGATGCACGATAATTCGCCATTGAGTCCCCGGCTTAGAGCCATCCTGGCGGCTTTTTCGTGATTAATTGTCCTCACTGCAGCACGGTGAACCCCGACTTCGCCGAGTCCTGCTCACGTTGCGGGACCCCTATGCCATTGGGGGAATCCGAAACGATTCAGATGGTGGACGCAACCGTCATCGCTCCAGGCAGCGATTTCGGTCCGCGTTATCGCATCGAAGCGCTTTTAGGACAGGGCGGCATGGGCCGTGTTTATAAGGCCTATGACAAAGACCTCGACCGCACCGTAGCCATCAAAGTTGTACGCGAAGGCGCCATCGGCGAATCCGACGCGCTGAAACGCTTCAAACAGGAATTAGTCCTCGCCAGCAAGATTTCCCACAAAAATATCCTGCGCATTCACGACATGGGCGACGTCGGCGGGCTGCGCTTCATTTCCATGGCATTCGTCGAAGGCCAGGACCTGCAGCACATCATTCGCGACAATCCCAAGATGCCGCTGGAACGCATTCTGAATTTCTCGCGGCAAATTGCTGAGGCTCTGGCCGCGGCTCACGCCGAAGGCGTGGTCCATCGCGACCTGAAACCGCAAAACCTGCTGGTAGCTAAAAACGACCAGATCTACGTCTGCGATTTCGGCCTGGCAAAATCCTTCGAAGAAGGCGCGATCGGTATGACGCGCACCGGCGCATTTCTCGGCACCCCGCGCTACATGTCGCCGGAGCAGGTGGAAGGCAAAACCGCTGACGGACGCGCGGACCTCTACGCTTTCGGACTGATCTTGTATGAAATGGTGATTGGCGACGTGCCTTTCACCGGCGAATCCACGCTGAAAGTGATGTACCAGCGCATTCAGGAAAAACCAAAGAGCCCAAAGATTTTGCGCCCAGATCTCCCGAATTGGCTCGTGAAAATCATTATGCGCTGCCTGGAACGCGATCCGAACGATCGTTACCAGAATGCCTATGAAATTCTCGCGGATTTGCAGGGCGGACAGTCCGGCAGCGGCGTATCGCGCGTGGGCATGTCGCGCATCGGCTCTGGTTCGCAAAGCGTCATCATCCAGATTCCGGAGTTCGCCAGCCGCCGGTGGGTTTTGGTCGTCGCCGGCGTTGTCGCGCTGCTTCTGCTGGCGCTGGCGATACCGCCGGTGCGCCATCTGATTCCCGGCTTCCGTGTGGACGGACAGACTGGCACGGGCGGCTCTGCGTCTTCCGGCATCCCGCCGCTTTCCAGCGGCCGCTACGTCGCCATTCTGCCGCTGCAAGTTCTGGGCGATCAATCGCAGCTGGGCTACCTGGCGCAAGGCATCCAGGAAGCGCTTTCAGCGAAGCTGTTTCAGTTGAAAGGCGTGCACGTCACTTCGTCCGACGCCGCCTCCAAGGCCGATGCCAAGCAGCCCTTGCAGAAAATCGCGCGCAGCCTGGGCGCGAATATGCTCGTGACCGGCATGTTGCAGGGCAATGGCGACAAGATACGCATCATCCTGAATTTGGAGGATGTGGTTAACAACAAACGCGTCTGGAGCCAGCAATTTGACGGCGTTCCGGCGGACCTCTTCACTCTGGAAGATCATATCTACGCACAGGTAGTTTCCGCGATGGATGTGAATCCTACGAACGAGGAAAATGCCAACGCCGAGGCGCGGCCCACCGATAACGTCGCGTCGTATGACTTTTATCTTCGCGGCCGCAATGCGTTGCGAGTGAATGATGCCAAGAGCATTCAGACCGCGCTCGATTTCTTCAATCAGGCCGTGAAGCAGGATCCCAAGTTTGCGCTGGCTTACACCGGTGTGGCCCAGGCGAGCTTGCGAATGTACGGCGTAACCAACGATGGATTCTGGACGCAGAAGGCGCTGGCAGCCGCGCAGCAAGCTCTGCAGTTGAACGATAAGCTCCCGGAAGTGCACTCGACGCTCGGTAGCGTCTATCGCGCCACCGGCAAATATTCGGAAGCGATCGCGGAGCTGAACCGCGCGCAGGCATTAGCGCCCAATTCCGACGAAGTTTATTGGCGCTTGGGCAATGTCTACCTCTCGAAGGGCGATATGCCCCACGCCATCGAAGCCTATCAAAAGGCCGTGCAGCTCAATCCCTACTACTGGGTCAATGAGAACTCCCTCGGTGATGCCTACTTCCAAACCGGGGACTACGACAAGGCTTTAGAGGCGTTCAAGCAGGTGACCACGCTCGAGCCAGATGTCAACAACGGCTACGTAAATTCGGGCACTGTGCTGGTAGAGCAGGGTAAGTACGCTGAGGCTGTACCTTTGCTACAGAGAGCCCTTCAGATTGAACCCGATGCCGCTGCCTACACCAACATCGGCACGGCCTATTTCTTCCTGAGGCGCTTCTCGGAGGCAGCTCAGGCATTTGAGAAGGCCGTAGCGATCAATTCGAACGACACCCAGTTGGTCGTGAACCTAGCCGACGCGTATCGCGCCCTGGGCCAGAAGGACAAAGCCCAGGCTGCCTATCAGCAGGCGATCTCCGTTGGTTACAAACAATTGCAGGTTAATCCGCAGGATTCTTCGGTTATGGCTGAGATCGCACTATCGTATGCCAATGTCGGAAACGTTAAGGAAGCCGAGACGCTGATCGGGCGGGCTCGGGCGCTGGACAAAAAAGACGTGAATATTGCTTATACAGAAGTCCAAATCGCCGCGCTGACCGGAAAATCCAGTCAGGCGGTGGCGTTGCTGGCCGACGCGCTTGAAAACCACTTTTCCGCAGACTACGCGGCGAACGACCCCGATTTGGATAGCCTCCACAACAATCCTGACTTCGTTAGACTGATGAAGAAATACTCCAAGAAGCCGTAATTCCACTGGATTGGATTGAGAACGAGAGCGCTGTGTGGGTTAGAAACCGCAATTGAGCGCTAACTTCCACGCCGAAATCGCGAGCCACGTGACGTAGAGGCGGTGCATTCCTCGCGAGAGTCGCGCACTTGTGATCGTGCGTAAAACAAAAAAAGGCCTCTCGGTTAACCCGAGAGGCCCGAAATGAAGGAGTCTGAAAGACCCCCAAACTAGAGAAGCCGGCTAATTCAGCAGACTGCGAGGCTGGCTTGGTTCTGGCGGCCCAGATTCAGGGCCTTGCGGCGCTTCAGGCCATACAGCGCGATCAGCGGCAATCCAGCTCCCAACAGCAGCAAGGTGCCCGGCTCAGGCGTTATTTCGGAGCTTCCTTCCTGTCCAGGGAGCATTCCAGTGCAGGGATTCAGGGAAGTTGAAACACACGTCAGCTTGAGAATGAGGTCGTAATTTGGCTGACCAGTCACACCGATGGGCGTGCAGCCATTGAATGCAGGCGTTGCATCCCCGGGTTCTGAACCGATGCCGCAGTCGTAAGAGGCAAACGGAACCGTGGGATTAATCGCCAGAAATACCGTGTCCAATACGTCTGACATTGGGCAAGAAGCTGGGTCGCTGGAGCCGCAATTATCTGGCTCATAAAAGAAGTTCGTAATGACATCGAATAGGGGATTGTTTGCAAGATCCTGCGCACTAGGCCCAGCGATGATCGCCGGATCCGAAATCGAATTCGCTTCCGTCAAACAGACCGTGTTATCGTTCACCACCGACGCGCACGGGACGATTACGTCGGGGTCTGTCGGCACGGTGATCTTAGCGTGGGGATCGTTGCTGTCCGCATGAGCCACGCTTGTACCCAGCATCACCACCGCGAGCCCTGCCGCGACAGCCAACATCTTGTGAATCCGCATCTACCCACCTCCGCGCATTTAGCTACGCACGGGACAATAGCACGTAAAAGGCCAAGTCACAACCAAATCCTGAAAAATAAACCCTTTGCTTTGAATTACATCCCAATCCAAAATGGCGCCCTATTTTTCTCAATATGCAACACTTTGCACAACTCCGCCCTTCTCCTATCTATATGTAGCATCGAACGTTGTCGGTCGCTGGCCGTTCCGTTTTGGCGCTCATATCTACCACTATCCCAATCGCCCATCTCGCGCGATAATCCCACCGCGCTTGAAAGCCAAATATGCTGAATCCATCGTCCGCAAATTTTCGGCTCGCAATCAAGACGGCTCTTGCCGGGTGCCTGGGCATGTATTTCGCCTCGCTCCTGCACATGCCGCAACCCTACTGGGCCGCTATCTCAGCCATGATCGTAATGCAAACAAATTTGGGCGCTGCCGTGAAGCAATCCTGGATTCGCTTTGCCGCCACGGCCGTTGGCGCCGCCGTCTCCATTCCGTTTATGGAAGTCCCGGGACAAAAGCTTTCAGTCTTCGGCGTGGCCGTGTTTGTCACTGTAGTTCTGTGCACGATTCTGCACCTTCAGGACGGAATACGCCTCGCCGCCGTCACCATCGCGATTATCATGCTCGTCCCCAACACCGGAAGGCCGTGGGTACCCGCGCTCAACCGCTTCCTGGAGGTTTCTTTCGGAATTGTCATCGCGCTGGTGGTGGCGGAGTTCGTCTTGCCTTCCACGGCACTGGAAAGTCTCGGGCAAGCGCTCGCGGAAAAATACTTGCAGCTCGACACCTTCCTATCGGCGCTGCTGCTGCGCTTTCGCGGCGAAAATGTGGTTGACGTCGACGCGTTGCGCGCGAGCCTCGCAATACTGGGGCGTCAAAACACGGACTTCTACGCGCACGGCCGCTATGAACCTGCGCGCTGGTCCGCACGCCGCGTAACTCTCGTAAAATTGCTGCAGCACGAAGAGCGCATGTCTCAAGCGGTGGAAACTCTCGACGCCGCTTGCGGCGGAGCTTTTTGTGGAGGAATTGACCTGCGGTGGGAACCGGAGTTCAGCGTGCTATGCGTAGGAATTTCCGAAGCCCTGCAGCGAATCGCGGAAGGAATCCTAGCCCAAAAATTTTACACGTCCGAATTCGATTTCGCGGCCGCGATCCAAGCGTTGGACGCCAAAGCAAACATAGAAGGCAGTTCGGTGACGCCCACCCCGCCCGCTGCGCAAACGTTGGAGGGCGTTCTGCGCTCGCACACCATCTACTTCGGCCTCGAAAACCTCGCCCGCGAACTCGCCGCAGCGCAAATCACCGCGCGTCAGCTAGTCTCCCCAGACGACATTCCGACCGACGACAAATAAAAACGTGCCAATCTTAGCCGTTATCGCGAACGCGTCGGCATATCGGGCCTTGCATAACGCGAAGTTCTGCTCTGCGCAACCAGCTCGTGCCCCGACGAACTCACCCGGATGACGCTGCGTCCGCCCGCTTAGTCTCGCTCGATCAGCCCGCGCTCGTTGGCCTCTTCCCACACCGGCAGCTTCGGACAGGATGTCCGCCACGCCTCCATAACCTCTTGATAGCTTCTCTCGCGCGTCGCAAGCCATTCGAGCAGGTCCAGAATCAGCGAGTCAACCACCAGCGCGTCCACTACGTTATCAGCCATCGATCGTTCCTTCGATTCCTTCGCTGAATAACAGCCGAATGTCGTGCCGCGTTTCAGAAATGTGCTTGCCATGCGGCCGCGACTAGTCAAGTTTTGTCAGCACCACATGGGTGGCGTTCGCGCTCGCAACGTGTTTCGTGCACCGGTAGCCCAATTTCCGCGCGTCGATCCCGCGGAAAAGGTGTTCTCCAGCGCCGAGCAAAACGGGCGATATCGCGAAGTGCAGCTCATCAATCAGCGCCGCGCCAAGATACTGCCGAATGGTTTCCACTCCGCCACCGATTTGCACATCCTGTCCCTGCGCGGCTTCCGTTGCGCGTTGCAGCGCCGCATGAATCCCATCCGTAACAAAATGGAAAACCGTTCCGCCCTCCATGGTGATGGATGGCCGCCCGTAGTGCGTCAGCACGAATACGGGACCGTGATACGGCGGATTATCGCCCCACCAACCTCTCCACTTGTCGTCCGGCCACGGCCCGCGAACCGGCCCAAACATGTTCCGGCCCAGAATCCATGCTCCAACGTTCACGAATGCACTGGCCGCCAACTCATCATCCACGCCCGTCGTGCCACCTTCGTTTCCAAGCATCCGTTGAAAAGTGCGCGTAGGTCGAAACCATTGGTGTAGCGATGTGCCCTGGACACCAAGCGGATTTGAGAGGTCCTGATTGGGCCCCGCGCCGTAGCCATCCAGTGAAATGCTAAAGTTGCGAACCCGTAGTTTACTCATGTCGCTCCCATCCTGAGATTGCACAGCTCAATATTCGTACGACAACACCGTCCGCACGTCGCGCATTTTCCTTGGGCCAATAATAGACGAATCTCGAGTGCCGCCGCAGAGATTTGCTCGCCGCGCTTCCCGCGCCTGCTGTTAAACTCCAAGCTGGTTTATTTTCGGTGCGGGATCACGAAGGGAATTCTCAATGGGCGAACTACTGGACCTGGCAGTGAAAGCGCACGGCGGCCTCGCGCGTTGGAACGAAGTCACCACGATCAAAGTCGCCGCGTCCATCAGCGGCGCTATCTGGTCCGTCAAAGGTAAACCGGATTTTCTCAAGAACGTGGTAATCACCGCGGAAACGCGCCAGGAACGCGTGACCCTGGACTTCCCGGGCCAGGATAAACGCGCCATTTTTCAACCGAACCGCGTCGTGATCGAAAAGCTGGACGGAACCGTAATCGAATCCCGCGACGATCCGGAAAAATCTTTCGCCGGCCAGCAACGAGAAACTCCTTGGGACGACATCCAGGTGGCCTACTTCGCCGGCGAAGCGCTTTGGACGTACCTCAACACTCCGTTCCTTTACACCCGCGAAGGTTTCGTCACTGAAGAAATCGCGTCAATCAACGTTGAGGGCTCCGCCTGGCGGCGCCTCAAGGTCACTTTCCCCGAAAACGTGAAGAGCCACACGCGCGAGCAAATTTCCTGCTTTTCACCCAGAGGTTTGTTGTGTCGCCACGATTACACCGTGGACATCCTCGGCGGTGCCACCGGCCTAAACTATGCATTCGACTACCGCAACATTGACGGCATCGTGTTCCCTACGAAACGTCGCGTCTTCGCCTACGAAGGCGATTATCAACCAGTGACTGAGCCGCTGCTCGTCGCCATTGACATGGGCCAAATCACTCTCGCGTAAAAGTTTTTTCACCACATCAACGCGTTGTGGGACCGAACCGCCCTGTTCATGGCACCCGTTCGACGGGCACATTCGTCGTCGAATGCTTCGGCAGGAATTCGCGGAGCAGATTCCCACCCAGTCGCCCCGCCAGGCCCACTGCGGCATTTGTGAACACCAGGTGCACGCCGCGGTTCGCCGCGGGATAATACAGATTAGACAGCGCTCCGGAACACATGTCACCCAACACGTAAGAATAGTTTGGCTGCGTCTGCCCATTGTCGCCGCGCGTGAAAAATGCCGAACCGATCGCATGCATCGCGCGCGATTTGATCGAACCGGTACCTTGGTAGAAGTAGCGCGGATCCTGATGCAGCAGCGATGGGAAAATCGCATGCGTCAAATAATCACTGCTCCGTCCGTCAGCAAACTTTGCCGCAAACCGCTTGCCGTAGCCCGCCGCCCCTTGCCCGTACCCCGCGAAGGAGTTGTTCGCCTGCTCAACGCCCGCAGCGAAGCCCACACCAACCATCGCCACCGGATCAAACGTGCCGCGCGTGGCGAACGAAAATTTCTGTTTCCAGGTCAGCGGCGCGGCGTCATTCACATAGCTCGTATAGAAATTTGGCAGCACGCCAAGCAGCCGCTGTTTCTCCTCGGCCCGGATCTGTTCCGCGGCGATAAATTCGGTGGGATGGACAATCACTTCCATATTCGTCGCCGCAAGCGAAAGTGAAATATCCGGAACCTCGTAGGCCTGTTTCGCCGCCACCGCGAATTCCTCAGTCGTGAAAACCGCAAATCCCTTGGCGTTGACCATCACAAGGTATGAGCCCGGGAGGATTCCAATAAAATCAAACTCGCCGTTCGCTTCAGATGCCATCGAGCGTGGCGGCGTCCCATCCCGGGGCAGCAACGTGACGTCAGCGCCCGAAACGCTGGCTCCGCTGGCATCCAGCACTGTGCCGCCAACGCTGCCGGACGCATCCGTTGCGGGTGTGGTTGCGAAAAGTCCTTGGTGCAGGGAAGTGGTGTGAAGCGCTGGCGCAGAACTTTGTTCTTGGGCGCGTGCAAACGCAGGAACAAGAAAGTGCAGAAGCGCCGCACAAGCGAGAACGAAAAAAAAACGGCGTCTTACGGATGTTCTGAGCGCCCGTCTCTGAGGCAGAACGGCAGGCACGGCGCAAAATTCGCTTAGACCACGGAGGGTGGTGCGGCTCGAGTGCAGCAATGTGGTCGCACAGATCACGGATTCCTGGTGCGTAGGCCTGCGCTGGTTCAGCTCTTATCGTGTCGCGGATGGTGCTCATGCCAAGCTTCAGCGGCGAGGCTCGCCAATTATTTATTAGCGCACAGGTGGGATCGTGAAACAGTCCCGAATTGCACACATCGAGCGTAGAGGCCAATAACGAGGTAAACACAAAGGCGTGCTGTCGGTTTCGTCGCGCCTTCGCTTTTATTTGTGAAGTGAAATTACGCCCAGAGCACTTTTGCTATGGAGATGGTGTAGCAACTCGATAATCTTTCGAGGTCGTGGCTTTAGCCATGACATAGGCGTAGCAAGGGCGGTGCGGCTTTATCAGCCAAAGTACGGAATTGCTAAGCTTGTACGAAGGGTTCTGCTGCCAGCGGGACTGCCGGCCGCACGCAGGATTCAGTCAGCGCGGCCGTGTCGTAAGCCCGGCTTGTTTCCACAATTTCTCCCAGTGCCAGACGCCGGGAGTTGTATGCAGCAAGCGGTAATCCAGCTGGTGCGCCAGCATCAATATCTGCCCGCGATGATGCGCCTCGTGCGAGAACATGTACGCGAACATTGTCGCGCCTGCCGGCCACGTCTGCGCCCAACTGCCGCGTGAAAATTTCGTCACGCGGCGACTCGGTGAGGCCGAAAGGGCATCGTTCAACATCCGCAAACATTGCGCGCCGCTCTTTCGATGCGCTGCCGAAGCCTGCTTGATCGTGCAGCGATCAGGATCCAGCGGCGCCGGGCACTTCAAATGCGGCGCCGAATTCCTCAGCCAATTAAGACGACAGTTATGCAGATGCGCAAAAATCGCCGCGATCGTCCGGCCGCCGCGCTTTTCACCCGGCAGTTGCGCGCGCCACGCGCGCGGGTCCAGTTCCATCAGAATCAGCTGATTCATCGCGTCGTTGCAGGCATAAGTTTCCAGCAACGAGTCGCGTATCTCAGCCAGCCCCGCGTGCGTCCCGCGCTCCACTCGAAGACGTTGCACCTCGCGCGATCGTCGTGCCATAAAATCTCCGTCGATTTGTTGACATAGCGAATCCGTTCGCTGAACTTCCAGCCGAATGCGCAGCCACGCCAAACCGCGCATATAATACTACTGTGGAGGATGTGAAGCTTATTGTCGTGGAGTCGTGCGGCAGCCGCGCAGAAGCGGAGTTGGTCCGCGGCGCGCTCGAAGAAGGCGGCATCCCTGCGATAATTCAGGGCGATACAGCAGGAGGAATGCGCGAACATCTCGCATGGTCTGGCGCCGGGTTCAAGATCCTGGTGCGTGAAGAAGACGTTAGCGCGGCCCGCGATTTTCTCGCTGAACTCGCCAAGGGCGGCGTGGACCCTGACGCGGATTCGGAAACCGACCCCGACTCGTTCCCGCCGTGGCGCCGCTTCAGCTAGCAGCCCCGAATCTGGAATGTAAATTGGCGCGCGATTCTTCCTCAGCGCAGAATTTGCTTTACTCCGCTTTCAAAGAAGCCATATCAATCGAGAAGCGGTACTTTACGTCAGATTTCAGCAGCCTGCCATAAGCCTCATTGATCTTCTGGATCGGAATAATCTCCACATCCGAGGTGATATTGTGCTTCCCGCAGAAATCCAGCATCTCCTGAGTTTCCGCGATGCCGCCAATCGGCGAACCCGACAGGCTGCGCCGCCCCATGATCAGCGAAAACACCGAAACCGCCAGTGGTTTTTCCGGCGCGCCGACCATCACTACGTGCCCATCGCGTCGCAGCATATTCAAATAAACATTTATGTCGTGATCGGCAGAAACAGCATCAAGAATGAAGTCGAAGCTGCCCACGTGTTTTTGCATCTGGTTCGCATCGGTCGAGATGACAACCTCATCGGCGCCCAGCCGCAATGCGTCGCCCTTCTTCTTCGGCGAAGTTGTGAATACCACCACCTGCGCCTCCAACGCATGTGCGAATTTAACTCCCATGTGACCCAATCCGCCCAGCCCAACTATCCCAACCTTCTTGCCTTTGCCAACCTTCCAGTGATGCATCGGCGAATAAGTTGTGATACCGGCACACAGCAGGGGAGCGGCACCCGCAGGCTGCAAATTCGCCGGCACGTGCAGCACAAAGTTCTCGTCCACCACGATGCTTTCGGAGTACCCGCCGTAAGTAACTCCTCCCAGATGCGTATCAGGGAAGTTGTACGTCAAAGTAAAGTTTGGGCAGAACTGCTCCTGCCCCGCTTTGCACTCTGGACAGGTGCGGTCGGAATCCACCATGCAGCCGACCGCGGCCATGTCACCGAGCTTGAACTTCTTGACGGCGGAGCCAACCTTCGTCACCCTGCCGACGATTTCGTGCCCGGGAACGCACGGGTACACGGTGGCCATCACGTCGTGCCACTCGTCGCGTACTTGATGCAAATCGGAATGGCACACGCCACAGAACAAAATTTCGATCTGCACATCGTGTTCCGTCGGGTCGCGCCTCGAAATCTTCGTGGAACCGAGCGGCGATTTCGCGCTGGCAGCTGAATATGCTTTTGCGTTGTACACAGAATTCTCCTCAGTTGGGTTGGATGATGGAGTCTTGTTTGTGGATTCAGGTTTGGGTCAGTGCCGCAGAGATACGCCGAAACAATCCGACGTTTACACGCCGCTCACAGGCCAGTCATTTTCTGCAGCGCTTCCGGATATCGCTCGCCTTCCACCGTGATCTTCGCGGCTGCGCTATCAATCTCGCGCAAGTCGTCTGCCGTGAGTTTCACGTCGAGCGAGCCGATGTTCTCATCCAGCCTCGACAACTTTGTCGTCCCCGGAATCGGGGCGATCCAAGGCTTCTGCGCCAGCAGCCAAGCCAGCGCAATTTGCGCAGGCGTAGCGTTTTTCTGCTTACCGATTCTGCCCAGCAGATCCACCACCGCCTGATTCGCCTTCCGCGCCTCCGGCGTAAACCGCGGAACTTTGTTGCGGAAATCGGTCTTGTCGAAGGTCGTGGTCTCGTCAATCTTCCCGGTCAGAAATCCCTTGCCCAGCGGGCTATACGGCACGAAACCAATTCCCAGCTCCTCGAGCGTAGGAATCACTTCTTCCTCAGGCTTCCTCCACCACAAAGAATATTCGCTCTGCAGCGCCGTCACCGGCTGCACCGCATGCGCGCGACGAATCGTTTTCACGCCCGCCTCGGACATTCCGAAGTGCTTCACCTTCCCGGCTTGAATCAATTCCTTCACCGCGCCCGCAACATCTTCGATCGGCACGTTTGGATCCACGCGATGCTGGTACAACAAATCAATCACATCTGTCTTCAATCGCTTCAGCGAACCTTCAACCGCCTTTCTAATGATTTCAGGCCGGCTACTAACGGGCGCCGCACCGGGCCGGTTGTCAGCGCCGCTCAGATCGAATCCGAACTTGGTAGCGATCACCACCTGCTTGCGAAATGGAGCAAGCGCTTCACCCACCAGCTCCTCGTTCGTGAACGGGCCGTACACCTCCGCCGTATCGAAGAAAGTGATGCCGCGCTCCACCGCCGCGTGCAGTAAATCGGTCATCTCCTTCTTGTCTTTCGGCGGCCCGTAAGAAAAACTCATCCCCATGCAACCCAGCCCCAACGCCGAAACTTCCAGACCGCTCTTTCCAAGTTTGCGCTTTTGCATCGCGTGTCCTCCCGGACTATCTCTCGCATCCCAAGACTAAAATCAATCGCCCCAGCAGCGGTATCCCGATCCTTCCGACTTATTGCCTATTCCTCTCGATTTGCAAAAAATATTTGATGATTCGCTGCTGAGCGGTTATCTTGTGACTGCATTGGGGAAGGCCAATATCATGAAAAAAGCCAACAAAAATGTCACTCCATCGCCAGATCGAACCACAGAGCTGCGCGAAGCCCTAGCCCGCAAAATTGCCTCTTTCATCGGGCCGCAAGAGAAACTGATAACTGCCGTCCCCGGCCTGCTTCTCAGTCGCAGGACCGCCCCTAGCGCACCAATCTCGGCGACCTACGAACCGAGTCTAGCCGTCGTCGCGCAAGGCCGCAAGCGCGCCACCCTCGCCGGAACCACCTTCATCTTCGACCAATCGAGCTACCTCCTCACCTCGCTCGACCTGCCCGTCATCTGCAACGTGTTCGAAGCCAGCGAACACGTTCCGTACCTCTGTTTCGTTCTCAAGCTCGATATGCAGATCGTCCGCGAACTTCTCAGCCAGGAAGAAATTCAGCCGCCCGCCGCTCCTTTGAATAGCCCCGGCATGGCCACAGGTAAGGCCACAGCCGAACTGCTCGACGCCTGCTGCCGCCTGATTGACCTGCTAAACAAACCGCAGGACATTCCATTCCTCAGCAACCTGATTCAGCGCGAAATCATTTACCGCATCCTCCGCGGCACCGGCGGCGCGCGCCTTCGCGCCATCGCCACGCTCGGAGATCAGAGCCATCGCACCGCAAAAGCCATCGCCTGGGTCCGCACGAACTACGCCAAGCCCCTGCGCGTAGAAGATCTCGCAAAAATCGCCGGCATGGGCGTCTCCACCCTGCATCATCATTTCCGCGCGCTCACCGCCATGAGTCCGCTCCAATATCAAAAACAACTTCGCCTGCAAGCCGCGCGCGAACGCATGCTAATGGATGGCATGGACGCGGCTAGCGCCGCTTTCGAGGTTGGCTACGAAAGCGCCAGCCAATTCAATCGCGAATACAGTCGCCTCTTCGGCCAACCGCCGATGCGCGACGTCCGCACTCTCCGCGCACCCAACGCTCCGCCCCTAGAGCCAATCAGCAATCGCCAACTCGCCGTCTAGCTGAAGTTGTTGACGCAGATTTCAGAAGAAACTGAGGCATTCAGTTGGATAGTGCCGGCGATTTCGTTCGAAGGCCTCTCAGGTCATGGCCAAGCCGAGAATACATCTCCGTGACCGACGTGCGGCACAAAATCACGTGCTTGTAGGCGAGAGATTTTCAGGATTCGGAGTCGGTCGATTCAGCGACTTGCGAGATGAACAATCAGAGAGCTGTCCGGGATCGCCGCCTGCTTTCAGGCGAGCTTTGCCGCGACCGCGCGGAAGCCCGCAGCGAAAACGTTATTTCCGATCTGGGCGATCACTGCGTCACGGTCGGCCCCGACGACTTGAAAATCAGCCCACCATTCCGCGAACGTCCGGTCGCCCGCTGTAACCCGATGCAGTCTCACCCCGGCGACGTAGCCACGAACGGGCAACGTGCCCTCGATAATTTCATAAGTGAACGCGTAGTTCCCGTCATCCATGCAAAGCAGGCGCTCCCGCACAAAGCCGTCACTCAACGTCAACCGGCGTACGCATCCCACGCGGTCGCTGCGATCCTCGCCCTCGATGATGCTCTTGCTAATCGCCGGGTGATACGACGGCATGCCGTTGAAGTCGCGCATGACGTTCCACACTTTTTCAATGGGTGCGTCAATCACGTCGCTGATGTAAATGGTATTTGCCATGTTTGTCCTCTCCGCTAGAAACTGATTTGCTTGAAGTCCTGCGTCTGGCGCGTGATCGCTTTTTCCGTCGGCAGCCGCTCCATCGAACTCGCCCCAAAAAATCCATGGCAGTGCTGCGTCCTGCTCAGCACCCAAGCCGCGTCCTTGGGCTCGGCAATCGGACCACCGTGGCACAGCACAATCATATCGGAGCGCACAGAAAGTGCCGCTTTCGCAATCGCGTCAATGCGCGGGATGCATTGCTCGAGCGTAAGCGCGGTTTCCGCACCAATCGAGCCACCTGTGGTCAGGCCCATATGCGCGACGATGATATCAGCACCGGCGTGCGCCATTGCTTCGGCTTGCTGCGGATCGAAAACGTAAGGCGTCGTGAGCATGTCCTTCTCGTGGGCTAGCCGGATCAGCTCCACTTCCTGGGAGTAACTCATGCCGGTTTCTTCCAAGTTCTGGCGGAACACGCCGTCGATCAGACCAACCGTTGGAAAATTCTGCACACCCGAAAATCCCGCTGCGGCAACTTCGTCCAGAAAAGCGTCAAAGACGCAAAAGGGATCCGTGCCATTGACGCCGGCGAGTACAGGCGTCTTGTGCACGACGGGCAACACTTCTTTTGCCATATCCATCACGATGGCATTGGCGTTGCCGTACGCCAGCAACCCCGATAGCGAGCCGCGGCCTGCCATGCGATAGCGGCCTGAGTTGTAGATCACGATCAGGTCGACGCCGCCCGCTTCCTCGCATTTTGCCGAGAGTCCGGTCCCGGCGCCACCTCCGATGATGGGTTGGCGGGCGTGAACCATCTTCTGAAATTTCGATCGCAAGTCGTCACGTGAAATGCGCGGCATCAAATGCTTCCTTTCAATCGCAACCATCACTGGCCGGCGATCGCTAAGAACTCTTCTACTCCGGCCGCTGCGAACTTCGGATCGTTGATGTGGTAGGGAAGTCGCACCAATCTCCGACGGTCGGTCTGTTGGAATTCACTCGCCAAAGTTTCGAACAATGCCGCATCTGCATCCGGGTCCCAGAAAGGCTGACCCGGGGCGTCTAGCGCCGAGACTCCCCGCAACGGTAGCAGAAAGCGCACCTCGCCTTCGCATTGGTTCAAGCGCTTGGCGATCCAGCGAGCTTGTTGAATGTTCTCCTCGATCGTGGTTCGCATCAATGTGATCTGCGGGTTATGAGGATACAGCTTCCGCCCGCGATACTGCTGCGGCACCGTCTCCATCGCGCCGAAATTCACCATGTCCAGCGCGCCACAGGAGCCCACATACGGAGCTTGGCTGCGCGCTACCGCGCCGAAGCGATCATCAGTGCATGCCAGAATTCCCCCGAACAAGTGGTCACAGACTTCCGTGGTGGTGACGTCGAGCACGCCGCGTATGAGGCCGTCGTCCAGAAGTTTCTCCATGGACCGTCCGCCCGTACCGGTGGCGTGAAATACCAGGCAATCGAAGCGAGGACTGAGCAAGCTCACCATGTGTTGCACGCAAGGCGTCGTCACGCCGAACATCGTGATCCCAAGCGCCGCGCGCTCGTGATCTTCGATGGGCAACGTATGCATCAACATGCCCGCAAGAGCGTGCGCGGCGTTGCCAAGCACGCGGCGTGAGATCCGGTTCAGGCCCGCCAGGTCGGTAACGGAGTACATCATAGTGATATCGCAGGCACCGACGTAGGACGCCACATCGCCAGAAGCCATCGTCGAAACCATCACCTTGGGAACGCCGATCGGCAGGGCGCGCATGGCCGCTGTGATCATGGCGGTGCCTCCCGAACCGCCGAGTCCCAGCAGACCTCCCAGGTCGTTGCGGGCTCTGACGAAATTTTCAAATGCGTCGGTCATCGCTCGGACGGCGGCGCCCCGGTCGTCACAAAAGACAGCGCCCACACCCTGCGGATGATGTGCGGCGATCTTAGCTGCCGATGTCAGAAGACAGGTGGAAGATGACAGTCGAGCCAGGGCGGGAGAATTTCCTGTGGTGGAAAGATCGGCCACGTTGACGCGCACTCCGGCCGCTTCCAGCAGATTGCAAACGTACATGGCCTCGTCGAGCTTCGTGTCCAGAGTGGCTGCTACCCAGGCCCGCTTCTGCGATGGCATTCAGTTCGCTCCGCGCCTAGACGCTATCAAGCCGGAACGAATAGTTCAATCCATTCGAATCCGCGTACAAGAACTGAGCCGCGCTCACGGATCGATTCGCCGTTCTGACGGCAGGAATTGCCCGAAAATTCTTGTGGGAGTCGCGGTGGTAACTCGGGACGCGATCGAAGATAGCGGGGAGCCATTCTCTAAGGGTTTAAAAAGAATGGCGGGGACGACGGGACTCG
>CAVQBU010000003.1:0-78746 GCA_963710845.1 uncultured Acidobacteriota bacterium | reverse complement strand
AGGCTGCTTTCGTAGGCGCCGCAGGCGTGTCAGCGGGCGGTTCCGAGCCGGCATCGCGAATTGCGCGACCGTCAGTTGCAGGTTGTGCTGCACCTCAGTGAAGTGAATCACAAACGCGGAGCCTCCACCCGATTGCCGCACCGTAAACGGCAGTTTCACGCCATCCAGCGCAGTGTAGTCATCCACGTCCGCCTGAAATTCCGTCAAACCATCCGGCGTGTACCGTTGGTTCACGCTGCGCACCAGCAATCCGCTCTGCACGTCGAAATACATTTTGTCCGGCGCGCCTTTCTCCCGCACACCTACCGCCACGTAGGTATCGTGCTCGTTCACCCTCTCAATACCGCTGACAGTCAGCTTGGTGTAGTTCTTCTGCAGCTCCAGCGGATGATAAAAACTTGCTTCGCGTCGCGCATCCTCCACCTCCCCGCCGGTGAGAACGCGCAAGCCGTCGCGCGGATTATCGGACCACGCGACAGTTCCATCGAAGCCCTGCCGGAAAACGCCCCCGCCCAGATTGATCACCGCCAGCATGCAGTTCGGCGCCTTTTCGTGAATTTCTAAAGTCCCGCTGAGATTTTCCATCGCCGGAATCTCGATCGTGCCTTTGGAAACGCGCGAAGTAAGCTTCATCCACGCCGCGCGCCCGCCTATGGCCTGCACGTAATGATCGAGCACCTGATCCGCGCTGGGCACCGCAGCGGCGGCTTGCGTTGCGCCGGCCGCTTCCTTCGCGGACGCCGGCGCCGCTGCAGGCTTCGCCGAATCCTGCGCGCGCGCCATAAATCCGCACAGCAACCCCACGATGCAAACGCTCAGCGCTTTCTTCCCCGTGGATTTCATCTTGCATACCTCGTTGCGCGAAAAACTTTCATCCGGTTCCACCCGGAAAACCAGTCGCGCCGTGTGCTAACTGCTCTCGCGGAGCGGGAGCGATTAATCCCCAGAAACGGCAGCCCTGGCTCGATGGACCGCACACCAGCGGCGCTGAATATTCTACGCAGCCGGGAACAAAAACATTACACTAAGTCGGTAGCGCCGAGCATTCATTTAAAGTCCATCTTAACGTGCCGCTCTCTTCCGCCAAACGCGCCTGGATCGTAATCGCCGTCGTTCTGCTGTGCCTCATCGCCGCGGGCGTCGCATACTATTTCTGGCAAGCTGGTCCGCTGCCGCCCATCGTTTCCACTCTGCCCGGGGTTCCCGCCGCAGGTCCGCCGCCCGATATCCTCAGCCAGCTGCCGGCCGATGCGCCAGTCGTCGCGTATATAGACGCTGGAAATCTGCGCACGTTACAAAATTCTCCGCTCGCCGCCGCGCTTGGCCTGGCCTCGCCGGGCCCGCAAGCCGATCGCGATTACGCCAATTTCGTCAGCGGTACCGGTTTCGATTACACGCGCGACCTGGACCACGCCGCCGTCGCCCTCTGGCCTGCCAGCTTCGGCACGCCCGACAACGCCCTCGGCGAAGATCGCGTGCTGGCGATCGCCGACGGCCGCTTCGACCAACAGAAAATCAAAGCCTACGCACTGCGTACCGGAAAAGAGATCGCAGCTGGACCGCAGCCCGTTTACGACGTCCCCGGAAATCCACCGGTCACCCTCACGTTTCTGTCACCAACGCGCATCGCCCTCGCTAGCGGCCGCAACTCGACCGAACTGCTCGCGCGCGTCAGCCCCAACGCATCATCCGCCGCGTCGCGCGGCCCCGCCATGCAATCTCGCATTCAACGCGTGGCAGGCGCGCCGGTGTTTGCAGTCGCCCGCAGCGATCGGCTCCCACAGAGCATCTACGCGCCGCTCCACAACTCCCCCCAGCTTGAACAGATTGCCCGCAGCGTTCAAGCCATCACGCTTGCCGGCCAGCCCGACCGCGATAATCTGAAAGTCACGCTCGACGCCGAATGCGACTCCATGAAAAACGCCGTGCAGCTAGCCTTCCTGCTGGAAACCGGAAAAATGGCCGGCTCCATGGCACTCTCCGATCCACGCACGCGCCAACAGATGACCCGAGATCAGTATGTGTTCCTTCAAGCGCTCATCAACCACGCCGCCATCAACCACCAGAACAAAATCGTGCGCATCACGTGGCAGATCACGCCAGACATGCTGGCCCCGGCTCCGCCACCGAAGTCCGCCGCATCGCGCGCTCCAGCTCCGGCCACTCCGCCCGCAGCCGTGCCACCACCCGCAGCATATCCACACACTTCTCAATAACGCAGGTTCACAACAGCTCGAAGAAAATCAGGAACTACCAGAAGAAAAACGAGGAACGACTGCGGCCAATTTCAAAAGAGAAGTACTAATCCGCTGCGGAAGCCGCCGTAGCGGCACTGCTGAGGTAACGCCAGGGATTCACAGGCGTATTGTAAATCCTTACTTCGTAATGCAGGTGCGGCCCCGTCGAACGCCCGCTCTGCCCTTCCAAACCAATAATATCGCCGCGCTTGATATGCGTGCCCACATGCGTGCTGAACGCCGAAAGGTGTCCGTACCAGGTGCTCACGCCAAATCCATGGTCAATCACCACCAGCTTGCCGTATCCCGCGCGCTGCTCCACCACCGCGACGATCCCGTCCGCCGTCGCATGCACCGAATCCCCGTAATGCGAAGCAATGTCCATCCCGGCATGGAACGCGCCCTCGCCACTGAACGGATCCAGCCGCTCGCCAAAATGCCCGGTAATTTCACCCACCACCGGCCAAAGCGTCGGCACAATCCCCAAACTGCTCAGCTGCGAAGCCGGCAGCAGCCGCAAACCGCCATCGGACGTAGTCACCGCAGACGCGTTCCTCTGCAGGTAGCTGAATTCGTCCACCGATTCCTGATACTCGACGTCCTGTCCGCTAGCATCGTCGCCAAACGCGAAAGGAGTCTGCTTGAAGCGCGTAATCCCGTAAGCGATCGCCACTTCGCTAGCCAGCGATTGCAGCGAATCCAGACGCTGGTTGGTGTCCTTCACTTCCGTCTGCAGCACCTTATACTGCTGCTTCAGAGTGTCCTGCTCGCGCCGCAGCGAGTTGTAACTGGTCGCCTTCCACAGCATGCGCGAATACGACCCCATCCCAGCCAGCACGGTTATTCCGCCCACCGCCGCCAGAATCGCAAGCGCGTGCAGCACGTAGAACGGCACACGAACGCGCCGCATCCCGCCGGAAGCGCTCGAAGCAATAAAGAACGTGTAGTACTTGCCCTTCATAATTTTAATTTTTTCCGCTGTTAGTTTGAATCAGTTGATCGGAAACCGCGATTCCCCAATCGCGGTGCGAAGGCCCGTGACTAAGTCCAATCCGGCAAGACGGATACAAAACCCGGTGAATTGTAGTCAGCGCATCCATCGTGGTCAACCTCAATCTTAAGTTTTCCACAGCGTCCCCATCTATGCAAAGGACTTATCGGCGCATCCCAAATTTATGATTAGGGATTCCCGTCTAGAAACCTTACCTTATTCTGGATTCGCGATACAACTGTACCAAAGTTCAGGATGGCGCGCGAAAGCCAACTCGTCGAAAAAATCTCCCGGGCGCTCGCTCCGGATCGATCCGCATCCTCGCGTCTCAAGATGGGAATCGGCGATGACGCCGCGATCATTTCTCCCGCCGCTCGCACCCAATGGGTACTCAGCTGCGATACATTTCTGGAAAATGTGCATTTCCGCCTAAAGACCCACCCGCCAGACTCGATCGGCTACAAGTCTCTCGCCCGCGCGACAAGCGACCTCGCCGCCATGGGCGCGACGCCGCGCTACTTCCTGCTCACTCTTGCGCTCCCCGCCGCCCGCACCGGCGCGTGGCTCGATGGCTTCCTTCGCGGCATGGCCCGAGCCTCCCGCGAACTTGGAATCACCGTCATCGGCGGCGACACGACGCAGAGCCGCACCGTGTTCATCAGCATCACCGTGCTCGGTGAAATCGCCCCCGGACGCGCGCTAACCCGCTCAGGCGCGCGCCCCGGCGATATCATCTATGTAAGCGGCAAACTAGGCCGCGCCCAACTAGGCCTCGAGCTAGTCCTGCGCGGCCACGCCCACGATCGCAAACTCCGCGCCCTGGTCCAGCCACACCTGTATCCCAAAATCCGCCTCGAACTCGGCGGCTGGCTCGCAAAGCAACGCATCGCCACATCCGCAATGGATCTTTCCGACGGCCTCTCCACCGACCTCGCCCGCCTCTGCTCCGCCAGCAAAGTCGGCGCGAAAATCTACGCCAGCAAAGTTCACACAGTGGTGATTCCCGCAGCAGCCGCGCAAAAACTAGGCAAGCGCCAACTCGATCCCCTTCGACTAGCATTACACGGCGGCGAAGATTACGAACTCCTCTTCACAATCCCACCGCGCCAAGCAAAAAAACTCAACCGCGCCCCCAACGCCGCAACCCTAACCGCGATCGGCGAAATCACGCGCAGCTGGCAACTAATCTTCGTTTCCAACAACGGACACCAGAGGCCACTAAAATCTCAAGGCTGGGATCCATTTCGGTGACTTCGCAAATGTGCGAGGTAGAGCTTCACTGTCGCAGCTGGTCGCAAGTCTGAAAATTGAATCGCATATCTACTGTGCCGCGATTTATGTCGCGATGCAGATCGATATCCTGAAATGAGACGCCCGGCGGCAGCGACGACTCGTTTTCAGCGAGGAAGCTCTTAATCAGTTGGCTGTTGACTACGTCGCCCGGCTTAAATTTTGATTTCACAAGTGCAACCATCTGTGGATCCGTGCCGAGGACTTCGATTTTCGCCAAACGAAATTGCTTTTCCTGATCCAACTCCATGATCAGCGAGATGCGTCCAGTTTCATCATCAATGTCTGTGATCGGCGTCGCCACATAATCGATATATCCGCGCGACCCGTACAATTCCTTTAGTGCATCGAGCGCATCCCTGATTTTCTGAGCGCTCAAAATGTCCCCCTCGTGCATTTTGAACAGACTCCGCAACTCCGTGCTCGAAAATATTAGCGGAGCCGTGGGATCAGACGAGCGAAATTGAATACCTCCCAACTCTTACTGATGCCCCTCATCTGCGTGAATGGTCAGCAGAACATGTTCAGCTGTCGAGTCTGTGTTGAGGACGGACGCACTCGCTGTCACCTGCACCTTGAAGAATCCGTCATCTTGCCATGCGCCTCCAATCGGCCATTTCTGTATTTCTTCCAACCATCCAGAGCCGGCTTTATAGGTGCCCTGCTTCAGTTCGGCGATGAGCCGCTCTCGAGTGGAGACCGGCAGATGAGTGGGCTCATCAAATTTCACATCGTCAATGACAACAGTTAGCGGAAGTGCAGGCGCACCTGGCGTCGCAGCGATTTTTGCGCGCACTTCTTCGCGCATGTCGTTGATTTCGTCGGCGAGGCTGGGGTACGGAAGACAGCGGTCAAGTCCGTGTGATATCTGAGCGGAACTCGGCGAACTACATAGCAGCACACACACACCGCACGCCAAGGCGCACAACAGGTATCCCCGACGCCACATGACGAAAATATAGCCTTCCGGCGTGTGAAGCGCAACAACTCGCCCAAAATGTGGCTCGAAATTCGGATTTACTTCTGACTGAGGAGATAAATATCCGCATGCCCACCAGCACGCGCATAGACAACCGTGGAAAGATCGCTCGAAAAATCATAAGCATTCCCGCCGCTGACTAACGGAAACGCGAACGGCAGCTTGAGCGCCACCTGCGGCTTGCCAACCGCTTTCCCATCCTCCCAGCCCTGCCGGTAGATCGTGACATCCTGCTGCGAAGGAATCGCATACATAAACGACTTGCCATCCTTCCCATTCACCACGCCGAACGTCACCGCCCCCGGCACAAGAACCGTACATTTCTTGTCCGCGAGCGCAAGCTGGTAGATCCCGACCCTGCCAGCACCACCCAGCAGAGTAAACAGGTACTTCCCGCCCGGAGCCACTTGAAAAGCGAACCCGCAAGTGTCGGTGAGCATCTCCGGCCTGGAACCATCCACGCTCTCTTGCGAGATAACGGTCGAGTTGGCGCTTTTCTCCAGGCTATTCAGATACACGGTTTTCTGGTCGGGACTCATCAGCACATTCTGCACGGTGCCGCCGGACCAGGCGAACGTCTGCTGACCGCTTCCATCCACGCCGACAAAATAAGGTTTGTCTGGCACCCCGGCTTTTTCCGAGACAAAACCAAAGCGAGCACTGTCCGCGGACCACATACCGGTGGCCAGCGATTCGCCCGTTGCAATCTTTGTTTTGTTGCTGCCGTCAATGTCCGACACCCACACCTCGTTGTGGTCGCGCGACGGAACAGTGATGTAGATCACCTTCTTGCCATCGGGAGAAACTGCCGGCTGCGTGGCGTTTTCCGAAGCAATGTCGGTCGCTTGCTTGGTGCGCGTACTGTACGCCGTCAAAAATCCGGAAGACTTGCCGTTCACGAAATATAAGCCCTTGCCGCCGGGATCAGGCATCGGCCAGGTGTCCGGCCCAGTTCCCATCGTGACCTGTTCCAATTTCTTGTCCGCCAGTCCGTACTTCCAGATGTTGGTCAGGCCGTTGACGGTGCGGCTGAAAAGGATGCTGTTTCCTTGATCCGCCCACACCACTCCGTCGGCAATTCCCGGGATCTCGTCCAAATCAGTCGCTGTCTTTTTGGCGATGTCAATTTCATGCGCGCGGAAGCCCTCGCGCGAAGAAACCGGATCTGCCGTGACCACCAGCAAACGATTGCCGTCCGGGTACGGCAAGATGCGGGTGACTGGAAGCGTGGCCGCGCCAAACGTATATATTTTTTCCTCATCCAGCCCGGATTTTCCCGCGCGCAAAATCTCTCTCTGATCATTGTTCGTGTAGAAAAGGTACGCGCCATCCGGTGAAGGAGCCAAATGCACGCCAGAAACCACTCGGCTCGGTTTTCCGCCCAGCGTCGCCACTGACCACGCCTCGTCTCGCTCTTCGGATTTGCCGTAGTAGATCTCGGCGCCATCCGGCGAAAAGCTACTCACGATCTTCGCGCCATTGTCGCTCGTTAATTGCAATGGCTGGCCGCCCGAAGCCAGCATCACGAACACCTGATCAACGCCGTTTATCGGAGAGCTGAACGCAAACGTGTGCCCGTCCGGTGAAAGCCTGGCAAATTCAATAGGCTTGTCCCACTGGCTGATTTGCGCGATTTTCGCGGGCCCGCTGGGTGCGCGCGAACCTCCCCAGAAGTGATACGCCGCAAATCCAGCCGCAGCGAGCAGCAGCACGATGCATGCGGCCGCGATTCCGTATTTCTTGCTCGCACTGGCTGCCGCGGGTTGCGTCGCGACCGCGGCGGACGAACTGCCGCTCGTGGTCTGCGGCGCCGTTTCTTCGGTCGCGCGCCCGCTCGGCGAAGAGATGCGCCCCGAGTCCGTATCACGTCGCAGCCGCTTCAAATCAGTGCGAATATCCGACGCCGCCTGATAGCGCAGGTCGCGATCTTTTTCCAGAGCCTTGTTAATGATGTCTTCCAGCTTCGCAGGAAGTTCCGGATTCAATCGCACCGGTGCGACCGGCGCGCGATTCAAAATCGCCTCAGTGATCACTCCGGAAGTTTCGCCGCGAAACGGCACAGAACCAGTGGCCATTTCATAGAGCACCACGCCAAACGAAAAAAGATCAGTCCGCGCGTCCAATTCCTTGCCGCGAACTTGCTCCGGCGACATGTACGCGACCGTGCCCACTGCGACGCCAGGGCTGGTGAGATCTGCCGGGCGCACGCCAGCCGTCATCTGTGCCGCTTGAGTCGCGTCCTGCGTCATCGCGTGGACCGTGGCGCGCTGAATCTGTTTGGCCAACCCGAAGTCCAAAATCTTCGCGTGGCCGCGCTCCGTCACAAAAATGTTCGCAGGCTTGATGTCGCGATGCACGATTCCCTTGCCGTGCGCCGCGTCCAGCGCGTCCGCGATCTCGATGCTCAAGTCCAGCAGCAGTTCCAATTCCAGCGGGCGCCCTGAAATCGAATGTTTCAGCGTCTTCCCGTCCAAACATTCCATCGCTAGGAACGTGTGCCCGTTTTCCTCGCCAATCTCGTGAATTGTGCAGATATTCGGATGATTCAAAGCCGAAGCAGCCCGCGCTTCCCGCCGAAATCGTTCCAACGCCTGCGGGTCCGCCGCAAATTCATCCGGCAAAAATTTCAGCGCCACGAACCTGCCCAGATTCGTGTCCTCAGCCTTATACACCACGCCCATTCCGCCGCCGCCCAGCCGTTCCACAACGCGGTAATGCGAGAAAGTTTTGCCTATGAGCGAATCGGTAGGTTCCATGTGCGGCACATATTAAGTTGCATAGCAGGGCAAGTCAACGAACGGCACCGAGGAGGATTCTTTAACGACGGGAAGGACCTACGGGCGGCTTCAGCTGTGTAGACGATGGCGCCGCTAGCGGCGCAGCAGGCGCGCTCGGTTTCGCCGCCGGCGCAGGTTTCACTACGGCAGGTCCTCCCTTCGGCGCTGCAGTCTCCGTCAACCCCTGCTCCGCGGCATCCGCCGGCGGCGCCGTATCCGGCACGTCCACCTGCACCGGCCTGGTAGGCGCAATCTTCTCCAGCGGCACTACGTTCGGGAAACTATCCACCGGCATGCCCTGTGTCCCCTGTTGCATAAACTCCAACCAAATCGGCAAAGCCGCCCGCGCCCCAGTTTCCTTCTTCCCCAGCGAAATCCGCTTGTCGTCGTTCCCCACCCAAACTCCCGCGGTAATCTGCGGCGTAAATCCGATATACCAGGCATCCGTAAAATCGTTCGTCGTCCCAGTCTTCCCCGCCGAAGGCCGCGCCAATTCTTTCGCGCGCACGCCCGTGCCAAACTGCACCACTTCTTCCAGCATCGCCACCATCGTCCGCGCCACCTCCGGCGGAATCACATCGTTCACCTTCGGTCGAGGCTCTTCGAGCACCGCCCCATCGTAAGAAGTCACGCGCTTGATGTAATGCGGCTCAATATGAATGCCGTCATCGGGAAACACCGTGAACGCGGAAGTGTGCTCCATCAATGTCAAATCCGCCGCTCCGAGCGCCAGCGGCAGATAGGGCGGCAGCGGGCTGGTAATCCCGAATTTTCGCGCCAGCTCGATCACGTTCTGAACGCCCACGTGATCCAGCAAACGTACCGCCGGCACATTCCGCGAATCCGCCAGCGCGCGCCGCAGCGTGATGCGCCCTTCGAATTTTTCGTCATAATTCTTCGGCGAATAATTTTGCCCGCCGCTGCGGAACGTCACCGGCTCGTCCACGACCGTATCGAACGGGTTCATGCCCATTTGTAGCGCGTCCGCATACACGTAGACCTTGAACGAGCTGCCCGTCTGCCGCAGCGCCTGCGTCGAACGATTGAATTTCGACTCCTCGAAATCGTAACCGCCCACCATCGCCTTGATTTCACCCGTAGCGTTGTCAATCGCGAGCAGCGCGGCCTGCGCCGCCGGCACTTGCTCCAGCTGTGCGCGCACCGTGAGCCCCGAAACTTCCTTCACCGACACGCAAACCAGATCGCCCACCGTCAAAATCTGCTTAGGCGACTTAATTCCCGTCCACGCAAAATCCGCCGGCGTCAGCATCGCGTGATACGTCCCAATTTTCAGCGTCGCAAAAGTCGGCTCGACCGCCGTCACCAATCCGTTGACGTAGTCGCCCTTGCGTGGCGTATTCCTCCAATCCTCATCCTGATATTTTTCCAGTGGCCCCAGATTCTGCTCCAAAATGTTCGGCAGCTTGCCGCGCCACCCATGCCGCCGGTCGTAAGCGTGCAACCCGTCGCGGACTGCCTGGTCCGCCGCCTTCTGCATCGTCACATTCAGCGATGTGTACACGCGCAAACCTTGCTCGTGTACCGCCGCAGTGCCGTAAGTGTGCTCCAGATACTGCCGCACTTCTTCCACGAAATACGGCGCCAGATCATTGCGCAACGATTCCACGTGCAGCCCTAGCGGCTCTTTCATCGCGGCTTCCGCTTGCGCTTCGCTGATTTTGCGATCGTGCGCCATCAATTGCAGCACCAGATTGCGCCGCGCCAGCGCCCGGTCCGGATGATTGATCGGCGCATAAATCGGCCCGCGAATAATCGCCGCCAGCGTGGCCGCTTCCGCCAGCGTCAGTTGCCCCACTGGTTTGCTGAAATAATATTCCGACGCTGCCTCGAACCCGTAATTCCCCGAGCCCAGATAAATCTGATTGCAGTACATCGTAAAAATTTGTTCCTTTGTGTAGTGCCGCTCGATCTGGATCGCCAGAATCGTCTCCTCAATCTTCCGCCGCGCGCTGCGATCCGAACGATTCAGGAAAAGTCCGCCGGCCAGTTGCATCGTCAAAGTGCTGGCGCCCTCCGCCAGCCGATGTTTCGCGATATCGTGCCAAGCCGCCTGCAAAACGCGCGGAATGTCCACGCCCCAGTGCTCTTCGAAGTGTTGGTCTTCGGTGGTGAGAATGGCGTCCTTCAAAACTTTCGGGATCTGGGGATAAGTGAGGAGAATGCGCCGCTGCAGCGCAAATGTCCCAATGGACTGCCCGTCATCCGCGTACAGCTCCGTCACCACATTCGGCCGGTAATCCTGCAACGCATGAATTTCCGGCAAATCGCTCGAATAAACAAACAGCAATCCCACCGCCGCGCCAAACCCAATCGCGCAAAGCACCAGAAATGTAAACGCCAGCCGGCCAAACACCGTGTCGCCGGTAATCTTCATCGTCGCGCGGTAGAATCGTTCCATCGCCCGACCATTCTATCGCATAGTCAGCAGCCTCGCCGGAAGCTACGTGCGTGATGTTCCCAATTTGCCGCCGCGCACGCGGCGCGGCGCTACTTGGTTGGGGCGCTGCTTGTGAATCGCGCTGCAGCGCGATTCATCCTGAGATCCCACAGTGCGGGACCGAAGGGCTGCGCCCCTGCTTGCCACGCTTTTTTGCGTTGCCACCCAGCACCCCACCAAGTAAATTGTTTCCGCCGAGCCACACCACGAGGCCCCCCATGGAAGCCAGTCCAGTTCTCTTCCGCGATCTTACTTTCATTTTTCTCGCCGCCGTCGTAGGCGGCCTGCTCGCCCGCAGCATGAAGCTTCCGCTCATCCTCGGATTCGTCTTCGGCGGCATCCTCATCAGCCCCTTCACTCCCGGCTTGAAGATCTCAGACCTGCACGCCTTCGAAGTCTTCGCCGAAGTCGGCGTAGTCCTGCTGATGTTTTCCATCGGCGTCGAATTTTCCATTCCCGACCTGCTCCGCGTGAAATGGATTGCCCTGGGCGGCGGCACGCTCGGCATTCTGCTGTCGATGGGCTTCGCGCTCGGCACCGCGTGGCTCGCCGGATGGCCCATCACTCAAGGTTTCGTTATCGGCGCCACGATTTCGGTGGCCAGTACCATGGTCCTCGCGCGCCTGTTAGCCGACCGCAACGCTCTCGGTACCAAGTATGGTCGCGTGATGATCGGCATCACCCTCGTCGAAGACATCGCCGTCGTCTTCATGACCATCATCATCCCCATCTTCAGCGGTCCCGCCGAAGGCCGCTTCACCAAAGCCGCCTGGACCCTCGGCAAAGCCGCGCTCCTGCTCATTCCCCTCGCATTTCTCGCCATGACCGTCGTCCCGCGCGTGCTCCGTCGCGTCGCGCGCATCAACGATTCGGAAATTTTCCTGCTGGTCGCCGTCGCCATCTGCCTGGTTTCCGCCGCCACCGCGCAGGCGGTAGGCTTTTCAGTCGCCCTTGGCGCGTTTCTCGCCGGCCTCTCTATTAGCGGCGCGGAAGATTTGCACTCGGCGCATACCACGCTCATCCCACTGCGCGACGCCTTTGTCGCGCTGTTCTTCGTCTCCCTCGGCACGCTGGTTGTGCCCTCGGTCATTCTCCACAATCTCCCGCTGCTGGGCGTGATGCTCTTGCTGATCGTTGTCGGAAAATTCATCATCTGGCTGGCGGTAATGAAGCTGTTCCGCTACTCCCTCTGGACGTCCCTCGCCGTCGCCGCGGGCCTCACCCAAATCGGCGAACTATCCTTCGTGCTCGTCGAAGTGGCGAAATCGTCCGGCTTGGTGGGCCAGGAAATTTTCACCGCCACTTTGGCTGCATCGCTCATCTCCATTTTTCTGAACGTCTTCATCGTCCGCGCAGTCTTCCACTGGATCCAGCCAAAACTCGACGCCCAGGAAGTCGCCGCAAAGGCGTAGCCAACATCCATTCAGCGGATTTTCAAAGGGGGATGGGAGAAGGAAGGCAACTAAACCGAGAAAACCAACGCACACGATGCGCGCTTTTCTATTTTCACTTTTCCGATTTCAATCGTCGACCGCTACCCCAGCGCCTCTTCCGCTTCCTGCACCGTGCCATAAGACTTGATCAGCGTCCCCACATGCGTCATATCAATCAGCGCCTTCACCTGCGTATTCATTCCCGCCACAGCCAATTTCCGCTGCGTGCGCTGCGCCGCGACGTAAGCCCCCACCAGCGCCCCCAACCCCGCCGAATCCACGTAAGGCACGCCGCTGAAATCCACGATCAGCTTCGGCGCAGTCTCCTCGCGCGTCGCCTTTTGAAAATCAAAAATCGTCTGAATGTTCAACGAGCCCTTGAGCGTCAAAATCTTCTGCCCCTCGCTGCTGCCCGCCGATGTAACAATCTGCAAAGTGTCCCTGGCCATAGCTCGCGATTCTAGCGAATCGCCCCGCCTCCCATTGTAAATATTGTGTTACATCCGTCGTACCGGATCAGCCGCATCGTCCAAGGCTCTGCCCCGTCAGACGTTAGCACGCTGCAGTCGCGACGGCTCACTCCACAACCGCCTCTGCCTCGATCTCCACCAGCATCTCCGGCGAAATAAACGCGCTCACCTGAATCATCGAAGTCGCCGGCAAAATCTTTCCGAAGAACTCTCCATGCGCCCGTCCCACCTTCTCCGAATCCGCCGCGCTGATAATGTACATCCGCGTCCGCACCACGTCCGCCAACCCCGCTCCCGCCTTTTGCAGCGCACGCTCAATATTCTTCAGAGTCTGCAGCGCCTGCGCATAAGCATCCCCCACGCCGACAATTTTCCCCTGCGCGTCCGTCGCCGTCGTGCCAGACACCCACACGTTCGCCCCCACGCGCACCGCCCGCGAATACCCAATCACCGGCTCCCAAGGCGTTCCGCTAGAAATATTTGTTCGCGCCATCAAGTTCCTCCCCGTCGAATTTCGCTCCAACCAATTTCATTGCTCAAGCTTTCCCATTTTCTATTTCACTGTTACATTTTCCATTTGCCGCCACTCTACGGATCAAACCTCGCCCGCAACTCCGTCGGCACAATCGGACACAAATCGTCGCGCTTCCCAAACACGCGGTACCGAATCCGCGCCACAAAGTCGTAAACCAAATCGCGCAACCCCCGCGGCACAACGCTCAAAACCGTAGCCAAAACTCCCCACCCTCCGCCCAATCGCCGAAAAATATGCAAGAACGCCGCGGACCGTACCAGCAACTCTCCATCGCGCGTCAAAACTACCACGCTATCCGGCAACCCAACCCGCCGCTCCGCCGTCACCCGTGTCAAAAAAGTCTCACCCTGCAGCGGCGCAAACCGAAACGCCCGCCCTTCACGGTCATGCTTCATTACAAACTTCACCGCGCGATGACACAATCCACAACGTCCATCGTAAAAAAGATATTCCGCAACGGGTGCGCCTGATTCCACCAGAAAAGCATAGCACGAGCACCACACGTGTTCGCGCCGCCGCCACGCCAACTCAGGCCACGCCACATTAATCGCAACCACCAATCGCAACTACGGAAACGCCGCGCCCTTCCCGCTTGCCACAATTTCCAAAAATCTCTAAGCTGGTTTAGTCCGCCACTGCACGCAGGAGCTGATCCTCGCACATGAAGTGCAACAACATTCTCGAAGCCATCGGCCAAACGCCGATCATCCGCCTCAATCGCCTGGCGAAAGATTTGCCCGCAGAAGTCTGGGTCAAGGCCGACTACATGAATCCCGGCGGCTCCGTAAAAGACCGCATCGGCCTCGCCATGATTGACGAAGCCGAGCGTACCGGCAAACTGAAACCCGGTGGCACGATAATCGAAGGCACTTCAGGCAACACCGGCATGGGCCTCGCTCTCGTCGCCTGCGTGCGCGGCTACAAAGTCGTGTTCACCATCACCGACAAGCAATCGCGCGAAAAGATAGATCTCCTGAAAGCGTTCGGCGCCGAAGTGATCGTCTGCCCTACCGCCGTCGAGCCCGAAGATCCGCGCAGCTACTATTCCGTCGCCGCCAAACTCGCGCGCGAAATTCCCAATTCCTTCTATCCCAATCAATACGAAAATCCCATGAATCCCGACGCGCACTATCGCACCACCGGCCCCGAAATCTGGAAAGACACCGAAGGAAAAATCACCCACTTCGTCTGCGGCGTAGGCACCGGCGGCACCATTTCGGGCGTAGGCCGCTACCTGAAGGAAAAAAATCCCGAAGTCAAAATTATCGGCGTGGACCCCATCGGCTCGCTCTACTACGAAAAAGTGAAAACCGGAAAGACCGGCAAAGCCCTAACCTACGTAGTCGAAGGTATCGGCGAAGACTTCTTTCCCGGCACCATGAACCTGAAAATTCTCGACGACATCCACCAAGTCAGCGACGAAGAATGTTTCGTCTGGGCCCGCCGCCTGGCAAAACAGGAAGCTATCTTCACCGGAGGCTCCGGCGGCGGCTGCATCTCCGCCGCGCTAAAAATTGCCCGCAACGCGAAACCGGGCGACATGATCGTCGCCTTCATGCCCGATTCCGGCTCCCGTTACATGTCTAAAGTTTTCAACGATGGCTGGATGCGCGAACACGGCTACGTGGACGCAGAAGTCGCCCTCTCCGCCGCCGACGTAATCCGCGTCAAACGCCAAGCCGGAAAAACCCGCGACATGATCGTCGCCGGCCCCTACCAAACCGTCTTCCACGCACTCCAAACCATGCAGCAGCAGGATATTTCCCAACTCCCCATCTTTGAAGAAGGAAAATCCATCGGCACAGTTTTCGAAGACCAAATCCTGAATCTCGCGCTGCAAGGAAAAGATCTCCGCAAGCTCGTAATCCGCGAAGTGATGGGCGCCCCCCTGCCGCAAGTCCCCTCGAGCGCCCCCATCGAACGCGTAACCCACATCCTCAGCCACGACAGCCCCGCCGTCTTCGTAGAAATGCCCGGCGCCAAGCTAGAAGTCCTCACAAAGTTCGACCTGATGGACACCATCGCCGGCCTCGTCGGCCAAAAACGCTGACCATCTACGGCCGTAAGATTTTCGTCCGTCATCCTGAGGAGCGCAGCGACGAAGGATCTCTCTTCGTGTGGTCACAGCGCGGCCTTCAAACAACCATAACCGTCGTGGACACACAGTCCCAATCCCTTCTTGTACTTACTCGCATCCGTATTTCTACGAATATAAATCCCCTCCAGTATCTGTTAGCGTGAGACGGGGCACTATTGAGGCCCCCAACGAATGCCAAAGGACGAAATATGAACAAGCTTACCCGCGCTCAGAAGGCCGCCATCACCCAATGCGCAGCCGACATGGCCGAAATCCAGGCACAAAACCTCGAACGCCACCGGCGCCTCTGCGAAGTCTGCAAACACCCCGCCTGCTTCCTGATCCAGGAAGCCTTTATCCAGTGGACCAGCCCCGAAGTCATCATGAAGAAATACGGCCTAAAGTCCCGCGTCACCATCTACAACCACGCTCACGCCTTAACGCTCTTCGCGCAGCGCGACCGCACCCTTCGCTTCGCCTTGGGCCACATCATCGAACAAGCCGATCGCGTCAACGTAACCGCTCGCGACGTCATCCAGGCTGCCTACACCTACTCCCACATCAACGACGATGGCCTATGGGTGCAGCCCGCCACTAAATCTGAAATTGTGGTTTCCAAAAGCGAGGCCGCCGCCTCCCCGCTGGACTCATTCTCAGGCTCGCCTTCCCCATTGGCGCGCTGCGCCTCCAAACCCACCTCCGGCAGGCGCCACCCTAAATACACTCCGCCCGCTCGGGAGCTCGCTAAGTCGCCGCAAGAGCTCGATGCGGAAGCTGAAGCGGCATATCTCCAGGCTGCGGCTCCCGACCCGCTCGTCCCCTCTCGCTCGGCAGCGGAAGCTGCCCCGCGATCGGTCGTTCTTGTACATAACGTTCCAAGACCCAATAGAAATCCCAACGATCCCTACGGCACAGGTCTAATCAGTACAAATGAAGCCTCTGGAATCAACACAAAATGACGCAACTCATTGAAAACAAAGGAAACTCTCCATTTCTATTCAATACTTTTGGCGGGCCGCGCGCACCAGCTCTTCCGCAGGCTCATTTCCTCGCGCGCCCCAGCTACCGGATAACGCATGTCTCACGGCGGCGCGCTGGGCTTTGCGGTCCCTGGCTCCGCGAATGGTATAATGACGAACTTTTTGCCCGCCGTCGGAACACGCAGAAACGGCGCTTGAGCGACCGGCGGCTACGTCACAGGCAAATACCAAAAACTATGCGCATCGAAGATTTCAATGAACGGCTGAAGCAGGCGATCCTGGTAAGCGACGGAGCGATGGGCTCACTGCTCTACGAATCCGTCGGCCCGCAACGCTGTGTGGACGAGCTCAACGTCACCCACGGCGAAGCCGTCTTTCACGTCCATCAAACCTATATCGAAGCCGGCGCGCAAATCATCGAGACCAATACCTTCAGCGCCAATCGCCACAAGCTCGGCCAATTCGGCATGGCCGATCGCGTAGCTGAGCTGAATCATCGCGCCGTGAAAATTGCCCGCGAGGCGCGCGAGGCCGCCAAACACGAAGTCCTGATTGCCGGCTCCATCGGGCCGCTGGGAATTCTGCAGCATGTGCGCGAGCTGCCGCACCAGGACATCGTCGCCATCTTCAAAGAACAGGCTGGAGCGCTGGAAGAGCGCGGCGTGGATTTATTTCTCCTGGAGACTTTCAGCGACATCGAAGAACTGATTGCTGCCGTGGACGGCATCCGCTCGTTCTCGCGCCTGCCCATCGTCGCGCAGCTCACCTACTCGGATGAAGGAACCACCTTCGGCGGCACGCGCCCGCAGGATGCCTGGGAAAAACTGAAAGACAAAAATATTCAGGCCATCGGCGCAAATTGCACCATCGGCCCGCAACTTTTGTTGCCGGTGCTGCGCGAACTTGCCGCCAGCGCCAAGTTGCCGCTTTCCGCCATGCCCAACGCGGGATTTCCCAAACGCGTCGGCGATCGCATCGTGTATCCGAAATCTTCGCCAGAATATTTCGCGCTCTTCGCCCAGGAAGCCGCAGAAATCGGCACGCGCATCATCGGCGGATGCTGCGGCACCACGCCCGAGCACATTCACGCAATCGCCGAAGCAGTGAAGAAACTGCGTGCAGCGAAACCGCGCGGCGCTGGGACCAGTAGCGGCAGCAGCGCGACAGGAACGGTGGAAGTTTTTGAGCCCTCCGAGCGTTTCCGCCGCATCGCCGCCCGGGAGCCGGAAAGCAAGCTCTGGAAAAAAATTCAGGCCGCAGAGTTCGTCACTTCCGTCGAAATTGATCCGCCCAAGGGCGTCACCATCGACCGCATCCTCGAGCAAGTTGGCCGCGTAATGGCTTCTCCCCACGTGGATTCGATTGACATCAATAGCGGCACGCTCGCGCGCGTCGGCATGGATGCGCTGGTCCTAGCCGGAGCACTCGAAGCGCACGGCTACGAAACCGTGCCGCACGTCACCACGCGCGACGCCAATATTATTGGCCTGCAAGCCATGCTGCTCGGCGCATGGGCCGTCGGCGGAGTGCGCAACGTGCTCGCGATCACCGGCGACCCACCGTCGCTGGGCGATCATCCGGAAACCAGCGGCGTCTATGAAGTGGATTCCATCGGCCTGGTGAGAGTTCTCTCGCGCTTGAATCAAGGCACGGACTGGGCCGGCAAAAGCCTCGGCGGCGCAACGAATTTCACGATTGGCGTCGCGGTGAATCCCGTAGCAGAAGATATTGATGAAGAGCTGCGGCGCTTCGAAGCCAAGATCGAAGCGGGCGCGCACTTCGCAATGACCCAGCCGATTTTCGATCCGCAGCACTGGCAGGCATTTCTGAAGCGCCTCGGCGGAAAATCTCCCGTGCCCATCATCGTCGGTCTGTGGCCGCTCACCAGCTACAAGCAAGCCCTGCGCCTGAACAACGAAGTCCCCGGAATCGTCATCCCCGAAGCCACTCTGCGTGAAATGGAAAAAGCCGGCGACGCTGCCCGCGAACGCGGCTTCATTCTCGCCCGCCACATGCTCGATTGGGCCCGCACCGCTCGCAGCGAAAGCATCGCCGGCGCATACCTGATCGCGCCTTTTAAACGCTACGAAGAAATTCTGGAGTTGTTCCGGTGATCTGCGGAGGGCCTTCCGATAGCCTACAAATTCTCGTAGGGGCACGGCACGCCTTGCCCGTTGTTTTTTGGAACCTGCTCACGCTCAAAAAAACCAAAATCGTTTGCGCTTGCGCGGCGTAGCTCCCGGACTCAAACCGATATCCTCATCCATCTCCGGAACCCACGGCAGCGCTCGCCCCTCGAACACCGCCAGCGGATTTTCCACCAGCAGCGCTTGCGCCACATCTTCCCCGCGTTTTTTCGCGACGTGGTCAAATACTTCCTTCAACCGCAGCGGACGCGAGGTAACGTTGTGCGCGTCGCTCGCCAGAAAATGCACCGCGTTCATTCCGATCCATTCCTCCGCCACTTCCTGCGCCGGCTTCCCAAATTTTCCCAGTAACGATTGCCCCGTCACCTGCGCGTAACACCCCTGCCGCAACCAACGGAATAGCCGCTCCGGTTTCGCGCGAATCAAGGGATTGCGCTCCGGATGCGTGATGATCGGCCGCAGCCCCGCGAGTTGCAAATGATGCAGTGCCAGGTCCATCGAAGGCGGAATCGAATAGTCGGCAAACTCTACCAGCAAGTAGTTCTTTTGGTTCAGCGTAAAGCGGCTGGGAATGCGCTGAATCTCCTGCAGGTTCTCAAAGCTCAAGTGAAAGTCGCATCCGGTAGCGAGCGTCAGTCGCCCTTCCACTTTCGCCTGCATTTCTTCGCGTCGCAGATTGATCAATTCGGGAACGAAAGCATGCTGCGGATGCGCGTGCGGCGTCGCAATCACATGCGTAATTCCGTCGCTGATGGCCATTTCCGCCATTTCCAGCGACATTTCGATGGCATCAGGACCGTCGTCAAGACCCGCAAGCAAGTGGCAGTGAATATCAATCATGTGAGGCGAGGATAACGCAGCAAATGGGAGATGACAACGGAGGAGCACCCGAGCGCCGTGAAAGCGCCACGAAGAAACAGCGACAAGCCGCGAAGCGATTGGCAGGAGTCTTGCTCTCTAGCCATCCGGAACCGACCTGAACAGTTTCATTTGCGGAAACGTCAGCGCGCTTCGCTAATTCGCCGATATCGCGATTCACGTTATCGAAAATCACTGAAGCAAAAAGCCCATGCGGTCGAATCGGTGTATGTGGCGCGGAACGAACGCGAGAACGGACCGTTCCAGAGAGTAAACCATATGACAGTCGCTTTTCCGGCACACCGCAAACGAGCGTTCATCACCGGCATCACTGGGCAAGATGGCTCCTATCTTGCCGAACTACTGATATCAAAGAACTACGAAGTACACGGAATCAAGCGGCGCTCGAGCAGTTTCAATACGGAACGAGTGGACCATTTAATCTCGGATTGGCACGACCGCGATGCCGGATTCTTCCTTCATTTCGCCGACTTATCTGACGCCACGAGTCTGTCCAAATTGCTTTACCACATCGCACCAGACGAAATCTATCACCTGGGCGCGCAGAGCCATGTGCGCGTGAGCTTCGATATTCCGGAATATACCGGCGACATCACCGCGCTGGGAACCACGCGGTTGCTGGACGCGATTCGCGAAACCGGAATTCCGACGCGCTTCTACAATGCCGCGAGCAGCGAAATGTTCGGGCAAGCCTATGAGTGTCCGCAAACCGAAACCACGCCGTTTCGTCCCCGCAGCCCGTATGGATGCGCGAAGCTGTACAGCTATTGGATGACGGTGAACGCGCGCGAAGGTTACGGTCTGTACGCGGTGAACGGAATTCTTTTCAATCACGAATCGCCGCGGCGCGGGGAAATTTTCGTAAGCCGCAAGATTACGCGAGCAGTAGTGCGCATTCTTCACGGGCTGCAGGAAAAACTGTACCTGGGCAACCTGGATGGCGAGCGCGACTGGGGCTTTGCACCGGAATTCGTCGAAGGGATCTGGAAGATGTTGCAGCAGGACGAGCCGGAAGATTTCCTGCTGGCGACCGGCGAAACACATTCGGTGCGGGAATTTGTGGAGCGCGCCTTCAGCGAAGTGGGCCTAGACTGGCGCCGCCACGTGGAAGTGGATCCGCAATATTACCGGCCCACGGAAATTGACCGCCTGGAGGGCGACTCCTCCAAAGCGCGCAAGAAAATCGGCTGGGCGCCCTTAACCAAATTTCGCGACCTGGTGAAAATCATGGTCGAAGCGGACGTGCAACTGCTGGAAGACAAACTGAGCGGCCAATTCGAGCGGCGCATGGCGATGCGAGGCGGCGAATGAGGCCGCTCGACAACGCCAACGCGGCCATGGGCGTATTTCACGGCCGGCGCATTGCGGTTACGGGCGGCGCCGGTTTTCTGGGGCGCGTAGTGGTGCGCAAACTGCATGAGCGCGGCTGCACCGACGTCACAATTCCCCGCCGCGCCAGCTGCGACCTGAGCCGCTGGGATCATATCGAGCAACTTTTTGACAAATTCCGGCCGCATTTACTGCTGCATCTCGCCGCCACCGTGGACAGCCCCGCCGGGCATCGCGACGTCGCGGAAAGTTTCTACAACAACGTGATGATGACCACGCAATTGATCGAAGCTTCGAGCCGGCATGGCGTTGAGAAAATGATTTGCATCGGCAGCGCCAGTTCTTACCCGGCGAATGCGCCCGTGCCGCTGCGCGAGCAGGATTTGTTCAAGGGACTTCCGGATGCGGGGCGCGCGATTCATGGAATCGCTAAGCGCTTGTCTTTTATTCAAGCGCAAGCGTACCGGCGGCAATACAGTTTTCACTGCGTGTTTTTGATTCCCACTAATTTTTACGGCCCGGGAGACAATTTCGAGCCCAAGACTAGTTACGTGATCGCGTCACTGATACGGAAATTCGTGCACGCGGTGGACACAGGCGCGACGGAACTCGTAATCGGCGGTACCGGTTGCGCTACCCGCGATTTCATTCACGTGGAAGATTGTGCTGAAGGAATTGTGCTGGCGCTGGAACATTACAGCGGCGGTGATGCCGTGAATCTAGGCAGCGGCATCGAAGTTCCCATCCACGAACTAGCGCGCCGGATCGCGCATGTGACCGGCTACACCGGGCGCATTCAATGGGATCCCAGCTATCCGGAAGGAACCACGCGGCGCGTGCTGGACGTGGCGCGCGCGCAAAAAGAATTTGGTTTCCGCGCCCGCCGCGGCCTGGCGGATGGATTGGTGGAAACAGTGGAATGGTACCGTGCGACGCTCGACCGGAGAATCGTGCAACCGCAAGCAACGGCGCTGGCGCAAAGCGTCTAAGCACTTCTTGGGGAAAATTCGTGATCGAACAGATCGCCGAAGCCGCATTGACGATGCATTCAACTACGCAGCGCGCCGAAGTGAAAGTCCGCACGACTTGCCGGTCGTGCGAAAGCGGCCGCCTACAAAGCGTCCTGAATCTGGGGAATTTGTACGTCTCGAATTTCGCGGATGTGCCGGACAGCGAGCGCTGGCCGCGCGTGCCGCTGGATCTGCTGCTTTGCGGCAACTGCGGCCTGGCGCAGTTGCGACATACCACGCCGCCGGAATGGCTTTACACCCACTATTGGTACAAGTCTGGAATCAGCGCGACGATGCGCGCGGCGCTCACGGATATTTCCCGCCGGGCCGCGCATTTTGTCGGCCTGCAGGCTGGGGACAGCGTGCTGGACATCGGCTGCAACGACGGGACGCTGCTGCGTTCATATGATCATGATGATGTGCGCCGCGTGGGATTCGAACCCGCGGAAAATTTGGCCTGCGAGGCGGCCGCTGGAACCGATCGCATCGTGCCGGATTTTTTCAGCGCGCAACCCGTGGCTGGCGAACAATTTCGCGTGGTGACTTCCATCGCGATGTTTTATGACCTGGAAGATCCCAACGCGTTTGTCGCGAACGTCGCGAGCGTTCTGCTGGAAGAAGGCGTGTGGGTGATCGAGATGCATTATCTGCCAGCGGTGCTGGAGCGCAACGCGTTTGATTCGATTTGCCACGAGCACATCGAATACTACTCGCTCAGTTCGCTCGAGCCTTTGCTGGCGCGGCACGGGTTGGTGGTGGCGGACGTCGAGACAAATGACGTAAACGGCGGAAGCTTTCGCGTTTATGTGGTGCATCGCGATTCACCGGCTGCTTCCGTTTCCGCGCGCCGCGAACGCGTGAACACTATGCGCGCGCGGGAGCAGACCGCGAGTTTGCTCGGTCTGGCCGCGTACAAGGAATTCGCCGAACGTGTGCGGTTGATTGGAATCAAACTCCAGGAATGGCTGCGCAACGAGCGACGAGAAAGGCGGGAAATTTCGGCGTACGGCGCATCCACAAAAGGCAATACGTTGTTGCAAGTGTTTGGGCTAGATCACACCATGATTCGATCCGCGGCGGAGCGCAACCCTGAAAAATGGGGGAAATATACGGTGGGGACGTGGATACCGATCGTCTCCGAAGCAGAAGCGCGCGCGCACGCCGATGATTTTCTAGTGCTGCCGTGGCACTTCATGGACGAAATTGAGGTTCGCGAGCGGGATTTTCTCGCACGCGGCGGAAAGTTGATTGCGCCATTGCCGAATCTGCGCGTGATTTCTGCGAACGAATGGAGCGCGATCGCCTGATTCGCTGGGTCGCGTGGGTTGGTGCCTTCCGTTACATCCCGCTGCAAAATGCTCAGTCGCGCGCGCGACACAAATCGAACTCAATCTCCACGCGGTCCTCGCGCACTTTTCACGTATTCACAATAGCGATCGTTGCGTTTCTGACGTGACGATCTGACGGCCTGCAGCAAATCTGCCGCAAAACAACGCGGACTGCGGCTAGGCGCTACCGTAGCCTATCTGCCGATTGGGATTCTTGCTATAGTAATTTTTCGCCTCACATTGCGGCTTCAGCCCGGACCGGGCGCGGCTGCCTTACTTTGCAGCATCGAGGGAGAGAGATGGCCGCGGAACGCCAACCGGAATTTTTTGCGGGTAAAGATATCAGGATTGGAATTATCGGGTGCGGGTACGTGGGACTGCCGCTGGCACTTCGATTCGTGGACGTCGGCCAACGCGTCACCGGGTTTGACACTGATGAGAAAAAAATCACGGCGCTGAACGCCGGGCGATCCTACATCCAGCACATTTCTGCGGACAAAATTAAACAGCACGTGCAAGCGAAACGATTCGACGGCGCCACGGATTTCACGCGGCTGCGCGAGATGGATGCGGTGCTGATCTGCGTTCCCACGCCGCTGGATGAGCGGCGCGAACCGGACTTGAGTTATGTCGAGAAAACGGCGCAGTCTATCGCGCCGAATTTGCAGCGCAACCAGCTGGTCGTGCTGGAAAGCACCACTTATCCGGGAACCACGGAAGAACTGGTACTGCCGATTCTGGAGAAGGGCGGACTGAAGTGTCCGCTGGCGCGCGGCGCGGGCAATGAAAATGTGGCCACGGATTTCTACCTGGCGTTTTCACCGGAGCGCGAGGATCCGGGCAACAAGCAATACGGGCTGGCGCAGATTCCGAAAGTGGTGGGCGGGATCAATCCGGCCAGCGGACGCGCGGCGGTGGCGCTGTACGCGCAGATTGTGTCGAAGGTGGTGCCGGTGAGTTCCACGCGTGCTGCGGAAATGGTGAAGTTGCTTGAAAACATTTTTCGCTGCGTGAATATTGCGCTGGTGAACGAACTGAAACAGCTTTCGCTGCGCATGGACCTGGATATTTGGGAAGTGATTGACAGCGCCGCGACCAAACCGTTCGGATTCATGCCGTTTTATCCGGGACCGGGTCTGGGCGGACATTGCATTCCTGTAGATCCCTATTATTTATCCTGGAAAGCGCGCGAATACGATTTTGCGACGCGTTTTATCGAGCTGGCAGGCGAAATTAATACCGCCATGCCCTACAACGTGGTGGACGCGCTGGTGAACGCGCTGAACAGCCACGAAAAAAGCGTGAAGGGCTCGAAGATTTTGCTGCTGGGCGTGGCGTACAAGAAGGACGTGGACGACCTGCGCGAATCACCATCGCTGAAACTGCTGGAGCTGCTGAGCGCGCGCGGGGCGGTGCTCGATTACAACGATCCTTATTTTCCGGCGCTGCACAAGATGCGGCACTACGACTTTTCAAATATGAAGTCCGTGGAACTTTCACCGGAGCGGCTGGCGAGTTACGACTGCGTGCTGATTGCGACCGACCATAGCAGCTACGACTACGAAGCGATCGTGCGCAACTCCCAGCTAGTGGTGGACACGCGCAACGCGACGCGGCATGTGAAGCAACACCGTGAAAAAGTGGTGCATTGCTGAAGCGCGTGCGATGCGAGACCCTCAGCGGCTGAAGCCGATTCAGCTCTGTCGCGAAAGTGGCATGGCTGAAGCCGTGCGCTGACGCAAGGCTAGAGTTGTTACGCAAACTCTTCGGCTTTTTTTCTTATTGGTGGTGCTTCTTCCTCCCGGATCTTGAGTGTTCGCGCGATATTCGTATTTCTGACTCCGTAGCAATTCCTCCGCCGGATTTTCGCCTGTACGAACGAACAGGGGGAGGGTGTGTTTTCGAACATGGGAAGATAGTTCCATTGCCCAGTACGGCGGCAAAACTTATAGTACTAGTCATGCGAGCAACTACCACCAAGCCACAGCAGAAGAGCGAGCCGCTATTACTGGATCCCGGGCGGCGCCGCAGTATGCGCGTGTTGCTGAGCGTGCCGATTACGGTGAGCGGCAAGAACACGTCCAACCAGGAATTCGAGGAAGAAACGCGCACGCTGGTGGTGAATGCTCATGGCGCGCTGATTTCGCTGGCCGCGCGCGTAGCTGCCGCGCAGGAAGTTACTCTGGCGAATAAGGCCACGCAGCACACGCAGAAATGCAAAATCGTGTATGTGGGCGCAGCGCAGGCTGGAAAAGCGCAGATGGGCATCGAGTTCGTGAAACCTTCGCGCACTTTCTGGCAAATTGATTTTCCGCCGGACGATTGGGTCGTTCCCGAAGATTAATTCGGGGGGTTTTTTTCCGTCGCTGAGATTAGCGGGGCGCTGCCGCCAGTTCCACGCGGACATTTCCCACCGGCATTTCCGCAACCATCAGCACGGGTGTGCGCGCGGGGTTGTGCGCGAACCACACCAGGAAACCTGTGTGAGGCACTGCCCTTCCGTGTTCGAAAAGGTGCAGCGATATTTTCGTGGCTTGAAAATTTCCCGCGTCCACTGTGACCGCTTCCGAGCCGGCTTCCTGGCGCGCGCGGACCTCGTATAAATCGCTGCCATCGTAAACCGGGATGCGAAACTCCGGCGTGTGCTGCCAATCCACGGCGCGCAGCGCGTAAAAAGCGCCGAGGGGATCGCGGGTGCCAGGTTGCACCAGCACTGGGGCGACGGTGCCGCGGCTGGATTGTCCGACAGGGACCAGGTGCAACACTTCGTTCTGCTTCGAACCCATTTCGCTCAGATACAGTTCGTATTGATGGCTATCGAGCGTGGTGGTGTCCGTGTAGGAATCGAATTGATCATCCACTTCAAAAAGCGTGCGCGCGGGATTTTGGGAGTGGGCGGAAGCGCGGAAGTGCCAGGTTTGCCACCCGAGAAGATTGCGGCGCTCGACTATGGCCATTTGCAGCGCGGCGGCATTCGGGAAGATCGCCCAGGCGACGCGATAATTTAGAATTTCTCCGGCGCGAAATGGCATCGTGGGTTCCGGGCTGGTGATTTTGGTGGCCGACATCGTTTTGCCTGAAGCGCCTGAGCCGGGCTGCTGTATTTCGGCGCTGGGGCACGCGGAACGAGCCGTCGCTAGAATGCCACTGCAGACGAAAATCAATGCGGCAGCGACGAGCCGGCGTGCGACGGTTGCGTGATGATGCGATTTCATAGAGACGTTCGGCCGACGATCGGGCTTTCTTGATGCGCCAAAGTTCTGAACTTGAGTGAATTGCGCGACAGCCATCTATTCTGGTGCTGGAGGTTGCCGGTTCGCAAGCGGCGAGGATATAGTCAGGCGTATCTGACCAGTTTGGACCATTTATTGCGTTGGTGCGGTGCGGGAGGATTTTCAGAATGCGTTATCTGGTGACGGGCGGCGCGGGCTTTATCGGCTCGAACATTGTGGATGAGCTCGTGAAGCGCGGCCAGGAAGTGGTGGTGCTGGACGATCTTTCCGCGGGCAAGGAAGCGAATCTGGCGGCGGTGCGCGACAAGATTGATCTGCATATTGGGACGATTACTGATTTGGCCGCAGTGCAGTCGGCGTGCAAGGGAGTGCAGTACGTGATTCATCTGGCGGCGCGGACTTCGGTGCCGCGCTCGGTGCTGAATCCGCTGGAATCGAATCACGTGAATATTGATGGCACGCTGAACGTGCTGGTGGCGGCGCGGGATGCGCAGGTGCGGCGGTTTGTTTTCGCGGCATCGTCTTCGGCGTATGGCGAGACGCCGACGCTGCCGAAAGTGGAAACGATGCCGGCGCAGCCGATTTCGCCTTACGGCGTGACGAAGTACGTGGGGGAGATGTATGCGCAGGTTTTTGGGCGCGTCTACGGCTTGGAAAATGCGAGTATCCGTTACTTCAATGTTTTTGGGCCGAGGCAAGATCCTTCTTCGCAATATTCCGGCGTGTTGTCGAGATTCATGCTGGCCGTGATCGAAGGGCAGGCGCCGGTGATTTATGGCGACGGGGAGCAATCACGCGATTTCACTTACGTGGAAAATGTGGTGGACGAGACGCTGCGGGCTTGCGAGGCGGCTGGGGCTTCGGGTTTGGTGTTTAACGGAGGGACTGCGGCGCGGATCACTCTGAATCAGGTGTTGAAAATGCTTTCAGGGATTACGGGAAAGACCATTCAGGCTAAATATGATGCGGCGCGCAATGGCGATATACGCGATTCGCAGGCGGACGTTTCACTGGCGCGGAAGATTCTGGGTTACGAGCCGCGAGTGTTGTTCGAAGAGGGATTGAAGCGGACTTGGGAGTGGTACAAGAACACTTACGGAAAAGTGTAGCGAGAGTGTGTCGCGCGATTCGCAAGTTCAAAGGCGAAGGAAGTGGAGCCGGCGGGACGCCGGCGCTACCAAACTCAAAAGCGCCTGCCCGCGGGCGGCCGCTACAAGTTCAACTGCGGCGCCTCGGCGGATTCTTCGAATAGTGATTTATTTCAGATGTGCGGGCAGGTCGCGCAGGGTATCGAGGATTATGTCGGGCGGATGGGCGCGCAGGCTGTCGGTGCCGAAGCCATACGTTACCCCGCAGGCGTGCATTCCGCTGTTGCGCGCGGTTTTAATGTCCACGTCGGAATCTCCCACCATCATGGCTTCGTGCGGCGCGGCTTGTAGTTCGCGCAACAGAATTTGCGCGCCTTGCGGGTCGGGCTTCTTGGTTTCGAAGCTGTTGCCCCCGTACACGTAACGGAAATAGCGCGACAGATTCAGGCCTTCGATAATCGCGCGGCTGAAATGCACGGGCTTATTGGTGAGGACCGCCATCGGATATTCTCGCAGCTGCGCTAGCGCTTCGCGGACGCCGGAATAGACGTCGGTGTTGTCCAGCATGTGCGCGCGATAGTATTGCAGAAAATAGGCCAGGCCGTTTTCGACTTCCGCTTCCGTGGCATTTTCGCCCAAAGCTCGCTGCACCAGCATGGGCGCGCCATTCCCGATGAAACTGCAGATTTTTGCGTGGACGTGGGGTTCGCGGCCCATGTGTTCGAGCATCGCGTTCACTGAAAGCACCAGGTCGAGCTGGGAGTCAATCAGCGTGCCGTCAAGATCAAAAATTAGGGCACGGACGCCGGAGAACCGGCCGTTCGTCTCGGGCATGCGTTAGGGGAACCTCGCGTGGAATATTCGTTCGACCCGTTCATTTTATGCGGTGGGGTGGGAAATGTCACTGCGGCGGCCGAGCAAAACTTTCATGTTGCAACTGCAACATACATATGTTGTAGTAGCAACATGGAGGTGGTGCATGAGCCATGTATTGGAAGCTATTCTGCAAAGACGGGCGATCAAGGTGTTCGACCCCGTGGAAATTCCAGAGGATACGCGGGAGCAGATTCTGCATGCAGCGCGAGTGGCGCCTTCGAGCTTCAACATCCAGCCCTACCGGTTCTATTGGGTGGAGACGCCAGAAATGAGGAACGAGGCGGCGCGGCTTTGCTTCGGTCAGAGTCCTGCAGCGACGGCCTCGGCATTGATCGTTGCTGTGGCGGATATCGGATCCTGGAAATCCACCAGTGAAAGCGAACTGGCGTGGATGCGCAGCGCGGGCTTCTCGCCAAAGAAAATCGCGGAGTATGAGCAGCGGGCCAAATTTGGGAAATGGTTTTTCGTTCAGGGGTGGTTTGGCGTGTTCGGGCTTTTGAAGTGGACAATTCTGCACGTGGTGCATTTGTGGAAGACGATGGGGACGCTCCCACTCGCGCGACAAGGCATGTTTAAGTGGGCAACGAAGAGCGCGTCTCTAGCTTGCCAGAACCTGATGATTGCGGCGGAAGCACTGGGTTTGAATACGTGTCCGATGGAAGGGTTTGACGGGCGACGGCTGGGGAAATTGCTGGGGCTTTCGGGGAAGAATCATGAGATTGTGATGGTCATCGCCATCGGAAAAAAATCGGCGCGGCATGTGGACCAGCCGCAGTGGCGCAGGCCGCTGGAAGAGACGGTGCGGATCGTATGATCATTGTTGATAAAAAACTTATACCGCAGGAAATTCTGAAGGATTCAGTATTGGTCCATCTGGCTTCGGCGTATTTTGCGATCGGCAAAAGACTGGAGCAAAAGACGAAATGCTCGCAGACGCGCGGCTTCATCATGTCCACGCTGCGCGGCGGCGCGGCGCTAAATCAAAATCAGATCGCGACGATGCTGGGATTTGACCGCACCGTGGTACACCGCGCCATCAAGACAATGATTCACGAAGGACTGCTTTCCGAGCGGAAGGCTGATACTGGAAGGGCGCTACTGGTGCAGCTCACTGCTAAAGGGAATAAGTACCGCGAGGGTCTGATCAAAGAACGTCGAGCGGCGGAAGATAAACTTCGTAAGGAATTGACGCCCGCACAGGCCTCCACATTGGTCCGTTTGTTAAAGCAAATCGCTGAACTGGAAATTTAGCGCGGGTTTGCACGACGCCTCTTGATGAAAACCGCGGCTTTTGGTTTGTGGTGCGGCGGCTGCTACAATCAGGGTTTCTCAAGTTCCTGAAACCGTCACCCGAGGCCCACATGGCTGAAATTCAACCCTTTCGCGCCTTTCGCTACGATACGAACCGCGTGCCGCTGGAGAAAGTCCTCACGCAGCCTTACGACAAGATTACGCCGGCGATGCAGGAGCAGTATTACGCCGCAAGCCCTTACAATTTGATTGCGATCGAGAAGGGGCGCACAGCGGCGAGCGATTCGCCGGAAAACAATGTGTACACGCGCGCGGGGCAGAAGGTCCGCGAATGGATTGCGGAGAAGATTCTGGCGCAGGACGCGGCGCCGGGAATTTACATTTATTCGCAGGAATATCTGGTGCCGGGAACGCACACGCACAAAACGCGCATCGGGTTCATCGCGCTGGGGCGGGTGGAAGATTACGACGCGCATGTAGTGTTCCGGCACGAACGCACGCTTTCCGCGCCGAAAGCGGACCGCATCGAGCTGCTACGGCACACGCACGCGCAGACGGGGCAGTTATTCATGCTGTACAACGATCCGGCGCGGCTGATCGATAACTTGCTGGAAGAAACAGCGCAGAAATCGGCGCCGCAGGAACTGCATGACGAATTTGGGGTGACGCACCGGCTGTGGCCGGTGGCGGACGTGGCGACGATTCGCAGAATTCAGAGCGCGATGGCGGATAAAAAGCTGATCATCGCGGACGGGCATCACCGTTATGAGACGGCCCTAAATTTCCGCAATGAATCCCGCGCGGCTGCCGGCGTGAATGATCCTTACGCGGCGGCGGAATTTGCAATGATGACGTTCGTCAATACCCACTCCAAGGGCTTGACGATCCTGCCGACGCATCGGTTGATCCGCAACGTCGCGAATTTTGATTTCGACAAGTTCCGCGCGAACGTGGCACAGGCTTTCGATTGGTATTCCTACCCGTTTCAGAATCCGGAGGAACGTGCCAGCGCTTACGCTGAATTCCGTAAGGATTTCGAGGGAACGAATCACGGGCGGCGTGCGATTGGTGTTTATCCGGGCGGCGGCGCGTTCTATGTGTTTTTGCTGCGGCGCGATGCAGACCTGGAAGCGATGCTGCCGGATGTATCGGAGGCGCAGCGCGGGCTGGACGTGGTGTTGCTGCACCGGCTGATATTGGAAAAGGGGCTGGGGATTGGCGCGGAGGCTGTGGCGGCGGAAAAGAATGTGGGGTATGAGCGCGAGATGGATGCGGCGCTTGCAGCGGTGGATCGCGGTGAGGCGCAGCTGGCCTGTTTGCTGAATCCGGTGCGAGTGCAGCAGGTGGCGGATATTGCGCTGGGAGGCGATGTGCTGCCGCAGAAGTCTACGGACTTCTATCCCAAATTATTGAGCGGCATCGCAATTTATCAGGTGGAAGGGCACGTTACTGGGCAAGCGGACGCGCGCAGCGGCAAGTGATTTCGAATGCATGTTGATCGGAAGGGCGCGAACCTCGGCGTGGATGAGTCGAAGAGAGATTTTTCGCCTCGCTTAGAATGACGGCGAGAAATTCCTACGGCAAGGCGTGAAGTCTGCAGGCTAGCCAAGCAGGGGCGCAGCAAGCAGCGCCCCTACCGGCCGAACGAAAATTTACTTGGCGAAGCTGGCCACGGCGGCTGCTTCGTTATCGTAGGTGTCGAATACGGTCATCAGCTTGGTGACCTGCAGAACTTCCTTGAACTTCGAGCCGAGGTTGGCCAGCTTCAGAACGGCGCCCTGCGACCGTGCGCTGTGGAAAGTGGCTACCAATGTGCCGAGGCCGGCGCTGTCAATGTATCCAACCTGCGCGAGGTTCAACACAATCTGCTTCTTGCCGGCGGCGAGCAGGCTCTTGACCTTCTCACGGAAGGCATTGCTTTCTTCGCCCAGCACGATGCGCCCTTCGATCTCCAGCACCGTTACGCCATTCACTTCGTTGTCAACCATTCTGAGTGCCACGTTCGCGCCTCCTGGAAAATTCGAAATCTTATTTGGAATCGGTAGAGCCGAGAAGTCACTGCCCGGGGGCGGCGATCTTTCTCTTCAGTAAAAATCCGAGCAGGACATGTAATAACCGCAAGACGCGCAGATCATTTTGCAGCTGCGCTGCTCCAGCCGGGCCGAACAACGCGGACAATACTGAGAAGGCTCCGGCTGCGCCCCGCGATTGCTGATTTCCGGCTCCGCTGCTTGCGCCTTCGGAACTACGGCTTCCGGCTGTCCCATTTCTAGTAGTCCTTCGGACGCACGTTTATAGCACATCCGGGGTGCAGGGAAAAGCCAAGCCCAATTTCCGGGCAGGGCGCCGCAGAGATTGCCGGTGAGTCCCAGCGGCTTAGGCCATAGACACCGGAGAGCGGGTATAAGTGCCCGGCCGCTGTGCGAAAGTAGAAGACTACGCGCGCAGTGGATAATGGTAAAGTAACGGCAACCGGCGGGGGTTTTGCGGCGTCATATGGGTAGGGCGCGGCGGAGAGAATGATGAAACCGCGGTTGCTGATCGGATTGGTTGCAGTGCTGGGGCTGGCGACGCCGTCTGTCGCCATGCCGCAGCGCGGAGCGTCCGGCGGTTTTGTTGCTGCCGGAGGCTATCTTGCCGCCGTCTCTGCTGGCGCGCCGCACGCTGCCAGCGTTGTGCGCGCGTCTTCTTCAGCGGTTCCTGCTGCGGTTCCGGTTGGCAACTCTTCCGTCCGAGCGCATGCGACTGTTTATGGCACCGATGCGCCTTCCCGGCATGCGGGATTGTCTTCTTCAACGGGGCGAGGCCAGAACGCAGGCAACAGAGTTTTCAAACCGATTGGCACGCCATTGGGACCTCGGCATAACCCGCCGCCGGTTACTTCGCCAGGTGGCACGCCTCGGGTAATTTACCTCCTCGGAGTCGGCGGATATTATTACGCAGCGCCAGGCGAAGCGGCAGTGGAGCAGCCGCAGGAAGCTGTGGAACCAGATGATCAGCAGGGCGATGACCAGCAGGTCGCGACGGACGATCAGCAGGCCAGGGCCGACGAGGACCGCGGACGCGATCGCGTTGAGAATCGCGATGGAGCGCGCGGCGAAGTGAGTGTGGGTGTGTCTGCAACGGAGCAGCGCGCGGCCGAGGAGCAGGAGCCGTTGCCAGATGTGGGCACGCTCACGCTGGTGCTGCGCGATGGCAGCCGGCTGGACGCGGTAGCGTTCACGATGACGCAAGGCAATGTTATTTACATCACGCCGGAAGGCCGGCGCCTCAGCATATCGGCGGAAATTCTCGATGCGGATGCGACGCAACGAGTGAACCAAGAGCGCGGGACACCGATGCAGCTTCCTCTGTAGCATTCTTGAGTCGCGCCTGGACGCGGCCATTCCCCTAAGCAAAGCTACGAAATACACAATTTGTCGAGCTTCAAACCAACTGTGACGGCTGCGCGGTCTCAAAATGCGTGACCGGCCGCTACAAAATCAAATGCTAAAAGCCGGCGAGACTCCGGCGCTACGAAAACCGCTTTGTTTAACTTTCGGAGCGGCGGATTGGTTCGGGCATGTAGAGGCCGGCGTCGGCGGGGAGGCCGGCGCGCTCGAACTGGATCGTGGTGTGGGTGATCTGAAAATCGTGGTCGAGAACTTCGTGGACTTTCGCCAGGACCTTTTCGCTTTCTTCCATGTGCATGTCTGGAATACAGATGTGGCAGGAGAGCGCGTTGAGAGCGGTGCCCAGCGTCCAGATGTGAATGTCGTGGACTTCCTGCACGCCTTCGATCCGCAACATGGCGCGCGCGACCGCTTCCAGGGAAATGCTGCGCGGCAGGCCTTCGAGCAGGATGTGCGTGCTTTCGCGCAGGATGCCAATGCCGGACCACAGAACCATCGCGCCGATGGCAATGCCGATGACGGGGTCCGCCCAGGTGCTGCCGGTGTAGCGGATGGCGAGCGCGCCGACCACGATCGCGACGTTCGACAGCGCATCACCCAAATTGTGAATCCAAACGCTGCGCAAATTCAGGTCGCGGCGGCCGCTGTGCAGCGCGAGGGTGATGCTGCCATTGATCAGTAGCGCGAAGACGGAGACCCACAGCATGAGACCGGTTTTCACTTCCACTGGGGTCCGCAGGCGCAGGACTGATTCGTAGATCAGGCCGAGCGAGACGAGCGTGAGGAGCATCGCGTTGACGAATGCCGCTAGGATTCCGGCGCGATGGTAGCCGTAGGTTTTTTGCGGCGTTGGAGGCTTCGCGGCCCAGCGCATCGCAAGCCAGGAGAGCACCAGAGTGGGGACGTCGGTGAGATTGTGAACTGCGTCGCTTACTAGGGCGATGGAATGGCCGGCGTAACCCGCTACCAGTTCGACGGCGACCAATGCGAAGGTGGCGACGACGGCGGCGCCCAACGCTAAGGTCATGCCCTCGGCGGGAAGTGAAACGTGCGAATGGTCGCCCAGGCCGTGGCTGTGGCTATGATCGTGGTCATGGGCGTGATCGTGGCCGTGGCTATGGCCGTCGTGAGAATGGCCGGCCGCTTTTTGGGCTTCCTGGTGCATCGGCTCGATTCTAACCGCGATTTGCTTCGCCTTACAGTGTGGAATCTCGGCAGTTCCATGGTCAATAACAGCGCGGGTTGCGATGATCGCCGGGAACGAACGCTGCGGGCGAAACGCAATTGACTTACCGCGGCGCACCCGCCTACCATGGCTCAGTTTCGTGAACCTCAACTCTCAGAGGGGGCGCAGGCGCGCAGCGTCGCTGACCGCCCGGCGATGACGCACCAATCTGCCAAACTTGTGTTTTGGGGTGTGCGCGGTTCGACCCCGACGCTCGAGCGCGACACATGGCGCTACGGCGGGAACACGCCTTGCCTGGAACTGACCGCGCCGGACGGAACCAAGTTTATTCTGGATTGCGGCACGGGGTTGCGCACGCTGGGCAACCATCTGACGGAAAAGCAGCGCGGGATGGGCATCGAGGCGCACATCCTGGTGACGCATTACCATTGGGACCACATCCAGGGCATCCCGTTTTTCCATCCGTTCTTCGAATCCCAGAATCGCTTCCATTTTTATAGTTTCCAATCGAAATATCTGGGACCGAATAGCCTGGAGCAGGTGTTTGCGGCGCAGCTCGCCAGCCCTTATTTTCCAGTGGACGTGACCATGATGACCGCGGCGCGGGATTTTCGCGAAGTGGCCGACGCCGAATCGTGGGAGGTACACGGCACGCATATTACGGCGCGATATTTGAATCATCCGCAGGGGTGTTTGGGATACCGGATCGAAACGACCGGCGGCTCGATTGTTTATGCGACCGACAATGAGCCGGGGAATCCAACCTGCGATCAGAATCTTCAGCAGCTGGCGCGGGGCGCGGACGTGCTGATTTACGACGCGCAATATTCTCCGGAACAGCTGTCTTCAGACCGCAAGGGCTGGGGCCATTCCAGCTGGCTGGAGGGAGTGAAGATCGCGCGCGAGGCCAAGGTGCGAAATTTGGTTTTGTTCCATCACGATCCGGATTCGCCGGACAAAGTGGTGGACGGATTCCTTTCGGCGGCGCGCCAGGAATTTCCGGCGACGTGGGCGGCTACCGAAGGCATGTCCATCAACTTGAGCGAACGCGGCGTGGCCGTGGAGATGAAGGAAACGCGGACGGGAATTCGGAGGCGGCTGCGTTTTTCGGCGATCATCAGTGGGCAGACCGAGGACGGCAAGCCCTTCGAGGAAAAAGCCACGGTGCGCGATATCAGTTTGCAGGGAGCCTATCTGGCGCTGCATAGCCGGCCGCGGCTGCAGTCTGAAGTGCGCGTGGTGATTGAGGCTTCGAGCGATCCCACGGTTTCCAGCGTGATGACGTTGCGCGGGACGGTGGTGCACTTCGAACTGGGTCGCGAAAAAAATCAAAATGGCGTGGGCGTGGTGTTCGTTGAGGATCCTGATCCGGGCAGGCCGCGCGATTAGCTGCGGTTTCCAACTACTTCAACTTTTTGCGCGTCTCAAACTTCTTTAGCTTTGCCGAGTGAATTGCAGTTTCGTGTCCGGCGTGTGCACATGCTCCGGCCGAACTCCCATTCCTACCAGCCGCGCCGGAATGCGGCGCAAAATCGGGAACATTTGCAGCAGCTTTAGCGCAAACGGCAGGCGGCTGATCGGCTGGGCGTTGCGCATCGCCGGACCGATGAAGCGTTTGTGCACGAAGACCTGGAAGTCTTGAGTGACGCGCGTGGGAAATTCGCGCCGGCTTTGGATATTGCGGAGATGGTCATCGCTGACTGAGCCTTTTGCGAGCGGCGCGGCGAGTTCGTTTGCGGCGGCGACTGCATCTTGAATCGCTAGATTGATGCCCACTCCGCCGATCGGAGACATCGCGTGCGCGGAATCGCCGATGCAGAGAAGCCCGGAGCGCGACCACTGGCGCAAACGATCCACGGCGACCGAAAGCAGCTTGACGTCGTTCCAGTCCTTTAATTCTGCGAGGCGTTCCCGCAAGAATGGCGCGACGCTGGCGATTTCCTGCTGAAAACTCGCGAGTCCTTTTTCGCGAATGGCGTCGAACCCGCCTTTCGGGATTACGTAGGCGCACTGCCAGTATTCGTCGCGGTCGAGCGTTACGAGGATCTTCCCCGCCCTGAAACGGCCGAGCGTTTGATTTGGATCGTTTGGCTCGCGCGTGACGCGCATCCAGAGCACGTCAATCGGCGCGCCGAGATCGAGCACGTCGAAGCCGGCCTTTTCGCGAACGATCGAACGGCGGCCGTCAGCGCCGATGGTCAGATCGGCGCGTACTTCCACGGCACCGTTTTGTGATTTGGCGCGGACACCTGCAACGCGACCTTTCTCGCACAGCAAATCGGTGACTTCCGTTTCCATGCGAAGGTGAAATCCGGGACAGGCTTTGGCTTTTTCTGCGATGAAATTCAGGAATTCCCACTGGGGCATCAGGCCGACAAATTTGCAGTGCGTGGAAAGATGAGAAAAATCCCCGACGGTGACGATGAAGTCGTCAACTTGTGCGCCGATCTGCGAAAGTTCCTGATGCGGGCGGCGCAGAAAATCTTCCAGGACTCCCAGTTCGTACATCAGCTCGAGGGTCGAGGGATGAACGGTATCGCCGCGAAAATCGCGCAGGAAATCGGCGTGCTTTTCCAGCACCACCACGTCAATTCCGGCGCGAGCGAGCAAGAAGCCGCACATCATTCCCGCGGGACCGCCTCCTACCAGGCAGCAGCGCGTAGTGATCGTTTCGGAAGCTGGATTTTCTTGCGGCATCGCTGAGATCCTCTTTCCACTAGTATCGTGGCGCGGAGGGCGCTCCACAAGAGGCTAGCCTGAAAGGGCGAGGATTATCGGGGAGCGCGCGGTTTACTTCGTGTCGGTGGGAAGTTGCGCTAGCTGTGCATCGAGATCGGCGAGCGCGCGCTCCAGTTGTTCGCGGTAACGTGGGCCCTGGCTGGCTTGCAATTGTTTTTCGACACGCGCGCGCGATAGCATCAGCACGCCTCGCTTGCGGCGATTTTCCAGCTGGTCCTGCGAGACCTGCTTCTTGTTCTTGCGGTCCTCTCTCGACTGAAATTCCTGGACCTGACCCTCTACTGCCTTGCTTTCCCATCCCCTGGCCATATAGTCGATTCTAATTTGGAGACGCGAAAATCGGGACGCATTTTTTGCGGGAGTTTCCTGGGCTTGGTTGCGGCGAACAGGACGCCGGGGCGCGATAGCGCGGCCATGCAAGCGGCTGCGGTTCGTGTGCGAGAGCTGCGCGCATTGCGAAATTTTGGGTACACTTGGGCGCGTAATTATTCGGGCGGCAAGGAGGGAGCGGAATGAAATTCGACGCCATCGTGATCGGCACCGGGCAGGCGGGCAAACCACTTTCGTTCGCGCTGGCCGATTTGGGATGGAAAGTTGCGCTGATCGAACGCGGGGAATTGGGCGGCTCTTGCATTAATACCGGCTGCACGCCCACGAAAACAATGGTGGCGTCGGCGCAGGTAGCGCATTACGCGCGTGACGCGGCGCGATGGGGAGTGCGGGCGAGCGACGTCTCCGTGGACATGCCGGCCGTGATGGACCGCAAGAATCGCGTGGTGGAAAATGCCCACAAGAGCATACAAAAACGCATCGATGACCGACCTAGTATAAAGCTGGTCCGTGGACCAGCGAGATTTATCGCGCCACACCAGGTGCAGGTGGGCGCGGAAGTTTTCGAGAGCGAGAAAATTTTCATCAATACCGGGACGCGGCCCGCGATCCCCCACATTCCCGGACTGGACAGCATTCCATTTCTGACCAATGCCACGATTATTGAGCTGCAAACGGTGCCGGAACATTTGCTGGTGCTCGGCGGCGGCTACATCGGATTGGAATTTGGACAGATGTTCCGCCGGTTCGGCAGCCGCGTGACGATTATTCACAATCGCGAACGCGTTCTGCCGCGCGAGGATCCGGACATTGTTTCGGCGCTGCAAACAGCGCTGGAAGCGGAAGGAATCGTGCTGCGGATGAATGTGGAGACGAAGCGCGTGGAGAATCGCAATGGCACGACTGATTTGACCTTGGAATCTGGTGGAGCTAGCGAGACGTTGCAAGGCTCACACTTGCTCGTCGCAACGGGACGACGGCCCAATACGGACGATCTGGGACTGGAAGCGGCGGGTGTTTTAACGGATGCACGCGGTTACATCAAGGTGAACGGTCGGATGGAAACGAATGTTTCAGGCATTTGGGCGCTGGGCGACGTGAAAGGCGGCCCGGCGTTCACGCACATTTCCTACAATGATTATCAGATTGCGTACGCGAACATAATCGAAGGGAAAAATCTCAGCATCGAAAACCGCTATTTGCCATATGCGCTTTTCACCGACCCCCCACTGGGGCGCGTGGGCATCACTGAAACCGAAGCGCGCGCCTCCGGCCGGAAATTCAAGATGGGCACGTACCCGATGTCCAGCGTGGCGCGCGCAATTGAACGCGACGAAACCGCGGGCCTGATGAAAATCATCGTGGACGCGCAGAGCGACCGCATCCTGGGAGCTGCAATTCTGGGCAGCGAGGGCGGCGAGACGGTGCAAATCTTGGGCGCGATGATTCTGGCGGACGCGCCCTACACCGTGCTGAAAGGCGCGGTGTACATCCACCCAACGCTGGCCGAAGGATTTTTTGGCGTGCTGGAATCGGTGAAGCCCGCGAATTAGGCCGACCAGCTCATCGTGATCGGGCAAAGCCCAGCCCGCTGCTACAGACCTGGCTTCTACGAGTTGATGGTATAAACACAGTAATGGGCGAACAGCAGCAGCCGCGCGAGGCACGCGAATTTCCCACGCAAGCGGAACCATCCCAACTTAGCGAGACCTCCACAGCTTTTAGTACGTGGCGGCCTTTGCGGGTACCCATCTTCCGCAATATCTTGATCGCCGGGTTCGTCTCGGACATCGGCGCATTCATGCAAGGCGTGGGCGCCGCATGGCTGATGGTATCGAAGGGAGCGGGTCCGCTGCTCGTGGCTCTCACTCAAACGGCTTCGGCCCTGCCGTTCTTTCTGCTGGCGCTGCCGGCCGGAGCGGTGGGCGATATCTTCGATCGGCGCAAGGTGATACTGACCACGGAAGTCTGGATGTTTTCCATGGCCGCGCTGCTCGCGGTGCTTGCCGTTTTCCACTTGATTTCTCCGTGGCTGCTGCTCTTCTTAACCTTTGCGCTATCGGTTGGAGATGCGTTTGAATCACCACCATGGCGAGCTGTTCTGACGGAACTTGTGCCGCAAGAAGAATTAATGCCGGCCATCGCGCTGAATGGTATCGAGTTCAATCTGGCGCGCGCGGTGGGACCTGCGCTTGGCGGATTTTTGATTGCGGTGTCCGGTGTGGCCACCGCGTTTACGTTGAACGCCCTTTCGTTTCTGGTGGTTATCTGGGCGATCGCGCGATGGAAACGGCCGCTGCAAACGCAAGGCATCCTGCGAGAAAATGTTACAGGCGCGATACGCGCTGCAATCCGTTGGACGCTAAACGCGCCCGAAATTTTGACCGTGCTCGGCCGCATTGGCGTGATCATGTTCTTCGCCAGCGCGTTCTGGGCGCTACTGCCAATCGTGGCGCACGCACTGCGCCCGAGCGCTACATTTTATGGATTGCTTCTCACTGCCTTCGGCGGCGGCGCCGTGTTGGGAGCAATGGCGCTGCAGCGAACGCGATCAACTCTCTCCAATGACGCCATGTTGGCTCTTGGCACCACGGTTTTTGCGCTAACTTTGGGGGGCGTAGCCGCATTCAAGTCGGTTGCGCTGCTGTGCTTCGCGGTTCTGCTTGGCGGGGCCGCGTGGACCATCGTCATGTCTCTGATCAGTACGTTGATGCAAAATCTTGCGCCCAATTGGGTCCTCGCGCGGGCCATGTCGGTTTTTATGCTCGTCTACATGGGGATGTGGACGGGCGGCAGCGCGTTTTGGGGATATGTCGCAGCGCACGAGGGGACACATTTTTCTTTGCTGGCCGCGGCTATCGGCACGGCCGCTTCCCCGCTGCTGATTTTGATTTCCCGGCTGCCCAATGCAGCGATCGATTTGGAAGCCTGGAATCATTGGCCCAAACCGATTTTTGCCGGTGAGGTGGGCCTCGACCAGGGGCCCGTGTTGGTTACGGTGGCATACGAAATCGAAGCGAACCAAGCGGAGGAATTTCTCGCCGCTCTTCAGAAATTATCGCGGGTGCGCCGGCGCGATGGCGCGTATCGCTGGGGTATTTATCGCGACACGGAACGCCTAACGCACTACGTGGAGACCTTCATCGTGGAATCCTGGGCAGAGCACCTCCGTCAACACGAGCGTGTGATTATGGCCGACCGCGCGATCGAGGAAGATGTTGACCGCTTTGACGCGAACCCGAAGGTCACGCACTTCATCTACGCTTATCGCAAGACTCAGCAACACATTTGAAAATAGCGCAGCACCATCTCATTTCGGACGCGTCGGCCTTATGCGTATCGTTGCAGCTTGTTGCTACGAATCATAACCGCGGGGGTGGCGCTGGTGCCAGCGCCAGGCCGAGCCAATGATCGTGTGCAGATCGGATTTCGTGGGGACCCAACCGAGAACGGATTTTGATTTTGTGGGATCGGCCACCAGACGCGGCGGATCGCCGGCGCGGGGCGGCTCGACGCGAGCGCGAATTTCGCGCCCAGTAACCTGGCGCGCGGCTTCGATGACTTCCAGCACGGAATAGCCGTGGCCGGTGCCGAGATTCAGGAAATCGGATGCGCCGCCGCGGCGCAAATGGCCCAGCGCGCGAATGTGCGCATCGGCCAGATCCACCACGTGAACGTAATCGCGAATGGGCGTGCCATCGGGCGTGGGATAATTGTTTCCAAACACCGCGACTTCCGGCGGCTGTTTCGCTGCGGCTAGAAGAATATTCGGGATCAGATGCGCTTCCGGCTCGTGGTGCTCGCCGCATTTTTCGGTGGCGCCTGCGGCATTGAAGTAGCGCAAGGAAACGAATTTCAGCCCATAGGCTACGTCGAAGGAATACAGCAGGCGTTCCATAAATAACTTCGACCAGCCGTAGGGATTCACGGGCCACTGCGGTTCGTTTTCCGTTATGGGATTGTGCTGAGCATCACCGTAGGTAGCGGCGGTGGAAGAAAAGACCACGCGGCGCACTCCGACGTGGAGCAGCGTGCTCATCATGGCGATGCCCTGCTCGACGTTGTTCTCGTAATACCAGGCGGGGTCCTTCACGGATTCGCCGACGTAGGCCACTGCGGCGAAATGGATGCAGGATTCAAGCTGGCGTTCGGCGGCGATGCGCTGCAACAAAGCGCGGTCGCCGATTTTCCCTTGATAAAACGGGATGTCCGCATCCAGCGCCGGGCGGTGGCCGCGCACCAGATTGTCGAGCACTACCACGCGCTCGCCTGCAGCGCGCAGTAGCTCCACGGTTACGCTGCCGATGTAGCCGGCTCCTCCTGCGACAAGAATCGCCATCCGCCATCCTTCGAAGTCTGAATTTGCAGAACGAGTGCGTGAAAATATCCGGGTGTTACTTTACTACGCGGCGTGCTGATGCAGTGTGAGGAATTGCCACGCCAGGAGCGAAAAAGTACGAGGGCAGATCATTTGCCATCGCACGTGCCGGCGGCGGCAAAGCCGATGCAATCGCACGCTAAAATTAAGCGCGCTTGGGGTTGTAGAAGATGCAGTAGAGCAATCCGACGATCGTCAGGACTCCGCCCCACCATACGCTGGCGTGCAAGTCGTAGAGGACCACTTTGACTGCGGGCGGACGGGAAATCTGATAGAGCCCGGCGCCAAAAATCAGCACGCCATTGACCAGCAGCGAAATGCCTATGAAGAACCAGATTGAAATCGTACCGTCAGATCGCATCGGCCTCACCAGAACATAACATTGAGTGCGATGAACACAATCGCTACGACCACGGCCCAGAATGCGGGCTTGTGGTACAGCGGAACTTGCGCTTCGGTGGGAATTTCCGTAGCGCCATAGACCAGACCCACCAATTCACTTTCGGGCTTGGGTTTCGTGACCATGCTGACTACTACGGTGACGACGACGCAGATGATCCACGACCACAGGCCGCGGTACATATTTTCCGCCATGTCTTTCGCGTCGCTGGAGAGCGCCACGTAACGCAGCGCTGTGGGATCGAATTTCACCCACGCCCACATTCCCACCGACGAGACTGTGCCAGCCAGCAAGCCCCAGAAGCCACCCGCTGCGGTGGCGCGTTTCCACAGCATACCCAGAATCACGGTACCGAACAGCGGCGCGACGAAGAAACTGAAAAGTGCTTGCACGTAATCCATGATGCTAAGGAACGACATCACCAGGTACGCAGTGCCGATGCTGATCAGCACACCCAGAATTGTGGACCAGCGGCCCATCAGCACGTAATGCGCGTCTGTGGAGTTCTTCTTGATCAGGGCTTTGTAGATATCGTAGGTCCAGACTGTGGAGAACGCGCTTACATTGCCAGCCATGCCAGACATGAAGCCGGCGATCAGTGCGGTGATTCCGAGACCCAGCAATCCAGGTCCGCAATAGCGCGCGAGCATTAGGGGCAGTACTTCGTTGTAACTATGACCTCCGGTCGCAACTGCGACAGCTTCGCCTGTGAGCTTCATCGGCAGCACGGCGAGGCCCAGCAGGCCGGGGAGAATCACGATGAAGGGCACGAACATTTTGAACGCCGCACCGATGATGGGAGCCATTTTCGCGGCGCGCAGGTCTTTCGCGGCCAGCACGCGCTGCACGACGAGGAAGTCCGTCGTCCAATAAGCAAACGAAATGACGAAGCCCAGGCCGAAGACGATGCCCGTCCAGTGAATGCCCATCGGGTTGTCTTTGAATGAGCCGAGCGTGGACCACAGATGCGTGTATTCGACGGAAGCGTTCGCCGCGACTTTGAGCTGCAGGGCTTTCCAGCCGCCCGCTTCGATCAATCCCATAACCGGTATCACCAATGCGCCGGCCCAAATCAGGATGAACTGCAACACCTCGTTGAAGATTGCGGAGCGCAGGCCGCCGAGCGTCACATAGACCGCTACGGTGAGGGAGGAAACCCAGATGCTGAAATTGATGTCCCAGCCTAGGACGACTTTCATCACCAGCGCCATCGCGTACATGTTGATGCCGCTCATCAGCACGGTCATGAACGCGAAACAAATCGCGGAAAGCGCGCGGCTCGCCTCGCCGAACCGCAATTTCAAATATCCGGGGACCGAGTGCGTCTTGGAAATGTAATAGAATGGCATCATCACCAGGCCAAGGAACAACATGGCCGGTATCGCGCCGATCCAGTACCAGTGTGCCGCGAGAATGCCGTATTGATAGGACGCGGCGGCCCAACCCATCAGCTCGAGGGCCCCCAGGTTTGCGGAAAGGAAGCTGAGGCCGGCGATCCACGCCGTCATTTCGCGGCCGGCGAGGAAGAAATCTTCGCCCGTGTTTGAGCGGCCCTTCAAGTAGAAGCCGATGGCCAGTACCAGCACGAAATAAAAGACCACGATCACCAGGTCCACCGGCGCCAAGTGCACCAAGCGATCTCCGGTGAACATCGCCATGCCGAGATTCATCATTCTTTTTCCGCCTGTGTTTGCGCGGCCGGGTGACCCGGCTATTTAGACGCTGCGTTGCGCAGCCTGAAAGCAAAGACTAACACCTACCGGCACAATTACTTGAGTGCGGACCGTGCAAAGTATCGAATGAGGAACTTGGACGCGCGATGAGGCATTGCGAGCGCCGCGAAGCTCCACATGATCCGAGTTGCGGGTAAACGTTTACCGGATAAGGGGATTTAGCACACGCGACGCTACGGCGTCAACTAAGGAATGCGACTTTGAACGGATTGGCGACAATTCTGAGGCAGGCTGCTGCTGTTCGAACTGGGTCGTCAACGTCGCGTCATTGTTTCCGGGCTGGCTCCGATTCGCGGGCGCGTGAATTTGCGCGCCACGCTTCCGGGACATGCACTAGCGACGGATTCAGCTCGGCCACGGACGCGCAGCCCATCAGCCGGAGCACGCGTTCGAAATCGTCGCGCAAAATTTCCAGCGCCCGTACCACGCCAGCATGTCCTGCGGCGCCGAGGCCGTACGCGTATGCGCGCCCCAACAGCACGGCCTGCGCTCCCATGCAAATGGCTTTCACGATGTCGGTGCCGCGGCGCACGCCGCCATCCATCAATACTTCCGCCTGCCCGTTAACGGCTGCGACGACTTCCGGCAGGGCGCGCAGCGCAGCCGACACAGTGTCGAGTTGCCGGCCGCCGTGATTCGATACCACGATTCCGTCGGCGCCGCCGTCAATCGCGCGGCGCGCGTCTTCAGCGGTGAGCACGCCCTTCACTACCAGCGGGCCGGGCCAAAGTTTGCGCAGCCAGCGCAAATCCTCCCAAGTGACCACTGCTTGTGCCAGCGCTGCAGCCACGTGCGTCATCTTCAGTGGGCCGGCGTTGCGCGTGACGACATTTTCCAAGCGCGGGACGCCGCCATCGAGCAAGAACGCGGCTAGCCATCGCGGATGCAGCAGCACATTGGGAACGAAGGGAATTTTCGCGAGCAACGAATTGCCCAGCAATTCTTTCACGCCGTTGCGCACGTCGCGCTCGCGCATGCCGGCAATCGCGGTATCAATCGTAATCACCAGCGCGGAATATCCGGCTACGCGCGCGCGTTCGATCGCGGCTTCCGCGACCTCGCGCCCGCCCATCATGTACAACTGGTACCAGACGGGGCCGGTGGAAGCGGTTCTGGCCTTCTCGAGCTTGTGCCCTGAAACCGTCGAGAGGACGAACGCGGTGCCGAACTCTCCGGCGGCGCGCGCGGCGGCCAGTTCACCGTCGGGATGCAACAGGCGGCTGTAACCGATCGGCGCCAAAATCGCGGGAAAAGAAATCTCATGGCCCAGGACGCGAGTGCGCGAATCGCACTTCTCGAGAGCTACGGCGTGGCGCGGGCGCAGAGCCACTTCCTGAAATGCGCGGCAGTTTTCCCGCAGCGTCACTTCGTCTCCCGCGCCGCCGTCCACGTAATCAAACACCGCGCGCGGCAGTCGCTTGCGGGCCAGCCGGCGCAAATCCTCGATGTTGATCACCCGCGGAGAATCCAGTCGAGCCATCGCCCCCTCGTCCACTTTTCTCGCGCGGCGTTCACCGACGGTCGCGCCACGCGCATTATAAGCCTGCTTCGCGTAGGCGCTCCACGTCGCAACATATTAAATTTGCCGGCCGGTTGCGGGCTTAGAAAAACCAGATGATGTCGCTGGCAAGGGTGAGCTGGCTGTGGCGCAGACCGTTGTCATACGCGCCGGGAAGCTCATTTTTTGTACCGGGAGGCGGCGCGGTCAATCCCAGGTTGGGGTTGTAGATGTGTTCCCAGCGGACCTCTGGGCGCAACAGGATGGTGGTGCCGATCCAGTGACCCCAGCCGAAAAGATGTTCGGTATACCAGCCTTTGGTTCCTGTGCGCTGGCCGCGAATATCGTCGAACACTTCGTTGCGAACGGAAATGTAGTCGTGTGGGCCGAGCTGTTCTTCCAGGTAATTGACCATGGCCCATTCGGGAGCGAAACAGGTGATCTCCGCGGTGTTATTGCAGCGCGCGCCATTCGCACCGAATATCAGGATGGGATCGGGCACGGTGCTGCCGATCAGTCCCACGTTGGGATTATTCAGATTGGGAGTGTCGCGTTCGTATTGATACCAACTTTCCGTCGCGGTGTGCCACGTCGTATTGATCTTGTGATACCAGGTGAAATAGTAGGCATTCAAATTGTTGTAGGCGTATTTTCCGGAGTTGATCGAGTTGGCGCAGAAGTAGATGTCATCCTGGCTCTGGTGCCACAGATATTGAACGCAAGCATTCAGCGTCAGTTTGGCGAGGCTGCCCGATTGCTTCCACGGCGCGATTTCGCACCCGGGAGAAACGCCTACCTGAATTGTCCAGTGGTCGTTGAGCCTGGTGGTGGTGTTGATCCCGGTCTGGGTGTAGCAATCGAAGGTATAGAGCAGCGAATGGCTGTAGGTGTAGTTGTTCGGCGCGAGCTGCGCCTCGATATCTGGCAGCGACACGTAGCGGCCAATGCGCACATCCATCCCGTCCGCTACATTCGGGAAATATAGATCAGCGTAGAACATCACCGGATCGTCGCCGTATTCTTTGTTCTTGCTCAAAAGTTGCTGGCTGAAGATGCCGTTCGCGGTGGTGAAGCGGTAATCCAGGCCCCACAGGTTCGAGATGCGAAAGCCCCAGTCGAAGTGATCGGTTTGCACCGTGTCTGGCTGGCGTTCGATGTAGATCACTTCCTGGTCGGGCTGGATCGAGTTCCCGACCTCATCGTAAGATTCCGGGAAGTTGCCGTACTTGCAGTTGAGAGGCGCCATCACGCCGCAGAGAGCTTGGCCGTTCGAAACATTGTGAGAAGTGCTCCAGTTGCCGCCGAAATTCAGCCAGCCGTAAATTTGGATGCCGTTTTTCTTCCACCAATCCCCGTGGTCACCACTCCAGATTGCCTGCATCAGCGGGCCGGATTGCGTCCAGGGATAGCCGATGGTGACGGTGCCGCCGATGGGCCAGGTGGTGAAGGGAAAAGGAGGGCCGTTGATCGGAGCGGGATCACCGCGAAAGGCTGGCGCGGGTCCGCTGGCTGCTGTTCCGTGCCAGTCTTGCTTGTAGGCGTTGGCGAGGCGTTTGAAGAAATTCCCTTGGGCTACATTCTGTGACGGGGCCGGTTGTGATGTGGCCGGTTGCGGTGAGGTGGGCGTGCTCTGCGCTGCTGATGACGCAGCTATGCATGGCAGCAGCACCAAGGTCAGAATCGCGATGAAGACTCCTGTCCATGCAGACGGCTTCTGCCGATTCATCGAATCGCGATTTCCCCTTGGCGCAATTTTTAGGAGGATATCGCGCGACGCATAAGGAATTGATAAAGTTACCCATCATTTTTGCGAATTGAGGGAGCGTGTTTTTTGGATGCGAGGCGGGTGGCACCTGCTGGCGCGCCGGCGCAATTTCGGACGGGAAGCGTTGTCGCCGAAATGTGCCGGAAGCAACCGCAAACACTTGCTGCCCGTGCAAACGATTCGCTATAAGATGATTCCACCAGGCCGGGCCCGTAGCTCAGCTGGTTAGAGCAGCGGACTCATAATCCGTTGGTCCTAGGTTCGAATCCTAGCGGGCCCACCAAACCTTCGTGTGCCATAATCTGACATCTTCGGAACAAGCTAAGATTGCTGAAACCCGCATGGAACGCGGGTTCTGACCACATGAACACGAAAGGGCGTTGGCATATCAAATCTCGTGCAGAGTCCTTCTAAGAATACGGATAGCTAAAACCGAGAATCGGCTTGTGACGCGATGGTGACGAGAATTTGAAGCGCCTCACAGAGCACGATCCGACAAACGAGCAGTTCATCGTTCGCTTGATCGAGCGCGTCACCAACGTCAGGGTAGCCACAGTGAAATTGTTGAACTGGCTTCCGCCCAAGGTTGAATTCTTTGGGCTAAAGACTGCCCATGGAAGCTGAAGCAATAAAAGTCGGATCAATGCTTTCTGCTAATTCGGCAGGCCACTGGCTATACCATGGCACGCGAGTTTAGGCCCCGTACAAGAGTATCGGTAGATTGGAGCAGCAGACTAACATCTTCCGGCGACATGTTGTCGATCCGCAGATATGATTTGCGCGACGCAATCGCGGCACTTATGAGCGGTGATTCCATCAGAGAGCCCACGTACTTCGCGTAAAGCTCGTCCGGAAATCCGAGCTGTCGTGCTATGTCCTCTCGAAAGATCCTCGCGGCATAGGGATAGGCATCGAAGATTGTTGTCTTTTTCCCCTTCCAGTTGATCCGCAAACTGAATCCCACTGTTCCCCAATAGACGGTGTAACCCGCCCTCATCCATTTGTCGATATAGGCCCTGAATATTTCGCTCGCCACCTTCGGTAAAGAGGCCACGAATTCCGAGGGCGAAGTAAATCCGGAGGAAGCCTCTGTTCCAGCAGGAGTCTCGACTTGAACCTCAGGTTTCCTTCCCTCATACACGATCTTGACCACGGCCCTGTCAATTTCTTTAGTCTTGACGATCAGATGGGGTACAACGACGAGCGGCCAGCTGGAGTCACGATTCAGGCGATAGCAATGGAGTTCAACGAAGCCAAGAGTGAATTGCAGATGCGGTGCTGACTGAATCACATTCGCCAATTGCGTTGCTCCAGGGAAGATGCGATCACCGACTATCAGCAGAGCAAAATGGCCGTTACTTAAACCATTTTGTACGACCTGCTCGAATTCGATCTCTTCTCTGTCCAATTCTTTGGTGTGTTCTCTGACGACCGTAAACAAGCTCTTCGCTTGCCCATGCTTTCGCTGCGTGAATGCTCGGACCGCTTCGTCGAGACTTCGGTAATCCCATGTCGCAAGCCGACTGGCGTAATCAAGAATCTGGGCGACCACGGTTCGGTGGACCGGAGGCAGAATACTTTGGGTGGGACATCACATCATTCGACGATGACGGGAATGAGATTTTTATTGAAGTGAAATCCAGCGTCGGAAAGGTCGTCTCAAATGTGAACCTTACAGTCAACGAGTGGAACGCAGCTCGCGAAATGGCGCGGCGAGATCACTACTACATCTATATCGTTACAGACGCTCTCTCGGCAGCCCCACAAATTGAACGATTGCGAAATCCTGCATCCTATATCGATACTAGGCAATTAGATTGTGAGCCAATCCTGTATGAGTTGCAGCTACAGCAGCGCAGCGGGCTGTTGACTGGAAGCGATGCGCCAACTATAGTGCGCGTCGAGGCTTTCGCCGTGGATGGAATGCAGCAACTTGACCTAGAATTCTTAGGCGGCCAAGCCAAGGCGATCGCGTTGGACGTCGCTGCGGATAGCCAACTGTATTTAGCCCCGGAGGCTTTAGCAGCTATCGACGGAATGATCGCAGAGCGCAAAGATGTTATTCAACAGACTTGGCGTGACCTAGAGACGTGGAAGGCTCACGTCCGGCACATATCTATTGTGACGGCGAAGATGTACAAGTCCAGAAACGTTAAAAGTATTAAAGACCCCAACGAACTGATTGAAACCGCTCGGAGTGTTTACCGCATCTACCCATACGATTAGTGTTATGACTGAAACTGACCACGATTTGGAAGCCGTAAAGATCGCAGGCGAGTGGAATAAGCAATTAAGCCTGTGGGCGACAGGGTCAGTGGTCATTAGCATCACCTTTCTGAAGGACCTGTTGTCCGGCATTATCATGTCCAGATCCTGGCGGATCGATTTGGCAATCGCGTGGAGCTGCCTGGTCCTTTCCATCTTTGTTGGAAATTTCGCTTACGGTGCTCCACTGACGGGAGCTGGAAAGGACGCCCATTTCAAGCTCAAGGTCAATCAAGCCACCCGAACACTTTCGATGATTCAGGCATCGCTCTTCGTCATCGGCATAAGTTGTTTAGTATTGTTTGCATTATTCAATCTTCCCTCACAACTACCGGCTGGTAGCAAATAACACGTGGCAAATTTTGTCCGGATCGTCGGTTTCAGCTCAGGGCGGCCAATGGGCCATCGAGCCCAACAGCTCGTTGCGTGGCCACGCTATTAATTAAGGTATCTTTATATATCGACGAACGGGAGGATACCGATAAAGCTAGATCGACGGGTGGAATCATCGCTACGTGCGCCAGTTTGAACTTGGCAATCGCGGCTGCAGATCGGGAAGCCGGATCATACCCAGAGATCTCTGTTAACGATGATTCCTGCCAAGAACTATATGTCGTCATACCCAAACCAGCCACGAAAAACTAAAGTTACGGACGAGGACAAAAACTTCGACTCGCGCTTGGATGGCCGCGTGTAGGTGTGCAGGGTCATGTACGGTCTTCCGGAGCTTTCCCCATACAGAATCTCTCCGGGAGGCTTTTCGAAAAGGCTACATCACGCTACACCCCTGCACTTTGAGGTGAGGTCATCGAAGTCCCTGGATATCTCCGTTTTGGATGTGTTTATCCCTGTATAGCGTCAGCCACGAGATGGAAGCCTTTTCAGTGAGCCTGGGTGGGTCCTACTTGGTCTGTGCACTCGTGCTGACCTGAACGCCACCGTCAGACACGATGACTTAGCACCTTCTGCCAAACAGCGACATAATTGTTGCTCCCGGTGTTGAAAAAGCAACATACCTCACGATATCCGCTGCGTCGGAAAGTTTGCTCGCTGGCCTCGTTGCCGACACGGATTGTGCACTGGGTGATTCGTGCGCCGCCACTCTTCGCCTTCTCCTCCGCCCGACGAATGAGCAGTTTGCCTAGCCCTTTCCGCTCCTGGTTCGGGCTCACGGACAGGTGGCATATCTCCCACTGGTACCACTGAACCCGCTTAACCTCGACGCAAGCGACGACCTCATCGCTGGAGATTTCAAAGATATAACTGTCCGCATGCTGGAGCACCTTCTCGGCCGTGTACTCAATCGTAAGCTGGTTGCGACTGTTCAGCAATTTGGCGACTTGCTCGGCTTGCTGCTGTGTCATCCTTTATTTTCCGCGTGGGCGCGGCCTCGGATCAAGCCCGCTTCCGGCAGCACTCAACCGCTACATTATTGCCGGTGCGGTCAAGAACGGCACTGTCCGCGGGGACACCATTTCGCCACACTTGTAGGCGGCGTCTTTTGTCGATCAAGATTGTCCAGCGGGATTCACAGCACTCACACTCGCGACCCGATTTGTGCAAGAATTCGCTCACAACTACGACGACTCTCGAGCCCCGTGTGGCGCGAACATGTTGGCTACGCAATGTCCCTCCTTGTCACCAATCCAAGCACTAACCCACACAATCACCGGGCAGCAGGGCCAGCCACATCGGTTCCCTGATGTGGCCTTATCTTATTTGCTTCCGGGCAGCCTACTCCAGAGCAAAAGCCCGACGATAGTGCGCGCTCTTCGTGCAAAGGTAAGTATTCAGCTGGCAAAGCTCAGCCTCGGCTTTGATCAATGCTCTATGAAGCTCGTCCCAAGTCCGGAAGCTGAAACAGTGTTGGTAGTTCTGATGTAGATAGGATCGGACAGATTCCTCTGGGTTGACGAACGAGCAATGCTTGGAGTCCTTGCGAGATTTCCACTGAGTTGTGCTTATCAAATTGACCACGTGCCAATCGCACCCCTTTGCCATGGCAGAGGCGAAAACGATATTTCGAAAAAGTTGGCTATGAAACATTGCGCCTATAACGTTCCGGTCGATGATTTGCCTTGTCTCTTCCGGTGCATTGTCAAGATAGCGCTGTAACAAACCCGCGCGATCTAAGGGTTTATTTCCATTTCTTACCTGTTCTCCTTCGTGAGCAAGCGTATTACCGGAGCCGAACTTTGCCTCGATGCAGATGACGAGTTGCCGGTCGAGCACCAACATCACATCGGGCTCCGTCCTAAAATTCCGGATGCCCTGCTCCAGTCGGTCTCTGACCTCGCCAAGCGGCCGGAAATATTCGGGCCTAGGCTTAGAATCTGTAATGTCAACCAACCTGCCCCACAGGTAGAGATTGGGCTCCGCGTCGACGTCACGATCGGTTAGAAATTTCACCGCGCGACGCAGTTTCCTTGCTTGTGCGAGACCCACAAAGACATTCCACGTGAGGGCGTCTTCCGCATCTCGTAGCCTAGGCGGTGGCTCTCTGCCTTTCCTACGGAGTGAAGGGCAATCTCGCGCGCAAGGTCCGGGCGAATGCAAAAATTTCGCAGTCGGGCCTCATCCTTGTGCGCCTCCCCATTCCAATATGCGAAGGTGTTCGAGTGGAGCCGGATCCCATGGGCGGGGCAGAACGGTTGCTTGCTCTTGCCGTAGGAAATGTTAACCGGCGCCGTTGAACAGGCTCTAATCGGACACACAGGGGGCTGCGCCTTCGCAGGATCGACTTCGAAATCTTTGAAGTCGTTGCATCCGAAGTACTGAAAGCAATCAGAGCTTTCCGGCGGCACGTCTCGCCTCCGTTTCCTACAATGTCTGTCGGATACTCCTCGAGCTTTTGATTTCCAACAATGGGACGGTGATGATGGCACGACCGGAGCCGGAACGCTACTGGGCCCGATTCTTCCACGGCCGGATGGGACCCTTTCGCGCGAGTTGGCGCGGGTCCTCCTTGGTCTGTGCAGGCGCGCCAACGCGGACGCAACGGGAATTCTCTCGAAGTAAATCGCCAGCGTCGGTCAGTTTCCGGTTTGCCTGTAATCCGTCCAGAGTCGGTGCCAAGCGCGGAGAAGACTAGTCACAACGACAAGACACGAGCCATTTCCCACAACCCGTTTCTGGATAGCTTCCGGATTGCCGGCGATCCGGCGAGAATGTGACGGCCACGAAAGATCGCTCCAGTGGTCGTGGCTCCTATGCGGTGATTGTGCGAGTATTCACGTACGATGGCGAAGATTTCAGCTACGCCGCATGCGGAGCATGGATTGAAGCGGCAGCTTGGGCTGCGCGACTTGGTATTGGCGCAGGTGCTATGCGTGGTAGGAAGCAGCTGGGTTGGAGTGGCAGCGGAGCTAGGCAGGGCGCAAGCGCTGACTTGGGTGGCGGCTATGCTGCTGTTCTATTTTCCGATGGCCGTAGTGGTGATCGGCCTCAACCGGATTATGCCGCTGGAGGGCGGGCTTTACGTCTGGGCGCATCGGGCATTCGGCGGTCTGGGCGGTTTTCTTACGGCGTGGAACCTTTGGGTTTACGGGATTGCGGTAACGGCAGCGATCTTATATGCGATTCCGACGGAGTTGGCTTACTTGATTGGTCCAAAGGCCGCGTGGCTGCCCGAGAATCATCTGGCTTCGCTGGCGATTGTCGGCTCGATCGTTGCGGCGGTGACGCTGGCGGCGGTGCGTGGACTGGAGTGGGGCAAGTGGATCCATAACATCGGTGGAATGGCGATGATTACGGCGTTTGTGGCGCTGATTCTGCTGCCTGCATGGGCACTTTGGCGACATCGATCGGGCCTACCAGGAATGGATCACGGGATGGAGTTAGCGTTGGCGCTGCCGCCTTACAATCTGCATTCGATGGCCTTGTTTGGGCAGATGCTTGTGGGGGCATTGAGCGGCCTTGAATATATCGCTATCTTCGCCGGTGAGAGCCGGCAGCCGGAGCGAAATATTACGCGCTCGGTTTGGATCGCATCCCCGATCATCTGCGCCATGTTCATTCTGGGGACCGGTTCGGTGGTGGCCTTTGCCAGGCCGGGACACATTGACCTGATTGCTCCAATTCCGCAAACGCTGCGAATTGCGCTGGGCAACTCGGGAGTTGGGAATGTGGTTGCAATCGCTGCGATTCTGCTGGTGCAGCTAAGGCTCTTGGGCGCGGCGAGTTATCTGTTCACGGGAGTTACCCGATTGCCGATGGCGGTGGGTTGGGACGATCTGTTGCCGAAGTGGTTTACGCGATTGCATCCGCGTTGGAAGACGCCGGTGAATTCGATTATATGCACGGCTGGACTGATGCTGCTGCTAGTGGTGTTGGGAAGCGTTGGCGTTCATGCGCAAGAAGCTTTTCAGGTACTTTCGAATGCTAGTTTGACGCATTACGAGCTGATGTATATGGCGATGTTTGCGATTCCCGTGGTGGGGACGGTGGCGTTGCGCAAATTGCTGCCGGGATGGCTGAAGTGGGTTTCGCTCGCGGGGTTCTGCGCTTCGCTCTTCAGTTTGCTCGTCTCGGTGTATCCGTTTGTGGATGTGGTGAATCCGCTCGGATATGCAGCGAAGATCGCGGGGACTGTGGCAACAAGCAATGCGGTTGCTGTTGTATTCTACAAGTTGCGGAATCAGGGAAGAAGAGGTTAAACGCCCTATAGCGCACTCCAAGAGCTGCTGCTAACGTGCAATGCGATTTCGGTGGCTCCAGTGCGATGTCCAAGCGGATTCTGGTGGCGGATGACAGTCGTCAGTGTCATCCAATTCATCCCGCTCGATGGGAGGCGCGGATGACCCGATTCTGCATCCAGTGCAACCGAATCATCGGTGAGAAGTGCGTCCAGTGGGGACGGAAGTGGCCGCAGTCTCAAACCGCGGTGAGGCGAACAGCGCTGAGTTCGATTGTCCGTCCTGCGGTCATCACTTCCTGCAAGGCGGACAATCCGAGCATCAGATAAGCGACCGCTCCTTAGGCTGCTACCGACCGGCTTCTAGCTCAACGGAAGTTTGGGGGGAGGTGCGCCTCATGGCTTATCAATTTGTTACCAGTTGTGTCAGTTGCGCCAAGCAATTCGGAGTTTTCTGGGTGATGGACTCGACTCGAATTGGCCCTAAGACTGTTGTCAGGATAACCTGTCCACTCTGCAGAAAGAGATTCTACCAAAATGCCAATGACCTCTTTCCAATCGGGTCTCAGATAAAGAATTTCCTCGTCGGTCGTCCCGTGCGGAGCGTGGAAGTGGACTACGATTGCCCTCATTGTAGCAATCAGGCAATCTCGGTATCGCTTTTGCACACAGATTTATCGTGGGATGAGCTGTCGAAAGAACATGTGCAGACGGCTGTCTGTAATAATGGCCTTTGTCCACAGAAGGGATTACTTCAAAAACTGAAGCCTAGCCGCGTCGTACTGGGCGCACTGAATCCAGCCGGGCCATCGTTTGAGATGTAACCATCTCAGTTCTCGCGGCCATGCCGCAAGCCTAGAGGCGCAGTGATGCGGTGCCTCAGTAAGGATTCTTTGGCTCAGACTCGTGCGGCTTATCTTTCGAAGCGAAATCGATGAAAACACGATGATGTCCGCTGACGATGCCGTCGAACGCTATGACTGTGTCGCCGTTCTTGAGTGCCCAGCTCGCCTCCTCGCAATGCCACGCGCCGATTCCGTTCTGAAATTTGACCGTGTCCGTTTTCGTCGGCTCTCCATGCTTCTGCGCCAGCATCAAGCGTTGGACCTCGAACGAGGTCTCGTCTTGCTTCCAGGCCATGCTCACCTCGTAAATCTTGCCCGCGTGAAACTTGACCGTGACCTCCTCTATTCCGGGTTTCAGTTTCTCTTTCGGAAGCTTGAATTCTCCGTCCTTACCCGCGCGAAAGTCGGCGAAGGCTCTGCAGGTGCGTAGCGTTGCGTCTAGCTCGTTACCGACGTGAAGCCTCTCATCTTTTAGAGACCACTTCGGGATCCTCGCAGCGTACTGTGCTTCGGCCTGGGGACAAACCGTGTCCATCTTTTTCTGCGCGTCGGGCGGGACCATTTCGTTGTACGTCTCGCCGAGTTCATACTCGCCGACTTTCGTGCGCTCCGTCTGCGGAGAGTGCTGAGCTAATGCGCCACAGGGTAGGCACACAAAGGCAAGCAGCCCCAGTCCTAGCAACCGAGACAGCCTCAGTCTCATTGTGCGCTTGATCGCAAGCCTCCGTGCCCTGCGCTGCACCCGTTGAACAGAGCTCCCCTTCTCGACGTGACTCACAACTGCCAGCCGCAACTTTCACACCTGAATCGTTCTTGAGGTTTTACCTTGGTTGCCGTGCTTCCGCAGTGTGGGCACTTCATCGTGCAAATGCGAGTCATGACGCCCCTCCGGAATCTCTCATTAGGACGGTCTGAACTCCTGTTGTTACTCGTAGAGCGTTACTGATTGAGGCGCGAACCCGAGATTGCCGTCAAATGATGTCGGCCATTCTTGGGACTGCCTTGCCACGACGCCCTTTTCCTCTGAGTAAATGAAATATTCTCCAGGAGAAGTTAGGGCTACGCGAGCCATCCGTACCTTAGCTTCCCTCAAACCTACGACTGTCGTAATCATCCGCAGAGCGCCCCCTGGACGTACTTTGAAGATATCGAATGTGGAGTCCATCGTGGTTTCCTCCCAAACCGACATTTCAATGTGACGACCCTATTGAGCTGGATATGCATTTGCGGTTCCACCGACCTAATGGCGAAGTTAGCCCAGCATAATCAGGCGGTTGCAGTTCCAGAAGCGTTGCCACAAACCCAAAGCGGGCGGCGGGGAATTAAGTAATTTTTTCCAGCGAGACTGCGATTGGTCGTACACGGAATACTCGCTGCGGATACAGTAAACACCCGATGCTGAATTCCTAGGAGCGCTGATACGATGCATTTGATCGTGATGTCAAAGCGGATTCTAGTAGCGGATGACAGCGAAACCGTTCGCCGGTCCGTGCATTCCTATCTCACCCACCAAGATTTTGATGTTTGCGGCGAGGCAATCGATGGCGAAGATGCCATCGAAAAAGCCTGGGAACTCAAGCCCGATTTGATTCTATTGGATGTGGCGATGCCTCGGGCGAATGGCATCGTTGTCGCATCTGTTCTGAAAGACATGCTGCCAAACGTCCGGATTGTTCTATTCACTATGTATAGCGAAGCGGTCGCCAGAGCGTTCCCTCACGAAGGGCTTGCTGCTGACGCGGTGATTGCTAAAGCGGACGGGATGAGCAGACTGGGTGAGTGTGTTCAAAGTTTGCTGCGTTCGTAGATGCGTATGTTGTTGCCATGAACCCTGAGGAAGTACGACCTCCCGACCCCGAATCTTCTGGTAACGACGAGGAAGCTCAACGGAAGGACCCCGATACGGCCAGGGGCGAAGCACTCAATCGAATGTTTCCTGGCGTTTCCCGAAAGCGTCCTGAGTAAAATCCATCGGAGACGACTCGCTGACCTTGAGCGCTCCGAAATGGGACCCTTTTCAGTGAGTCGGCGCGGGTCCTCCTTGGTCTGTGCAAATAAGTATTCAGGCGTGTAATTGGGTGGGGGTCGGGGGCATACAGTGCCTGGTCAATCCGTTGGTCCCCCTCCCCTGACCCGCACAAAACCCGCATCCGACAATAGTGCGAAACTTTGAATACCCTGCTCCGATCGAGTTTGTGACGAGCCAGTGACCGTGGAGCTGTGGCGACGTCAGAGAGTGGAACGGCAGTTGACGAATGGTGGATGGATGTCCCAGCATACGGGCAATCGCAGGAGGCGACACACCTGCCGCCGTCAGCCTCGCCGTCTCAAGCCATCTCGCAGCTGATCTGAACTGTTGTGGTCAGCCGAAAGGCCTGCGGGACTTGGTCAGGGTGCTGTCTGAACCAGGGTTTCATCGCGTGAAGCTCGATGGATCCTGGCTGTCCCTTTGTTGATATCACGAACCGCTTCGGCATCTTAGCGCTCCTTTTTGTAGTTTGGTTCTACATTCAGGGCGTTTTGTAGAACAAGAAATAGGGCATCAGAATCGCACGGTACAAAGTTTCAAACACGAATGGAATATCGCAAAATCCCGGTCACGACGGCGTTCAGATCGCCCGTTGACGCGCCCTCCGGGCGATTTGGGGACTTGCATGAGATGAGGACGTCTCAGTATGCGGGAAGCCGCAAATTGGCCGGTTTTTTGGTGTTCTGGGTGCACCGCTCAAGAGTCTGCGGCGACATGCACGAATTCAGCGATTTCTAAGCTTCCCGAAGAGAAAAGCGAACAGGGATAGCCTCAGTCATCGTGACAGCAAAGGATTAGAGGAGCTGACCTGAAACTACGATCAAGCTGTATGTGCGCTGGCCTGTTCGTCCTCGCGGATTGCGCCGCGCACCTTGGAAATCATTTCTTCCGGGATATCAGTCAAGTTATGCGCCGTCTTGGCTAGCCACCACCGTTTCCTCGAAGCTCCACCTCGGTGTGCGCCTCGATCCCATATTTTCCAAGCACGCGAACCACATCTACGTCCGTCTGACCTGTTCGATAAATGAATGCATCTACTCGTCCGCTCGGACCTGTGGCAACCATCATCCGCTTGCCCGTGGGAACTAACCCAGGCATATGCAGTGCTTTCAAGTCATCCAGCAATGGTTCCCATAACTCGTTCGGGACACTTCCCGCGCCTTCGATATCAATTCGACTTGGTCTGATAATCGCGTGCATCTCGTCCTCCAGACGTTATAATCCATCCCATTCCCAAAGTATCAGCGCGCCCTGCCGCACGAGCAAGTACTCCTGCCTGTGCATAAATTCGTAAATGTGGAAAACGGAAGTTTCGGACAGAAGTGCCAGCGCGCTCAGCTTTCCTTTCCTTCATTCTTCTTGTCTCTGTCAACCAACGCCGCCGTCTTAATCCTCGCGACGTGCGGGGCTGACAATCCACCCGAGGTCGTAATGCAGTCGCGCCCTGGCATTGACATGCAGGTTGGGCATAGCGGGCTCATTGGACTGGTTGGCAGGAACTCGGGAATTTCCGCTTTTAGGTTTGACATTGCGGAAGACTGACACAAGGTGCCGAAATACGACTGTCGTATTTCAAACAGAACCGCTATCGAGTAGCGACACCAGCGCCGTGGCTATTGCTGCCCTGTCTTGATTTCGCTCGTGATTTTGGCTTTGATTTCTTTGATATCTTTTTTCGAAAGCCGCCTGCGACATTCTTGGCGCAGTTCTACTAGCTGTAATTCATGAACGGCTTCAGCCTTTCCGTTCGCGGAGTGATTGGGACCGCACATGTTGAGAGCGGCGCGACCGAAGCGCAAAAGTTGGGCGTTCGACATCTTCTGAATGCGTGTCTTGAATTCTTCGATATTGAACTTGGCTTCGGTAATCATGCGGACTTCGTGCGGTACTGGCGCCATCCAGATTTTTCGAGAGTGCGTGCCGCGTGCTTCATGACTCGCAACGCTTCAGTTGCCGCGTTCATGGCGCTCAATTCTTCGCGGTGACGGTCGCAGTTAAACAATTGTTGCTGACGATGAAAGATAGCAAGGTCCGCTTGTTGCACAAGCTGCGCCCGTTTGTCGCGGTCCGTTTCCTCCATAGCCTTTTGGAATATTTCCTTCCAGGATACGAATTTGAGTTCAGACATACGCGCCTCGGACGAAACAATCGTGGTGAAGGTGATTATAACCGCTAACTTACTTCTAGAGATTTCTTTTCCACATTCCGCGGAGCGGCATGAAGCAAAGTATTCTTCGGCCCAGATTTGAACGTCGCGCTGTACAGCTTCCCCAACTTCCGCCACTGCCACTCTGCACGGCATTCTCGAAATTGAACGGTGTAAACACGTCGCACAGTTCGCTTGTCCGCCGAAACCCATTTCACGCACGAGGGCCGACACTTAGAATGAAGCCACCGGGCGGTGTGCTATAAGTCGGGTCAGCAATTGTTGCGACTTCGACACCAAAGACTCGTAATGCATCCCGCAAGGCTTCAGCACTGGGAGAAAGGCTGTCTCCTTCGCTTACGACGAACGCCAGTCCCGAGCATTCTCTGCTCAAGGACTCGGACGGCGCACCATCGCTCACTTTCCACCCAATCACCTTGAACACCGTGAGAAAATCTTGCGCGTAATCCCGTGCGTCGTTTGCTGCGGGATGGTAGCTTACGTCGACCTGCTGGTTAGGGAACGCAACGAGCACCTGAATGAGAACCGCCTTCTGATCTGTGGTTAGCTTTCTTGGAAGCGGCTGCATCGCTCTGCCATCCCATGTTGCAATTAGCGCGTCGCCCTCAGCGCATCAAGTTCATTCTCTCGGGCCACGATACTGGGCCATCTTCCAAGCGTTGCCATCGACTCGCATGCGCAATATTTCTATCTGATTTTCAAGAACAGGAGTGGCAGCGCCCGAACTAAGCTAAACGGAGACTGGCAAGCGATGCCCGAGCTGCGCCGTCACTCTTGTCAGGCACGATAATCAATTCAAGTACCATCACTTCGGAGAGTTCAACAGCGTAGTCTTCTATTTCCCGGGCCGAGGCGGGTGGACTGAAGTTCCACTGTTGGCGTACGATTTCTCGAAAAGAATGTACAGCGTCACGAGACCATCGCAGGACGAACTCTTGCGTGCGCGTATTCTCGCTATCCTCGAAGGCCAGCCGGATACGTTTGAGTTTTTGTGGCTCATCGAAAACGAGCCGGATGGTCTGAGGCCCGGGGTTCGCCGCACGCCAGCCTGGGCTTTCCGCCGCCAGCAGCGCTGATTCAATCGGATAACCGTTTTCTTCCGATGTGACCACGACCAAAGCCGTACGGTTCAGGTCTAGCCAGGCCTCACCGGAAGGTGGGTCACTCGGAAGAGTCGGCGAAATCTGGCGCTTACGCATCTCAATCCTTATTTTACTCCTAGCTCCGCCCCAGTCGCTGAGCGATTTGAAACAAGAATTGCGCCTACGACCTTCTCCGCGCAGCCGCCCCGACTGGGAACCCGCCAACGAACTCAATTATAATGAGAGCAAGGTCTGCGAAAGGAGGATGTCATGACAGAAGAGATTCGCCTGAACGAGGGAGTCATGGCAGAAGAGATTCGCGTGGTCGAGCACTACTCAGCGTCGATTCTCAACAAGGTCGGCGAAGGAGCCCGCGTTCTGGGAGCGCTGCGTGACGCAGGCGTAAACCTCATCGCGTTCTGGGGCTATAAGCACGGAACAGGGCGAGCGCAGCTTGAATTCATCCCCGAAGACAGCGCCACTTTTGTGGCCGCCGCAAAGCAAGCCAAGCTCAGGCTGCGCAAGAGTACGGCGCTTTACATTCACGGCGAAGACCGCCCCGGTGCCATTGCCCATATTCTCGCGAAGCTTGCAGGGGCGCGTATCAATGTAGCGGCAGTACAAGCGGTCTGCGGTGGTGGGGGAAGCTACGGCACAATCGTGTTCCTCCCACCAGACGCTGCTCGCAAAGCCGCGACCATCCTGGCTGCTGCGTAGTGCCCCGCGCCATAGCCAGAAGGGCGCGACGGCAAGCCCATCATTTTCGGCTGGAAGCGAGCCAACCAGAGAGCCCTAACGCTTCGATCTATGCGTTGACCGCGATGGCGGCACTCGTGACGCGCTCGCGCGGTCGAACGAGCTTGCGGGGAGTTTGGGTGACTTGCCTCTGCGTCTGCATAGCTGGCTTCGCCCAGATCTGTTCCATCCGATCCACCATACGGCGTTTGTACGCTGGAGAGAGATGAGCGTAGCGCTGGGTCATCGCGATGGTTTTGTGCCCCAGGATGTCTTTGAGTGCGTACAGCTCCCCGCCCGCCATCATCCATTGAGAGGCGAACGTATGGCGTAGGTCGTGAAAGTGGAGGTCAGTTATTCCAGCCCGCCCCAAGGCCTTCCTCCATCCGTGCTGAAGCCACCCGATTCGCCCGCCCGCGGCGTTCGTGAAAACGAAGTCCGATTCAGGAGTCCGTTGCCAATTTCGAAATAGATTGACCACTGTCGAGTCCATCGGAACATGCCGAGGCTCGCCGTTCTTGGAGTCTCGAATGATGATGAAGCCAGAGTCGAAGTCCAGATCTCTCCAGTTAAGATTGCGGATTTCGCCGCTCCTCATTCCTGTGTGAAGAGCGACCGTGACGATCGCTTTCAGGTGGGGAGCAATGCAGGCGGCAATGAGCCGATCGCATTGTTCGAGCGAAAGATAGCGGAGTCTCATATTGTTCTCCCGTAGGAACTTCAGCCGCCTCATCGGACTTTCATCAAGCAGCTGCCACTCGACGGCTTTGTTCAGCATATGGCGTAAACGGCACAAAACGCGATTTACGGTCGCAGGCTTATTGACCTGACGCTTGCGCGCCTGCCAATCCTGGAGTTCCGCAAGTGTGATCTGACCAAGCGGGCGATTCCCAAATTCACGAATCCAGAAATTGACGCGGTCGCGCTCAGTCTTGACCGACTTCAAAACGGATATGCAACGCTCAATATAAGTCACAGCGAATTCCGAGAACGGAATACGTCCCTCGTTGCGCACACTAAAATGTCGGCCCTCTATGGCCTCGACGATCCGCTTCTTGAGCACCGCCTCGGCCATCTGGCGGTTGGTACCGATCGCCTCGCGGACTCTGCGGCGTCCTACCGTGTAACCGATGGTCCACGACTGGCCACGCAAATAAATGGTTCCGCGACTAACTTGCACAGCGCCCTCGAGTCAGACTTGCTCGTCGCTGCGGTTGAGTTCCGTTCAATCTTGGAGCCACACGATTCGAGCAATTCATTTGTAAGATCCTCTACAAAAAAGGAAAACATGGCGAGGTATTTGCTTGGAAGTATTCGAGCGGCCAATTGGATTAATCACGCGTGCACCCTCCGCTTGCGTTCAGCTGGCCGCGTCCAATCAATGAGCTCGGACTCGAGGAACAGCAGTCGGCGGCCAGCCTTCCTGTACGGAATGCGCCTCTGACTTACGAGCGCGTAGACGCTCTTAGGTGCCAAGCGGAGCAGTTCTGCCGCCTCGCATACGCTCATGAATCGAGGTTGAATCGTTACTCGTGTATCGTTCATTGCAGACGCTCCTTGGGTTTCGTGTTCGTGCCACGGTTCCTCGTGGCCCACGAATTTTTCAAGGCAAATGGACTCTCGCCCAACAGTCACGTGCCAATGAGTCAATTAACCGTGTCTTTGACAGGCTTCAGCTCTGGCCGTGTAGGATGTGTAGGGTGATGTATGGTCTTAGAGAGCCTCTTCTTGGATCAGATCTCCGTAAGATCTTTTCGAAGAGGCTACACAGCCCTACACCCCTACACGCCGCAGCCATCCCTGCCACCATCAGCCGGACTTAGATTGCAAACCCAGCCCCTGATACACAAAACCCCCACGTGTTCGCTTCTTCTCAAAGCTCCGCTTAGCGATCTGTGCCGCAAAGATGTTGTTGGCCAGATACTTCTCACCCTGCTCCTGCCAGAATTGCATGTAGGCGCTATAGAGGGCGTTGCCTGACACCGAATGCTCTTTCCCCGAAATGCACCGTTCCGATAGGAACCTTCCAACCTGATCCGATTCGCGCCGGTATTCTTTCGTGGCTTCTAAGACTGTGTTGGGTCTTCCTAGACCGTTTCTCTGCCAATCAAGACAGCCTTGTACGGCCCATGCCAAGATTCCAGGCAATTCGGCTTTCAGCTTTTCGGCCAGCTCGGTATCACGTTTGTTGCGTTTAAATTGTTGGTTGAAAGGGATGAGCCGGATACGGCGCCATATCGCGTCATCGCTTCCACGGATAGCAGGTCGAAAGTTCGAGGAGATCCACAACTTTAGTTGTGGAATGTATTGGAAAAACTCACCGTATAGGAACCGGCATGAGATTGTGTCCTGGCCTGTGATCTGCTTGACGACGGCTTCATCAAAGCCCGCACCCTCTCCTGCCTCGGATGTGATTACAAGTCGGGCTCCGACCAAAGCTGCCAAGTCGTTTCGGGGCGCACCCACATTGTGTTGAACCATGAAGGTCGCGAACGGTGTCGTGGTGGCATGCGAACCCAACAGTCTTCGAACTGTTTCCAGGAACGTGCTCTTACCGTTGGCCCCGTTGCCGTGCAAGATGAACAAGCACTGTTCTCGCGTGTTGCCTGTGAGGCTGTAGCCGACGGCACGCTGAATAAAATCGATCAAGTCAGAATCACCGGAAAAGATCTCGTCAAGAAACTTGTGCCATCTCGCGCATTTGGCCGACGGGTCATACTCGATAGGTGGACCGTGCGTTATGAGATCTTCGGGATCAGCTGGTTTGAGTTCGCCATTCTGCAAATCGAGGGTTCCGTTCCCGACTGTCAGCAGAAACGGATCCCGATCGTAATCTGCCGCCACAGTGGCGATGTTGTGGAGGTTTTTTGCCACGTCGAGCGTGGCATTGATGCCACGAACAGATTCCCCTTCTAGTGCCTCTCGAGAGTCCTCTACTATCTTTCGTTGGTCTTCTTTGTCTTCCGCTGTTGACCATCCCAACCAAATGGCTGTGGCTCGCCAACGGGCCGTATCTATTGCCGCCCGTTCGGCCTCGCCGTCGGTATCGGAAACCCAATGCAGGCCATTCCAGACCATCCACCGCTTTCGGGAATGGTTGTACCGCAAGTGATGCCCTCCGTATAGCCGTCGGAACGCCTCCGCATTGCCCGTATCAGTCAGTGGGAAGGACCGCAGTTCATCGAACATCTTCGCGCGTACAATCGCTCCAGGAGGAGGCGGGTTGCCTACGATCCGGGTCATCGCGTTTTCTCCCGAGGTTGGAAGATCCATCGCTCGAGGCTCACGCCGTTGCTCTCAAGCGGACTGCCGGACTGTCTATCCAGATCGATTAGGGCTCGTCCCAGACAAAATCCTTGCGGCATTTGGAGGAACTTGGCTTTCAACAACCCAAGGGTCCTCAGTTTGAATTCGGATTCAGGAGATGTTGCGACCCAGACCAACCAGCAGTGGATGAGGTGGACGGCCTCGGACAGATCTTGCTCCAAGACCTCGACGCGGACTCGAAGGCCGACCAATTCCGAGAGCGCTTGCCGTTCGCTATCCACGACAATCCTCCGTTCCCGTTACTATCGGTTGCTCGGTTGACCCGACCAGAAGGTGGCCCCACCACCACCTAAGCTCCTGGAGGAACCAATTTCGATCTCGACTTGAAGGCATACACTGGACAAGCTCGTCAATCGCTTTAACCACTCGCCGAGCGCTCTGCGTTTGATAACCCGACTTGCACAACCGGAGGATTGCGTCGTCCAATTTGACGAAAAACTCCTGAAACCTCTTTAGGTCGAAATCCATCCGCGCGAGCATCACCGTGATCTCAAGCATCGGCATAACGCTGACGCATGGCTCCATCGACTGCAGTTTCCTGAGACCCTCATGAAGACACCAACGAATGACGTCGTCTTTGAGGTCAAAGGGAAACTTACCGGACGCTCTCACATTAGCGAGCGCTTGATCTAAAAGAGGTGGAACCCGGACACAGATTTGCTTGCTTTGGCCATTGTGGTCGTAGCTGGGAAAGACGAATTCTGATGGGTCGTATTTGCTGTTATGAGTCGCCATATGTTCTCCATGTTCGAGGTTCTTCAATGTCCCGGCTTCGTGCTCAGTTCCTGACGGACCGAGATGCGTTCGTCGTTGAACCTTCAACTTTCGAGGGAGATCATGTCGTATTTCGAACGCGATTCATGCGAACAAAGAAACGAACAAATCTGGAAAAAGCTGGCTTGAGTTGTACGGGAAAAAGAGGCGAACTAGTTTCGAGGCGAAATCAATCGATGAGCAGGAAACTTATCACACCAAGTTTTGTAACGACCGGGCAGTCTCGTGATCGCTTGGCGCACGGCGGCGCAATCTTTTCTATCCGGATCGACGCTTGGTCCGCCACCATCTAGTATGGCAAGGATCCGAGCAATTCGTTCTTCCATGTTCTTTGCAAATAGGTGGCCCGATGCTCGCGTCTTGAATAGACGATGCAATGCGTACTGCAGTGCTCCCGGTTTTGCAAAAAGTGCAAAGGCACGTCTCGGAGGGGGGCTGGTTGTTCGGATCCAGCGTTGAATTGTGCGGGCTTCTTTGCTTGCAAGGCGACACATCTGGCGCTGCGTTTGAAGTAGCGTCTCGAACGGCTCACCATGGTCTTGTATATCCTGCACCTGTAAGTATCCCTTCAACGTCAGCTTATGGTCATAGTTAGGAAGCAGGGCCCCCGAATCTTTCGGAATGTTAACCTCCCGAATGGTGTCGGACCAAGATCTCACATCATTCTTCAGAGACGATTTGATGCTGGCATTCAACTCCCTCAAGCCCTTAGAGAGTTTCGTCAAAGCACGGGCGGCTCGTTGCGCCCGACGCTTCAGTTCGTTGAATTCGTCCCGGATCTCGGCGTACACCCTCCTTTCGTTGGGATTCTTGTACGCACGACACACCATCAGTGCGACCTTCCACGCCTGTGGATCCAATTCCGTCAATAAAGATTTCAATTGTCGCTGTGATAATCCGTTGCTCACCTATTGCTCCTCGACATCACACGTCGTGACTCTGCAGGTTTTGGATAATCCAAACACCCGGAGATACGTCGGCGCCGACAACAGTGCCGTGCTGCTCCGCCGAAAACACTCCAGTCCACCGCCTTGGAATCGAAGTAGGCGAGATGATAGTCATAGTCCGTGGACACATCAACAACACTACTGACAAATATGACGCACCACGCACATGGAGGATATCCGGCTTCGGTTTGGCAAAGCGATTCGCAATCTGCGACTCAAGCTGGGTGTGTTTCAAGAAGAGTTTGCCGACATTCGCGGCGTGGATCGTACCTATATCGGTGGGATCGAGCGCGGTGAACGAAACGTGTCGCTCGTTAATATCGAAAGAATTGCAAAGGCCCTGAAAACTTCCATCCCCAGGCTGTTCAAAGGTGTTTGAACATCGTCGACTCGCGCCGCCGGATCGTCACCCCGCGAGATGGAAATGTGTCCCCGCGAGTGCAGCGTTGCGAGTGTTCGAACTGTCACCGCGGGAAGACCTCCCCGCGGCCTTGGAGATCGGCTCGTGCTCTCATGCCGCCAGCAGCGGCGGTCCATACGCATTTTCGCTTAAGCCCCTACAGACAGGAGTCTGTCGCGAGTTTTTCTCGAATCACTAGAGTATAGTGGGCTTGTCCGGCGACGATTGGTCGCAAGGAAGGCCCGCCGCTCAAGTCCGCGCCCGTCAGCTCGTGCATTCCGGGCAGAAACAAAGGATGAGCAGGCAGAGGTGAGCACAATGCGTACTGCAGTTGTTATTCGCTCGTTGCTGTTTTCGTTTGCCTTGCTGGCTTTCTCCCACGGTGCGTTCTCCCAAGTCGGCATCGGAATTTCTGTGGCCTTTGGTCCACCGGCGCTTCCCGTCTACGAGCAGCCGATCTGTCCGGCCGAAGGCTACTTATGGATTCCCGGCTACTGGGCCTATGAAAACGACGGTGGTTATTACTGGGTGCCCGGCACGTGGGTCATCGCTCCTCAAGTCGGCTTCCTCTGGACGCCGGGTTACTGGGGCTGGGGCGGTAACGCGTTCTTCTTTCATGAGGGATATTGGGGCCCGCAGGTGGGCTACTACGGCGGCATCAATTACGGCTACGGCTACGGCGGCGTTGGATATGAGGGCGGGCGCTGGGAAGGTGATCGCTTCGCCTACAACACTTACGTAAATCACGTAAATACCACGATCATTCACAACACCTACAACACCAGGGTCACCAATGTGTCTGAAAATCACGTCAGCTACAACGGTGGCAACGGTGGCGTCGAAGCGCGTCCCACGCCACAGCAAGAATCCTACGCCAACGAGCACCATGTGGGTCCGGTAGCATCGCAAACGCAACACGTTCAGGAAGCGCGCAATAATCCCGAACTGCGCGCTTCTGCCAACCAGGGCAAGCCGCCCATCGCGGCCACTGCGAAACCTGCTGACTTCAAAACTGGCGTTGTAACCGCGAGACAAGCGGGGGGCGAATATAAGGCTCCTCCGGCCAGTGCCGCAGGCGCCAACTTAGCGCGTACTGGAAATGAAGCTCGGCCGGGCGCGGAAAATCGTCCCGCAAATACTACCCAACCCAGTCCCAACACCATCAATCACGCCAACGAATTGCAGACTCACAAGTTCACGCCGCCGAGCACCGGCAGCGCCGCGACCGACAAGGTTTATCAGCAGCAACAAGACAAACTTTCTGCCAAGGAAGCGCAGGACCACCAGAAGCTCCAGCAGCAACAAGAAAAAGAGCACCAGCAAGCCACCCAGAAAAACTACAGTGACGCGCAAAAACAGCAGATGGAGGAACGCCACACTCAGCAGACACAACAACTTGAGCAAAAGCATACCACTCAGCAGAAGCAGATGGAGCAGCGCCAAGCGCCGCCCCAGTCAGCACCAAAGTCGCAGAGCGGTCCTCCCGCAGCGAAACCGCATTGATGGCAGTAACCGCCGAAGGCGCGGTCGAGTGGCCCGCGCCTCGCAAGATTAACTAACGAAACGGGCCGGCAACAGTCTGCTGCAATCGCCGCGGCTATCCTGCAGGAATCGACAGAATTACAACGACGAGGTTGATTTCGCGCCCATGCGATTTGAGGTTGACGCGGGATTGCGACGGGCGTATGGTCCAGCGCAAGGATAGAGTCGCATCCCAAATTCCGCGTTGTAACGAACTGTCGTCGGGTACGCAGCGCTTGGCTGTAGAGCAGTGCGTAATCCGAACGACGAAACCGCAATTCCTTTCTGCTGCACCCGCGGGAGCAGCTACATAGCGTAACCCCCCAAGCCGTAACGGCTCGAATCTTCTTCGAGGCGAGTCTGCAAAATCTTACCGCCGCTTTCTGCCAATTATCGTGCACTCATGAAAATAATCGGGCCCGGACGACTGGGAATCACGTCTTGCGATAACAACGGCAGCAATGCCGACCGGAGGTCGTTATGACAAATCGGGCGTCAATTAAGACCATCGTCGCGGTATTTCTTGCGCTACTCAGCATGTCTACCGCCCCAAGAGCGTTTGGCCAGGCATTTGGCCAGAGCCAAGGCAACACAGGTATTTCAAATTTACCTGACTGCAATGACCCGAGCGCCAACGAAATCAACTGCGTCGAACCGACCAAGGCCATCATCAGGGACGCTTACCAGGCGGGTTACCCGTACTATATCGGTCATGCCGAGCCAACACTCGAATTCTTTTCCAACGCAGGGGCCTCAGGAAACAACATGCAGTGGAAGCTCAAACTCCCAGCGACGGAGCCGACACCTTCACAGGATGGGACCAACGTCGCGAATTTTGAGCTTTACTCCACATTTTGGCTAGGCTTGGCTCTCTGTGACCCGAACTCGAACAATCTTGGCACGTGCACTCCCAACAGTGATTCGAACAATCCTAGCACTTCGGGGGCTGCCTTTTTGGAGCTGCAGTTCTATCCCCCAGGTCTGAATTGTTCAAACACCCAATGGTGCGTGAGGCTGCACATCAACACTTTGCAAAACAACAATGCGTTTCAAAAAATGAACTGCCTGGAACCAACCACGCAGGCCTATGTGACGTTGGATGGAACACCTTCTGGTACGCAGCTTTTGATGTCCAATGGCGATACCATCATCGTCACGATTAGTGACACGGCCAATGGGCTCGAAACCTTTATCAACGACGTCACAAGCTCGACGACGGGATTCATGGTCGCGAGCGGAGCCAACGGCTTCGTGCATAATTCCGACCAGTCAACCTGCGCGATGGCCGCGTTCAATTTCCACCCAATGTACATGACGGCGTCGCCGGGCCAGACCGTTCCCTGGGCCGCGACCAATCCGAACGTCGCATTCGACCCCGAAATTGGCCATTTCGAACTATGCGGCAATGCGTCTTGCTCGGTGTTGCCGGACCCGCCGGATTCGAGTCTGAAAACAACAGACGACACCGGGTGCCAGACTGTTCGCAGCATCGGCGGTTGCTTTGGAGCGGATTTGGACCATGACGGTACTTCGTATCTGGCAGATTGGCCGGATGGTTCGTCCGCTCATCCAGCATCAATCATCATCGGCGCTCCGAATGACACGGGTGTTGGCCCGTTGAACGCCTTGACCACCACCGGCACCACGTTTGACGAAGGCTACAATACGCTCACGTTTAAAACGTCCGAGAACACGAACGGCACGTTCTACCCGTTTTACACCCAGGCTGGTACAGGCCCGTCATGCCTTTTCAACTTTGGGAACGATATTCCAGGCACGACAACGAATGTTTTTGGGCAGGCAGCGCAATTCGGAACACCACCACTTGACGTCAACGGTTTCGCCACCGGAACCACAATCAATAACCCCTGCCTGCCCGCTCCCGATCTGACTATAACGAAGTCCCACACCGACCCCTTTACGCAGGGCGATATCGGTGACACGTTTACGATCACCGTCTCCAACATCGGGGGGAACGCGACGAGCGGGACCGTGGTTGTGACGGATCTCCTGCCGGCATCGTTCATGGCCACCGCAATGAGTGGCGCCGGGTGGACCTGCACGGTCGCGACAGTGACTTGTACGAACACGAATGCGCTCGCTAGCGGAGCAAGCTACCCACCGATCGTCCTGACGGTGAATGTGGCCACCAATGCTCCGCTGTTTCTTACCAACACGGCGTCAGTTAACGGCGGCGGCATGGCATCCAACGTCGCCGGAAACATGGCAGTCGACAACGTAACCGTCAGGCAACACACAACGACGACGGTATCGCCGGCAACTCAGGATTACGACGACACAGTCACGCTACAGGCGACAATCACTCCTCCTGGAGTAGCCGGCTCGGTGCAGTTCGTGGTGAATGGCTCCAGCGTCGGGGCAGCTATTTACAACGGCGGGAGCGGACTCGCAACTTTGGCGTATCTCATCCCTCTGCCAGCAGGAAGCTACAGCCTCGAAGCGGATTTCACCAGTGCGGACCCCGACTATCTGAACAGTTCGGGAGTCCTTCCGACCGGGCTGACCGTGACGCACGAAGAGGACACCACAAAATTCACGTCGAGTAGTCCGACGGTGATTGCTAACGGACACCCAACAACCTTCTCCGCCACGCTCCTGGAAGACGGTGTTACTCCGATCAAGGGTCGCACGATAACTATCTCGATTGGGTCACAGTCTTGCTCTGCCGGCCCTACCGATACCACCGGTACCGCAAGCTGCATTATCGTTCCCAGCCTCGTGCTAGGTCCGGGTACCATAACAGCCAATTTCGCGGGCGACGCATTCTACTTGCCGTCTAACGCTTCGGAATCAATTATTGCCTTCGCCTTCCTGAACAGCGGTTCCATGGTGATCGGCAATCTCGACGGCAACCCCGTGGAGTTCTGGGGCGCGCAGTGGGCGAATTCTAACTCGTTCAGCGGCAGCCCGGCGCCAAACTCCTTCAAGGGGTTTGCTAGCACCGCACCGCAGGCTTGTGGCGGCGGTTGGACCAGCAACCCGGGCAATAGTTCGGGGCCCCCTGCGACACTGCCCTCGTACATGGGCGTGATCGTTTCTAGCTCTGTCTTTCAATCTGGCAGCACGATCTCCGGCGACGTTCCGAAGATTGTCGTCGTCCAGACGTATCCCGGCTACGGTTCGAATCCCGGTCACCCTGGAACGGGGACTGTCGTCGCCACGTTCTGCGGCCACTAAGAATCAACTCCTGAGAGGGGGCGGGCATCCCGCCCCCTCGAGAATTTTGTTCAAGTCGCGACCGGTACGGATTCCATACGGCCCTTAAGCGCAAGACTTCCGCTGGTCGGATCATCGATCTTTGCCGTGGCGAGTGCGTTTCAACTGCCGCTAACCTATTGGCCGAAAAACCCTACTCGTTTCTGGTCACGAAGTAGTTGATTCTACGCACTCATTCTTCGTGAGTTCCAACGCCCAAAATCACAGAGTTTTGGGCACAAGTCCGGTTACGCGACTCACCACCCACTGAAACCTCTAAATCGACTCCGATACGAGTTGCCTCAGGATCAGACACCCGCGTTTCGTGAACATTTTTTCCGCAAGCGTGACAGTTCTTGTTTACGCCTGAAAATTGCACGCGCGAGGACGGTGCGCGAGACGTTCTCAGCTCCCTCTTAATCTTCGCTGACTGTCTCACTGTTGGTTCAAAATCCGATCGCATTCAGAACCGGCCCGAATGGGCAATCTCTAAGTGAGACCACCTTGATTGCTATCTGCTCTTCTCGGAAATCAAGGTGAGCAAATTGACACTCGGATAGCAACTTGCGTCTGAACCCACGCAAAACGTCAAATCCCAGCCCTTGGAGGGATCGGTGAATTCCTTAGGCACCTGCACCGCGAAAGTGACTTGATCCTTCGGCTGCCAGTGTCCGCGTGTCGAAGGATAGCTGTGGTCGTGGGAGCGATTGACTCCAATGATTTGCGTGCCATACACGGTTATCAGGTCATAGGCGATCTTAGGATCGTTTGGAACCACAAAAGTGACTTTCAATATGTAGTCATCTCCGGATTCACTTTTCCCGACATTCAACACCTTGGGTTCAAGGGGATTCGAAGTTGATTCCTGTAGGGGATTCGAAGGGGATTTCGATGTCGACGGCGGAAAGAAATCTGCGCTAGTCGTCGCTTGGAAGACAACGTCCTGCGTAACCGGATCGACGGCTTGGAAAGAATAGCGATCCGTTGTGGGATTTGAGGTGCCGTTGTTGGAAACGTTGGGATCATCGCCGCTCACCGCGAGTCCCGCGGCGCGAGCGATAGATATCTGGTTTTGGGTGCCATGGGCCGCCGTCATCTGTTCAACGACCGTGGTCCAGTTCTTGCTGTATCTACGGGTAATGAAACCCGAGGGCACTTCAAACAACGACGGTTCCTGCGGCCCGAATTGGATGTTCGAGAGTTCGGTTGACCACGCTCCATCCACGCCTTGTCGCTTCACCACGAACCCGTTCATTTCCGCGGCAGCCCACTCCATGCTCACGTACACGCGACCTTTGTACGTGACTTTGACGCGCGATTTTTCGCAGCGATACGGTCCAACTTGATCGCTTCCGAGTGATTCGCGTTGCACCTCGGCCCCGTCCAGATAGGAAGCGAACTCCGCATTGGCCGCGCCGGCTTCTCCCGCGTAGGGCGTCTCGATATTCGTGTTTCGAGCGGGCGACAAGATGTCAATCTGATTGAGGCCCAGGCGCACAATCGCGATCGATCCTTGGCCGTTTGCATCGCCGTTGGTCTCAATGCGCACTGCGTGATCCGTTACGTAGATCTTCCTAGTAGTCGTCTTCTTGTCGGCGGTGCGGGTCTCATTGGCGGCAAAAGGTCGGAGCGCAGTCTGTGCGAAGGCGCGGGAGCAGAAAAGAACAAGCGCGAAGTGGGCAACGATCGAAACGATCGTTCCATGGGAAAGTCGCTTCGCCAGGTTGTGCATGACTCGAGTCCCGCATTCAGCATATTACATCTGAGGCGCAATTATCCCTTCGTGATCTTGGATGGCAATGGCTTCCGTCCCTCGATTCCGGTGATTCAATTCAAGACGTAGAAGACTGCAGTTCAAATTCGAATCGCAGTTCAGGGCCGGCCTATTCGAGTTTGGAGTTGATTCGTGATTTGGCCAATCGTCGGGCATATAAAAGCCGAAAGGCCACGCTCGTAGCGCTAGTACTCTCGTTTACCATTTTCGGTACTGGACAATCTAGTGAACACGGATAGTCTCTGCCAGACAGGAAACCGTTCGTGCGACTTTTACACAAATACCGGGCCCTGGAGACAGAATGGCGGCATCACTGGCGTTTCGATCGCAAGTGGAGGACTGAAGTAATCATCATAGTCTTCGGATCGATATTCGGTTTTGCGGTGATGATCGCACTGATGGGCTATAAAAGTTCCATATCGCAGCACTAGGCCGCGAGTGATAATCAATCAGAGGGCACTCGAAGAGTGCCAGTGCCTGATTATCACTGCCAGCTCAACCGGTCGATGCAACACCATCCAGTGCATTGATGCGACAATGCTTGCGCGGGAGAACCATCTGTTTGGTTGCACTCGATCAACACCCAGCAGGAGCAGCGTTCCGGCTGGTCTAACCCTAGCGAGCGATTTTAGCTTTTGATTTCAACGCCAGATGGGTCTGAACTTAATGTTGCGTCGACCCATTGAGACCACCACGCTTATTAGGCACGACCAGATTGCGAGGGGCGGTTGTCTTAGAAGCCTATACTAGAGTCAGGCTTTCGTACGGAGGACTCAGTTACGCAGATACACCAGCAATTTCCGCGCAAGGAAGTCTTTCAGAAACTCTTATATTCCTCTTTGCCTCCCACCACTGTCCACACGACTGATACGTCCTTTACCTTGTCCGGCTCCATCGTGAACATGTCTCCGGAAAGAAGCACCAAATCCGCGTATTTGCCGGGGACGAGGGAGCCACGGTTTCCCTCTACGAAATTGGCCCATGCTCCATTGATTGTGTAGCCTTTCACTGCCGTTTCGATATCGATGGTCTGATCCGGTATCCACCCGCCTTCAGGCTTCCCGTCGAGCCCCTTGCGTGTGAGCGCGGTGTAAATGCCAATCTCCGGCTCCATTTCAGCGACATTCCAGTCGCTGGAAAAGGCCAGTGTGGCACCCGAATCGCGCAAACTGCGGAACGCCCAGGCATATTTCCAACGCCGCGGGCCGACTGCCTTGGCCCACTGCCCGGTAATATCCGGAGCGCAGTGGCGCGGCTGCATGCAAGCAGTCACACCGAGTGCTTTGAACCGCGGGATGTCCTGCTCCGACAAGCACTCATCGTGCACGATCTCGTGGCGGGAATCGCGCGGACCGTTGACCTTGCGTGCGTATTCGTAGGCATCAAGTGCAGTGCGGATTCCGCGATCCCCGATGGCGTGCGTGAAGATTTGAAATCCGCGCTTATCCAGCTTTGCCACCACCTCGTTAAATTCCTGGACGGGATAGTCTAATGATCCGCGCGTGTCGGGGCGGTCTGCGTAAGGTTCCAACATCGCGGCGGTGTGCGGTTCGATCACGTCGTCGATGTAGAGCTTCACGGCGGCCACGCGAAACGTATCGTCGTTGTATTGCTTGCGCATTTCGGCGAATTCGTCGATCACAGCGTCGCTGGTGCCCCGACGGTGGAATAAGGCGACCTGTAGCCGTTGAGGCAATCGCCCTTCTTTCTTCAGCTGCACATAGACTGGCACAACCTCCGGATAGGTTTGCGGATCAATCACCGTAGTGATCCCGCGCACGCAGCCTGCCGGAGAAGCTGCTCCGCGCGTGCTGGCGCGCCCTCGTGCGAGTGCGAAGGGAGTATCTTGCTGAGCTGTTGCTCGGCTTCTGTGGAGAGGCCGGTGCTTCCGAAGCCGACGACGATGCCTGTCGGTTCGCGTGACTTCTTGTCGTGCAGCACGTCTTCAGCAAACTTCACCGACTTGGTACCTTTGGTGATGCCAAACGCCTTTAGGGCCTCCTTGTTCATCCAGATGGTGTGATAGTCGTAAGCCACAAGGAACGCGGGTCGGTCGCTGGTTAATCCCACTAGGTCCTTCGCGGTGGGAAGAGTGCCGTCGGGAAACGCCGAATAATTCCAGCCGTCCATTTCGATCCACTTCAAGTCCGGGCGCTTGTCCGAATACGCTTTGACTTGCTCCTGAATCTCTTTCAGTGAGCTGCCCGTAATGCGGGCGACATTCGGGTCATTGCCCAGACTCACATGAAAGTGGCTGTCGATAAATCCAGGCAGGAGCAACCGCCCGCCGGCATCAACTACACGGGTTTTTCCCCCGATATATTGCCCGGCGTCCTTGTCGTCGCCCAGCCAGAGAATCTTGTCTCCCTTCACGGCCAGCGCTGTTGCACGCGGATTCTTGTCGTCCATCGTGTGAATATTGGCGTGGCGGATGACCAGTTCCGCCACAGCCGTTGGTTTCTTCGAACAGGCTGCGACTGCCAGGCACGTGACCATCAGCCATACCAGCTTCCGCATCATTTTTCCCCTGTATCCTGATTATTCGGCACGGAGTGAACGTAACTATATCAGACTGGAATTTTCTTATTGGATCCGAAAACAGGACCCCGGTACACCCGTCTCGCCTGTTCACAACCCAGCGAAACAATTTTCATGAGAAGTACGCCCGATGGTCTGTCATCCGCAGCAGCAAAGTCCGAAATTGTCCCGAAATCCGAAGCGATCGCGGCGACAAGCTGATTCCCGGTAACTCGCGTTACCAGACACTGGGAAACCGAGCGGCTCGCCGAGTGGGGACACCGAGAACGCACGCGCTCAGTGTAATTCTCGTGCGCTCTCGACGCCATTGTGAATCAGTCTATAGATCCACTTTCTTTAGTCGGCGCAATGTAGAGAGGGCTTCGTCCATTTCCCTACGCTCCTCGCGAGAAGCTCTGGCATCTGAGGCACGCGCGTTGATCGAGTCCTCGGCTGCTTTGAGGCGAATTTTGAGTAGCGAGCCGTCAAGTTCAAGAATGGCGGCTCTGTAAAAGTCTCGCCAGGTAGTTTCTAACATTCTCGGACTCCTGAGGCGGTGATGCGGCCGCAATTCGTCTGCGGGTTTTTCGTTAAATTCTGCGGCTCGGACCTCGAACTGCACTATCAGCATTCCATACTCACTTGATGCCGTCGTTGCTTCTGCGCAACTCAGTGGCTGCTTAAGCGCAATGAGACGAGGGGCTAGAGTGGAGGGGGATTCGAGAACGAACGTCGGCTCCCGAACCAGCGGAGGAGCAAACTTGGACAACCCTCCGGACTGTCAGTGGACGATAAGTCGCGTTACCGGAAACTGGCCGGGCGACGACTCAGACTTGTGACGCCGCTGTGACGGGAATGCGGGCAAAATGAAGGATGACGAGGGCAGTACCAGGCTATGGTAATTTTTCAGAACCCGCGCCGGAAGCACTCAAGAGCAATATAGGGATATGCAGAGGATTTAGTTCCGTCCGCTCATAATCCGTTGGTCCTAGGTTCGAATCCTAGCGGGCCCACCAACCTTTCCAATTCCCATCACGAATATTGAATGGCGGCGGAGATGCGTCAGCACGAGCGACTTTATGCGGGTTAATTGTTAGCGCGGCGCGGAATTTGAATTCGATTGCGTCGCGGCGTCGGTTGCGAAGCCGCGGGGCTTGTTGGGCGGCTCGTCGGGGACGGTGTATGGGGCACCATCGTGCATGAACAGGTGCGCGGCTTCTTCGCGATTGAATGGGCGGGCGCCGCGACGGCCGAATACGGCGATTTGATTGCCGCTTTCGTCCACGGCGCGATCTCGATCAATTCCCTTCGACACTGCCAGCGCAGGACCGGCTGTGCGATACGTGGCGATTAGCTTGGGCTTGGGGCGCGGACTGAAACCGTACGAGTTGGGCGAATCCTCGGGCGATAATATTTGCAGGACGCGCAGACCGTTGCGGCCATCGGCGACGAACGCGAAGGCGCTGCCATCCACCATGCCGATTTTTATGTCTTGCGCGTCATTGACATTTCCATCGTCCGTGAACATTTGATCGAGATGCGGCTGCTCGGGCCTTTCGACGTCGATGATGGCCACTCCCAGTTTTCCACCCGCAACGTAGGCATACGTACGCGCCACATAGATATTGCGCGCGTCGGCGAGAGACACGGCGGCGTTGGGGACCAGGCGCGGATGATCGAGCTGTGAAACGTCGAGAACTTTTAGCCCGTCGCGGTCCACGACAAACGCATAACGAAACTGAATCGCGATTCCCCGTGGCTCGTTCAGCTGCGGCGCGCCGATTTTGGCGGCGATGCGTGGCTTCAGCGGATCATTCAAGTCCACGACCACGAGGCCGCGATCGCACAGCATGTAAGCGTACGTTCCGGCGATGGTGATGCGCCGCGCACCGCTGAGAACTCCATCTGGATTGAAAGCCAGCGCGCGCTTCAGGAAATTATTGCGCGGATCGCCATCGAGCAGCGTGCTGACTCCTGGCGATTTGCTTTTTGGATCGGGATCACCGATCACGACCAGGCCTTCATATTTGTCCGCAACATATAAATAGGCGTAGAGCGGATGAATAGCTTGCTCTTCATTCACTGGATTGCGTGAACGCGCGGGATCGAGTGCTTGCGTCGAGGGACTCGCGATTGCCGTCGCATATTTCGTGCTGACGTAGAGGCGCTGGCCTAGCGGAGAAACCGGTGCGGTGATGGTGCGCTCGGAGAAATTCTTGTTGTCCACATTGGCCACGTCGTACACGCGGAATCCACCCTTGCCGAGCGCGGCGTAGAGATATTCGCCGCGCAGTTGCAGATCCAGAACGTTGCCGATGTGGTGGTAGGCTTCCTGCAATTCCCGGCCGCGGGCCACGTGTTGCTGATAATCCTGTGGGTAGGCCACGCGCTGCAAATAACTTCCAATGATCGCGGGCGGCTCATCGTGTTCGGCGACGGCCACGGCGTCGAAGCCCTTCGCACCGTCGGCCACGTAAATATAGCGGCCCATAAAATTCAGTAAATTAGTGCCCTGCAGCAGTACTTGCGCCATCCAGGCGTTGTTATCGTTGCGATCGGAAATGTGGCAATCGTCGCAGGATTTGGTTTCTTTGGCGCGCACGGTGTGCGGAACAAAAGTGCTGAACGCCGTGCCGCTGAGTCCTTCGGCGGAAACAGTTTGTTGCAGGTAGTACAGCCAATCGCGATTCTGATTTTGCGAACTGACCAGGATCGCGCAGGACGAGCGGACTGGCGCGATTCGGTGGCCCGTGACGGTCCCGTCAATGCCGAGCATAAAGCCGTCGTCGCGCAGAACCTGAAAATTGTAGGCGGTCCAGTTGCGTGTCATCAGGCCTTCGTTGTGCAGCATGGGCTTGCGTTGATTGGCGGTCATGGAAAGGTGGCAGCCAAAACAATTGGGGGTCCACGAAGTGTGGCACGCGTAGCAAGTCATACGGCTATTGGCGTGCGCGAGCTGCGATGAATCGGCGGGGACGTCGCCCCAGGATTTGCCGCCGGTGCGGATGGTTTTGGCCCAGCGCGATTTTTCGCTGTAGTGCGCGTTGCCGGGAGTGATGGTGTCGAGGGTCTGCACGACTTCCCATTCTTTGTCTTGCTCAACCATGCTGCGCTGAAACAATTTGCCGTCGCGAAATTCGAAGCGGCGCGTGTTCCAGGGAGTTCTTAGAGCGTCAAAGTGCGTGCCGCCCGCGGGAGACGCGGCGCCGGAAGAAATGAGAGTGGCTCGCCCGTCAATCGTGCCGTGGCAATCCACGCAATCGAGTTCGATCCCTGCACGCGGCTCGGCATAGAGCTTACCGTTGCCGTGCGAATCCTGCTCGAAGTGGCAATCCACGCAATGCATGCCTTTTTCGAGGTGAATGTCCGCAAGGTGTACGGCTTTTTGGAATTTGTCGGGATCTTTGGGGCTGACGATTTTATTCTCGCCGTCGAGGAGATTTCCTTGGCGGTCGCGTTTGTACACTGCGCGAAAAACCCAGCCGTGGCTGTGAAAATCGGCGAATTGCGTCTGGTCGAGCTGTGTGTTGAATTCCGGGCTGCCCAGCTTTTCGAGAAATTTTGGATCGGACCATAGGCCGCGCGCGGCGGCTCCCTCCGGATTGCGCAACGCGACCTGATATTTTTCTTCGGCTGTCGGATTGTGCTGCTGGCGTGGATACATCGCTTCGCCGTCGGCTTCGTTGTCCCACCAGGTGTAGCCGAAATACGTGGTTTCCATATTC
>CAVQBU010000002.1:0-282031 GCA_963710845.1 uncultured Acidobacteriota bacterium | reverse complement strand
GGTTGCGGGGGTTGGATTTGAACCAACGACCTCCGGGTTATGAGCCCGACGAGCTACCAGGCTGCTCCACCCCGCGTAAGCATGATAGCGGATGCAAGCACCGCCGTCAAACGGTCCCGCCCGTAGCGAAAATGCGGCTTTTATTCAGTGCCACAGAAAAACCAGCGAGCGAGGAAGCCCCAAAAGCCTGCAGCGTGTCAGCTACCACGAACTATAGGGCGTGCTTTCAAACGGCGAGACCTTGTCCGACGCCGAGTTCACATCGCTTATCCCGTAGCAACTCTGCTCTGGACTCAGTGCAATATCGTCGGACCTCGTCACCCAGTCCGCGGCTCCAGTCATCGGATCCTTCGGCACCGTCCGCAAATAATTGCTGCTCACCAGTTCGTCCAGCGAAGACGGGCCGCATTCCTTATCGCGCGTGTAATCCTGAACGGATTGCCGCAGCACCTTCAAGTCCGATCGCAACGTCGCCTCGCGCGCCCGCACTACGGTCTGCTCGAATTTTGCCGTGGCAATTGTCATCAAAATCACGATGATCGTCATCACCACCATGAGCTCCAACAATGTAAAGCCGCGCTGCGCCACTCCGCGTCGGCTCAACATCGTTCTCGCTGTAAATCGTTCGCGCATCATTTCCCCGCAAGCCACATCAAATCCAGCTACCAATCCGAATACTTCGACCCATCCATCGCCGTTCCCGACGATTTCGAATACACGTCAAATACGTCCTGCCCGCCCCACGAAGTCGAATCCGTATCATCCTGCACCGAACGCATTCCCCAATCATGGCTCTTGGTCATCGGATCCATCGGGATGTCCCGCAAGAATCGGATCCGCTTGTCCGCCGCCGTGCCCGTCAGCGGAGTCGGCTTCACCAGAGCCTCCAGACTCTCCGGATATCCTTCCGTTCCGGCCTTCACCTGGATCTGCCCTCTGTCCGACGCATCCTTGTAACGATCAATCGCGTCCCGCAGCTGCCGCAGCTGCCAGCGCAACTCTTCTTCTTTCTTCCATCGGATCGTGTTGCGCGCAATTGGAATAGACGCCGTCGCCAAAATCAGCAGAATCGCACAAGCCACCACCAATTCCAGCAGCGACATTCCAGCTGCGCCACCACGCCGGCTGCGGCTCAATGAAAAAGAAAGGGCGGGGAGTTGCCGGCGGCCAAAAAGAAAATTCGATTGGGAACGATTCCAGTTCATCATCCCTCACTGCACCTGGATCGTGGCTTCTCCGGAAACCATCGGAATCGTCTGCTGTTGCGAATCATGGGCGTTCACTTGCAGAATTTGCAGCCGTGCGGTCCCATGACCCACGGCGCGCACCACAAAACCGAATACCGTCCCCGTTCCATTCACTCCGGGCGTGTTGGGCTGGCGCGTCGCGGAAACGATCACTTGCCCCTGCTGCTGATCGATTCTCTGCACCACGGCCACTTGTTGCGATCCTCCCGACAAAAATCCGCCGTCTCGCACCTCTTCCACACGTATCACCGCCGGATCGTAATGAATCATCAGCGGGATCGAATACAAATCATGCACGTTGGAAACCGCCAGGCCCAGCGTTGCCGTGTCGCCTGCCTTCAGCACCACTGTGGCAGGCTCGAAATGCAACTGCGCCGCCGCTCCCGCTCCTTGTGCTGGAGCGGACTGCGGCATCGAAGTCGGGGTTACGCCCGGCGCCGGCGCAACAACTCCAGAATTCTGGCGCATTGGGGGAGCCTCCGGCGCTGCAGCCGGTGCCGCAGGCGCGGCTTCTTCTCCGTGATACACGCGCACGTTCGAATCCGTGCCCGCCGCCATCGATTGCAAATTCGCCGCCGTCAGCGAAGGCAGCCGCAGAATGTGCGGCGTCAGCACGATCAGCGTCTCATCCTCCTCAATCTCGTGGCTGTTATCCGCGAACAAATATCGCGTCAGCGGTAGTTCACCAAGTCCCGGGATGCCGTTAACGTTGTTGGTGTCCGTGCGCTCAATCAAGCCAGCCAGAATGTTGGGCTCGCCTTCCTTCAACCGTACATCAATCTCCGTTTTCTTCTGCCCGATCACCGGCTGGTTGATTCCACCTATGTTGCTCGTACCGGTAATCTGCGACACATCCACGGTTCCCTTCAAGCTGATGTCGCCATCCGGATGCACCCGCGGCGTCACCTCAATATTCACGCCCACATCAATGTATTGGAACTGCGTGTTCACCAGGGGGTTCACCACGCCCGAACTGCCCGTCACGCCCACTCCCACTCCAGCCTGGAAGCTGCCCGTTGCCACCGGCACTTTCGATCCAATCTTTAGCGTGGCCTTCTGCCCATCCGTCACGCGCAATTCCGGATCTTGAATAATTTTCGTCCGGTCGTCGGTCAGAATGGCGTTCGCCGTCGCCCCCGGCAAGGTCAGCGCCCAGTCCGAAGTGCCCAGGTTTTTCAGTTGGCTCAACAAGACTTGCGGGAGGCTGGTCGTCGTAGTAGAAGTGCCGCCCGATGTGCTGGTGGAAGTTTGGGGTTGTAGGGAAGACCGCGGCGTGAAAGCCAGCGACACCGTCTGCCCAGGCAAAATACCCAAATCGCGCAAACGATCCATGCTGGCGGTCAGCACCTGCACGTGAATCAGAACTTCAGGCTTGGCCTTATCAATATCCCGGATAATTTTTGCCGCCAATAGCAGCTTGTCCGGCGTGTCGCGGATCACAATCGCATTTTGCGCGTTCACCTGCTGCAGCCGGTGTAGATCCAGCAAAACCCTTAGACCGTTTACCACTTCCGTCAGGTCCTGCGGCGTCAGCGTGTTCGATAGATAAAAAGTCTGTACGACCTGATCGTCCAAATCCTTGCGCTTCTGCGGTTGGTCCTGCGCCACGAAAATGATGTTCGACGTAATTGGCTTCCAGAACGCCTTGCTCTCCAGTGACACCGCGTCCAGCGCCTGTTCTAGTGTCACGCTTGGAAAATCCACCGTAATGCGCCGCGAAGTGAAGTCCGGATCGAAAATCACGCTCAGCCCCGCCAGCTTCGCAATCGTCTCGTAAACCACCCGCGCGTCATTTGTCATCTTCAGCCCGTTGATCGGGTCGCGCGATAGCGGCTTCAGTTCCGGCGGCTGCGTCAGTAACTGCTCGTCCGGCTGCGTAGCCGGATTCAGGGCCTTTGGCCCGCCACTCTGCGCCGCCATCAACTCCAACGTTCGCTTCACTTCCTGGTCAGCAGCGGTATTGGAGGGATCAATCAGTTGCGCCTTCTGGAATTCGCCCAATGCCAGCTGTAGATCGCCGTTTTTCAGTGCTTTCTTGCCTTGCTGCACATGAAATTGCCCGGCGTCGTAACGCGCCTGGGCGGCATAGAGCTTGTATTCGGCGTTCGTAGGGTCGGAGCGGGCGGCACGTTCGAAGTGAACCAGCGCGGTATCGTAGTCCTGGAGAGCCATTGCCTTCTTGGCCTCATCATAGTCCTGATTGCCCTTAGGGCACCCTCCCAACAGGAGGGCAGTAGCCACCAAAAAAGACAAATATCCGCAACGACGCAAAAGTACTCCTCCGAAAGGGGTGGGCTCTTTCTTTTTGAGTCTAGCACCCGTGCTGGCATGCAGCAAGGAATCCCAAAATCGTGTTAGACGTATGAATAATAGAAGTGCCTCAGCGGTTTTCTATGAAAATTTCGTTAATTCCCGCGCTAGTAACGGGAAACCCGTTCCACTCTGTGACTTGCGGCGGCTGGCCCCCGGCAGCTATGATAGTTCTGCCGTGAAATCCAAGCCCGATAAATCTCAACACGAAGGCGTAAAAATTGTTGCGCAGAACCGCCAGGCCTCCTACAACTACCATCTCCTGGACAACCTGGAAGCCGGGATGGTCTTGGTCGGCACCGAGGTCAAAACCCTCCGTGAAGGCAAAGGCACTCTCCGCGAGGCCTATGCCGAAATTCGCCTTGGCGAAGCTTGGCTGGTAAACTGCCATATCCCAGAGTATCTCGCCGGAGGTTACCGCAACCACGATCCGCTCAGAAAACGGAAGCTGCTGCTGAACCGCCGTGAGATTGACCGGTTGCTCGTCCAGACCCAGCAGAAGGGCATGACCATCGTCCCCACCAAGATCTATTTTCGGGACGGCATCGCCAAATGCGAATTGGCCGTGGCACAAGGCAAGAAATTCCACGACCGACGCGAATCCGAAAAACAAAAAGAAGCTAAACGGGAAGCCAGCGAAGCGATGTATCGCTCGCGCCGGCGCTAAAAGTGAAAGGGAGACATGCAGATTCAACTCGAGAACCAGCCGTACTCTTCGATTCAGGCCGACGCGCTCGTAACCTACATCTTCGACAAAGAAAATAAAATTGAAGGACTCTTAGCCGACGTGGACCACGCCATGGACGGCCGCCTCGCCGCTCTAGTCGCCACCGGCGAGCTCACCGGCAAAGCGCTCGAACTCGTCCTCGTACATTTCCCCGACGGCCTCGACGCCAAGCGCCTCCTTCTCGTCGGCGCCGGCAAGCCCGAAAAATTCGCGCAGTCCGACTTGCGCAAAATTGCTGGCACCGCACTACGTTATCTGAAATCCCGCGGCGTGAAAAAATTCGTTTTCCTCGCCCGAGAAGGCGAACGCGGCCCCGCCGCCGCACAAGCCGTCACCGAGGGCCTCGGCGTCGCCGATTTCGAATCCAATAAATATCAAACCGAAAAGAAATCCAGCAAAGAGATTCAATCTGTTCTTCTCGCCGGTTTCGACGCCAATCAAAATGGCAGTCTTCCCGAATCCATCGAGCACGGCCGCGTCATCGCCGAATCCCAGAATTTCGCCCGAGATCTGATCAACGAGCCTTCCAACCGCCTCACCCCGCGCATGCTCGCAGCCCGCGCCGAAGCCATGGCCAAGGAAGTCGGCCTGGGCGTCGAAATTCTTGACGAACGAAAAATCTCCGAGCTGAAAATGGGCGCGCTAATCGGCGTCGCTCAAGGCAGCGTCGAACCGCCGCGCGTGATCGTGATCCGTTACACGCCGGAAAACGTCCGCCCCGACGCTCCGATCCTCGGCCTCGTCGGCAAAGCCGTCACCTTCGATACCGGCGGCATCTCCATCAAGCCCGCCGACAACATGGAAAAAATGAAGTACGACATGGGCGGCGGCGCCACCATGCTCGGCGCCATGCGCGCTATCGCGTATCTGAAGCCCGGCGTCCAGGTAATCGCCGTAATTCCCGCCACCGAAAATATGCCCGGCGGCCGCGCCCAGAAACCCGGCGACGTGCAGGTAGCCATGTCCGGCAAGACCATTGAAGTCATCAACACCGACGCCGAGGGCCGCATGGTCCTCGCCGACGGCGTCTTCTACGCCCGCAAGCTGGGCTGCACGCATCTGATTGACGCCGCCACGCTCACCGGCGCCATCCAGGTCGCGCTCGCAAGCGTTCACGTAGGCGCCTTCGGCACCCCGCGCGAATATCTCGATCAATTCCTCGAAAGCGCCAAAGCCGTTGGCGAAAAAATGTGGCCCATGCCCATGGACGACGAATACCAGGAAATGATCAAAAGCAATATCGCCGACATCCGCAATACCGGCTCAGGCAAAGGCGGCGGCGCCATCACCGGCGCCTGGTTCATAAAAGAATTCGCAGAAGACACTCCGTGGATCCACCTGGATATCGCAGCAACCTGCTGGGTAGATGAAGGCAAACCGTGGCTGGCAAAAGGTCCAACAGGCGTAGCCATCCGCTCAATCGTAGATTTTGCGATGAAGCTGTAGATTCTTATCCCGCGACCAGACGAAGGGCGTCGTCATCCTGAGCGGAGCGAAGGATCTCTCTTCGCTCCTGCGCGGCGACGACGCTCACATCTTCTCCGGCGCCGTAATCCCCAGCAGCTCCAACGTCGTCACAAGCTGCTCCCGCACCAACGTCGTCACATAAAGCAAAAACGCGCGCTTCTCCCCATCCGGCTCCCGATTAATATTGTGCTTGTGATAAAACCCATTAAAACTCTGCGCCAATTCAAACCCAAATCGCGCCACCGCAGCAGGCTCCTGCGCAGCCAAAGCCAACTCCAACCGCGCATCCAAAGACCCCGCGAGCAACACGAGGTCCCAAATATCCTCACACTCCGGCGAAACCAAAAACCGCCCCGCATCCAGTTCGCCGCTCTTTAGCCGAGCAATATTCGCCGCATCCTCCACCGCCAAGCTCGGATCCATCTCCGCGCCCTTCCGCAAAATCCCATTCACCCGCACGACTGCATACTGCACGTACGGCCCGGTCTCCCCCTCAAAACTCAGCGCATCCTTAAAATCAAACGCAATCAAAGTTGACCGCGTAAACCGCAAAAGAAAATAACGCAGCGCCCCAATCGCCACCGCGTGCGCGATCGCCGCTCGCTCAACCTCGGGGCTGTCCGGATGCCGCGAGTCCACTTCCTCCCGCGCGCTGGCCTCCAACCGGTCCAGCAAGTCGTCAGCCTTCACGCCCTGCCCCTTCCGTCCGCTCACTTCGATATAGGGGCGCTTTGCATCTTCCGGCGGAATTTCGTAGCCCATCTCCAAAGCGCAGCGCGGCGTAAGCGTCACCCTGTTGTAAGCGAAATGCTTCAAATGATCCGCTTCCGCCGTGTAACCAAGCGCTCGCAACCCCGCCACCACCACCTGCTGCGGATAAGACTGCCGCGAGTCAATCACGTTGAACACTTCATGCGCGTGGCCAAACCCCGGCACCCCGGGATCGTCCCGCTCGCTAGCGGTAATCCACGCCTGATGCCCATCCGGATGCTTGTAAAAACGGTGATAGTGAAAATCGCGGTCGAGCAGGCCGAACTTCCATAGATGCAGCGCGATATCCTTGCCGACATAAGTCACGGTGCCCGTCGAGCGTACAATAATCTTCGCTTCGGCCTCTTCCGGCGGCTCCTCAGCCTCTCCCCCAGTCGCAGATGCAGCCCCAGCCGAGGCGCCTTCCGCAGCCGGCTTCGCAGCCGTCGCCTGGTCGGATGGCAGCTCCATCACCCAGCACCCGGCATTCTTGCCCGAAGTAGCCAGTTGAATCGCACCGCTACGTTTCAATAGCTCGAACGCCGCATCCCAGAATTTCAAATGCAGGATGTCGCTTTCTTGCGTCAGAAGATCGTAATCGATGCCCAGCCGGTCGAGCGTGTGCAGATGGCAGTAGTTGATGGCGGTAGCGACAATCTCCCCCATCGTTGCCGCGTCGCCGCGCCCCTCTTCGATTTCCTTCAGCGTGTGGTTCCGAAGTTCGAGGCGCGATTTGTCTTCGGCCAGAAACAGCGTCACCCGCGCGTACAAATCCCAGCACAGATAGTCGAACTTCGGCGCCTCGGTTAGCGCCCGAACCTCCGCTAGCGTTTTCTTCTCCAGGTGCAGAAATCCCAGCACCACATCCGCCACCTGCACCCCGGTATTATCAATATAGTTCTGCACCTCCACGCGCCGCCCGGAATGACGCAACAAGCGCGCGAATGTGTCGCCCAACACAGCATTGCGCAGATGCCCGATGTGCGCAGCCTTGTTCGGATTGATGCTGGTGTGCTCGACGACAGTCTTCGTCGCGCCAGCTTCCGCCGTCACCGCCTGCCGCCCGGCTTCCTCCGCAGCCGCGCGAACGAATGCCGCGCGATCGAAGAACGCGTTCAAATATCCGCCGCCCGCCACTTCCACCCGCGCAATCCCCGCAATCGGTTTCACGGAATTCGCGATCTCCTGCGCCAGCGCGCGCGGCGGCTTCTTCAGACGCTTAGCCAACTCGAAACAAACCGGCGATGCAGCCTCTCCCATCGAAAGCTTCGGCGGCCGTTCCGTGACGATCGGCACATCCGTCTTATAGCGTTCGTGAATATGATGGCGCAGCGCCTTGCGAAACCGGTCTTCGACGGCTTTATACACGTGGCTCCCTGTGCAAAGTGAATCCCGCGATTATAGGTAAACCTGCGGAAAGCGTCAAAGCCGCCCGCACTGGGAGGGTCCCGCTTCAGCTCGCAATCGAATCGCCCAGCAAGCACGTTTCGGCAGCGCGACCGCACATTTCGCTGACCAACCTCGTCTGCTCGGGGTAATCTGGGAGTGCGGCGGCTTGCCGCCGCTTTTGCAAGCCGAAGCTTGCTTTGGCGCTCGCGCCCAGCGCAACCCGTTCTCACTGCGCAGCTTGCGCAAGCTCATGATGTTTTTACCCGCAAATGAGGACGCGACCCGTGCGCCCACAGATTTGACAGCGTTGGAAGGCCAGACTAGTATCGTTTTTTCGCGATTCGACGGGATTCGCACCAGACCATCCGATGGAAAGTATGAGGCACGCATACTTCGACTGTTTTTCCGGCATCAGCGGCGACATGGTTCTGGGCGCCCTGGTGGATGCGGGCGCCGACCTGTGCGCAATCGAATCGGAACTCCGCAAGCTGGGCCTCGAAGGCTGGTCAATCTCCGCCACAAAAGTAAAACGCGGCGAAATTTTCGCCACCCACGTGAAAGCCGAAACCAGCGAAGGCCATCATCACCGCGGACTCTCAATCATTCTGCAAAGAATCGACAACGCCAAACTCGCCCCGCGCGCAGCAGACCGCGCCCGCAAAATCTTCACCCGCCTCGCGGAGGCCGAAGCAAAAGTTCATCAGCTGCCCATCGAGCAGGTCCATTTCCACGAAGTGGGCGCGGTAGATTCCATCGTGGACATCGTAGGCGCCGCCATCGGCTTCGAACTGCTCGGCATTGACGAATTCGCTTGCTCCGCCCTGGATGTAGGTGCAGGCCAAGTAAAAACCGCACACGGCCTCCTCCCCGTCCCAGCACCGGCAACCGCTGAACTGCTCAAAGGCGCTCCAATGTTCACCAGCGGCATCGCCAAAGAACTAGTAACGCCAACGGGCGCCGCAATCGCGACGACGCTTTCCACGCGCTACGCCGAAATTCCAGAAATGACCCTGAAATCCATCGGCTACGGCGCCGGTTCTGCAGATCTAACAGAAAAAGCCAACGTCCTCCGCCTCCTAATCGGCGAAACAGCAGTCACAGAGCCGGGCGAATACTGGGACGCCCCCATCACCTTAATCGAAACCAACATTGACGACATGAGCCCGCAAATCTACGGCTATTTCGCCGAGCGCGCGCTAGAAGCCGGCGCCCTCGACGTATTTTCGTCTCCTGTGCAGATGAAAAAGAACCGACCCGGGCAGCTCGTAACGATCCTGAGCGAGCCGCACAACGTCACCCGCCTGATCGATTTAATATTCCGCGAGACCACGACGATCGGCGTGCGCTCGCACGAAGTTCGCCGCAAAACTCTCGCCCGAGAATCAGTCACAGTAGAAACACCCTTCGGCGAAGTCCGCATGAAAATCTCGCGCATGCACGGCTCAGTCCTCAACGCCACGCCCGAATACGAAGATTGCCGCCGCATCGCGGTGCAAAAAGGGATCCCGCTGAAGGATGTACTGGCAGCAGCCACATACCAATTTCAGAAATGGGTCGAAGCGCAACCGAAGATCGCGACCCCGGACGGGAAACCCGCATAGTTCATGGAAAATCCCAAGAAAAAGTATTACCTCACCACTCCCATTTATTACGCGAATTCGCGCCCGCACGTTGGCTCCGCCTACACCACCATTGTCTGCGACGTAATCGCGCGCTACAAACGCATGTGCGGGTACGAGGTCGCTTACCTCACAGGCACAGACGAGCACGGCGTAAATATCGAACGTGCGGCCGAAAAACTAGGCATCTCCCCTGCCGACCTGGTCGATCGCAATCAGCAAATCTTCCGCGATCTCTGGAAGCTCCTAGGCATCAGCTACACCGATTTTGTCCGCACCACCGAGCCGCGCCACGCCGTAGCCGTGCAAAATCTCGTTCGACGCACCCAGCGCGTATCGCCCGACGCGATCTTCAAACGCAAATACGAAGGCCGCTACTGCATCTACGACAACCTCTATGTTAGCGACACGCCGGAGCCCGCCGACTGCCAGATCTGCGGCCGGCCCGCCGAACTAATCTCCGAAGAGAATTATTTCTTCCGCCTCTCCGTGTACCAGGAAAGACTCCTCCAGCTCTACAAAGACCACCCCGATTTCGTGCAGCCGGATTTCCGCCTCAACGAAGTAAAAAGCTTCGTCGAAAGCGGCCTGAAAGATCTTTCCATCAGCCGTAAAACGATCAAGTGGGGCATCCCCTGGCCCGGCGATCACGAACACGTCTTCTACGTCTGGTACGACGCGCTAACCAGCTACATGAGCGGCATCGGCTTCGTGGATGGCGAGCCCAATAGCAAAAAAGACAGCGACCGCTTCAAGAAATTCTGGCCCGCCAACGTCCACATGATCGGCAAAGAAATCATCCGCTTCCACGCCGTCTACTGGCCCGCGTTCCTGATGGCCGCGTTTCCGGATAAAAAGCTATCCGAGTACATGCCCGGCAGAATCCAAGCCCACGGCTGGCTGCTCTTCGAACAAGAAAAGATGAGCAAGTCCAAAGGCAACGTAGCCTACGCCGAGCCAATCGTAAAAGCTCTGGGCAACGACGCCCTGCGCTATTACCTGTTGCGCGAAGTAGTCTTCGGCCAGGACGGAAATTTCAGCAAAGACGCCCTGATCACGCGGTACAACGCCGACCTGGCAAACGGCCTCGGAAATCTAGCCAGCCGCGTCTTAACGATGGTTCAACAAAACTTGGGGGGCGTCGTCCCTGAGCGTGATTCCGTGCAAGACCTCCTTCTGACGAGTTTTGGCGACGAGGTGAGTCATGTTCCGGTTTTTGTCAGGGCTAAATATGAGAAGTTCGATTTCGTTGGCGCCCTTGCAGACATCTGGAACGTAATTGCGCGAGTGGATTTGTTTTTGGCGGAGCGGCGACCCTGGGTGCGCCCAAATGGCGAGACAGAAGAGAAGTCTCGCCGTCTGACTTTATACAATGCGCTCCAAGGCTTGTATCTAGTGACGGCCATGGCTCACCCGGTGATTCCCGACGCGACGCAAAAGATTTGGGAGCAACTTGGTCAACCAGGAAAGCTGGCGGACTTTCAGCTCGATGTCTTGCAATGGGGTGGCTTAAAGCCCGGAACGCGAATCGGAAAACCCGAAGGTGTTTTCCCGCGCGCGGATAAAAAAGAAATACTGGAGAGGATCGAAACCATGGAAAACGAAATTCGCAATCCGGGAAGTGCGCAACCTACACCACCCAGCGCTGACTCTGCACCAACCGCGCCGATAATCGCACCCGCAACCGGAGCAGCCGCCGCGCCAGCCGCACCAGCGAAAATCGGCATCGAAGATTTCGCCAAAGTCGAACTCCGCGCCGGCGTCGTGAAGTCCGCCGAGCGCATCCAAGGTGCCGACAAGCTCCTCAAACTTCTCGTGGACATCGGCGATGAAGTCCGCCAAGTCCTAGCCGGCATCGCGCTCTCCTACGCGCCAGAAGATCTTGTAGGCCGTAAAGTTGTGATCGTCACCAATCTGGCCCCCAGAAAAATGCGCGGCCTCGAATCCAACGGCATGTTGCTCGCCGCATCCGTAGGCCCGGACGGCAAGCCGGTCCTCTGCACCTTTGCCGAAGACGTCCCAGCCGGCGCGAAGGTGAAGTGAGCCGTAGAAAAATTGCCACCTAAAACTTAAGCGCCACATCTAACGATGCGATAGGCCAAATATTGGAAATAATTGACTCGCACGCGCACCTCGAATCCGAAGACTTCGACGTCGACCGCGCCGAAATGCTCGAGCGCGCCAAATCCGCAGGCGTGCAAAACATATTGGCCATCGGCAGCGGCGGCTCCGGTCCCGATCGCCTCGATGCCGCCATCGCAGTAGCCAAAGACTACGACTGGATTTACGCCACCATTGGAATCCACCCGCAACATGCCGCCGAAGCCCAAGAACAAAACTACGCGCAACTAGACGCCTTGGCGAAAAATCCCAAAGTAATAGCTTGGGGCGAAATGGGCCTCGACTATCACTACGAAGAACCGCCCCCCGAAACACAACAACCAGTCTTCCGCCGCCAGCTCCAGCAAGCCCGCAACGCGAAGTTGCCAATCATCATCCACTGCCGTGATGCCTGGGATGACTGCCTAGCCATCCTCGAAAAAGAATGGTCCCCCGCAGGCCTAGGGGGAATTTTCCACTGCTTCACCGGCACGCTCCGCGAAGCCCAACGCGGCCTGGAAATGGGCTTCCTCGTTTCCTTCGCCGCCAACATCACTTACCCAAAATCCCAGCAAATCCGCGACGTAGCAGCAAACCTCCCGCTCGACCAAATCCTCACCGAAACGGATTCGCCTTTCCTTTCGCCCCAAAGCCGCCGCGGCAAAAGAAATGAGCCCGCGCACGTAGTCGAGGTAGCGCAGACGCTTGCGAATGTGAGAAACTTGGGCCGCGAAGAAGTTGCCGCTGCGACCGCGGCGAATTTCAGGCGTTTTTTCCGGCTAGGCGGCCAGGCAATTCCAGCTCAGCCAAGGTGAACCCCAAGGATGGCTTTCGCTGTCCAACTTGCCAAAGGTATTTTTGATCTCGTACGAGACGATCTAGCGCTCGTCGAACAAGAAATCGCGGCGCAAAATAGCGCGGCCATCGAACCCGTTTGCGAAATATCCAGTTACCTCCGCGAAGGCGGCGGCAAACGCCTGCGCCCCGCGCTCCTGCTTCTAGCCGCCGGCGCATCCGGCTATCGCGGCGAAAGCGCCATCCGCCTCGGCGCGGTAGTCGAAATGATTCACAGCGCCACGCTGATCCACGACGACGTCATTGACGGCGCCGACACCCGACGCGGCCGCCCCAGCGCCAACGCCCGCTGGGGAAATCACATGAGTGTCCTCGCAGGCGACTGGCTCTACATGCAATCCTTCGAAATGGCCCTGCGCGAGCGCAATTTTGCCATCCTCGATATTCTGATTGACCTCACGCAGAATATGGTCGAAGGCGAACTCCTTCAACTCACACGCCTCGGCCAGATTGACCTGAACGAAGCCGAAGCCACCGAGCTCGCTTATCGCAAGACCGCCTGCCTTTTCAGCGGATGCGCGCGCCTCGGCGCTGTGCTGGGCAAGCAGCCCAAAGAAATCGAAGACGGCCTCGCGGATTACGGGCGCAACGCCGGCCTCGCATTTCAATTAGTTGATGATCTGCTCGATTTCACCGCCTCGCCCGAAAAATTGGGCAAGCCGGTGTTGAGCGATTTGAAGGAAGGCAAAGTCACGCTGCCCCTGATTTTCGCGTTGGAAGCGCAAGCGCACGTCACAGCATCCGACTGCAATGGTCAAGCGCACATAGACAACGAAGGTCGCCGCTTGGTCGAAAAAGTTCTAGAAGAGCGCGATTTCCGCAGCGTCCGCGCCGAGCAAATCGCTAAACTGGTGCGCGAAACTGGCGCTTTGGAACGCGCCACCAAGCTGGCGAAAGAATATGTCCGCCGCTCCAAAACCAGCTTGGAAGTTCTGCCAGACACGGAATATCGCCGCGCGCTCCTGGCCGTCCCCGATTTCATCCTCGACCGCGAAAACTAGCCCGAGCGACGTCTAGTGAGCCGGTTCCGCAGCAGGCGCAGCCTTCCCGAAGCGAACTTCGTGCGCGATCAGCTCGCTTCCCACAGGCTTCGCGTGAATCACCACGCGATCTCCAACTTTCAGGTCCTTCAAATTGGCCGTCGCGCCGCTCTTCACGAACGAAGTCTCCGGAGCAATTTTCACGACCGTAAGTTGCTTCTCCTGAGTTTCTACCGTGATTTCCGTGTCGCTGATTTTTGTTACGGTGCCCAGAACATGCTTCTCCGTGCCATGAGCGACAGTTGCCGGTGCCAAGATTGCGAACAGCAGCGCAATTGAAAACAATTTTTTCATCGATCTCTCCTTATCTTCTAGCGGCCGTGCAGCCTGCCACTATTTCGACTGCTGGTTTAGGAATTGCTCTTCTTTTTCCTCTTCCTGAATTTCCGCTGGGCTTCGCGGGTTGTAGTCCCCCATGTCCAGCAGGTCTTCGCGGGTCATGCGCGGCAGATGACGAATCAATAAAACGAGCTGCCATGTATCCTCGTCGTTCGTGCCGCCCTTTCCCCATGCTGGCATTCCCGTAAATCGGACGCCATTCTCTATGATGTAGTACAACTCGCCGTCAGTCAGATCCTGCGTTGCAGGTAAAGTCATATCCGGAGCGGGTGGATAGAGTTTTCGCCCCATATCGGCGGTGCCGCGGCCGTCGTTGCCGTGGCAACTCGCGCAATGATCGGCGAAATGCCGCCGCGCTTCCACCAGCATCGCCGGCGTTGCCTGCGTAGGATTGCTAAGCTCGCGCGCGGCGCGGGGAATCGCCAGGCGCTGCACACGTATCGCCAACCGAGTCTCCAACGCACCAGGCGTGTCGCGAGCGCTCAACCCCGTCGCGCACAACCAGAAAATTGCCATGATCACCGCGATCAGCGGAACCGCGAACAACAAAAGTAACCGCGTGCAGAACGTTTTCACCATGCTCCTCATACCGCCGATCCGCGCGGTCCGCCTCCGATGATAACCAACTTGCTGATCTTTTTCCTCAGTAGTGAAATCTCCACTTGAATTCGACGTAGATCTGGCGCGGATCGTTGTAGTGAAATCCTCCGAACGTCAAGCTATTGTCCAGCAGCACGCGCCGGTTCGCGACATTCAAGGCCGTGAATCCGATCGTATATTTCTCACCGAAATTTTTACCCAGAGAAATGTCGAACGTCGTGTGCGCCGGCAGATACGGCCCCGGGTATTGGGCATCCTGGATCCCATTCGTGAACCCCGACCCGTAATACACATTCGTCGAAGCGAACGACTGCCACGGCAGCGTCGCAGTAAATCCCACGTTCAAAGTGTTCCGTTGGTCGTGGTCCACCGGCGCAAGCACCGGCGGCGGCTCACAGTCCGGTGCTGGGGGATTGCCGCAGATTAATCCCCCAGTGAATGGTCCACGCGCCTGCGCGATTTGGTTTGAATAAGCCAAGTGCGCCTGCCCGCGATTCCACAGCCGCGGCGAACGCAGTGTCAGCTCCCAGCCTTGAATCAACGCTCCAGCCCAAGTGAGCGGCCAAAAAAGATTCGATCCGCCGATATTGCTGTGGTCCAGCCAATTTGTCGCCGTCGTTTGAAAAGTATCCGCGTCCAGCGCCCAGCCGCGATAGGGAATCGTCACGCCAAATTGATACTCTTCGTCACGCTCCCCGCGCAGCGGCCCGAAAGCCAAATTATTGGCATTGGCCAAATCGATCAGCGGACCGGTCGCCGTCAAAAGCGGCGGCGGCTGATAGAAGTGTCCATAAAACGCGCGAAACACCCAATTCAACCGCGGAACCTGCACGGCAACGCCGATGCGCGGGTCCGTGGCGTTCTCCACCACCGCTGGCTGAGCTCCAAAGGACCCCGAATTGAAATGCGATTGCCGCAGCCCGGCAATGATCGTCAGCCACGAAGTCACCGTAAATCGGTCGCTGACGAAAACTTCGCCCAAACCGCCAGTTACAGCAGCGGAGGACGGCCCAAAATTCTGACAACTCGGATTATCCGGCGGCTCGCACTGCGTAAAAATATTGTTGAAATAATTGTTCTGGTGTTGCGCGAATCCATACGCTCCCACTTGAAAATTATTTTTCCAAACGGTCGCGTCCAACGTCGTTTGCAGCCCGCCGTAGTTAGAAGTCTGTTCCACGTCGGTGATCACCGGCACATCGTTCGGTGACGCGTTATAGCTGGCTTTGTTGTAATGATAGAAAGGCGAAACGGTCAGCAGTAGGTTTGGGCTGAAGGTATGAATCCAGGAAAAAGTGACGTATCCATCGGGCTCGCGTTCACTGTCGCGCAAGCCGTAATTTGGCGCCTCGCCCGCCGCCACCAACTGCTGATTGCCCACTGAATTCGGATCCGGATCATACGGGATCTGGTAATAATCCTGCCGCAGCGACCCCACCAGTCGAAATTGGTTTTTCGAATTAGGATTGAACATCAACGAAGCAAATCCGCCGTAGCCGTTTTCCGCGTCGTGAAATACCTGTCCGATCGGCGGCTGCAAACCATAGTTGCTGCGGTTCGCATTCAAGCTGGCGTAGTAAGCAAACCGCTGTGTGTGCCCGCCGAAATTTAATTGATCGTTGGTCTGAAACCAATTTCCAAAACTCACGACCAACTCCGCCTCATTGTCTCGCTCGAACCCCGTGCGCGGCACGATATTGAAAATCCCGTAAGTGCGATCGCCGTACCCCGCGTCGTAGCTGCCCCGCTGCACTTCCAGATAATCAATGTCCTTCGGATCAATCTGCGGCCCCAGATTCGTTCCGATATTCGTGTTCGGAATCGGCACGCCGTCGATCAGCCAGCTAACCTGGTGCCCGCCGCGCATATGCAACATGTCGTGCGTCTCGTATGCGGCCGGCACGTAGTCAGTAATCATCGCCATGCTGTTGCTGCGGTCCGCGCCGGGAGTCAGCGAAATATCAGCTCGATTCAGCGTCGTAGTGGGCGTAACCGAATCCACGTTCGCTACTTCAGTTTGCCCTACCACCACCGTCGTTTGATTCACGCTCGACAAAGCGAGTTGAAAGTGAAGAATTGGTGACGAGCCAGACGCAACCGTGACATTCTGCTCCGCGGCCTGAAAATTAGGCGCGGTTACGCTGATCTTGTAATCGCCCACCGGCACCGACGTAAACGAAAACTCGCCGTTATCGTCCGTCTGCGTCGTTTGCGTCCAATCCGAAGCGATCGCCTGCAACTTTACCGCAGCGCCAGACACCGGCCGGTGCTGCGGGTCGTGCACCACACCCTGTATTTTTCCGAAAATAGTGGCGTGCAGCAGCGGCCCGCAAAGCAAAAACACCGCGAGACACGAGCAGAAAATCCACCTACGCACAAAGCCTCCGTCCTGAAATGTTATTTTTCAGTTCTTGCGGACGAGGCTAACTACGGGGCGGTTGAAAAGGACCAGCGGGGAACCCAGCGGACAAATTGCCCGAAGGGAACTGCGAATTGGCGAAACGGGAAACTTTGGGCCGATCAATGAACGCAAGTGAGGCGGTCCTGCCCGGAGGAAACGGCGCAATCAGCCCGTAATCCATGCGCGGCTGCCCCGATTTCATGCTGCACTCCATCATGTGCCCGGCAGCGTCATGATGGCACGCCATATCATCCTTCTGAGGCTGCGGCGAAGAGTTCCGAGCTGGCGCATGATGATGCGAGCCATGCGGCAAGCAGCACAAGCCATTGCAATCCGGCATGCCCGGATCCACCGCGCGCGCCAGCAAAGCTAGCGGCGTTGCCAGCAGCGCGACAATCACGAAAATAGCCTGCACCCTTCGCATCGCTAAAAATTCTACCACAGCAACCGCGACAACACGTACACGCGTTAGCCATCGTAGGGACGCTGCTTGTGCATCGCCCTGCGGTGCGAGATCGAAGGGCCGTCGCCTTGCCTGGCGCGAGGCTTGCGTCGCGTGCTTTCCGGCACCACTCTTACGCGCGAGCCGTCCCACGAACGATTTGCACCAGGAAAAACATCGCGGTACGCTGGCAACATCGTGCTCCCGTTCAAGCTAATCTACGACGAACGCTACGACCTGAACCTTGGCGACCACGTCTTCCCCTCACAGAAGTATCGCCTGGTCTACGAACGCCTGCTGCACGGCGGAATCGCGCAGACGAACGATTTTCTCTCCCCACAGCCAGCGAAAGACGAAGACGTCCTGCGCGTCCACACTCCCGATTACGTCTGCAAATTAAAGACCGGCTCTCTTTCCTACGCCGAAATTCTGCAACTCGAAATCCCGTACTCCCAGGAACTGATCGAAGCCTGCTGGCTAGCCGCGGGCGGCTCCATCCTCGCCGGCCAAAAAGCCCTCCAAGATGGCTGGTCCGCAAACATCGGCGGCGGCTTCCACCACGCCTGCCCCGATCACGGCGAAGGCTTCTGCGTGATCCACGACGTAGCCATCGCCATTCGCCGCCTGCAATCCGACAAAGCAATTGAACGTGCCATGGTCATAGACACAGACGTGCACCACGGCAACGGCACCGCCGCAATTTTTGCCCCCGACAAAACCGTCTTCACGCTTTCCATCCACCAGTTGCACAACTACCCATTCGTCAAGCCGCCATCCACGATGGACATCAACCTGCCAGACGGCGCAGGCGACGACGACTATCTAACAATCTTGGACGAGCATCTGCGCAGAGCATTCTCCGATTTCTCGCCGCAAATGATTTTTTACGTCGCCGGAGCCGACCCCTATCGCGATGATCAACTCGGCGGCCTCGCCCTAACAATGCAAGGCCTATCTCGCCGCGATGCTCTGGTAATGGATTACGCGCGCAAAAATAAATGCCCTCTGGTGATCACCTTGGCAGGTGGCTACGCGCGCCGCGTGGAAGACACCATGGCAATTCACGTAGGCACAATCGTCGCCGCGCGCGACGCAGCAGGAAAAAAAGCCGTAGGAAATTAACGATCCAATCTTTGTAGGTGGAGCCTCCGTGATTGCATTTGAATTTCGTCAGGGCACGGCTTCAGCCGTGCCGCAACCGCCGTGCAACCAGCGCGGCTTTAGCCGCTGAGGTGCAGGCCTTTCATTCGCGGCCCCGATGCGTTACGCAACTCGATCTCACTTCACCGCCTGCGATGCGCCGTTCCCTGCCGCCGCCTGAATCGCATTCGTAAGATTCTCCGCAAATCCCTCCGGCGGATATCCATTAATCCGGTAAGTAATTTTCCCGCTGCGATCCACAATCAAAACGGTCGGCAGAGACGCCACCTTCACAAACTCATCCAGCCCATCCGCATAAACCACCGGCACATCCCACTTCTCATGGCTCAGAAACGGCGCCACCAAAGTCTCATCCTCATCCGTATTCACCGCGTAAAAAACAATATCGGAATTTCCCGCATAACTCTTCGCCACCTGCACGAATTGCGGTTCCAATTCCCGGCAAGGCCCGCACCACGTCGCCCAAAAGCTCAGCACCAGAACTTTCCCCCGCACGGCGGCCAACGGCGCAGCGCTCGCATCCAGTTTACGCAGAACAAACGCGTAAACGTCCTTAGCGTTTTTATTTACTGCCGGTGGGACTGCCGCCGCCGGAACCGCGCCGAGCAGATCGTATTCCGCCAGCACCGCCGCGCCCAACCCCTCCTCGCTCCCGTGCAACTGGCGCCACACATTTCCCAGCCGCTTGCGCACTTCGCGCCTATTCACTTTCCCGACTGCACCGTTCTCCGGCAGCACAAACGCCAGCAAATATTCCTGCGCCGCGGTGGCGTAATCCCGCATCTCGGCAATCTCGCCAAGCTGTTCCGCCGCGACGGCATTGCGCTGCACCGCATAGCTCATCCGCAAATCTTTTTCAGCCGCGGCATCATCATGCTGCGCTTTCTCAATCTGTCCGCGCAGATTGTAAAGCGCCGCCCGCAGGTCATCGTGATTCTGCTGCCATTCGGCCAGCGAAACGCGCGGAGGCTTCTCCGCCACCGTGCTTTTATCAATGCGATCCAGCACCCGGCTCACGTATCCGGAGGCGCGTGTAAGGCTGGCGTCGTCTCCCTGTTTCTGCAGCAGGCTCACGGCCAGCATCATGATTTCAGAATCATCCGGACGCAGCGCAATCAACTGCTCCGAATATTTCAGCGCGCAAGCATCGTCCTGCACCTGCTCGCATGATTCCACCAGCGCGCGATACACTCCCGCTTTTCTGGGTGCGTCCGGAAAATGCTGCAGATAACGCTCCAGATTTCGCACCAGCGCCCCGCGATCGTTGCCCGCATCCGCAATCGCCTTTTGTAGCTCCATTTCAGGGTCTGCGTCTTTCTTGGAGATGGCGTCCGAGGGTGTTTTTGCCGTGCCCCCCGCCGGGGGGGCATTTTGCGCGCGCGCACACCACGCCCCGGCAAATAACATCTCGGAAATTAGCAGCAGCAAGAAACGACGGCGGATTACCAACAGGCATTCGCGGGCGGTCGGCGATGACAACTAATCCCTCTCAGAATTTTCGCTTTCGCAAGAATCAAAACGCAATTCTAACGCGAAAGCTCAAAAGGGGGCGGGGAATTACCGGATGCTTCACTTGAGAGAAACGCTCCCGGAAGAAGTCTGCACTTCCACGCGCGCCTTTCCGTCGCCCAAGCGCGCGCGCAGTTCGTGCTTCTGCGTAGTCCCTTCCATCACGATAGGAATCGCCGCATCAATGTCGCCCGAATTCGAACGCGCCATCAACCGAAAGCTCGCGGACGGCGAGACCTGCAGCACCACGTCTCCCGAACTGGTGTGAATATCCCAGTAATTCGAGCCGGCAGGATTCCCCTCGATCACCACGTCGCCCGACGCCGTGCGCAAACGAATATCCGCAGACGCGCCCTTGATCGTGATGTCTCCGCTTCCAGTGCTCGCTTCCACTGCATCGGCGGGATTATTTATTTCCATGTCGCCCGAGCCGCTGTGCAGCCGCACCTGATTGTGCACGCTGTCGAGCGTGATATCCCCCGAACCTGTCGTCGCTTGCGCCTGCCCCTGCACCTGCGAAAAATGAATCTCGCCGCTGCCCGTCAGTGCCTGCACGTCGCCCGCGATATTCGCAGCTGAGATTGCGCCGGAACCGGAGGTGAAGTTGGCCGGGCCTTTGATCCCGTCTACTTCCACATCGCCTGACCCGGTAGCCGCGTGAATCTCAGCATCGGCCGGTACCACAATCGTATAGTCAATGGACGCGCCGTTGCTGCTGTGCGAGCCCGACCCGCCGATGCGAATCAGGTTGCCCTCTTGCGACACGGGAGGATTTGTTTCGAGCTCGTGTACGCGTTCCTGGCTGCCTTTTTCAGACCAGCCATGCGCCTGTATGTCCCCGTGCACGCGCACTTCGCCCGCAGCTCCGGTGCTTACGTGCGAATCTCCGCTGCCGTTGCTGAGTTCAATGCGCACTGGGCCATTCACCCTGAACGTTTTGTCAAACGTTCCCTCAGCGCTAGGCTCCGTCCTGCATCCTGCCAGCAGTAACGCTGCGCAAGCCGCCACTGAGATCCATCCGATTGTGTGTGAGCGCTTCATCGTGTGTGTTCGCCGTTTAGGGGCTGGCGTCTTTGGCGCGCCCAACTCAAGCGCCCGGCCACCCTTCCTACCAGAGATATACGAGAAAGCGCAACCAGAAGTTCCCGCGGAGATGACGGTTCCAAGATAGCCGTCACTTGAGCTTCAGAAGGGAATTGAGCGAACCCTGCCGGTAACCTTCCAAATCCAAAGTCACAAACGAAAATCCCGCACTCTTCACGCCCTCGGAAATCTTGCGCGAAATCTCCGGCTCAAATCCCCGCGCCAATTCTTCCGGCGCAATTTCAATCCGCGCCAGCTCCCCATGCGCCCGCACGCGAAATTGCCGAAACTCCAGCGCGCGCAAAACCGCCTCAGCCCGATCGATCTTCTCCAGCAGCTCAGGCGTCACGGCCGTCCCATACGGCACGCGCGATGAAAGACAAGCCGAAGCAGGACGATTCCACGTAGTCAATCCAGCCCGCCGCGAAAGAAACCGAATCTCAGCCTTGTAAAGCTCAGTATCCAGCAGCGGCGCCAGCACGTGATGCTCGTGCGCCGCGCGATGCCCCGGCCGGAAATCGCGCGTATCGTCCGCGTTAATCCCGTAAGCGATCGCCGCAAACTCCCGTGTACGCGCCAGCGCATCCATCTGGTCGAACAGTTCGTCCTTGCAGTGATAGCAGCGATCAGCGTTATTGGCGGCGTACAGCGGATTTGAGAGCTCGCGCGTTTCGATAAATTCGTGACGCAATCCCGTCGCGCCGATAAAAGCTTCAGCCTGCTCGCGGTCGTGACGCGAAAAACTTGCAGAGAGCGCAGTAATCGCAAGGGCGCGCTCGCCCAGCGCCTGCTGCGCCGCCCACGCCAAGTAGGCAGAATCAGCGCCGCCCGAAAACGCCACCAACACTGAATCCAGCCGTCTCAGCGCGGCGAATAAATTTTCCTGCTTGCCAAGCGCCTGCGCGGAATCGACGGCTGGAGCCGCGGCAGTAGCGGCAGCAGCAGCAATCGGCAATGGTGAAACGTTGGACATAGACGAGCCAGTATAACCGAATTCCGCCTACTGAAAATCCAGCAGCACATCCACTCGCGCGTTCTGCGGATCGAGCTGCAGGAATTTGCCAACTTTGTCGTAATGCACCGGCAATCCGACAAACGCAGCCTTGATCCCGGTGTTCACAAAATCGTCGTAAATGCTTTTATCGAAAACCGCTCCCGGAGCGACGGTCCACGCCTTCTTCAGCCGCCGCTCACCCTCAATCGAGAGCCCCGTGAGCACCAGTTTTCCCATGCGATACTGCGGCCCTTCGGTCACGTCCACGACATACACCACCCGCTTGGCCGGCTCGTCGAACTTTGGCACCGGATTCAAAGCCGCGTCCAAAAATCCCAGTTGCGCGTACGCCGCTCGCGCCGTTTCCCACAGCGATTGGATTTTATTTCCGTCGGCAGGGTCGCCTGGCAGCAGCGCTGAAAATTTATTCAGGTCCTGCGCGGTGATCGATTCGTTCCCCTTCCACTCCACGCCGGCCCATCCATATTGCACGCCCGCGTTGATCGGCGCCGCAACAATCAGCTGACCAGAAAGCGGGCTCGTCGGAGTCGCCGTGAACTGCGCCGCGGGCTGACCGAATTGCACTTTCAAATACGCGCGCGTCAGATATGCCGGCCGCACCTGCTCGTATTCGAAAAGTTCCACCCGGCTGCGCGAGTACGGTTTGCCAATCAAATTCGGAAGCTGTTCCTGCACCAGCCGGTCGTTCTGCGCCACCGGATCCGAAAAATCCACTTTTTGGATCGTCAGGTCCGCGTTCTCCACCCGAAATTCCTGCACGCTTTGATTGTTAAACGGATGCGCGATCACTTCGTGCGAGACGCGTGCGTGCACGTTCCGCGCGTCCAGCAGCTTTTCCAGCGTGTCGGACATCGCGTCCAGCACCGTGCCTTTCGACGGCGCGCCCCCGTCGAACAAAATTCCTGATGCCTTCAACCCCGCTGTCAATTCCTCGTCGCTGAACCATGGAAAATTATCGAACGCCACCGGCAGCGGCGGCACGTCCGAGACTTGGTACGTAACCTTCACCCCGCCCAGAGCAGTCGCAAACTTGTATTGGATGTTGGTGAACAAACCCAGCGCAGCCAGCTTGTCTGCGCCGCCCTGCAATTCCTCGCGGCCTACGATCGCACCCGGATGCAACCCAATGGCGCTCGCGATTTGCTCTGAAGTAAATCGCATCGAGCCCGCGACCACCACCGAATCTAGCCGTGCCGTTCCGGCGCGTGCATTTTGCGGCGGAGCCTGCATCCGCGAAGCAGACAACGGCGTGAACACGGTGCCGAACAAAAGACACGCGACAAGGAGCGATGAAACCTTATGGAAGACGTGATAGCGCATCATCCTGTAATTCTAGAACACAGAAACCGTAAGGGGAACCTACGAATTACAAGCGGCGAAAAGAATCAGAAGAAAAGCCCTCCCGTTCCTCTACTCCACAGTAACCGATTTCGCCAGGTTGCGCGGCTGATCCACGTCGCAACCGCGCCGCACCGCGATGTGATAAGCCAGCAGCTGCAGCGGCACTATTTCCAGAATCGGCGCCAGCAGTTCAGGTGCTGCAGGCACTTCCACCACATGATTCGCAATCTCACGCGCTTGCCCGTCGCCCTCCGTCACCACCGCAATCACGATTCCGTCGCGCGCCTTCACTTCCTGCATATTCGACACAGTTTTCTCGTATCGCATCATCGAAGCCGGATCCGATTCGTCGCGTGTCGCGATCACCACCACCGGCAAATTCTCATCGATCAACGCGTTCGGCCCGTGCTTCATCTCTCCCGCCGGATATCCTTCCGCGTGAATGTAGGAAATTTCCTTCAGCTTCAGCGCGCCTTCCAGAGCGATCGGGTAATGTATGCCGCGTCCCAGGTACAGAAAATCCGTGTGCCGGAAAAGCAACCTTCCCAACTCTTCCAACTCTGCGTCGTGCTGCAAAATCGTTTCAATCTTGTGCGGAATTCGCGTCAGCTCCTGCATCAATTTTCTCGCTGCCGCGGGAGTCTGCTTCCCGCGCACCTGCGCCAGATAAAGCGCCGTCAGCATCAGTGCCGTCAATTGCCCTGTAAACGCCTTCGTGGACGCGACGCCAATTTCCGGTCCCGCGTGCGTGTAGATCGTCCCATTGGCCTCGCGCGTCAGCATCGATCCCACCACGTTGCAAATCCCCAGAATCTTCGCGCCCTTCTGCCGCGACTCCCGCTGCGCCGCCAAAGTATCTGCCGTCTCACCTGACTGGCTGATCGCAATCACCAAATGGTGTTTATTCACGATCGGATCGCGATAACGGAATTCGCTGCCGTAATCCACTTCCACCGGCAGCTGCGCCAGCCGCTCGATCATGAATTTCCCGGCCAGCGCCGCATGCCAGCTCGTTCCGCACGCGATAATCTTCACGCCTTCAAAATTCCGGAATTCCTCCTCGCTGATATCCATCTGGTCCAAAAATACTTTGCCCGTGTCTTGCGAAATCCTTCCCAGTAAAGTGTCTCGCACGGCGCGCGGCTGCTCGAAAATCTCCTTCTGCATGAAATGCTTGAACCCGCCCTTCTCCGCCATAATCGGGTCCCAAGTCACGTGCTGCGGTTTTCGTTCCACCGGGCGTCCCTGGAAATCCATCACGCGAACGCCCTGCGGAGTCAGCACCGCGAGTTCGCCATCGCCCAGAAAGAAAACGCTGCGCGTATGCTGCAGAATTGCCGGAATATCGCTCGCCACAAAAAATTCCTTTTCACCGAGCCCAATCACAATCGGCGGCCCTAGCCGCGCCGCCACAATCTTCAAAGGATCTCGCGTCGAAAGCGCCACCAGCGCAAACGCCCCGGTCATCACTTTCACTGACTTCAGCACCGCAGCTTCCAGCGATGCGCCGTCGGAATATTTCTCAATCAGGTGCGCGATAATTTCCGTGTCAGTCTCGGTAACGAATTTGTGCCCCTCAGCAATCAGCTGGTGCTTCAATTCCAGATAATTTTCGATAATTCCGTTGTGCACCACCACAATCTCGCCGCTGCAATCGCGATGCGGGTGCGCATTCTCTTCCGTCGGACGCCCGTGGGTGGCCCAGCGGGTGTGCCCAATTCCGTACACGCCTTCCAGCGGCGTCGCCCGTATTGATTCCTCCAGGTTGTGCAGCTTGCCCGGCGCGCGCCGTATCTCCAGCTTGCCGTCTTTCTGCACCACCGCGATCCCCGCCGAATCGTACCCGCGATATTCGAGTCGCTTCAGCCCATCCAGAATCAGCGGCACCACGGGTTTCGTGCCAATGTAACCGACAATTCCGCACACGGGATTTTGCTCCTGGAAGCCGCCTTGCGACTAAATCCTCGCAGCCGAATCAAAGCGCAGCCGCGCCTATAACAAGGTTAGCACATCGATTGAATCAGACAACGCTACCGCAGCTGCGGGTGCGGCACACGTTACGTTGCGCAAAGCGAAGCCAACCGGAGAAAAATTCGTCAGTCGAGGATTTCAAAGCGGAATTCTTCAATCACAGGATTGGTCAGCACGTCCTTGGCAATTCGTTCCACCTGCGTCTTGGCTTCCTCGCGGCTCAGCCCATCCAGCTTCAACACAAAAAACTTCCCCTGCCGCACATCCTGCACCGTGGAATATCCCAGCGACCCAAGCGCCCGTTGAATGGTCTGGCCCTGGGGATCCAGAACCGTGGTTTTTAGCATGACCCAGACGTGTGCTTTCATCGCCAAGATTATAGCAGCCCCGCGGAATCCGCTGCCGCACGAAAATCCACCAGATATTTTCGCTTCTCATCCGGCGGCAAAAATGCCGAATGAAAACCCTGCTCCATCAGCTTCACCAGCTGCGGCGTGGAAACGCCCAGACCCGCCACGTGTGAATATTCCGTCAGCAAATCGGTGTGAAACATTCCCGGATCGTCCGTCGAAAGCGTCACCGCAATCCCACGCTTCAGGAAATCCGGCAAAGGATGATCGCGCAGCGTAACGTCAGCTTTCCCGGCTTGCCGCGCCAGCGCTCCCGTGCACAAATTACTCGTCGGACAAACCTCCAGCACCACGCGTCGCATCGCCAGCGTATCCGCGAACGCCGCGTCGCGCATCACCGCTATTCCGTGCCCGATTCGCTCCGCTCCCAGCAATTCAATCGCTTCGCGCACCGAATCCGGCCCGCCAATCTCGCCCGCATGGCACACGATGTGCAGCCCGTCCTGCCGCGCCAGATCAAACGCCGGCCGAAAATTAATCGTGGGATAAGCCAGCTCATCGCCGCCCATTCCAAACGAAACCACGCCCAATTTCTGCAGCTTCCCCGCCCAGCTCGCCACTTCCTTCGCCGGATCGGGTCCGAATTGCCGCGCCGCATCCAGAATAAACACCGTGCGCAATCGCGCAAATGGCACGGACTGCGCCGCATCGCGAATTGCCGCCACGGTCGCTTCCAGATTCTGCATCCTTCGCAAAATCACTCCGGCGGAAATCGTGAATTCCGCGTACACGACGTTCTGCCGCACCAATTCTTCGCACAATTGTCGCGTGATCAGCGCGTAATCATCCGGGGTGCGCAGAAACGAAGTCACCCACTTGAACATCTCCAAAAATCCGTTAAAGTTGGAAAAATTGTAACGCGCCGCAACTTCCTCGGGCGTCAGCGTCACCCCATGCCGCGCCGCCAGTTTCAAAGCCGTCTCCGGCTGGATCGATCCTTCCAGATGCAAATGCAGCTCCGCCTTCGGCAGCGCGTCAAGGGCCATGGGCGGCCGGGCTGTTTGTGTTTGCGGATTCATTTTATTGCTGCGGCAATTGCGGCCGACCCGCGTTGATCCAAGCCGTCAACCAGTACGAGCCTACGTCGGTCGAAGCATCCGAAAGTTGCCGCACTAGAATTGCTCCCGCCAGCGAATAGAACTTGTCGTAATAGTCCTGCGAATAACCCGAAAGCCCTTCGTGCGCGCGCCGGTCGGCCAGCAGCACATTTTCCAGCCAGGAATGAGCTGTCAAACAAAGTTCGAACGCATGATCGGTGGGATCGTGAATGAAAACGGCCTCATTAGGTTGCACAAAAAAGAAAAGTTGATACCGGTCCACCAATCCACTCGAGAATCGCTCATTAACCCCCGGCTGCGCCGAGAGCTTTCCATCCATATTAATCGTGGTGTTGAAAGGGTCGTGCGCCGCGTTCACGTAGTGCGCCAAGATTGCGGCGGACATCCGCACCTGGTTCCAATCGTGCTCCCGAAACGCGTCCGTAAGCTTCTTGCTATAAACACCGATTTCCCACGGCAGAATCCCGTATTGGTCCAGCACGCGCCGGTTGAATTTCGTGCTCGCCGCATTGTACTCGCGCGGCAATGCTGTGAAGGGAAATGGCCCGTAGTGATCCAGCTGGATGAAATCCGTGTGGCGCGCTGTTCCGGTTCTAGGGTCTGTTTCCTCCGCCGGCCCCACGTGTTCCACCAGAAATTGCCGGTTCGCGTAAAAAAACGGCTGCATCTCCTGCGGCAAAGTATCCACCGCGCGATTGGCCACCAGCCGGTCGGCCGTCTCACCCCAACCAAACAACGGCCCCAATCCGAGGATCAATATCCCCGCAGACAAAATCACCGCGCGTTGCAGCGAACGGCGCATTACCGCAGTTTATCCTTCTCGGCATCCGCCTTGATATTCGCATCCGAAAGCTGGCTGTTGCGGCGCCCGTAAAAATAATAAAAGCACAATCCGATCAGTAGCCACACGAAGAAACGAATCCAGTTGGTAATCGGCAGCCCCGCCATCAAAAGCAGGCAGGTGAGAATCGTAATCACCGGCGCCAAAATTCCGCCCGGCGCGCGAAATGCCCGCGGCCGGTCCGGCTGCTTGTAACGCAAAATCAGCACGCCCCCCGCCACCAGCGCAAACGCAAAAAGCGTCCCGATATTAGAAAGGTCAGCCAACGTTCCGATGTCCAGCAGGCCCGCCGGAATGCCCACCAAAAATCCCGCCACGATCGTCGAAAAATCCGGCGTGCGAAATCTTTTGTGCACCCGGCTGAATACCTTGGGCAGCAATCCGTCGCGCGACATCGCGAACCAAACCCGCGCCTGCCCCAGTTGAAATACCAGCAGCGAAGAAATCATCCCAGTCAACGCGCCCAGCAGCACGATCAGCTGAATGTTTCTGAAGCCCAGCTTCTTCAGTGTGTTCACCACCGGCGCCGCGTCGTCCAGCAGCGTCTCCCAGCGCACCAGGCCCGTCAACACCACAACCACCGCGATATACAGGATTGTGCAAACCACCAGCGTCGCGATAATGCCGATTGGCAAATCGCGCTTGGGCTGCTTGCACTCCTCTGCCGCCGTCGAAACCGAATCAAAACCAATATAGGTGAAGAAAATAATCGAGCCGCCCGTCAGAATCCCCGGCCACCCGTTCGGCGCGAATGGATGCCAGTTCGCCGGATGAACGTAACGCGAAGCAAAAATCACAAACACCATAATCGCCGTGATTTTCAGCAACACCATAATATTATTGGCGTTCGCCGATTCGCGGATCCCGCGCACTAGGATCACCGTCAGCAGCATCACGATAATAAAAGCCGGCCAATTGAACCCAAAATGCCAGCCCGGATCGTACAAAGTATTTCCCTGCAGATCCGCCAGCCCTGCAGGCAAGTAAGCGGGAGTAATCCACCTTAAGCTCGGATGCACTCCAAACCAATCCAGCAAGTTCACCACGTGCGCGGAAAATCCCACGCTCACCGCCATATTGGAGACGGCATACTCCAGAATTAAATCCCAGCCAATGATCCACGCGATCAGCTCGCCCATCGTCGCGTACGTGTACGTGTAAGCGCTGCCGGCGATCGGAATCATCGCCGCCAACTCCGCGTAACACAGCGCCGCGAAAGCGCACACCACTCCCACCAGCACAAACGACAACGCAATCGCAGGTCCCGCGCCCGGTCGCCCAAACGATGCCGAGTGATAGATCAGATATTCCAGCAGCGGAGCGTTCAGCACAGATTTGAATTGCAGCTTTTGCCCCGCGATCGCCGTGCCGATAATCGTGAAAATCCCCGACCCGATCACCGCGCCAATTCCCAGCGACGTGAGGCTCAACCACCCCAGCGATTTCTTCAGCCGCTTTTCGGGATCTTCCGAATCGGTAATTAGCCGGTCAATATCCTTCGTGCGGAAAAGCTGTGCGCCCAATCGTCACCTTCCCCGTGAAAGAGCGAGAAACTTTACCCTGCGAATAGACGCCCTGCAACCCTGCGCCGACCGCCCAAATGCCGTCGGCCAGCGACATCATCCTACAGCACACCGCATTCGTCCTAGAAGTCATCTCACAAAATGGAGCGTCCGCAAGCGCGGCGACTAACGCCGGTCGTCACTCCCAGCAACAAGAAGGGTTTTTACTGTTTGCGCCGAGCCTCGGGAATCGTTGCAGCGTTTCTAGCCACTAGCCACTCACCACTTGCCACTGCCTTTTTCCCAAACCCGCGCCTCACGCCAACTGCAAATTGGCGTAGCGCTCGATAAGTTTCTTGGCCCCGTGGTCCTGAAAACTAACGGTCAACTTGCGCTCTTCGCCTTCGCCCTCTACTTCGATGATCGTCCCCATCCCATATTTCGCATGCCGCACGCGAGTCCCAATCAATGGATCCTTCGACGCACGCCGCGCACCCCGCGACGCCGCACCATAAGGCGTCCGCGTCTTCTGCCGGTAAGCATAATTCTCAGAATATTCCGGATCTGGCTCGTACCGCCGCGTCTCCCCCGGCTCCGACTGCGAACCGAGCGCCGCCTCAATCAATTCTCCCGGAATCTCCGCCAGAAAACGCGAAGGCAGCGCCGCACGCAGACGCTCTTCGCCATAAGTTCTTCGGTACACCGCTCGCGACAGCACCAAAGACTGTTTCGCCCGCGTCATCCCCACATAAAAAAGCCGCCGCTCCTCTTCCACCTCCGCATTGCTCCCCAACGAGCGCCCGTGCGGTAATAGTCCTTCCTCAAGTCCCGCCAGAAACACCGCATCAAATTCCAATCCCTTCGCGCTGTGCAAAGTCATCAGCGAAACCGGAATCGTGTCGTCGTACTGGTCCGAATCGCTCGCCAACGCCGCCTGGTCGAGCACATCTTCCAGCGTCTCCCCCTGCTCCGTAGCCTCCGCCATCGCATTCGCCAGCTCGCGCAGATTTTCCGCCCGCGAAGTGTGCTCGAGATTGTCCTGCTGCTCCACCCAATCCAGATACCCGGTGCTGCCCAGCACGCGCTCGATCAGCTGTGTCGGCTGCATGTCCAGGCAATCCTTCTGCAAATCCTCAATCAATTTGCAAAACGAACGCAGCGCCCCGCTGAATTTCTTCCCCGTCAGAAACTCGCCGCTCGAAATCACCGCCCAAAGCGATTTCGACGTTTCCTTCGCGCGCGACTCCAGGGCAGCCACAGTCACCGCCCCAATCCCGCGCGGCGGCACATTCAGCACGCGCAACAAAGCAACATCGTCCTCGGGATGAAAAATCAAACGCACATAAGCCAGCGCGTTGCGTACCTCCGCGCGTTCGTAAAAACTGAACCCACCCACCACGCGATAGCGAATCCCCAGCCGCCGCAATACTTCCTCAAAGGACCGCGATTGCGCTCCGGTGCGATACAGCACCGCAATCCGCGCATCCGGATCGTTCCGCACCAGCCCCGACAAAACTCCGCAGATAAACTCGGCCTCCGCCGAAGAATCCGGCGCTTCAAAAAATTTCAGCCGCGCCCCCGCTCCCAAGGTCGCCTGCAGAGTTTTCCCCAACCGGTCGGAATTGTTTTTCACCACCGCAGCAGCCGCGTCCAATATCGTCTGCGTCGAGCGGTAGTTTTCTTCGAGTCGTATCAGCTTCGCGTCCGGAAAATCCGATGTGAACCGCCTCAAATTTCCCGCGCGCGCCCCTCGCCACGCGTATATGGACTGGTCCTCGTCGCCCACCACGCACACATTCTTGCGCGTCCCAGCCAGTAGCCGCACCAATTCTTCCTGCGACCGGTTGGTATCCTGAAATTCGTCCACCATCAAATAGTGAAAACGCGCATTCCACGCTGCGCGCACATCGGCATGTTCTCGCAACAACTCCACCGCGCGCAGGAGCAAATCGTCAAAATCCAGCGCCGCCGCCTTGCGCAGAATTTCGTTGTACACGCGGAACACCTCCGCCGCTTTCTGCCGTAAGTCGTCGCGCACGTCGGCTGCCGCCGCAGCCATCTCCTCCGAGGTCATCCCGTGATTCTTCGCGTGGCTGATCTGTGCCCGCATGCTGCGCGGCGGGTAATCGTCGGTGGGGAGCTCCAGCTGCGCCAAAGCCCGTTTTACCGCCGCAGTCTGGTCATCGTCATCGTAAATCGCAAAATCGCGCGGCAAGCCCAAATGCTGCGACTCGCGCCGTATCAACCGCGCGCAAAAAGAATGAAACGTCGAAACCCACACATCTGAAGCATCGCGCCCCGTTGAACGCAGCAGCTCGCCGATGCGCTCCTTCATCACGGCCGCAGCTTTGTTGGTGAAAGTCACAGCAAGGATCGCGCTACCCGGTACCCCCAGCTCAATCAGGTGCGCCACGCGATATGTAATCACCCGCGTCTTGCCGGTCCCCGCTCCAGCAAGCACCAGCAACGGACCTTCGGTCGTCAGCACAGCCTCGCGCTGCCGCTCATTCAATTTCTCAAGCAAAGTGGAAGCTGAAGTGGAGTTGTTCAAGCGCAAATTCTAACCGACCGCACCAGATAGAGCAATTTTCCCGGCGCCATCGAATTCGCACGCGCACCGGCCGCGCGAACAAACTCTGTTACAATCGTGCGAATTTTCAGGAGCATTCCGCAATCATGGGCCGCAGAAAAATATTCTTGTGGTTGCAAGGCCTCGTCATGGCCTTCGGCGGAGGCGGCCTATTCGTTGTCACTTTCTTCGATTCCTCGATCCTGTCCTTCCCATTTTTTCCGGACGCGGTTCTGATCGAACTCTGCATCTCCAATCATGCGCGCATGCCTTACTACGCCGCGATGGCCGCGATTGGCTCGCTTTTCGGCAGCCTGGTCCTCTATTTCCTCGCGGAAAAAGCCGGCGAAGCTTTTTTTCACAAGCATGCGGGCGGCAAAGCCGAAAAAATCAAAGAATGGGTGGATAACAATGGTTTCCTCAGCGCCTTCTTTCCCGCGCTGCTCCCGCCGCCGTTCCCGTTCAAGCCCTTCGTCTTGGCCGAAGGCGTCTTCCAGGTCCCAGCGAAGACTTTCATCCTCGCAATTTTGCTCGGCCGTGCCCTGCGCTATGGCGGCGAGGGAATTCTCGCCGTGCGCTACGGCGACGCCGCCCTTGTCTACCTGAAGTCCCACGGCGGCGCCTTCGTGCTAGTTATGCTCGTGCTCATCCTGGTGCTCTACGTCCTCACCCACTTCGTATTTCGCAGTCCCGCGAAAAAGCCGTAATCTCGGCGCGCCCTTCAAATCCAAGCTCAAATCGCAACTAGCGATCCGTCGTGCTCGCGTACCGAAATTCCTGCCGCGTCACCTGTAAATCGCCGCTCAGTTCCACATGTACAATAATGTTATCCGCGCTGCGGTCGCCAGGCGCAAAACGCATATCGCGCAGCAGGAACCGGTACCCTTCGTCCTCGCGCTCCAAACTAGCCAGCGGAAACCGCGCATACCGCAAATATGTTTTCGCCGCCGCAGTATTTTGTGCGGCCTCAAGAGCAGCAGAATCTTCGGGCTTGTAATAACGCACAGCCCGATCCGGATCAAATCTGGCCCCCGGCCCGAGCGATACTTCCATCACTTCAATATCGCTGTCGGTAGCAGCCACACCACGCCAGGCAAGCGGCGAAATCGAGGAAGGGAAGGCCCCCGCCGAAAGCGCGGGTACCCCGTGATATTCCCGCGCGTTCATCTCGTCCACAGCGCGGCTGTGCAATCCCGCCCGCGCGCCAAAATAAATCAGCAGCACCAGCAGCGATACAATCGCCGCCAGCCGTCCGCGCGGTCCGCGTTTCCGCTCCCCAATCTCCTCGCTCACTAATCGCAAAAGCTCCGGCAGCGCCAATCCCAACACCAGAACCACCAAAATCCACGGATCGAGTGTGCTGACCAGATCCCAGCCGCTCCACGTTTCACGAAATGGCCAAAACATTTGCACGCCAATTCCACTAGCCAAATCAAAAAGCACATGCACCACAACTCCGATACCACAGACCAAAATCGCCGCGAGGAATTTCAGCTGCTGCAAATTAGAATCCGGATTTTGTGCTGCGCGACGCCGCCCAAATGCCCAGAATCCCGCCCCCAGCGCACCAACCAACACAAAAGAGTCCGGAACGGAGTGCAGCACACCACGATGAAATCGCAAATACGCGGAGGGACCGCCCAAATAACTCAGAAAATCCAGATCGGCCGCGACCCCCGAAACAACCAGCATCGCAGCCCCATAACGCGGCAACAGTTTCTGCCCCGCGCGCGCCAGAATCAGCCCGACCAGCGCATGAATAAGAATTTCCACGATAGTGTTTACTTCAAATAAGCCGGCGTAACCAGCGACAGTGCGTCCGGCACAATCCGAAACGCCAGCGGCAGCGGTCCAATCGGTTCGCCATCCACCTGCGCGAACACCTCCGCCCCATTCGCCGATTCGCAAATCACTTCAGTGTGCTTCCAAGCCGAAATCCCATCCATGCCGCGCAGTTTCCCCAGCCACAAAGCCGGCAAACAAACCATGTAGCGCAACCGGCTGCGCGTGGAATTAGTCAAAAACTCAAACGAATCTTCGAACAAGCTAGCTCCAGTAGTGATTTTGAACGGCCCGCCATAATTCACAGTCCGCCCAATCACAATAATAGACGCCAAATGCTCTTGCCCATTCGAGCGCACCCGCATCTCCGGAAAATCGTAACCGACAAGCTGCCGCATCCCCTCGACCCAATAAGCCAGAACTCCCGCCCGCTTTTTCAATTCGCCATTCACCGCATTCACAATCGCGCCATCCGGTCCCGCGCCACCCACACTAAGAAAATAACGCCCTTCCGACGGCATATCGGCGGAATGATTACCGTTTCGCGAAGTCGCCAGCCCCAATGCCACGCGCCGGACCACGCCATCGTGAATCAACCGCGCCGCCTGCGGAATATCCCAGGGAATCCGCAACTCCTTCGCCAGAATATTCGCAGTCCCAGCCGGCAGCAGCGCCATCGGCACCGCGCTTCCCGCCAATCCATTGATGATTTCATTGATCGTGCCATCGCCGCCGCAAGCAATCACTATCCCGCGCCGCTGCAGCACCGCTTGCCGCGCGATCCCCTGCGCCGATCCCGCCGCGGTAGTGGCTGCAATCTCCGTCGTGATTCCAAAATCCTTCAGAATCCGCACGGCCTGCTCAATTTCCGCAAAACGACGCTGCCGCCGCCCCCCGCTCGTCGGGTTGTAGATCAACAGCGCGTCTTGAATTCCTTCGGGCATAGGTTTGCGTTCATCCTGTGAAACTAAACGGCCATTGTATAATACCCGCCGCAATTCACCGACGGCATCGGCACGGAGTGTTCATGGCTAAGAACAGCGCCGCAGCAAAAGAAATCGAGCGTCTGCGCGAAAAAATCCGTCATCACGAATATCTGTACTACGTCAACGACGATCCCGAAATTTCCGACGCGCAATTCGACAAACTAATGGTCCAGCTCAAAAAGCTGGAAGCCGAAAATCCCAGGCTAGCCACGCCCGATTCTCCCACCCAACGCGTTGGCGGCGTAGCCCGTGAAGGCTTTCAGCAAGTCCGCCACAAAACCCCGATGGTCAGCCTCGACAACGCCTTCTCCTTCGATGAGCTCGCCAATTTCGATCGCCGCGTCCGCGAGCTAACCGGCCGCGAAAAAGTCGAATATGTCACCGAACACAAATTCGACGGCCTCAGCATGTCACTCATTTACGAAAAAGGCGCCCTGGTCCGTGCAGTCACTCGCGGTGACGGCACTACGGGCGAGGACGTCACGCCCAACGTGCGCACCATCCGCTCCATTCCGCTGTGGATCAATGCCGCCGATCTCAAGAAGGCCGCCATCCCGAATTCCTTCGAAGTCCGCGGCGAGGCCATCATGACCCGCGCCGCTTTCGAAGCGATGAACGAGCAGCAAGACGCGAAAGGCGAAAAACGCTACGCCAATCCCCGCAACGCCGCCGCCGGATCCGTCCGAGTTCTCGATCCCAACATCACCGCATCGCGTCGCCTCGGCTTTTTCGCATACTACCTATTAGCAGACGGCCGCATCCCCAAAAAACGCCACTCCGAAATCCTGGAAGCCCTCGACGCACTCCGCTTCAAAGTCAGCTCCGACTGGTCTCTCTGCCACGGCATCACCGAAGTCGAAGCCTACATCACCAAGTGGGACACCAGGCGCGAAAAGCTCGGCTACGAAATTGACGGGATCGTTGTGAAGGTCAATGAAGTCGGCCTGCAGAACGAGCTGGGCTTCACCTCCAAAGCTCCTCGCTGGGCGATCGCCTACAAATATCAAGCCCATCAGGAGACCACGATCCTGAAACAAATCGAAGTCAACGTAGGGCGCACCGGCGTGCTCACTCCCTTCGCCGTTTTCGAACCAGTCCAAATCGGCGGTGTCACCGTCACCAAATCCACTCTGCACAATATGGACGAAGTCCAGCGCCTAGGCGTCCACGCCGGCGACACAGTGTTAGTCGAACGCGCCGGCGAAGTAATCCCTCACGTCTTGAAAGTAGTGAAGCACGGCAAAGAAGAAAAGGAATTCAAGATGCCGAAAGAATGTCCGGTCTGCGGCACGCGCGTCCGTCACACCGAAGGCGAAGTCGCCTACCGCTGTGTCAACGTCTCCTGCCCCGCCCGCAAAAGGGAATCGCTCCTCCACTTCGCCGGACGCCACGCCATGAACATAGACGGCCTAGGCGACAAAATCGTTGACCAGCTCCTCGAAAAAAACCTGGTAAAAGATTTCGCCGACCTTTACAAGCTTGATCTGAAAACGCTGGAAAATCTCGATCGCATGGCCGAAAAATCCGCACAAAATCTGATAGACGAAATCGCCGGCAGCAAAAAAGCCACCCTGGCCCGCCTGATCTACGGAATCGGCATGCCCTTTGTGGGCGAACGCACCGCGCAGCTCCTCGCCGAACATTTCGGTTCGATGACCAAACTCGCCGAAGCCAGCCTCGAAGAATTAATGGAAGTCCCCGAAGTAGGCCCCAAAGTAGCCGAAGGCGTCCGCGAATTTTTCTCCGAATCCGCCAACCGTAAACTAATCGAACATCTCCGCGCCGTCGGCGTGAACATGAAAGAAGAGCGCCAAGCCCCGGTGTCCGCCCGCTTCGCCGGCATGACCTTCGTCTTCACCGGCACCCTAGCCAAGCGCAGCCGCGAAGAAGCCGAAGCCCTGGTAGTCTCCCACGGCGGCAAACCCGGCGGCTCCGTAAGCAAAAAAACCACCTACGTCGTAGTAGGCGAAGACGCCGGCTCCAAGCTGGACAAAGCCAAATCCCTAGGCGTAACAATCCTCACCGAACCCCAATTCGAAAAGCTCGTCAACGCCAAGTAATCCGCGCACAAGCTGCCGGCACCCGCTGACACTGACGGCGAATTCTTGCGCGCCACGCGTACGCGGTAGCCACATTTCGTCGAAAATCTCATATTTCCACACGTTTCCGCACGCAAGTAAATGGCATTCCCGTTGCTTCAATAGAGTTTCGAAGTCGCGGTTTCGATCTCACATCGCTTGCAGGAGGCGTCTGTGCAAACCAGCCCAGGGAACTCTTCGATTCGAATCGCCGCACGAAAAATTGCAATGCTTTTCTGCATCGCCATCGCAACTACCCTCACGCTGGTAGCTGCACCGCAGGCGGGCGCGCAATCCGAGGAAACTCCGAACTTCATCAATTGTCCGCAGATCACAATGTTCGGCGGCGCCGGCGCAAGTCTGTCGCAGGGCCATTCGCAAGGCGCGATGCAGCTAGGCGCTTCGTTCGCTGTAGCTCCGACAGACTCGTGGCGAGGCGTTCTTCTCGAAGGCGGCTACATTGGCCCCTGGGCCAACCCCAAAACCGGTTCCGCACTCTTCTCGGCAAACTACCTCGCCAGGTGGAAGCTCAGTTCCAACAAGAAGTTCGTCCCATTCGTCACCACCGGCTACTCCAAGTTGTCTCACGCAGGCGATGCCATCAACTTCGGCGGCGGCGTGGAATACAAGCTCGGCCCCACCGACGCCCTCCGCATCGAACTCCGCGACTTCTACGCCTTCACCGAGCCACGCAAACAAAACCTGGCCCTGCGCATCGGCTGGGTCCTGTACCTGTTCGACTAGCACGCCCATGCGCCACTAAAATTGTCGCACGCCCATTCTCAGCGTATAATTCCCGCAGCGGGTGAGTCGGATGATCGCCGGTTTGCGTCTCGCAAGAAACGCACACGGGAGGAAAGTCCGGACTCCCATAGTCCTCAGCTCGCAAGAGCATCGGACTACAGGGCGACGCGCCTGGTAACGCCAGGGGGTTGTCGTGAGATGCCCTTCGAAGCTGCCACTGGCAGCTTCTCAGGATCTTGCGACGGCTACGGAAAGTGCCACAGAAAATTAAACCGCCGGTGATGCTATCGCCTCGGCGGCAGGACTGCGGGAAACCACGGCCCTGCCTGTTTCGGCGCAGCGCATTTGGCAAGGGTGAAAAGGTGGGGTAAGAGCCCACCGCTCGGATGGCAACATCCGGGGCACGGAAAACCCCGCGTGGAGCAAGGCCAAATAGGAGGGGAGGGCTGGCCCAGCCCGTATGCAGCGAGCTTGAAAAAGCGGACTGCTGCGACCCTCGGGTAGGCTGCTGGAGTCCCGGAGCGATCCGGGACCTAGAGGAATGATCATCGCGCCGCGCCGTCAAAAATCTCGACGCAAGTCGGGACCAGACAGCGCAGCGACAGAATCCGGCTTACAGACTCACCCGCGTCTTTTCTAAAAGTTACGGACACTTCAGAGTTGTCTAACGGTCAGCCCTGACCAGCGCAGCTGGCTGGCCCGCGTCCCCGCTGAATGCGGAGTTGTTGTTTCTCACACCCAGCCAATCATCGAATACTGATCGAATCCGATTATTTTGCCGGAATCGTGTCGGAAAGTTCCCGGGTATTCACGAGTGCATGGTTCCCTGCGGCCAGCCCGTTCTGCTGTAACAGATAGGCGAGAATATCCAGCGACTGCTGCGTTGTGAAGGTGGTACCGGCGAATTGCGCCATCGGGCCCTTGATTTCTCCCCACACCGTCAAAAGTTTTGCACCTCCGAATCGCTGCTTCCACGCCGCACCGCTAAGCGCCGGTCCAGCGCCTCCTTCCAGTTTTGCGCCATGGCAGCCGGAGCACGAAGCTGCAAAAAGTTTGTTACCGGCCCCAGCTTGTTCCAGCGTGTACCAGCCGTCCACTTTGGACGACGGTTGCTCGTACACATGCCCGATGTTCGCGTGGCACTGCAGGCAATTGTAACTGTCCGCTTTCACCATCCCTTGGTGTATGACCAGCTTCATGTGACTGTTCGGGCCTCCGAACGACACCAGGGAGTGGCAGCCACGGCAGGTGACGTAGTTGTGTTGCGTCAGATAATTTTCAAATTTCTCGCTCAGCGCTGGCCGTCGTTTTTCCCATTCCTCTTTCGTGGCAATACTCTTGCGCGATTCGTACCAGAAATCTTTCGCTCCGCGGTCCGCCTTGAACAAAAGCAGTTTCACATATTCCGCGGCGGTGGCATGCCCTGAGTCATAGGGGATATGGCAATCTCCGCAACTAGCGCGAACGCCCACGTTATTAATGTAATGCGTGCTCTGATGGTACGCTGCAGACGCCCATATCATCGAATGACAGGTCGTCCCGCAGTACCTGTCCGAGCTTGACCACATGACCGCATGGTTCGTCAACGCTGCCAGCGCCACACCGAAAAACACGAAAACCAAAGCCCAGGAAACAATCCACAGAAGGCGGCGTCGGCCGCTATTTCGTTGCGTTTCGGATTGGTTCGGTCCAAACGCGTCGCCTGTCGGCATTCGACTCTCCCTAAAAATTGCAGGACACCATGATCGGCCGCCGTGCCTTTGGGATCGTTCTGCATGTCCTCGACCCGCGCATTCCGAAGCAGTCCACTATTTCGCTGGAAGCGCCTTGGACAAATCCGTTGTGTCATCCAGCGGTGTCGTGCCGGCAGGTACGCCGTTTTGCTGCAACAAGAATGCCATCACATTGATCGAGTTCCTGGCGGAGACTGAGCCGGGTGCCGTCATCGGCATCGTGGTGTGCACCGCGGACCAGAGCGTCGAGGCCTTCTTGCCCGCATACGTGAGCCAGAATTGCCTGCCGACCAGCGCAGGACCCATACCACCTTGCAGCTTCGCGCCATGACAGCCGGCGCAGGTTGTCTTGTAAACCTTGGCACCGTTTGCTGCTTGGGCAGTCGTATACCAACCGGCTGCACCTGTTGCGCCTTGCGCCAAGACAGACAAACAAGCAACTGACAACGCCACGCCTAACATCAACCACTGCGAAATCCTCGTGGGTTTTTTCATGGACGACCCCTTCCGGTGGCTGTCGGCACAACACTTCAGTAAATTAAGTGCTGCCGTAGGTAAAATCGCCAAATATCTAAGCGGTCCGGAGAGCATTTACAACTGGCAGAATTGACAATTTGGCGGCTGATTGCCCTAGCGCTCGCCACCTTCGAGTGCTCGGGATTCGGATCCACGATTCTCCACTGTACGCTCGCTAAGCGAATCATAAATCGGAGGGTTGCGCAGCACAGTTGTGACCAGCATCGCCCCAAAGCATCCGCCCATCATGGGGAGAAGCATCGTAACGTTCCCGGTCATCTCGGTTACCAGCACGATTCCCGTGAGCGGCGCGCGCACCACTCCAGCGAAGAAGGCCGCCATCCCCACCAACGCGAATGCTTCCGGCTGAATGTACAACCCTGAAAATAGAAATTGGCACCCGAGCCCCAAAAAAAGACCAAGCTGCGCTCCCAGCACCAATAGCGGAGCGAAAAGTCCACCCGGAGTGGCGGCGGCGTACGAAACAGCACCCAGCCCGAAACGAAGCGAAAACACTAATGGAATCAGCGCCAGCGTGCCGATGCCCTCGAGCGTACGTTGGGTAATTGGATCGCCACCCCCGACGATTCCCGGCGCGAACCACGCCAGCGTTCCCACGGCAGCGCCAATGAGTGCGGCGCGCAGTTCAACCGGCCAGCGGCGCAATCCGTCAGCCGCCGCGATCACCCCAAGAATCGCATGGTTATAAGCAATAGCCGCGAGTCCGCATAACACACCCAGCGCAAAGAATAAAAGCTTCGCTCCATTGTCGGGAAAAGCCAGAGCGCGGACATGAAAATCCGGAGCGTCACCCAGAAAAAGGCGAGCGACCGCAATAGCACTCGAGGACACACCCAGCGCCACGATGGCAATCCGTGGTTCGAATCGGCGCACTAATTCCTCAAGCACAAAAATTGCTCCCGCAATTGGGGCGTTAAACGCAGTCGCAAGGCCGGCCCCCGCACCAGCAGCCAACAGCACTCGGCAGTCCGCCAAATCGCGCTTGAATATTCTCCCTACCAGATGCGCAACGCTTGCGCCCATCTGCACGCTGGGCCCTTCGCGTCCCAGCGCCAACCCCACGCCAATGGCGAGTAGGCCGCCGAGAAACTTCACGGGAATCAGGCGCACGGCCGCCGCCTGTTGCGAGCGTCCTTCGAGCTCCGCTTCAACATTGGGGATGCCGCTTCCAGATGCGTCCGGTGAAAAACGGCGAACCAGCCAAGCCGCGATGGCCGTTGCCGAAGCGCAAGCGGTGACAACGAGGAAAAAACCAACCACGTTCTGGCCGTGCATCCAGCCAACGAATGCATCGCGCAAACGGTCTGCGCGCGCAAGTGCAAGACGGAAGATCGCTCCTAGAATTCCCGCGGCCACGCCCGCGACGGGTGCCAGCAGAGCGAGCACCATCAGGCTTCGCATCTGTCCGGAGTTTTCGCTGGCTCGTTCTGGCTTAGAGTCCATCCGCACCGCTCATCTGGCCTCGAGTGCCATCCGTATCGCTGAGCGGTAGCAGAGCTGGGACAATTGACGACTCCCGCTAAGGTTTCTGGCCGTATTTTATTGCACTGCGCTCCAGGTCTTGTCTGGATTGAATTCGGTCATCGCTTTTGCGACCGTGGCGGTATCTTTGCCAAGATTCTTCGCGTAAATCACCCCATCCTGATTGACGATGAACGTCTGCACGCCGCTGTCATCATATTTTGCCGGATAGGCGACATAGGCGAATCCAGCGGTCGCCTTTCCGTTGACGACATACTGTTTCGCGCCGCCTTTGGCGCCGGCGCCCTGACCGTCCAGCCGGTGGAAGTAGTAACCATAAAAGGGCCGGGCATCGTTGGGCTTGAGGGTCACTCCCTCTTCGGTGGCGAACGCCACCAGCGGCCCTAGGGGGCTACGCGGAGAACCTTGCGGGGACGGCCAGTACAATCCGTTCTGCTGGCCGGCGTCGCTGATGAATTTCTGCGCGTACTGTTTCACGCCGCCGTGCTTTTGCGCGAAGTACTGCTGCTGCGACTCCGCCAATGCCGCGCAGGCGTCAATGGCCACGATTTCGTCGCGGCCGATGCGGCGCGCCACGAGCTCCTCTTTCCCGGCGGCAACGTCGAAATACCACTGACCGCCGGCGTTCTTCAGCGGGATCGGGAATGCCTGATTGTCTGCGCCGACCAGGAGCAATTCGCTGCCGTCGCCCAGTTTTCGCCACCGGTTCATCACCTGGTATGCGTCGGCAAATCCGGCAAGCGAAGCCTTATCCTCGAGCGCATTCCCGGTAGAAGTCAGGTCTTTCGATCCGGCGCCAAAAATGGACGCAACCGCTTCTTGATTACCCGATTTGGCCGCGTCGAACAGGCTTTTGCCGGCTTCATCTGGAGAAGCAAACTTTTTCGGAGCGGCCTGAGTAGCCTCAGTAGCAGAAGGCTGCGCCTTGTTGCCGTTGCCGCTACCGCATCCCCAAATTGAAAATAGCGTCGCGACACTCACCATCAGCAATAGGGAACGCAATCTCAAACTCGCACGATTGCGGAGCAACTCGTACATTTCACTCCTCCGTCCGCTCTGGATTCTCACGATGCTCTTCCATCTTTAAACCTAACGACGCCCGCCCCAACTACGGCCGCCCCCGCCCCCGCCCCCGCCCCAGCCTCCACCACCGCCTCGGCTGCCCCAGCCCTGCCCGCTCGAAGATCTAGATCCCCAGCCGGAGTCGCCGCCCGATCTGTCGCCTCCCCAGCCGCTGAATGCAGATGATGAGCCCCCGCCGTGATAGTCGGAGTCGCTGCTGTGATAGTCCGAGTCGCCGCTGCTTCCCCAACCGTGCGCAGCATTAGAATTAGCGCCCTCCCAGCCGCTCCCGGTGTTCTTGTAGACGTTCCCATTCGCGGTCGCGTATTTGTTGCCTTTGGAACTCTCGGCGGTACCCACCGTTCCGTTTGTGTCCGAGTAATGCTGCGAGTCAACCGTCGTGCCGTCCTTGGACATCGTCGAGCTTCCCCACTGCGAATAGGAGTTGGAACCTTGATGGGTAGCTCCGTAAGCCCCCGTGTATGGGTTGTACGCTTGGCCTACTTTTTGGGTGCCATACGCCGTCGAAGTTGACGCGCCGCGCGCGTAAGTGCCGGTCGAGGGATTGTATCCTTCCGACGCGTGAGCGCTGCCGTACGCTCCATAGGCGTTGTAGCTGGAACCGTAGTACCCGCCATGCCAAGCGCTGTTTCCGTAGTAGGCTCCGCCGTGGTAGTAAACCCCGTAACTTCCATACCAGTGGCAACCCCATGTGCTGTATCCCCAGCTGCTGGACATCATGGCACCGACAGCGATCCCGAGGCCGAAACCAATGACGCCTGCCGCAACCACATCGGCAGTGCTAGGAGGCGGGACATAGACGTACGCAGGAACTACGTACGGGTATCCATAAACTACTGCCGGGTTGTAATACGGAACGTAAACGACTTGCGGATTTGTCGGCTGAATCACGATCACCTGCGGCGATTGCTGTACCACCGTAACCTGAGGAGTCGTCTTCAGATTCCCGGCCGCTTTCGCCTTTGCGCGCAGCGTCTGGATAGCCGTCATTACGTCGGCCGTCTGGTTGTGGTAATCCTCACCAAGCTGCGACGTCCACGAGAGGTTCGCGGCCATGTTGTTGAGCACTTCTGGAAACTGGGTGAGCGCCTTAACACTTGAATCCCAGGATTGTTTATCAACCGCGGTCACGAGCGCGCTCCCGGTAAGACCCTTGTTCTGCCCCACCCAATAGCTGGCGATGGCAATTTGATCCGGAAAAGTCGCCGCACTCAGTATCTGCGCCACCAACGCATCTGGGTAGAGCGCGATTGGCGCAACAATGGCCTGCAGCTCGTCGGCTGTTGCCGGCACGCCCTGACCCGGATACTCGGACGCCGTACTGGCGGTCGGTGCGGTTCCCGAACTCTGGTATGCCATTCCGGTCGCAGCCCCAGGCCCGATGGTGAACACCAAAAGGACACTTAGCCCCACGGAGAGACTCTGTTTTACCCGCGCTGCACCGCGCATATGGTTTCCTCCTGCGAATATTTGCTGCGCCACACGATTGCGTCCGCGAAACTCCCGCATTTTATTCCACAGATCTTAGACACTTTGCGATGGCATCGTCGTTTAGGAGTGGAAGCGCGATTTTGTCGCGCACCCGCCGTCCCTCGAACGCTCATGCTGATCCACTCGTACCCAAGGCCGCACAATATACGCGCCGATGCCGCTGTTTTAATTGGCAAAATTGACAGTCGTGACATTAATTCTGAATCTAGCGGAAATCCTTCCGCGAGGCTGGGAATTCGCGAGTAATTCCGCGTGCACAAAAGTCGCGCTTACCTACAAGTCAAGCAACGCTAGTCCCAGGGCGGCGGCTGGGCGTCTGCGAGCGGCCCAGCCGCCGCTCGGTTAAGCGCGGGCATCGGATCCGCGCTCATATGCCCGGGGGGAGACCCGGGAGCTTCGTAAACTCTCCGCAAACCGTCAAGAGTTCTAGGCCGTCTCGCTCGATCTGGAATTTGACCTGCATCGTCAAATTAGGTTGTTCTTCTGTAATTCTTGCGCCACCAGGTTGGAGATCGCGTTAATCGCGTCGTTCACGTTTCGAGGATTCACCGTGTCGCTGGTTCCGGTCCACACCAGCACACCCTCGGGTTTTGAGGTCGCATAGAAATTTGTCTCGACTTGAACTTTCTGTTCGGTCTGAAGATAGGTCGGAGAGTACAGCATCGGTGACACAGCTCCGTAATACCCGTAAAACGTCGCGTAATATGGTTCCAGCGGAAAGATCGGGTCCTGAACTTCGTGCACCGTCTTGTGATACTGCACAATGCGGGAAACCAGCACAGCGTCAAATCCTTGGCCCTGTACCACGTTGCGCAGGTTATCCATGTTAATCGGCGTCAGATTTGGCCGCGGTATCAGCGAGTAGCTTTGCACCGCTTGCACTCCGGACTGGGTAATTGCCGCGGTCAGCGTGTCTTCGTACTGAGCGCGGTTGGCCGCTTGTCCGTTCAGCGCCAGAACCATAATGTTCTTGAAAGGACCGCTAGGAGCGTTTGGGTTTCTCCAGGAATAAACCAGCTTCGTTGATCCGAAACCCGCCACCCAGAAAGCAGACAGGACAACCAGCATCAACCTCGCGTGCTTATTCAAGTTCGTTCCCCTCGTTCCGCGCAACCGCCCGCCGGCCGCGGTCCGAAAATACTTGCTTGGCCCGTCGGTCCCTGGCAGCGGCAATCGCCCGTTCTGACGGGCCTACAATAGGCCTACGATTTTTCGCCGGGTATTGGCAGAACTGACAGCCAGTTGCGGCGCAAAGGATGAAGTCGGTTCAAAGCGCCGTCGCCGCTCCACGTGGTTTTACGATTGGCGGACTCACTTCGCCTTCTTCGGATCCACGCTAAAGCTGTATCCGAGCGCGAACATCAAAACCGGATCGGTCTCTCCGATGTTAAAAATCTGCGTCGAGTATGTAACTTTCTTGTGCGTGAACTGCAGCAGCAGGCCGCGCTGTATATCCAGCGAAGTTGTGTACGCACGCGTCCGCTGCATCACGTACCCCGCCATAAACCACGGCACCGGTGAGTACGTCAGCTGCGTCCACGTATAGAAAAAATCGCCGGCCTTTGTGTCCGTATCGAAAATGTATTCGTTCGCGCTGTAAAGCTGCAATTTCTTGTACGTAGCCGTAACTTCCAGCCCCGGCGCTATCCCCGTAACGTTTCCAAACACCCCGCCGATCATTGGCGTGGCCTCCAGCACCAGCTTTTTCCCTGCGCTCAGGTTGTACCCGACCCACAACGAGCCTGTCTGCAAGGCTTCGTAGTTATATCTTCCTTCCAGATGCAGGGTGTCCCGGTCTACCGTCAACGTCGGCGACGCGTAGGATTGTCCATTGGGCACGACATTCCCGCTTAAGCTCAAATTGAATTCCCAGGGATTTGGCGGCGCCGTCGTAGTGGCCGTCGCGGTCTTCGCCGGCGCGTTGTTGCCTTCGGTCTGTGCAAAAAGTTGGCCGCCGCAAAGAAATGCGAGGAGGAACATCCCGAGATGTCCCGCGGAGATCATTCCCCAGATTCGACGGTGAGTCCCCGACCACCTGATTAGCCGTCTCATCCGGTTACAATCACACGCACCACTAAGAGCGTTGCAGTCAGTGGCAAAATCTTCATTTGCCGCGTTTAGCTGGTGCACCAGCGCCGCCTTTGGGGCCGCTGCTGTCGAGGGCGTCCCATTCAGCTTTCAGAGCCGCCAACCGCTCCTGTAATTCGTGCTCGCGCTGGACCTCCAGGTCCTCGATGAGCTTGTTGTGCGAGGCTACAACGTCAACAAGCGTGCTGGTGGTCCAGGCAAACGTGAACAGTCCGGAAATGCCGATGATCGGGCTGATGTTCCGCCAATATACTCCAAGGTCAACGTTGCCGTAGCCGAGCGTTGTGTAAGCATTCGCACAGAAATAGATGGCATCGTAAACATGTGGAATCAAACCCATGAACAGAAGGGCGTACGCCCACAGCACGAATCCCAAAATATGTAGACCCAGCATCAGGAAAATGATCGAAGCGAACAACAACAATCCCCTTATCAGAAGTGGTCGACCCGCTCGTAGGCGAAGTTCGCGGCGCTTCCGCAGCACTAGAATGCTGTGGAGACCAGCACCATGCAGCAGCACCAGAAAAACTAGCATGCAAGCGCCGATGCCAAGCGCCGCCATCGGTTTGAATTCGTCCGGGATCTTCGCCAAAAGTGCCGACAAATGAGGCATCAAATTCCCCGCACCGCTCCACGGCTACCGAGCGAGAGAGGTCAAATTTCTGGATCAATTCATCTACCGGAAAAGTGGGTCTCGATATCAAATGGTTCGATAACGTAACTGGCGAGGGCTCGGGAGTCTTATTTCTCTTTCTTCTTTTTGCCTTTCTTCTTCTTGTTCCCGTGCTTCTTTTTGCCCTTTTTGCCGTCGTCTTCAAGCCCCAGCTTTTCCGCTCCCTTCATCTTGTGGGCCTTCATTTCCGCGAGCAGGCCTTCGTCCGTCAAATCCAGCGGGTGCGAGTGCTTCCAGTCGTGGTGGAATACTTTCGCCAGTCGCTCGATCACATGCTTGTCGTCCACCGCAATGGCCAGCTCTCTGCGGCTGTCAAAGCTTCCGGGCGCTAGGTTGATGGACCCCACGATTGCGCGAGAATGATCAGCCAGCAGCATCTTCGCGTGCAGTTTCAAATGCTTCAGCTTGTGAATCTTGATGCCGACATCCTGCATAATGCGCATCCCGCCGACGGCTTCCACCAGCTTTTCCTTGCTAAGCTTGTGCGGTGGCCGCGCCATGACGTGGACCTTCACTCCGCGGCGCGCCGCCCGGACCAACCGCTCGATAATCACCGCATCCTGGTAGCGCTCGTTCTGCACAAATAGGGATTCCTTCGCGCCGTCAATGAACTGCGCGATACGCTCCCGGCCGTTGCCGCAGCACCAGATCATGTGCGAATGTTCGTCACCCTTGAACGGCCTGCGCGACCAGTCCGCTTCGAAACATTCGATGATTTCGCCTACCTCATGAGGATGCGAAGTAACGATCGCGTAATCGCGAGTTTCGGTAAGGTTCTTCGTTTCCCAGTTAAGCGATTTCACGAAGGCCGTCTGATCATCCACGACCATCGACTTCTCGTGGGTCACGTCATAGTCTGGGTTGCTGTCTTTGACCGTCACACCCCCAGCCGCCAACTTCTTGCGCGACTCCTGGTTTTCCGATTCGCCATCGCGGCGTGCGGGATTCAGCATCACCCGCACATCCACTCCGCGGCGCTTGGCGTCTATCACCGCCTTCAAAAGAGACGGATCCGAGAAAAGGAACATCTTCACGCGCAGCGATTTTGCCGCGGCGTTGATGGCGTCTAAAATCGGTTTAGAAGTGTCGTCGGGCATCACGATTACAGAACGTGACATGGGGCCTCCTCAAAATCTTCGCGAACCTGATCAGTGCCTGCCGAAAACTACCTCGGTCGTTGCTGCGCGCTGCACATTTCTCAAACGAATCTGCTCTACGACGTAACTGGGCTTGCAGGTGGCGCGCTAAACTGTATTCGATAAAGTTCCGAATACACTCCGCCTCGTGCGATCAATTCGTCGTGCGTGCCCTCTTCCGCCACTACTCCTTCTTTCAGAACGATAATCTTATTTGCATCGCGAATCGTGCTTAGCCGGTGTGCAATGGTAATTACCGTTCGGCCCTTCATAAGCTTTTCCAGAGCGTCAATAACCAGCCTCTCCGATTCGGTATCCAGGGCCGCGGTGGGCTCGTCCAGAATCAGAATCGGGTTGTTGCGAATCACCGCGCGCGCAATTCCGATGCGCTGTCGCTGCCCGCCAGATAGCGTTTCGCCGCGCTCTCCCACCATGGTGTCGTATCCATGTGGCATCCGCGCAATGAATTCATCGGCATTCGCCAGCTTAGCCGCCTCGATAATTTGTTCCTCCGTAACACCCTTGCGCCCGTAAGCGATGTTGTCGCGCACGGTCCCCTCGAACAGCACTGTTTCCTGCAATACGTAACCGATTTGGTCCCGCATGGAGCCAAATTTATAGTCACGAACATCCACGCCGTCAATTTTCACCACTCCCGACGCTGGATCGTAGAATCGGGGAATCAGGCTGACGATGGTTGACTTGCCACCTCCCGTCGGCCCCACCACTCCCACCAGCTGCCCCGCTTTGATCTTGAAACTAACGTCCTTCAGCACCGGAGCGTCGGCGGTGTACGCGAACGCCACATGCTCGAACTCAATATCACCCGCAAGAGTCGCGACCTCGCGCGCGTCGGGACGCTCCGGAATAATGTCATCCGCGTCAAGAATTCCCCGAATGCGATCCACGCCCACGGCGGCCTGTGCGATCGTGTTAGTCATCGTGGCAAGGTCCTGCACAGGCTTGAAGAACTTATTCAGATATGAGAGAAAAACGGTGAGTGCTCCCGCTGTCATTGCTCCGGTCAATATGAGCGCCGAGCCCCTCCACAATACAACGGCGGTGCAAAGCGCCACCGTGATCGCAACGATCGGAGACAAAAGCGCCTTCACCCGGCGCGCTTTCAGCGACGCAGCTACTGTCGCCTCGCTGACTTCGGCGAGCTCTTCTTCGGCCAGGTCCTGTCTTCCAAAGGCCTTCACCACCCTCATTGATTGCAGCCCCGCCTCCACCACGGAGACGATTTTGCTCTGCTCCTTGCGCACTTCGTGCGTCGCCTTCTTCACCACTTTCTTGAACCGCGACACCAGCAGCAGCATGAAAGGCGTCACCGCCACGGCAATCAGCGTGAAATCCCAGTTGAGCCAGAACATGATGAACAGCATGGCCACGATCGTCAAAATGTCTACCACAATGCCCAATGTGGAAGATGACGCAAAGCCCTGGATCGTCTGCACATCGGAAGTGATGGTGCTTAGCAGCGTGCCGGTTTGATGGCTGTCGTAATAGCTCAGCGAAAGCTGCTGCAGGTGATGATAGGTGCGCAAGCGCAGATCATTGGCCACCCACTGCCCCACGCTGGTTGTGTAGTAGTTCGCAACGTAGGAGGCGACCGCGCCCAACACCGCAATCAACACCGCCGCGATTGCAGCCGCCACCGCGATTTGCATCTTGCTGCCCCCGCTTAGAATGGGCCTCAGCAGATCGTCAAGCCAAGGAGCGAGTTTGTGGGTGCCAACGACGTTGTCGAGGATGATTTTCAGCGGCCACGGCCCCGCTACGCTCATCGCGGTCTGGACGAGCATTGCCAGCAGGATAACGATCAGGGTGCCCCGGTAGGGGCGCATCAGACTGCGGATTAGGCGAAACAATCGGACACTTCCTTGGAAATCTCGCTCTTGCAACGTGATACTACTTATCCGACCTGCCGCGTGTAACTGTTACTTTTGACAATTTGAAAAAGGCCGCAAGCCCTCTAGCCCGACCCACGGTATGATTTGCCACCTGCCAGCGGCCGCTCGAAGGCCCTAAGATTAGGTCGCGACACACGCCTCTGGGTGGGTTGCCTGGTCAAGGCGCCGTAGCATGCGTGATAGCCTCCAGAGCAATGCTGGTCTTCACCCGCTGATCTGGGCTCATCGCCAGCTGCTTTGCCTTTACCAGCTGCTCCAATTTTGTGTAGGCCGATGACCCAGCATCGAATGACACCTTTGTCGAGAGCTCCAGTACTTTTCCTCCGGGCCATTCCCACAGTTCCAATGTAAGTCCTCCCACGTGCGGCTGAGGTGGCGTTTGCCATCCTTTAGCGGTGATCTCTGCTACCCGTTTTACGCGGGACCAATCAACCGAAACATGTGCGTCCTCGAGCAGCCTGATTTGCGCCGTGCTCAGCAGCCGGGAAGCGTCGGTTCCGGTTAGCGGAAGCTCCTTCGCGGCCAGTTGCCTGGTAATCGAATACGAGGAGTTCGCTCCCTCCGCTGTCAGGTCAATTTCGCATTTAAAACCACCCCCGAGCTCCGTGGTAGCAGAGAGCTTCTTGCCGTTGGGCGACCGGAATTTGATGGTCAGATCGGTCTTAGCACCCTGTCGCAACCGCACGATCGCCCCTTGCGACAGGAGCTCGAGCTTGTCGGTATCAAAGAAGGAGATGTGACCCAAGGTTTCCTTTTTGCCACCGAGAGCTGCGACCGCAGCCTGAGTCTCGCCCGGCGAGAGGAGAAGCTTCACTTCCACGTTGGAGTTCTCCTGTGCATTCGAGCCAAAACAACAAACGACCACCGCGCAGCAGAAGCACAACAAGAGACGAGAACGCGCGATTGGCGCTGGGCGGCGCAGCATTCTACTCACGCGGGGCATGATAATCCGGAAGCCTGCACTAAGAAAGTGCTTCGGCCGGCTCCCCTGAAACCTGCAGTTTTCTCGTACCTGTCACTTTTGCCAATTCCATTAACTCCCCGCTGGGGGTAATATCCGCGCGACTAAGCAGTTAGGCCCCTGCCTGGCAGCTTCCAGCGAAAAGAGGAGTGAAATGCGGCACACAGCGAACTCGATTTTGAAGATCCACGATTTGGTTATCGGCGCCCTGCTAACGATTGTTTTGCTTACCGTAGGAAGCGTTTCTGCGTTCGCCCAGAAAGCGGAGACCATCGAGGCCGCCGCGATGGGCACTGGCACCCAACTTGGACAGAACGTCGAGATACGCCTGATCATCAACGATTACTCCACCATGGAGGAGCGGCAGGTTTTGGTGGACGCATTCACGAAAGGCCAGAACCAGGGCTTGGTCACCGCCCTGCAAAAGATGAGAGCCGTGGGCCGCATTTCGCTCACCGGCACGGTGGGGTACGACGTTAGCTTTATTCGCATGATTCCCACGCCAACCGGCCGAAAACTTCGCTTCATCACCAATCGCCCCATCCGTTTCGGCGAGGCCTGGACCGACTCCCAATCCATGTCCTTCGACTTGAGCGGCGGCGAGATAGATATCAACGATTCCGACAAGAGCAAAAGCACCGGCGTCCTGTATCCGCGAGCCCAGCTGGTCATTGACAAGCAAGGGCAGCTGCAAATCGACTTGTCTCAAAACCCTTGGAAGCTGGTGGACGTGCTCGACTGGAAAGGAACGCCTGGCGTCAATTAGCCGGAGATCGGATTGCCGGCTCGCGTTCCGGGCTCGCATTCACATGTTGTCATTTATTTCTCGAGGTGCATGATGAAGATACAAGGATATCTGGCGGTTTGCTGCGCATTAATCGTTTTCCCCGTGCTGGTGATGGCCACGCATATGTCAGCCAAGGGATTGAGCGGTGACGACAAGAAGCCCAGCAATAAGTACGTGTGCTCAGAGTCAAATCCCGGCAGCATGTGTAATGCCAGCACCACCTGCGGCTCGCCTACCAGCGCTTGCTCTGTCGGTGTGAAACGCAGCGGCGGTAATTCCGCATCGGCCACGCCGGACATCCCGAACGCTAAGGGGAACATGTCGTTCTGTGTGAAGGTCGGAACCACGGTAACCTGGCAAAGCGCATCCAAAAACACCGGCTTCGTCCTGGACTTTGGTCCTTCCTCTCCGTTTGACGTTCCCGATGGAACCATCATAGGCGGAGCGGATCGTCCGATTTCCGTCGTCGCCAAGCGGCCGGGATGCTACAAGTATTCCGTGGGAGCTTGCGTCTCAGGAACGATTTACGGAATGTGCGGCAATTCGAACGCGGAACTTGTCGTAGTCCCGTAGTCGCATTAGGTTAAACTCCTGCGTGACAGTCTCACATGTTTCGGGCGTCGGCCCCGTATCCTCGGAGAGGACAACCCAATGACCTTCGGCAAACTTTTCAATCACGCAATCTACAAAATCACCTGCGGTAGTCTGCTGCTCGGAGTTTTGCTCCTGACTACGGCCACCGGCCTGAATTCTCAGGAGGACAGAAAAATCGAGACCATTGACTCAACCGCGACGGGAACCAGCACGCAGTTGGGCGCGATGGTGAACGTCAAAGTGACGATTTACCAGTACTCCACCGACGAAGACCGGGCAGTGCTCGTTGACGCCTTCAAGAAGGGCCAGAATAAGGGCTTGGTTGACGCGCTCGGGAAGATGAAGCCGGTTGGCCGCATCGCCATTACCGGCACGGTTGGCCAGGACCTCGCCTACATTCGCCTCATCCAAACCGACTCCGGTCGCAAAATTCGCTTCGCCACCAACCGCCTGATTCAATTCGGCGAAGCCTACCACAACACCCCGAGCAGGGCCTACGATCTCACCGCTGGCGAATTCAACCTGAGCAATTCCGAGCCGAAGAAGAGCTCCGGCGTTCTCTATCCTGCTTCTCAGCTGATTATCAACAAGGAAGGCCAGCTTGAGTTTCAGCTGAGAAAGAACCACTGGAATCTGGTCAACATCATCGACTGGAACAAAGCTGGCGCCAAAGAGTAGAACTCGCGTCTATTCTGCCTGCAACTCACCGCTGCCGTCGCGCTCTTGGCAACGTCCTGAGTCCGGCGAATCAGTGCGTCGCCGGGCATTCAGCCCCGTAGAATTTCCGTTCTACTAGCACGGTACGAATCGGATCATTGACCCGCTGCAATGCACGCCGCTATTGCCTGCTGAAAGTCCGTCTTCAAAGCCTCTCCCTTCTCTTGATGGACCACCCTGACCCACGCACTGGAAACCATCAGCTGCTCCGCCGAAGAGATAGGACCCTTTTTCTGGTTGAACGTGATGTTGTGCTGAACCATGTTGATGCTGTTCTTTCCACCCAATGGGTGGAGCAGCACCGTGTAGTAGTCACCAGCCTCGATTCCGGGCCGCACGCTCTGCCCCGCGCCCACCGGCTCCACGGTGATCTGCTTCGCGTCCATTGACGCCAGAGGAACCTCGAACCGATGCGTCTCGACGTAGAACAGCTCACCTGGTCTGGTCCCTTCCTGTGTTTGGCTCCACACCACGGAGCAGCCATCAAAATTCGTCGGCGCTACCGACATCGCAGTGGTCACCTCGCCATGCTTCCAGTGCACGGTATGGTCCACGGACATCTCCTGCGACAAATTCTGCAGGTCCTGAAACATCTGGCTCTGGAGCCCGGACATCCGCAATGCGGGCCCAGGCAAGGCGTGCGCTTGAATCCTGACGCCAGCCATTGCCAACGCCAGCATCGAGAAAACCAGAAAAGCCCCGCACCAACTCGCTTGTCTGTGCATCAGCCACCTCCCGCTCAACCTGCAACCTCACCCAAAGGCTTTCGTGGGTATCCGTGTCCGCAGCCATTCCGCGTTCGACTGACAGCGCGACTTCGGTGCTGCGATCTCGCCGCTACCCGCAGCCGGTTAATCAGGCAGAGCTGTCGCCGGATTTCGGAACACCATGGCCACCACCACTTTTGATGCTACCGGCGTGTTTCCGTATATCGCCGCACTGAAACTCCAGTTTTGCAGCGCCGCTGCAGCCGTCGCCGTCAGCGTCGGCACGGCACGAACGGTCGCGACGTTTGCGATTTTGCCTTGACTACTGACAGTGACGTCCAGCACGACGGCGCCAGATCCCAGTCCGTTCGTGGGATACGGCGAAAATATCGCTGTGAACAGCTGTGGCGGAGTGTACGGCGTCGCTTTCGGGTTTGGCGGCTGAAACGACTCCGGCGGTCCCAGCGGAATGTTATTTGAGCCCAGAAATGCAGGATCGAACACGATGTTGACGATCAAACTTGACGCTACCGGCTTTCCATTCAGCCTCGCCGGCGCATAAGTCCAATTTTGCAGTGTGATCGTTGCCTGCGTCGTCAGCGTCGGTATGTCTCGTAGCGTCTGGATGTTCATGATCTGGCCCGTAGCATCCAAATTGACGGCCAGCGTCACCACCCCCGCTGCGACGGTCGTCGCCGGAAACGGTATGTCACTCGCCGTCAGCACATCCGGAGGAGTGAAATGCTGTGGCCGTGTCGCCGGAGTTGGCCCGGCCATCCCCACAACAAGCGCGGACGCCAGCATCAGCCCCGCCGCTACCCTAAGAATTCGTCTCATAGGCAAGATTTGCCTCTCCACGAGCTTCCTCAGCCGCTTGGGATCCCGTAGTGCGCACTAATCAGCCAGTCTTCACCAGCGGAAGGTAACTTCTCTGTGATCCGATTGGAACTGTCAAAAATAACAGCTGGTGGGGGGCGCCCTCTGGCCAGGCGCGTGAATCGCGGTAGTAGCCACCCTGTGCAGTGAACCGCAGTGTTGCTTTTGGCGCCGCCGCTAACGGACCCGCGTCCGCAGCTCCGGTTTGTGCACATGAAAATGCAGGAAAGCTTCGCAAATACTCCAAGCCAGGCTAGCCGCCTCCCGATGATAACTCGCCCGCGCGTCGCAAAAGAAACCATGATCCGCGTCCGATATCTCCACGTTCACATAAGGTTTGCCCAGCCGCTTGCATTCATCAATCACCGCGCGAATTTGCTCCTGCCCAATATGTTTGTCGCGCCCGCCCCAGAAAAATAGCATCGTCGCGTGCAAGCTCGCCACCTGCGGCAGCAGCGCCGGCGCAATCCCGCCGCCGTAGAACGAAATCGCCGCCTGCAACGGCACCGTCGCGTTCGCCAAAAACGACGCGCGTCCCCCCATGCAAAATCCGATGCTCGCGATCGCGTCCTTCCGCACCTGCGGATCGCCGTGCAGCCAATCGTAAGCCGCGCGAATATCCTGCGTCAGTCCCTCGACGGTCATCGCCTTCATGTGCACTACCGTCGCAGGAAAATCGGAGTAGGCCGCCTCGAATCCGGGCGCGGTGCGATGAAACAATTCCGGCGCAATCGCCACCACTCCGGCACGTGCACACCTCTCCGTCACGTCGCGAATGTGCGCGTTCACCCCAAACGCTTCTTGAAACACCATTAGCCCGGGACGCGGCGCGCCATCCGCAGGACGCGCCACATAAGCGTTCATCGTGCTTCCGTCCGCCACTTGCAACGTTGCCTTCTGCGTTACGATCTGCGTCACCGCTCGCCCTCTCGTTTGCACCCTGCGCCAAAGTCCCATAGGATAATCGCGTGCGCCGCAAATAGGAAACGATGTTTGCGCCCGGCGCCCATAATTCCTACGGCGAACGCCGCCACGGAGAAATAACGCAACCCAACCTGAGATGCCACTTTATACCGGACCCAGCTCCGACCATTTCGACGGCGTGCATTTTTTCAATCCGCGCGACGGCATGCCCACCATGCCGCATGGCGGCGGTAGCGTCCTCAAATGGCTGCTCACTCGCCGCCCCGCGTCCTGGCATAAATGGATTGACGCGCCGCCAGGTGCCACTCCGCCGGAACGCGTAAACGACGGAAAAATACGCGCCACCTTCGTCGGCCATTCCACGCTGCTAGTCCAGCTCGAAGGCCTCAACATTCTTTGCGATCCCATCTGGTCCCATCGCGCCAGCCCGCTTTCCTGGATTGGACCGCCGCGCCACCGCGCCCCCGGCACTCACTTCGATCAGCTTCCCACCATCGATCTGGTCCTGCAGAGCCACGATCACTACGATCATTTCGATCTGCCCACCCTGCGCCGCATCGCCGCGCAGTGGCAACCTGCTTTCGCCGTCCCGCTCGGAGTCGGCGCGCGCCTCACCGCCAACCGCATCGCGCAGGATTCGCAAATTCAGGAAATGGATTGGTGGCAATCCGCCGATGCCTTCGATAAAATTCGCGTCACCGCCGTCCCCGCCCGCCATTTTTCCGGCCGTACCCTCACCGACCGCAATAAAACTCTCTGGTGCGGCTACGTAATCGAAAGCGCTTCCGGCACAATTTATTTCGCCGGAGACACCGCCTACGGCCCCCACTTCGCCGCCATCCGCGAACGCTTTCCGGAAATTCGGCTAGCCTTTCTGCCCATCGGCGCCTATCGCCCCCAATGGTTCATGGGCCCAGTGCACATCTCTCCCGCAGATGCCGTCCGCGCCCACAAAGAAGTAGGCGCCGCAACCAGCATCGCAATCCACCACGGCACCTTCCGCCTCGCCGACGACGGCGAACGCGAACCAGCGATCGAACTCCAGCGCGCCCTCGACCGAGAAAAATCCGCGCACCGTTTCTGGGTCTTAGACGCAGGGGAGGGAAGAGACATCCCGTAATCGCAAAGTTTCTGTCGTTGCCGTCGGTAGCACAGGCCCGCCCGCCGCAGGAGGGCAATCTTGCCTGTGCTCCTTCATTTGAACTTAGTTTTGACTTGGTTTCGAAATTCTGATTCGCAGTTGCCGTTGAATTTGTATCGGCCACCCTCAGGTGGGCGCCTTTGAAGTGGCTGTCGTAATTCACGCTGCGGCCGCTACCTCTCCCCGGTCACCACCGCGTCAAAAAATAATCCCAATAAATGTCGAATTTCGCCGTCCGACAAAGAACTCCCATCCACCAAATGCTCCAAAAGCATCGCATGCGAAAACGCCCCGAGCGCCGTAGCCCCAGCCGCGCTCGAAATCGCCAAAGACCTACCCAACGACTTCATCACCCGCCGCAAAATATCCCCGCCGCAAGCGCGAAACTCTCTCTGCCGTGCCCGCAAACGCGCATGCGCCTCCGGATGCCGCACCGCGAAAAGTTTAAATTCCAACGAAAGCAAAGCCAGCCGCCGGTCCTTTGCAATCTGCGCATAATGCTCGCGCAAAGCCCGCAACCTCTGCTGCGGATTGTCATGCCGCTCCAGCAACTCATTCACCTCGGCAATTCGCCGCGCCACCGTCTGCTCCAGCAACGCAAAGAAAATATCTTCCTTGCTCTCAAAGTTCGCGTAGAACGCCCCGCGCGTGTACCCCGCCCGCGCCGCAATATCCTCGAGCCGCGCCGCCTCATACCCATCGCGCGCAAACGTCTGCTCCGCAGCCAGCAAAAGTTTCCGCCGCGTCGCCGCTGTCCGCGCTGCCTGCCGCGAAGGCCGCGCCGCCGCAATCCTAACCGCAGCCCCAGCTCTCTTGCCGTTGATTCCCATCGCCTTGTCGTTATCAGTGTTCATCTGCGTTCATCTGTGGTGCCTTCGATCTAACCCAAACAAAATTCAAATCGCTCATCGCTTTACAAGATACATACATGCATGTATATAATAAGTCGTCCGCACGCGCAACCCAAGGTGCTTGATGGCCACTGCCGCCATAACCGCTGACCAATCCTTCGACATCGCCGCCTGGCGCCCCCGCCATAATCCCTGGCTCATCGCCTTGACCGTCACCCTCGCCACCTTCATGGAAGTCCTCGACACTTCCATCGCCAACGTCGCCCTGCCGCACATCGCCGGCTCCTTAGGCGCCAGCTCAGACGAATCTACCTGGGTCCTCACCAGCTACCTCGTCTCCAACGCCATCATTCTCCCCATCAGCGCCTGGCTAGCCACCCGCATGGGCCGCAAACGCTTTTACATGTCCTGCGTAGCCCTCTTCGCTGGCAGCAGCTTTCTCTGCGGCTTGGCTCCCACCCTTGGCATGTTGATTTTCTGCCGCGTCCTGCAAGGCGCCGGAGGTGGCGGCCTGCAACCCAGCGAGCAAGCCATCCTCGCCGACACCTTTTCGCTCTCAAAACGCGGCATGGCCTTCGCCGTGTACGGCATGGCCGTGGTCGTAGCTCCCGCTATCGGCCCCACCATCGGCGGCTGGATCACTGACAACTACAGCTGGCGCTGGATCTTCTACATCAACGTCCCAATCAGCCTGATTTCTCTCTACCTCACCCACCGCCTCGTAGAAGACCCGCCCTACCTGAAGCAAGAAAAAGAACGCCGCAAAAGCATCCCGGTTGACTACATCGGCCTAGGCCTGGTCGCCCTTGGCATCGGCACCCTGCAACTAGTCCTCGACAAAGGCCAGGAAGCCGACTGGTTCTCCTCCCACTGGATCACAATCCTCCTACCGCTCTCCATCATCTTGCTGGTCACCTGGGTGATCTGGGAATGGCGCCACGAACATCCCATCGTCGAACTCACGCTCCTCAAAAAACGCAATTTCGCCACCGCCATGTTTTTCATGTTCATTCTCGGCGCCGTCCTGTACGGCACCACGGTCCTGATCCCGCAATACCTGCAACTCTTAATGGGCTACTCCGCCGTCAGCGCCGGAGAAGCCCTCGCCGGCGGCGGCTTCATCATGATGCTCATGATGCCGCTCTCCGGTTTCCTCGTCTCTAAAATGGACCAGCGCGTCCTGATGTCCATCGGTTTCGGCACCACCGCAGCCGCGCTCTTTTACATGACCACCCACATGACCCTCGGCATGGATTTCCGCACCGCCGCCATGCTCCGCGTCTATCAAGTAGCCGGCTTGGCCTTCATCTTCGTTCCGTCCAACATGCTTTCTTACGTCGACGTCCCGCCCGAAAAAAATAATCAAATCTCCAGCATGATCAGCTTCATTCGCAACATCGGCGGCAGCATCGGCATCGCCCTGCTCGCCACCTTCATCACTCGCGGCACCCAGCAGCGCCAAACCTATCTCTCCGCCCACATGAACGAAGGCAACCCCCGCTTCCGCCAAATGATTGACGGCCTCACAGCCACCCTCCGCAGCCAAGGCATGAGCCCATCCGACGCCGCGCACCATGCCTACGCCCGCGCCGCAGCCCTGCTCGGCCAACAAGCCGCCACCCTCGCCTACACAGACGTAGTCTCAGCGCTAGCCGTCATAGTCGCCTGCCTCGCCCCCCTATGTTTCATAATGAAGCGCCCGCCCAAAGGCCTGGCAGCTCCGTCCCTCCACTAACGGCAGACTAGCTCTCGTAGCGCCGACGCCTCGCCGGCTCTCCGTCATCTCTTCACAGCCTTATCCGTGGGATAAGTAATCTTCAACCCCCGCACCCGCGCGAACGGCGTAATGTCATGCTCCTGCGCCCGCGCCACACTCAAGATATCTTCCACCCGAAAATCCCGCACGAGCAGCGCATCCACAATCAAAGACCGATGGCACCGCCAGGGCACCGCCTCAGCACACATGATCGCCGTAGGCTTTCCAGCCGCGAGCTTCTCCAAACGCCCCAACCCCGCAAGAAAATCCTCCGTCTGCATATAATCCGCAAATCCGCGAAAGCTCGTATTGTGCCAGCCCAGATTCCCCGAGTCCGCCTTCGCATGCCGCAACCCGCCCAGCTTCTTCAAATGCACGTACCCAATCCGCGCCGCCCGCAAATGCCGCGCCAAAGTTTCCCGATTGAATTGCGGATTGTGCCGCGATCGCGGAATGCTGCGCACGTCCACCACGCGCTCGACGCCATGCGCCCGCAGCATCGCAATAAATTCCCCAAGCGGCCGCGTAGAATGTCCAATCGTGAAAATTGTAGCCCGCACTTTTTTCCGCCGCACGCTCACCTCAGCTCCGAAACAAATTTGGTACAGGTGGTACTAGTTCTGTACCAATTCTGTACCACGTCTGTCCTGCTCTCATCGCCCTTCAGTGTTAACCTAACCCGAAAACTAAAATATGATTTCGCAATCACAACCTCGACACTCCACCGGTCGCCCTGCACGTGACATACGCGATCTTGCCCGTGATGCTTCACCCTTCGCACCAATAACCGAGCGCCGCCCCGCTAATCGCTCGTCACTAAGCGCGAGTCACTACGGATTACCTGCGTATAACTACTCACGTCCGTCTCAGTTACTAATCAACGGCCCAGCGATTAGAAACGTCTGCAACTTGTAGAAAACAAACAATGGCCCCTCATTCTAATCACACATTTTTGGCACAATTTCCGCGCCGCGCCTGCCGCAAAAATCACTACCCGCGAATCACCGGTCACGCCGTCCCGCACCCCGAACGCTCCACCCCGCGCGCCTTCCCCTCTGCAACAAATCCGCTTCGGCCGGAAACCCTTCCCGGCCATAATAGTCCTGCTAGCCCGCCCCAGGGCATCCCGCCCCGGCGGCTCGCGATTCGAGGAAACCATGACGGAAATTAGCGCGTTATTTTGGGACAACGGTGGCGTAATCCTTACCAACGGTTGGGATCGCAATTCCCGCCGCGCCGCCGTCGAGAAATTTCACCTGGAGTGGACTGACTTCGAAGACCGCCACGAGCTGATGCTCAACGCCTTCGAGACCGGCCGCGCCACCCTGGACGAATATTTACGCCGCACAATTTTTTATCGCGAACGCGCCTTCACCCCGGAAGATTTCAAGCAATTCATGTACGCGCAATCGCAACCGTTTCCGCAGTCGCTGGAATTTTTAGCCACGCTGGTGCAGCCGCGCAACTATCTGATGGCCTCGCTCAACAACGAATCGCTCGAAATTAACGAATACCGCATTCATAAATTTAATCTGCGCCAATATTTTCAGGCCTTTTTCAGCTCCTGCTATCTCGGCGTGCGCAAACCGGAAGAACTCATCTACCGGTTGGCGTTGAAAATATCGCAGCGCGAACCGCGAGAATGCGTGTTTATAGACGATCGCGGCCTGAATCTGGAACTTGCCCGCGAGATGGGCATGCACACCATTCAATTTAAGACTCTCGACCAGTTGCGTCAGGAACTCGCGCAGCTAGGAATCGATCCGAACGCAAAGTAAACCGCGATCGCGCAGAAAGAACCAACGCGAAAAATATAAATTGAGGGGCAAGAGAAAATGAAACTCGATACACGCGTACTTCCGGATATCGACGCGCTCAGCCGCGCCGCCCTTGAAGAATTGCTCAGCGACCTCCAGGACGCGATCAAGCAGCGTGGCCGCGGCGCCATCGCGCTCTCCGGCGGCCACACTCCGGAAAAAATGTACACGCTCTGGGCTGCCAACGAAAAATATCGCGGCGAAACTGACTGGAATCGCGTGCACTTCTTCTGGGGCGACGAGCGCTACGTTTCGCAGGACGATCCACTCAGCAACTTCCGCATGACGCGCGAGACTCTGCTGAAAAACGTGCCGATTCCCGCTGCCAACGTGCACGCGGTTCCTACGAATTTGGGGACGCCGCAGCAAGCTGCGGAAGCTTATGATCAAGAGCTGCGAAAATTCTTCGGCTCGGCCGCGCCTGCGTTCGACGTCACGTTGTTGGGGCTAGGGCCCGAGGGCCACACTGCCTCGCTTTTCCCGGATTCTTCTGCGCTCGAAGAGAGAACCCGCTGGGTCGTTCCCGTTCATGTCGAAGCAGTTCCGCCGAACCGCCTGACGTTCACGCTCCCGGTCCTTAATTCCAGCCGCAACACCTACTTCCTAGTCGCCGGAGAAAATAAGCGCGAAATCCTCGCCGCCCTCCGCGCCGAACCGGATTCGCGCCCCAGCGCATACCCCGCCGGCCGCGTCCGCCCAGCTGATGGACGTGTCCTCTGGTTCCTCGACCAAGCCGCTGCCGGGTGAACTAACGCGAAAATTTTTATGAAGCCATCCGCTTTGCGCTACGTCTAAGCCATTACAGAGGTGTACAGAAAATGTGCGGGTTGAGCCGCCACGAAATCCTCCGCCGCCTGCAGCGCGTAAATTTGGCCGAACATGGTCACCGGCTGTAAAATGTGAGGATTCCAGGGCCGGAAACCGCCCGCGGAGGACTCTCCGAGATCCGTCGGCATAAGCAGGGAACCGGAATTCTTCGCAGCGCTCAAAATATATGATGACGTCACAAAATAAATCCATGCGCGCCGTCGCCACCGTGGCTTTACCAGCCATGTTGCTCTGGCTTTCCGCCTGCACTACCAAATCGGCAGAGACCGCACCGAACCTCGCCGTTCCGGTCACCGTAGCGAAAGCTGTCCAGAAGACAGTGCCCATCAATCTCACGGCGATCGGCACAGCGGAAGCGTACTCGACCGTTTCCATCAAGAGCCAGGTGAACGCGATTCTGGAGCAGGTGCATTTCAAGCAAGGCGACTTCGTCAAAAAAGGCGACCTGCTTTTCACGCTCGACGCCCGGCCGTTTCAATCCGCCCTCGCGCAGTCCGAAGCAAATCTCGCCCGTGACCAGGCGCAAGCCCAACTCAATCAAGTGCAGGCCGCGCGGTACCAAAAGCTGTATGACGCGGGCGTCGCGCCCAAAGAACAATACGACCAGATGAAAGCCACCGCGGACTCGCAAGAAGCGTTGGTTCACGCCGACCAGGCTGCAGTGCAATCAGCCAAGCTGCAGTTGCAGTACTGCACGATCTATTCACCTACCGACGGTCGCACCGGCGCTCTGCAGGTGTATCCAGGAAATCTGGTGAAGGAAAACGACGTCCCGATTCTCGTGGTGATCAACCAGATTTCGCCCATCTTTATGGATTTTTCCGTGCCCGAACAATATCTAGGCGTCGTCAAAAAATATATGAGCGGCGGACGTCTGCAGATCGAAGCAACTCCCTACGGTGAGACCACTTCCGAAGTGGGATACCTCACGTTTGTGGACAACAACGTGGACAACACCACCGGAACATTAAAGCTCAAAGGCACTTTTCCGAACGAAGATCATCGTTTGTGGCCGGGACAATTCTCCGTCGTCTCTTTGCGCCTGGCTGAAGAAGAAAAAGCCATCGTCGTTCCGTCCACAGCAGTACAGACTGGGCAGACAGGTGATTTCATTTTCGTAGTGAAATCCGATCAGACGGTGGAATCGCGTCCGGTGAAAGTAGCCCGTCAGCTCGAAGGCGAATCGGTCGTCTCGAGCGGCATTGCCGCCGGAGATACAGTCGTCACCGACGGACAGCTGCGCCTGATTCCCGGCATAAAAGTCCAGGTGAAAGCGGCCAGCACGGGAAGCTAGAGCAACTCACGGCAGAAAAATGATCAGCATCGCCGAACCATTCATTCGCCGTCCGGTCATGACCACCCTGGTCATGCTGGCGATTCTGCTATTCGGAATCCTTGGCTATCGCGCGCTCGCGGTCAGCGAGCTTCCTAACGTTGATTATCCGACGATTCAAGTCGGCGCCTCACTCCCCGGCGCGAGTCCCGATACAGTAGCTTCGGCGATAGCTACACCTCTAGAAAAACAATTCTCGACAATTGCGGGCATTGATTCGATGACCTCATCGAGTTCGCTCGGCGGAACTTCCATCACCTTGCAGTTCGACCTGAGCCGCAATATTGACGGCGCCGCTCAAGACGTGCAGGCGGCGATCTCGCGTGCATCTTCGCAGTTGCCGCCGAACATGCCTACGCCGCCGACGTACAACAAAGTTAATCCGGCGGACCAGCCCATCCTCTATATCGCCATGGGCTCGAAAACTCTCCCCGGTTACACCGTGGATCGCTACGCTGAAACGCTGATGGGTCAGCGGATTTCGATGGTGAAGGGCGTCGCCCAGGTGCAGGTGTACGGCTCGCAGAAATATTCCGTGCGCATCCAGCTCGATCCACAGGCGATGGCCACGCGGCAAATCGGCATTGACGAAGTGCACGCCGCAGTGCAGAACGGCAACGTAAATTTACCCGTGGGAACTTTGTACGGAGACCATCGCGCCTTCACGCTGCAGGCCGACGGCCAACTGACGCACGCCTCCGTCTACCGCCCGCTGATTATTGCGTACCGCAACGGCTCGCCCGTGCGCTTGCAGGATGTCGGTCAAGTTCTCGACAGCGTTCAAGATAATCGTGTGGCGAACTGGTGGAACGACACCGAATCCGTGGTGCTGGCAATCGAGCGCCAGCCCGGCACCAATACCGTGGAAGTTGTGGACGCGGTGAACAATCTGCTTCCTCAATTTCGCGCGATCATTCCGCCCTCCATTCAGATGAAAACGTTGTACGACGCGTCGGAATCCATCCGCAATTCCGTTGCGGATGTGAAGTTCACGCTTTTTATGGCCATCGCGCTGGTGATTTTGGTCATCTTTCTGTTTCTGCGAAACCTTTCCGCCACGTTGATTCCCAGTTTTGCGCTGCCCATGTCCATCATCGGGACATTCGGTGTGATGTATGTGCTGAACTATACGATTGATAATCTTTCGTTAATGGCGCTGACGCTTTCGGTGGGCTTCGTGGTGGACGACGCTATCGTGATGCTGGAAAACATCGTGCGCCACATGGAACTGGGCGAAGGCGTGATGGAAGCCGCGCTGAGCGGTTCGCGTGAAATCGGTTTCACGATTTTGTCCATGACGGTTTCTCTGGCCGCCGTTTTCCTGCCCGTTTTTTTGATGGGCGGAATCATGGGACGTCTACTGCACGAATTTGCGGTAGTCATCATTACCGCGATTCTGGTTTCCGGCTTCGTTTCGCTGACGCTTACGCCGATGCTCTGCAGCCGTTTTCTGCGCCCGGTGGCCGAACAAAAACACGGCAGCGTGTACATGGCTCTCGAACGGTTTTTTGACCGCCTGCTCCACTACTACGATGTGTCTCTGCAGTGGTCGCTGCGCCACCGCGTATTCGTGATGGCGGTGTCCGGCGTGATTTTGATCATTACGGCTTGGCAATTCGTAGTGATTCCGAAGGGATTCCTGCCACCCGAAGACCGCTCGCAGGTTTTCATTTCCACCGAGGCGCAGCAGGGAATTTCGTTCGATTCGATGCGCGCGCACCAGGCGGAACTGAACAAGATCGCGCTGGCCGATCCCAACGTGCGGGACTTCTTTTCCGGCGTGGGCGATTTTTCATCAAGCAATGCAGGAATCATGTTCCTGCACTTGAAAGATCGCCCCGATCGTGCGCTGATTCCCAATCCGACGATTCAGAGCTGGCAAGAGAAATATGGCGCGGTACCAGTGTTGGGCAGCGCGTTGCGAGCCATTTCGCCGCTGTTCGAGCATCGCACCACGATTGACGAAGTGATCGCCGAACTGAGCGTGAAATTCGCAACCGTCACCGGCATGAACGCCTACATGCAGAATCTGCCGCCAATTCAAGTAGGCGGTGAACTCACCAAAAGCCAGTACCAGCTGACGCTACAGAGCCCCGACACGCAGGAGCTCTATCGCGAGTCCATGGCCTTCCAACAAAAAATGGCCAAGCTTCCCGGCCTGCAAGATGTGACCAGCGACCTGCTGATCGCGAATCCGCAAGTGAACGTCAACATTGATCGCGACAAAGCCTCGGCACTCGGCGTCACAGCGGAACAGATTGAAGACGCGCTCTACACCGCTTACGGCCAGCGCCAAATCTCCACCATCTACGCGCCCAACGACGAATACTGGGTGATCATGGAGCTGCAGGACAAATACCAGAAAGATCCTGCGGCGCTTTCCATGCTTTATATTCGTTCGAGCAGCGGCACGCTGGTGCCATTGAACGCAGTGGCCAGCCTGACCTCCAGCCTTGGTCCGCTTACGGTAAATCACTTCGGCCAGCTTCCCGCGGTGACGATCTCTTTCAATCTCGCGAACGACACCGCGATCGGCGATGCTGTGAGTTCAGTGAAACGCCTCGCGCGCGAAGAACTCCCTCCCACGGTAACCGCGCAATTCCAAGGAACCGCGAAAGCCTTCGAAGCTTCGCTCACCGGATTGGGCCTGCTGCTGCTGATTGCCATCCTGGTGATTTACATCGTCCTGGGAATTTTGTACGAAAGCTTCATTCATCCGATCACGATTCTTTCCGGGCTGCCGTCCGCAGCCTTCGGCGCGCTGCTTACGCTGCAGATTTTTCATCTCAGCTTGGACCTGTACGGATTTGTCGGCGTCATCATGCTGATCGGCATCGTGAAGAAAAACGCGATCATGATGGTTGATTTCGCCGTGGAGCGCGAACGCACTGGACACAAAACAGCCGCCGAAGCGATCTACGAAGGCTGCCTGATTCGTTTCCGTCCGATCACCATGACCACCATGGCCGCGCTGATGGGCACAGCGCCCATCGCGTTTGGCATCGGAGCAGGCGCGGATGCACGCCGGCCGCTCGGCCTTGCAGTCGTCGGCGGACTAATTTTCTCGCAAATGGTCACGCTGTACCTGACGCCCGTCTTCTATACGTATATGGATACATTCCAGGGTTGGCTGGAAACCCATTTCGGGAAAATGACCGGAAAAAGGAATGCCGATCTTGTGGATGGCCACGTTTCCGCGGATTAACACACTCGCCCTACGAAATTTTCTCCTTTCGCAAAATCTTCGTCTCATTGTCCGGCGGTACAGGTGTCCGCACCGAGCTGTAACAAAACTACCTGTCACTTCGTACCATTGACCCATCAAACGCAGCTCTCTAGCATGAATTCAGGACGTGCATGCGTCCCGGAATGTGGGATTGCTAACCCGTGTTTCGTGCCAGCCTCGCGGGGAGTCAATCAGGATGCCGTTTAGCTTAGACCTGCCACGAGACATCAAATTGCGCCAGAAACGCCGCGGTCCGCGAATGAACTCGCGCGTGCCGGTGACGATACAGTTGAATGAACCGGGAGGTCCGGTGATTTCGGAACCAGCGATTACCCGGGTCGTGAACGCCTACGGCTGCCTGCTGGTATCTCCAAAGGAAGTTGAATTGCAGCAAAGACTGCGTGTGACGAACTTGGCCACGCGCCGCGCCGTGGACGGACACGTCGTCTGGAAAGGAATGCAGCGACCGGACGGGTGGGACGTGGGGGTCGAGTTCATTTCGGCCGATCAAAACTTCTGGGGCGTGGAGCTTTGAAACTCAAACAATTGAGGGTCCCTGCGGCGAAAGCGTACGCATCGCCGCTAAGAGCAGCGGTGACGCCTGCGCGCGCGGTGGCGCCGGTGAGTCCGGCGCGAATAGCGAAGTCGGTGCTCAGCGGCGAATTATCGGCATCCGCTGGAGAAGACCGGCGCCGTAGCCAGCGCGTGCTGGTGCGTGTGCGTGCCAGCCTGCACGTGGCATTGAACGGCAAGCCCACAACATTTGAAACGGTGACGTTGAGCGTGAACAATCACGGTGCGATGCTTATTCTGAAGCAGAGTTTGCCGCCGGATACGCGCTTCGTGCTGGAACATTCCGGAACAAAGGAAAAAGTGGCGTGCAAAGTGGTGCGTCCTTCGCGCGAAATGCCGGATGGATTTCAAATTCCGATTGAATTTGATTCTCCGGCGCCTAACTTCTGGAGGATCGCGTTTCCGCCGAATGATTGGCGGCCGATGGACGATCTATAGAACGCAACGTGTTTGCGGAAGCAGAAATTCCGAGGATAGATTTTATGCGAAGGGGAGTTTGCGCAGGTCGAGGTTCCCGCCTGAGAGGATGATTCCGATCTTCTTGCCTGCTGCGTTGATTTTTCGAAAGAGCGCGGGGGCGGCGGCTACGGCTCCAGACGGCTCGACGACAAGTTTCGTGCGTTCCCACAACAGCAGCATGGATTGCACGATTTCTTCTTCGCTCACCAGCGACACTTCTTCCACGCGTTCGCGCAGAATCGAAAATGTCAGCGGACATAATGTAGCGCGCAACCCGTCCGCCATGGTTTCGGTTGCTGCCGCCGGCTCAATTTTCCCAGAGGCGAGCGAGCGGTAAGCGTCGTCCGCGTTGCGCGGCTCACCGCCAATGACGCGAATAGCGGGGCTCAGGCCTTTTGCCGCGATGGCCGTGCCGCTGAGCAGGCCACCTCCGCTCGCAGGCGTGATCACCGCATCGAGATCGGGAATATCCTCGAGCAATTCCAGCGCCGCGGTTCCTTGTCCGGCAATCACCCGCGCATCATTGTAAGGATGCACGAGATGCGCGCCGGTTCGCTTTATCACATCGGCAGTGACAGCCTCGCGCGATGCGATATTCGGCTCACTCTCGGTGATTTGCCCGCCGTACGCTTCCACAGCATCCTTCTTTGCTTGAGAGGAATTTCGCGGCATCACGATGTAGGCGGGGATTCCGCGCCAGCGAGCTGCCTGGGAGAGCGCCGCGGCATGGTTGCCGGAAGATGGCGCGGCCACGCCAAATTTTGCTTGCTCGTCTGTGAGGGAAAAGACCGCGTTGGTGGCGCCGCGAATCTTGAAAGAGCCGGTCTTTTGCAGGTTTTCGCACTTGAAGAAGAGGCGCGCGCCCGCAATCTGATCGAGAGACGCGCAGGTAATGACAGGCGTGCGATGAATGCGCGGGGAAATGAGGCGATGTGCGGCACGAATCACGTCCAGCGTCAGGTCAGGAGCAGGAAAGTTGAACGGATCGGACACGGGCTGCTGGGCTTCGGCAGATTTGCTATGAGCAGACATGGTGCACGCTGTGAAGCATTATGGCACATCCCACCGAGAATTGGATTTCACGCGAGCACAGTGAGATTCCGCGCCGCGCAAGAACATTAAAAATCTTGACGTGGTTGAGGGCAAGTGCGATTCTGAACTCCCCCTTCCGGAAGTAACTTCGCAAACATTTCAAGCTGCAAGCTCTCCAGGAGGAGCCCATGCCAAGCCACGAACGTCGTAGTGCCACTCGCAAATCCTACGCAATCCCAGTGCGGTTTAACGTGATCACGGAGCAATATGCGATGGTGGGCGCGGCGAGCGCGGGGTCGGGACCGGCGCGCGCGAACGCCAAGATTCTGACGACGATTCCCCTGCCGCAGCAGGGCGAAATCGTGAATCTGTCCGAGCGGGGAATCGGATTCAAGACCAAACAAAATTTGAGCGTGGGCGAAAGTGTGGAAATATTGTTTACGTTGCCAACGGCATTGACGGGACGCGCACCGGAAGACGTGCGCTGCAACGCGCGGGTAGTGCGCGTGGACAACAGCGCGGACATTCATGGAATGATTGCGATCGGCGCGGCGATTGACCGCTTCGAGCGGACCTCGATCACGCGCAATTGGGATAACTAGCGCGCGGTGCGCTGGATTTGCGTCCTGGACGGTTTCGCAGGCACTTCAATTGCTCGCGCGAATTACTTTGCGGATCGCTGAGCCACGGTGAACGTCACTTGCGCTGCCGTGGTGTTGTCGAAGCGGTCGGAAATTTGCACGGCAATCGTGTGCGGGCCTGGCGCGAGGCCTGGAAGTTCGATTTGATAATTTTCCTTTGGCGCGTCGGAAAGACCGCTGGCGGGGAAGACGATGAACCACTCGCCGGCGTCCACGCTGTATTGCGCGCGGGTAATTGCTAGGCCGGAGCTTACTCCGTCAAACGTAATCTTCGCAGTTCCGCCTCCGGAATCCGCGCGGAGACTTTCGATCCGCGGCGGAGTGTTCTGAATTTCGAAACGCTCGCTGGAGCGTTCATTGGTTAGCGCTTGCGCCGGCGGATTCGAAGGCTGATCGGAGGCGACAATCTTCAGGTAGTAGGCGCCGTCGGGCATCGTCGTCGTGTCCCAGGAATAAAAGCGCTGGGTGAGTTTGTCTTTCAGCAGGCGCCACGCTTGTTCGCCCTCACCGCGATAGTAAACCGCGAAAATCAGGTCGTCGTCGTTGTCGTCGTGCGCGCTCCACAGAACGCTTTGGTAGCTTTTTTCTTCGAAACCTTGCGGCGGCACGTCCATCTTCTGCGATTTTGAAGAAGAATCGAGCATCGCGCCGATATTGGGAAACGGTGCGGCTCCGATGGTGCTGCGCTGCGGCGTTTTTAGCTGCACGGCTGCGGGAGTTGCGGGGCCTCCGGGAGATGCTGAAAATCCCTGCACGCGGACGCCGGGTTCTTGAATGGCGATGTCGTCCACCACGGGCGCGACATTTTCCGGCTGGTAGGCGATGCTGACCCAGGAAACCTCCGGCGTATCGCGTTTGTCCGCCGCGTGAAAAACTGCTTTCCATTGCAGGAAGCGCGCAGGTGGGCAGGTAACGGCTGCGCCGCTCGCGTTGTTGTATGGGCCGGACCACGGGCTCCATTCTTTCTCGGGATTCGATGTGTTGCCGGAGCGCGCATAGAAAGAAACTTTCCCTTGCGTTGCGCCGTTTTCGCCCCACCAGGTCAGGCGCCCCCAGTGGGAGAAAATTTTGGCGTCGAAAGGATCGGATTCGAAGCTGCCGGCGGATTCCTGACCAGGGCCTAGCGTGAAAATTTTTCCGGGATTGGCGGTAGCGACGAGCAATTGGCCATCGCGGCCTGCGATCAGGCTGGTGACTTGCGACGATGCGGTTTTCGCGACGATGGAATACACGCCGTCGCCCTGAAGTTCGATGATGCCGCCTTTATTTCCGGTGCCCAGCAGGACTTTTCCGTTTGGCGAAAGGCCCATGGAAAAAACGAGATCTTCGCGCGATGTCCAGAGAGTTTCTGGCGAGCCTGTCGGAGAAATTCTTACAACTTGCGAGCCTCCGGTGGTGGAAGGAAAGAGCGAGAACGCCGGAGGAGGTTGCGCGGCTGCGGCGGCCTGAAGCGCGAGTGTCACGGCACCCTGCGCGGAGAGAGCGGGTGCTGCGCCGGAGGGCTGCGGCGCGATCAGCGGTTGCCCCGGAGCGGCGCCCGCGGGACGTTGTTTTTCTCCGATCGCGGCGGCATAGAGGTTGCCGCTCGAATCCGTGAGCAGCGAAGTGACTTCTTTCTTGTCCGTTTCGTAAACGACGTAGGCTGCGCCGGCTTTCGGTGGGGCCTGCGAATCTTTCGCGCCGGGCGCGCGGGAAATTTCGATGCGCAGGATTAATCCGTCGGGGTCGGTGCCGACGAGCAGGTTGTTTTTCGCGTCAAAGGCGAGCGACCGAGCATGGCGCTCGTCACTCTGATAAAAAAGTTGGCCTTTGCCGTCCGGAGTTACGGCATAAACTTCGCCTTTGTCTCCGGTCCCTACGAAAAGAGTTCCTTGCGCGTCCAGCGCAAGCGCCCAGATATATTTCGCCTTGGGATCGAAGAAGACAGACTTCTGGCCGTCGGGCGTGACTTTGTAAACTTTGCCGTCGGGCGAGGTGCCGACGTAGAGATTATCGTGCGCATCGAATGCGATGGCTTGCGCGGAGAGTTCGGGAGCCTCGAACACGGTGGTGGGTTTGGCGGGGTCGTCGAAGCGGAGGACTTTGGCGTCGGAGCCGCCGGCGGCGTACACACGGCCGCGCGAATCGGTGCGCAGCGCCCAGAGGTACAGCAAATTGGGATCGGAGTAGGATGCGAATTGCGGCGCTGGCACGAGTTTGCCGTCGCTGCGGATGGCCACGCCTTTGGCTGTGCCTTTCTCGAAGTCCGCGTAGTCTGACTGCCGCCAGAAATGGGTGTGCTCGGCATAGACAAGCGCGGGCGCAAGCAGCGCCGTCGCCAGAAGGCTCGCCCAAAGGCCGGTGAAGATGCTTCGCCGTGTCATAGCTGCCTGTCTCCTTTGCTGCGGGACATCTTGACCGTCAGAGCTATTCGCTGCCAGAGATCACTTCACCGTAATTGTCAGCGTGCGTTGACCGGAAATCACCTGATGCATTTCAACGGACCACTCACCTGCGGTGGATTGGTAGAGCAGGCGCGCGCCGCCGGGACTTTGGCGCTGATCCAGAACATTGATTGCGGATGCCGGCGCATTGGGCATCACTTTGTCTTCGACCATCAGCGTCGGCGTTGGCTGCATCAGCGTGGCATACAAACGATCATTCTGATGCTCGCGGTTCATCAGTTTAATCAACTCTTCGAGGCCGGGCAGCTGGCCCCGGGAGCTGGCCTCGAGTGATTGCAAGGTCCGGTTCGCGGTATCGGCGTCGCTGACGGTTAGTTGCAGCGGGCCGCGCGCGGCTTGCATGGGAATTGTGATGGGAAATTCCTGCACGAACGCGGGGCCGCGATAGGGCCGCAGCTGGACTTTCACGGATACGGTCTGACCCGGGTGCACTTCGTTGGCTTCGACCCAGGCGTCGTCAATAGTGGCGGCGCGGCGTTCGGGCAGGGCGGTGACGCGCAGGTGAATGGCGGCGACGTGTGGAATTTCGTAAGGGTTGGAGTAAATTTCCGCGAAAATACTTTGCACGTCGGTGGCGACGAAGAAACCGCCGGGCACCGGGTTATCTGTCGGCGCGAATAAATCTTTCAACGCAACCGAAGTGTGGCCTTTGATCGCGATCTCGCCGTCGAGTTGCAGCGTGGAACCTTCGCCGTACGCGGTGTTGCCCACGATCCCGTTGTAGGTTGCGACAGCCACCAGCGTGGGAGTGAGTTGCGGGCTTTCGATGATTTCAAAATGAAATTGTTTTTGCTCGGCGCCAGTCACGAGCATTACATCCACTGGGATCATCGGCGGTCCTTCGCCCAAATGGCCGCCAATCGCAGTGACGCGATCTTGCGTGAGGGTTCCAATGGTTCCGCCGGTGGAAATTATTTTTGTGGAAGCCATGGCGGAGGCGAGCGTAGTGACGACGTGCGCGCGGGCAAGCGGCATGGAAACGTTGCCGAAGGAAAAAATGGGATGCCCGCAGGCGAGAATTTTTCCGTGGTTTACGGTGGTGACAGTGCAGCCGGGAGTGATAGAGAGATCGCCGCGAATTAACTCCACGCCCACCATGTCGCCAGGTTTCAGTTGCGCGTCTTCAGGTGAAGGCGCGGCGGTGCCGCCGGCCATCATGGTCATGCCCCAGGCGGAGAGCTGTTTGCTGAATTGCGCGATCGTTTCTGGGTAGAGGCCGGTGGTGATGAGCGGCGTTTCGATGGGCACGAGAAATTGGCCGCTGCCGATGCTGGTCTGGCGCGCAAAATTTTCGGGCAGGGGAATGCGCGCCGTGGCGTATGTGTTTGCTACGTTTGCTTGCTGCGTGCTCGCGCTTGAAGCTTGGGGGGCCGCATTCGCAGGAGATTCCGGTTCGTTTTCCACGCCGAGCATGTTTTCGATGGGGGTGACGCCGCCGATCGCTTCTTTGGTAAATGTGCCGAGTTTCAGCGAGAGCGCGCCTGCTAATTTGCGGTCGAAATAGACTGGGCTGCCGCTCATGCCTGCGACCACGCCGGTATGTTCTGCTTTTTCGCCCAGAAGCCGGACCAGAATGACGTCCTGCTTGGGACCGAGCGCGTTTTTCAGGACGCCCAGGACAACCAGATCCACTTTTTCGATTTCGTCGCCCGTGAAAATCGTGTAGGCGACGCCTCTCATGCCGGGTTGCACCTGGCTGAGTGGAAAAATTGCGGGGGCGTCGTCTGCTGTTGCTGCCGAAAGGCCGGTTAATAGAAGCAGAGCGGCGAGAAATGGGGGAAGCAATTTCCGGAGGGCCACGGGCATCAGAAGTTCATGATACCCGGCGCATACCGGGGAAGCAAATCGCGCCATGCTAGAATCTTGCGATGGCAAAAAAGACAATTTCACCGGGCGGAAGCGTCAGTGGAGTGGTGGAACTGCCGGGAGATAAGTCCATTTCGCATCGTTATGCGATTTTGGCGGCGCTGGCTGAGGGCATTAGCGAGATCCGCAATTATTCTCCTGCGGCGGATTGCGCCAGCACGCTGGATTGTGTGCGGCGATTGGGGATCGCCGTGGACGCGAGGGGCGAACATGTGCGCGTCGCGGGGAAGGGGCTGGACGGTCTGAGAGCTCCGCGAAGCACGATCGACGCAGAAAATTCTGGCTCGACGATCCGCATGATGTCCGGCGTTCTGGCGGGGCAGAATTTCACTTCCACGATTACGGGCGATCGTTCGCTGCGTCGCCGGCCGATGCGCAGAGTGATGGATCCGCTGCGGCAGATGGGCGCGGAGATTCGTAGCAGCGATGGCGACCGCGCGCCGTTGGAAATTCGCGGGGGAAAATTGCAGGCGATTGATTACACGCCGCCGGTGCCGAGCGCGCAGGTGAAGTCGGCGATTTTGCTGGCGGGTTTGTTCGCGGATGGCGTGACGACCGTGCGTGAGTCGGTGCGAACGCGGGACCACACGGAAGTGGCGCTGCGCGAATTCGGCGCGAATGTAACGGTGGCGAAAGGCGAAGTTCGTATTGAGCCGCGGCCGAAACTGCAACCGCGGCAATTGATTGTGCCGGGAGACCTATCGTCCGCGGTATTTCTGATCGGGGCGGCGCTGGTGCTGCCGGAATCGTCGCTGATGCTGCACAACGTCGGCCTGAACCCCACACGCTCGCGTGTGCTGGATTTTCTGATTTCGATTGGGGCGGCGATCAATTTGGCGTCAGTGCAATTGCGCGATGGAGAATTGATTGGCGACGTTTCGGTGCGTCACGCGCCGCTCGTGGGCGGCAGCATTTCTGGTGCGCAGGTGGCGGAAATGATTGACGAGTTGCCGATGCTTGCGGCGCTGGGTCCTTTCACGGAGAAGGGAATTGAGATTCACGATGCGCAGGAATTGCGCGTGAAGGAAAGCGACCGCATTGCGGCGCTGGCGGAAGGATTGCGGCTGATAGGCGCGCGGGTGGAGGAGTTTCCAGACGGATTGCGTGTGGAAGGGCGTGGGGCGGGCGCGAGCGCGGCGACGAGCAAGTTGCGTGGCGCGAAGGTGGATCCGCAAGGCGATCATCGCATCGCGATGGCACTAGCGGTCGCCGCGCTGGGCGCGGAAGGCGACACCGTGATCAAAGATTCCGAATGCGTGGGCGTTTCGTTCCCGGATTTTTTCAAGACGCTGGAGCGCTTGCGGGGCGGCGAAAATCAGGAAGACTTGCGCAAATAGATCGTGCCGTAGCTCGTGACGATCGAGATTTTCGGGCCTGACGCGCCGACTTTGCCGGAGAGGCTGCCCGTGCCATTGTTGTCCATTGGCTTTAGAGTGGGCGCTTCGAAGTCACTTTGAATTTCGCCGGAGCGGGAGATGGCGGAAATCTCGAAGCTCGATTTCGCAGGAAGCGTCATGTCCACTTCGCCCGTACCATTCGCGATATTGATTTCCTCGCGTGGCGGTTGCGCGTAGGTGACCTTGATGTCGCCGTGAGTCCCCGCAATGTCCAGGCGGCCCGCCACATTTTCCACTTGGATGTCTTTATCATGGGTGGCGAGTTTGGCGAAGCCGCCCACGTCTGACACGCTAATATCTCCGGAATCGAGCTCAAGCCGCCCGGTGAGATGGGAGAGGGTAAGGTCGCCGGCCTGCGATGCGTAATGCGTGGTCTTCGCGACGTTGCGGATGCGCACGGGGCCGAAGAATTCGCCCTGCACGGTGGCGTCACCCGTCACGTCGTTCATTTCGATTTCGTTGCCGCGGCCGGTGACGCGGACGTTGCCGGAGATATCGTCAATGCGGGCGTCGCCTTTGGTGAGTTGCGCCGAAACGTCCGAGCCGATGTCGTGAACTTCGACGTCGCCGGTCTGGGTTGTCGCGGATACTGCGCCGGCTAGGCCGGAGATGGAAATGTCGCCGTGATGAGTATCGGCGGCAAGCGAAGCGCTCTTCGGAAGGGTCACATCGAAGTCCACGCTGACGCGGCCTCCATCCGCTTCCTGATTTATGGGGTGGACGCTGTAGCCGTCACGGGTCTGTTCGATCACTACTTTCAACGATTTTAGAAGCTCCTCTGCGGTTGATTCGTTCGAGGCCTCGGCGTTCTCGGTTACGCTCACGCGCAAATCGTTGTCATCGCCAACGTGCGCGACGATATTTCCCATGGTGGTCGTCACCATGACGTGCGCGCCGGCAGGAATCGTTTTCGGCGGGAGTTCCTCACTTTGCGAGGACTTGTGATTGAAAACATCGAGATCAATGTTCATGTCCGGATGTTTCTCGCGGATTTTTGTGTAAATTCCCATGCCCGCGAGGACGAAGACGACAAGGATGAGCAGCGCAGCTTCAGCGCCGGTGAGTAGCGGCGGGCGCGATTCGCCGGTTCGTAGCGCGCCGAAATGATCCACCAGCTTGGCGATGCCCCAGAGAATGATCAGCACGGGCCAAAACCGCCAGAAGAGACGCCAGATTCCCAGGTCTGGATGAAAGCGAGCGAGAAGAAACAGAATTCCGAGAACGATTAGAAGCAAGCCGCTGAAAATTGAACTGCGTTGTGGACCGCCGTTGCTCACGCGCGCCTCACGAGCCGAGATGACCTTCTTTGGAAGCGAGCGACTGCGCCGTCAGCACGACGCCGGCGACGATCAGCAGGATCGGCCAAAGTTCCAAAAAACTGAAGCGCGTGTATTCGCCGATCAGGAAGAGAACTCCGACGGTAATGATCACGAGTGGGCCCATCAGGCCGCGAATTTTGCAGTGGAGGCAATGGCACACCGGCTGAGTTGGGTCGCTCATTTTGGCCTCCCCTAGGAATTTCTGCGCAGACGGTCCCTAAGAATGAATCCGCCTATGAGGATCAAGACGACCGGCCACGTCTTTCTGAGCCACTCTTGTTGCAAGAGCCCGAAATTTCCGAGCAGCAGCAGAGCTCCGATGCCGATGAGAATGAACGCGCCGATGGGTTTGCGGGCTGCTCCCCCGTCAATGAAATTGGCGGGTTCTGGCAGTCCGTCGCGGCGGGCACGCGCGGTACGATAGGCCTCGATGGGCATGTAAAAATAAAAGCAGGCAAGAGCGATTCCCAGAAACGCTGCAACAGAATCGGGAGGGTCGCTGCTGAGGGCCGCGATAAGCCCGGCAAAGATCAGCACATGAATCAGGGCCTTCATATACTCGCCGTTATACACGGCGCCAAGGCCGGGAATAATGCCGAGTGTGGCGGCCAGCCCGGGATTTACTTCGGCCCTGCCAGGTTCCAGCGCGGGTGGAGCGGAGAGCAATCCCGCGAGGCATTGTTCGCAGTAGAGCGCGCCGCGCACTTCGCGCGTACACTCCGGGCACAGCGCCTTCCCGCAATTGCGGCAGAAACCGGTGGCTGGCACATCTGTGTGAACCGCGCAATTCATCGAGGACTCCTGGTGGCATCGGCGAGCATGACCGCGGCAAAATTTCCGGCCCAATTGGTGTTGAGCAATGTCGCCAGCATCGTACCGTTACGCGCCTGGGTGTGGCCGGGATGCGGCGAAGTCTGCGATTTCTCCTGCGGATTCACCGAAGGCGGCGTTGAGTTCTGCTGTGGCGCGGGCGCCGGCCTGATCGTGGGGGAAGGCTCGGCATCGGGCTGCAGGCGCGTCTGGATTTCGTACACCACGCGAAGATCGTTCACGAATTTCGCGCTGCGCGCGTAGGTGAGATGTACCTGGCGGTTGGCGGTACGGAAAACGTTGGCGGGGCTGAGGTCGGCCTTCTTTAGTTTGGCCGGGGACATGCCGGAGGTGTAAAGGACGATTAATAGGGTGGCCGCGACGGTAGCGACGCCCATAGCGAACCGCGGTTGCCACAATTGCGGGATCCAGGCGAACCAGCGTCGCCATCCGGCGGACTGCGGACGCGGCCCCAAAGTGCTATCGAGGATTTTTGAGATTAGTTGCGGCGGAATTTCGAGGGGCTCGATCTTGCGCATCTGCTGCACCAGGCCGCCCACTTGTGCGACGAGCTTGCCGCACGGGTCGCAACCGCTGGCGTGCGCGGAGAACGCCGCGGCTTCGGCGGGCGACAGGACTCCGTCGAGATAATCACTCAGCCTTTCTTCGGTGCGTGCGCAGTTCCAGTCCGTCATACGTTTGCTCCCGCGGTCAATTCTGCGGCCGAAGCCCCATTTCTTCCAAGATACGCGCCAGTTCGATGCGCCCGCGATTAATTCGGGATTTTACAGTGCCTTCGGGCACTTCCAGGACGCCTTGAATTTCGCTGTAGTCCAGACCCTGCAAGTCGCGCAGGATGACGGCTTCGCGCAGTTCCGGTGAAAGTCTCGATAAGCCCTGTTGCAACTGGCCGCTCAATTCTGACGCCAGCGCCAGTTTGTCTGGTGTGCGCGCGCCGGATTGTTTGTTCTCGAGCGTCGGCATTGCGTCCTCAATTGAATCTGTTAAACGATCTCGGCGTGTGCGGCGGTAATGATCCACCAGTAGATTGCGCGTAACGCTGGTGAGCCACGTGGGAAACGCGCCGTAGGCTGGCCGGTAACTCGCGAGCGTTCGATAGATTCGCAAAAAGACTTCCTGGCTGAGGTCCTCGGCTTCGGTCGAATTGCCGGTGAACCGGTAGCACAGATTGAAAACGCGCCGGGTGTGCCGCCGCACGAGTTCCTCCCAGGCCGGCCCTTCGCCCCGGAGACATCCCTGCACCAGTTGGGCGTCGGGCTCCAATCGTCTTTAGCCTCGCAGCTTGCATTCCCTTTCAGCCTCACAAGATGTAACGCAATCCTGGGCTAAAAAGTTCCCGCGAGCCAGGCGGTCCGTGATGTTCCCGGAACCGCACCTTCGCGGAGACTTGCATTGTGCCGCATCTTATCGAGCTTAGCGACGGGAACACAAGCGTTGTGATGGATTTTGAACTGCGGCGTGAAAGCAAAGCGAAAGGCGCCTTGACACTCTTGGAAGCATGCTGTTACGGTGCGAAATCAATGCTGCGCACTTCACGACGGATTTTCCTGCTGCTGCTGGCCCTGGTTGCGCTTGGCGGTCTGGCCTACAAGTTTCGCAATTCGATCACGTTGGAAGGATTTCAATGGTCCACTGTGGGGCAATCGCTGCGCGACGCGCGGATTTCCTTGCTGGTGCTGACCGTGGTGACGATCTATGTGTGTTTTGCGATTCGCGCGCTGCGCTGGATGCGATTTTCGCGCTCGCTGGGTGTAACGCATTTTTTTAACGTGTACAGCGCGACGCTGATGGGTTTTACGTGCACATTTTTGCTCGGCCGTGCGGGTGAGCCGATTCGGCCGGTGCTGATTGGGAAGAAGGACGGGCTTTCGATACCGCGCATGTTCGGCGTTTACGTGCTGGAGCGCGTGTTCGATATGGCCGCGACAGCAGTGATCGCGGGCGGGGCGCTGCTGTTCTTTGAGCAGCAAGGTTTGACGCCGGGCGAGCAAGCGATGGTATTGAAGGTGCGTTCGGCGGGAGTTTTGCTGCTGGTGGCGCTGCTGGTGGCGGTCTCGTTTCTGATTTATTTTCGTTATCATGGCGCCGAATGGTTGGCGCGTCGGCTGAAGAAACCGGCGTGGCGGATTGGTTGGCGAGGCAAGATCATCGCGCTGCTCGAAGGATTCGCCGAGGGATTGCAGGGGATACGAACGTGGAGCGATCTGGCAGCGTTGATTGGACTCTCGACCGTACATTGGTTTTTGGTCGTGCTGTGTTACTTGTGGGTGGCGCACGCGTTCGGAGGAAAGTTGGGTGAATTGACGCTGGCGGGAGCAGCGTTGGTCCTGGCGTTTTCCATGGTAGGGTCGGCGGTGCAATTTCCCGGCGTCGGCGGTGGCGCGCAGGTGGCGACATTTGTTGTGTTGACGCTGATCTTTGGAGTAGATAAGGTGCCCGCGGCGACGATGTCCATTATGGTTTGGCTGCTTACGTTTGCATCTTGCAGTCTGGCGGGATTGCCGCTGCTGTTCCGCGAAGGATGGTCCATGGGGGAGCTGCGCCAGATGGCGACGGCCGCCGAGCAGGAAGCCGAAACCGAGGCGGAAGAAATTGTGCTGGGCTCGCATCCTGCGCAACCGGGAGATGAAACACGGTGAAATGTCCCTTCTGCACGAACCTGGATGACAAAGTGGTGGACTCGCGCGAAGCGCGCACGGGTGATTTGATCCGTCGGCGGCGCGAGTGTTTGAAATGCGGGCGCCGCTTCACTACCTACGAGCGCATTGACGAGATTCCTTACATGGTGATCAAGAAGGACGGGCGGCGCGAAAAATTTGAGCGCGCGAAATTGCTGCAGGGACTGCTGAAGGCTTGCGAGAAGCGCCCGGTGCCGGTGGGCAAGCTGGAAATGATCGTGGATGAGGCGGAGCAGTTCGTCAGCGAAGCGCCGGAGCGCGAGCGCACCACGAAAGACATCGGCGAGCACATCATGCAGAAGTTGAAGAAGCTGGATAAGGTGGCTTACGTGCGATTTGCGTCTGTATATCTGGATTTCAAGGACGTAAAAGAATTCATGGACGAGTTGAAGGTGCTGCTGAAGGATCGCGTGAAGAAGTAATTCCCCTAGACCTGCCAGACGCCTGCTGCAAATTTCTTGATGGTGCGGAAGCCGAGGTGCTCGTAAAGGCGCACGGCGGAAGTGTTGATGCTGGTTACTGTGAGCGAGAGGGAATCGTAGCGCCGGCGGCGCAGCGCTTGGATGGAGCTTTCCATCAGTGCGCGGCCGATGCCGTGCCCTTGGTAGCCGGGCATCACGCAGATTTGTGTGGTGTGGCCCACTCGTTCGGCGACTGTGGAGGTTAGGACCATGCCGATCGGGCGTTCGCCGGTGGCGGGACGCACCAGGAAAGAAGCCTCGGGCAGGAATTGGCCGCAGCCTGGTAGCAGCACGATATTGCGGAGGAATTTCATGCCGCCGGATTCGCTGCGGTACTGGTCGTTGATTTCGCCGTCCACGTGATCGGCGTATGAAAGCTGGATCAGGCGCGCGGCAGATTCGAATGCGCGGTCGGTCCATGGTTCCAGGCGCAGGCCGTTGGAAAGAGGCGCGCCGCTGAGCTTTGCGTCGGCGAGCGTCAGCAACATGAATTGCCGTGTGTACAGTTTGAAATACTGCGAGAGGAAAACAGGATCGAGTTCCGTGCCGAAGGGCATCAGTTGCGCTTCGACTCGTTCCAGGTGCGGCGTGGCGTGCAGCGCGGTTACCATTTCGGTGACGAGCGCGCGCGTGTAAGGCTCCTGTGAAAAGCGCGAGGAGACGAACAATCCGCCGATGAGCCCTTTGTGATCTTCCAGGACGTAGAAGCCGTAGCCGGCGGGATGGCCATCTTCCATCGCCACGTAGCCGCCCAGAGAGCGGGAATCGATGAACCTGCGAATCAGTTCAATCGAAGAGCGGTAATCCCAATGTAGTTCGTCGCGCCAATGGCGAGTTTCTTCCTGGAAGAGCGGGTCCAGGACGCGCGCCTGAATTTGCCGGAGATCAACAATCTGCATGTAGGAAAGGAAACAACCCCCAGGCCATTATAAACATGGGCGGCGGCAGAACCCAACTGGTGGACGTTGCCGGCGGTGGTCGGTTTTCGATAAATGCGTTAATCAACACTTGAGCCGCGATCGGTCTCTCTTCGTTGACTTGCTTCTTGCTCCCACCTAAGATGAGCGCACATGCCGGATGCGCCATCTCCAATCGGGCAGGCCTTCTCACACTACCGCATCATCGAAAAGCTCGGCGGCGGAGGCATGGGTGTCGTTTACAAAGCCGAAGACTCGCGCCTGAAGCGCTTCGTCGCGCTGAAATTTCTGCCGCAGGATGTTGCCGGCGATCCGCAAGCTCTCGCGCGATTCCAGCGTGAAGCGCAAGCCGCCTCGGCCCTGAATCACCCCAACATTTGCACGATTTACGATATCGGCGAGCAGGATGGCCAAGCCTTCATCGCCATGGAATTTCTCGATGGGCAGACGCTGAAGCACCGCATCAACGGCCGCCCCGTGGACTTCGAAGACCTGCTCAGCCTCGCCATCGAAATCGCGGACGCGCTGGATGCTGCGCACGCCGAACACATCGTTCACCGCGACATCAAGCCCGCCAATATTTTTGTCACCAAACGCGGCCACGCCAAAATTCTCGATTTTGGCCTCGCCAAGGTGACCTTCACTGGCGCGGGCTCTTCGTCCTCCAAAATCCCCGTCGACACCACCGAGGGCGCCACGTTGGGCGTCTCCGCAGAGCATCTCACGAGCCCCGGCAGCACCATGGGCACTGTCGCATACATGTCTCCCGAGCAGGTTCGCGGCAAGGAGCTCGATTGCCGCTCCGACCTTTTCTCCTTCGGCGCCGTACTTTACGAGATGACCACCGGCACGCTGCCTTTCCGTGGCGAAACCTCCGGCGTGATTTTCAAAGCGATCCTGGATGGCGTGGTGGCGGCTCCCGCGCGGCTAAATCCCGAAACGCCGGCGGAGCTCGAGCGCATCATTAACAAAGCGCTGGAGACGGACCGTAATCTGCGCTACCAGTCCGCCGCGGACATTCGCGCGGACCTGGCGCGGCTGAAGCGCGAACAGGATTCCGGGCGTTCGACGCGCGTCAGCGGCGCGTCCGCCACCTTATCGAGTGATGTATCCGCAGCGACCGGTGGAGTAAGCGCCAGCTGTGCCGCATCGCCAGCGCAAACGCTCTCCGGTTCCGCGTCGATGTCTGAAGCGCATTCCGGCGCTTCCCGCAAACTGTGGATCGGCGCAGTCGTCGCTGCAGCGCTCGCTCTCGCTTTCGGCGGCTATTACTTCTTGCACGGCCGCTCGTCAGCCGAAAAAGTCACTTCCATCGCCGTGCTGCCATTCGTAAACGCAACATCAGACCCCAGCAACGAATATCTCAGCGACGGACTCACCGAAAGCCTGATCGGCACGCTTTCGCAACTGCCTGACGTGAAAGTGATGGCGCGCAGCACCGTCTTCCGCTTCAAGAACAGCGCCGACGATCCGCAAAAAATCGGCAAGGACCTCAATGTCGGCTCGGTGCTGATGGGCCGTGTGACGCAGCATGGTGATACGTTGGCAGTGCAAGCGGACCTCGTCAGCACCGCGGACGGCTCGGAAATGTGGGGCAAGCACTACGAACGCAAGATGGCTGACGTCACGCAGGTGCAGAGCGACATTACCCGCGACGTCGCGAAAAAATTAAATGTAAATGCCAGCGGCAACGAGGAGGCAAAAATAGGTAGCGCCGGCACCACAAATCCCGACGCCTATCGCTTGTACCTCGAAGCGCAGCAGCAGTTGTACGGACGCACGAATCCAGGAATTCTCAAGAGCGTGGAGTTATTCCGCCAGTCGGTGGCCGCCGATCCGAATTACGCGTTGGCGTGGGCAGGTCTTGCGAATAGTTATGTGGTCGCCTCGGGTTACGGGCGCTTGATTCCGCCGGAGCAATCCTTGCCGCTGGCGGATCAGGCCTCACAAAAAGCGGTCGAGCTGGACGATACCAGCTCCGAAGCGCACGTGGCGCGTGGCAACGCGCTGGCCGCCGCTTGGAAATGGACCTCTGTGGAGCAGGAGTTTCGCCGTGCGATCGAACTGAATCCAAACAACGCTAACGCGCACTATTTTTACGCCTTCAATTATCTGATGCCGATGAATCACCTGGAAGAGGCGCTCCGGCAGTTCCGCCTCGCGCTGGCTCTCGACCCACTCGCGGGGATCGTCAAGACGAACTATGCTCTCAGCCTGATGGACGCCCACAAGTATCCCGAAGCGCGAGAGCAATTCGATCAGCTCTTCCAACGTGATCCTGGGTTCGGGCCGGGGCTCTTCTATCTATCTCAGCTGGAGGCCACGCAGGGCCAGTTTGCCGAGGCCGTGAGTACGTTGCAGAAAGCGGGTCCGCCGGGCGACGCGCTGTCGAGCCGCTCGTGGACCCCGGACGCGAAAGGTTTCACTGAATTCATGGATGCGGTCAGCAACGGCAGCCTGCCCGCGGACGCAGCCGTCGCTTACGCGCTGGCAGGAAATCGCGAAAAAGCTTTCGAATTTCTCGAAAAAGCCTACGCGGCCCGGGACGATGAGATCACCGCCGTCATTCGCTTTCCAGCCTTCGACCACCTGAAGTCCGACCCCCGCTGGCCCGCGCTACTGCACAAACTCGGCCTCCCGCTATAGTTTCGCCCGGCCCAACGCGGGCCGCGCTCGTAACCGATGGCACAATGCGCCATGGGGTTTTCAACTTTGCCGGATTTTGCATTTTTCTCCAACGAAATTCACTTGCCTGGCAATCGGGTAATCGGGACCTGAACCACGATTACGTTGCCGGCGGCACAGGTCCGAAATTCGGACAGGGAACGGCGGTTAAGGGGATTTGTCTGAAATGTAACGGGTTGGACAATTAGCGTGCCGTGCGGCTGTGGAAAGTTGTGCTACCATGCAATTCGCCGAGGCGAGAATTGTTTGCGCCCGCGCTTACCGGATGGCTTTCCTCTCAGAACTACGCTATCCAACAACGCGTATCGCCAAGCTCCTCTCGGGACTCTTCGCGATGGCGCTGTTCTTGTTTGTGTCCATCGCCGCCGTTTCCGGCTTCCTGCTTTACCAAGTATTGCGCACCTCGCATGCGGCACCCTCAACCGTAGATTTGAATGTGATGATGGGCCATCCGGTGGACTTTTCGTTTTCGGTTCCGGGTGAGGCCACGCGCGACGGCTGGTTTTATCCGGGGTTGCGCGGGTCGCCTACCATCGTGGTGTGTCACGGCTATCATTCGCAGCGTTCGGACGTGTTGACGCTGGTTACGGCGCTGCAGGATCAGCAGTTCAACGTATTTCTCTTCGATTTCACAGCGCATGGCAGCAGCCCGGGCGTCACCACGCTGGGCTATCGCGAAGTGTCTGAGTTGCAAGCGGCGATGCAGGCTCTGGCGACACGCGATGACGTGGACCCGAAACATTTCGGTCTGTGGGGTGTGGACATGGGCGGTTACGTGGTGCTGGAGAACGCCGTGTCCGATCCGCGGGTTTCCGCGTTTATTGTTGATGATGCGTACGCCGATCCGGGCGATATGGTGCAGATCGAAGTGAAGCGCTCGGGGTTAACGGTGCTTCCTTACGTGGGCAAGTTCTGCGACTTCGGATTTCGCATGCTGAATTATCAGTTCCGGCACCGGTTGCCGGTGACGGCGCAGCTGGGTCGCACCAAGGGCATTCCAAAACTTTTCTTTGTGTCGGATGACCGGCCCGACCTGGCGCGGGACATGACCAATATTTTCACAATTGCGCCGGAGCCTAAGCAGATGATTCGCGATCGGACGAGTTATCCGGATATGTCTGATGAAGACCGCAAGAATTACGAGAGCCAGGTAGTCAGCTTCTTCCTGTTGAATTTGCCGGCCGCTTCGCGGGCGCCGGCGCACTAGCGCGGAGCGGGCGCGACGGGGACGTATATAATTCCTTGCGCTGATGGCTGCTCGACGCTGCGAAATCTTTCTGCCTTTACTATTTTTTCCAATCCCTCGCGTGATGTGAGCACTAGCGCTGCGTCTGGATCTTGCGGCGACCATTCCGGAATTTCGCGATGGAAATAAAATGCCAGGCCGTAATTCCATGTGCGGCGCAATTCATAGGTGAAAATTCTGTCGGGATGAAGATCGTTCTGGAAGAATGCTGCGTGGGGGCGTGCTGAGATGTAGGGATCGATCGGGGGCAGCACTGCAGTGTTAGCAGTTATCAGTGTCGCTGCGACGCACAAACAGCAGAGGGTCACTGTTAGGCGAAGGTTTCTCTTCGTTCCGGCGTAGAGAATTGCCGCGGCAACTACGATTGTGATTCCTAACGCGATGTTGGCCAGCAAGGGGATGGAACTGGGCATCGCTGTGAATGGAAATTTGTGCGTTGCGTGCAGGAATGCTGCGGCCAGGACAATCCACACGAGGCCGACTCCCGCGCTCAGGATGATGGCGTTGCTGCGGCCTCTTTGGAATGCGCGGCCGGCGCTGATTGCTGTGATCAATGCGAGCGCGGGAACCGCCGGGAGAATGTAACTCGGCAGTTTCGATTGCGAAAAGCTGAAGAATACGATGGGGAAGACGGCCCAGCAAGCGATGAAGAACCCGGGAGAATTTTTCCAGGTTTTTTCGCGCCACAGCCGGAGCCCTTCTTGTGCCGCGGCGATCAGGAACGCGGACCACGGTAGGAGTGCGAGGATGGTGATTGGTCCGAAGAACCAGAACGGTTGCTGGTGCTGGAATAGCGGAGTCAGGTAGCGCTCGAAGTTGTGTTGAAAAATGAAGACGTGCAGAAAATCGGGATTGCGATGCGCGCAGAGCAGGTACCACGGCAGCGCGACAGCGCAGAACGCGGCGAGGGCGATGGGATGTGCGAGGCGGATTGCGGCGCGCCAGTTTGATGTTGCGAGCGCCCAAATTCCTACGGCGCCGCCCGCGAGGATTAGTGCTGCCGGACCTTTCGCGAGCACTCCCAGTCCCAGCGATGCGCCCCACAAGGCCGGAATCAGTAGATCTGGGATTCTAATGCTCGCTCGCGTGCCATCCGGAACGCGGAGCGCGCCAGCTCGCCTGAGGACGCTTGCAGCGCAGACCATCGCCAATGCGATCGCCGCGCTGAATAGCATGTCTGGGGTGGCCGCGCGCGCGAATCCAATGGCCGCGACGCTTGAAGCAAAAATCACGGGCGCGAGCAGTGTCGGGGAGGCGAGCGAATCTTTATCTGGCGCGTAATGGCGCCGCGCGAACCAGGCAATCGCTTTCGCGGCAGCGAGCGCGGCAATCGCAGATGGCAGGCGCGCGGCCCATTCTGCCGGCAGATGCATCCGGAATCCAATTGCGGCTGCCCAGTAATAGAGGACGGGCTTTTCAAACCACGGGGCGCCCCAAAGGCGGGGCGTGACCCAGTCGCCAGTTTCGGCCATGGCGCGAGCGATCCATGCGTAACGCGGTTCGTCCGGGCCGACCAGGCCGAGGGCACCGAGACCTGCGAACAACGAGACCAGAATTACTACGGCAGCGGTAGCTAAGGCCGCGATGTTCGGCATGCGCCGAGATTGAGTGGAAGCGTGCAAAGCGCGATGAGTCTAACATCTCGCCGCCAATCTTGTTCCACGAAGCCGAACGCGCCGCAGCGTGCGGGTGACGCAACAAGCAATCAGTTCGGAGTTGCACAACGCGCGATCGCGACGTGCAATTGCAGCGCGAAGGCACGGCGGACAACGGCAACGCACAATCGTCCAACGATTGCTGGCATACGCTGCGCAGGCTCTTGCATAATGGCCCGCTATGCGGGAATGGTTGGAATATGCCGTCGCGTGGATGGGATTGAAATTATTGGGGCTACTGCCGCGGCCGGCGGCGCGCTGGGTGGGCGCGTCTTTTGCCGCGGTGGCGTATGGATTTCGCACACCGCTGCGACGGGCGGCGATGTTCAATCTGCATCTGGCATTTCCGGATTGGAGTGAAGCGAAACGCAAGGACGTGATCCGCGGGATGATCCGGCAAATCGGCTGGATGGCGGGCGAGTTTTCGCAATTTCCACGCTACACGCCGCAGAACATCGAGCGCAGCGTGGCACTGGATGGGTCGGAAAATTTCGCTGCCGGGCAGCGGCGCGGGAAGGGCGTGCTGTTTTTGACCGGGCATATGAGCGCTTGGGAGCTCTCGTCGTTTGCGCACGCACTGTACGGGCACCCGCTGCATTTTCTGGTGCGGCCGATTTCGAATGCGCGCGTGGATGAGCTGATTAATCGTTACCGATGCTTGTCCGGGAATCGGCCGATTGATAAAAACAAATCGGCGCGGGCGATTTTGAAAGTATTGGCGGATGGCGGCACGGTGGGAATTCTCGCGGATCACAACACCGCGCTGGAAGAGGGAGTGTTCGTGGATTTTTTCGGCATCCCGGCGTCTACCACTTCTGGTTTGGCGCGGCTGGCATTGCGTACGGACGCGGCCGTGGTTCCGGGATTTCTTTTCTGGGATGAATCGTTGGGGAAGTACCGGTTGCGATTCGAGCCGCCCGTGGAGCTGGCGCGAACGGGCGATGAAGAGGCGGACGTGAGCGAGAACACGCAGCGGTTTACGCGCGTGATTGAGGATTTTGTGCGAGCGCATCCGGAGCAGTGGTTGTGGGTGCACAAAAGATGGAAGACGCGGCCGCCGGGTGAGCCGCCAATTTATCCGTTTTAGATCGTGCGCGCTGAGCGTTGTTTCCAGCACCACACGAATTTGTGCGACGACTTGTTTGTTCCATGAGGTGCAGAAATGAGCCACACGGCCGGTGAACTGGCGGAGTACCTGAGGGCAAAAATTCACGGTGATACGCATTTGGTAGTCGCAGGCGTCGCGAGCCCCGAGAGCGCGAAGCCTGAAGATCTGATTTATGTGGATTCGCCGCGGCAGGTTGCGCGAGCGGAGGCGTCAGCGGCGCGTTGCGTGATCGCTGCGGCGGGCATAATCGTGGCGGGGAAGACTTTGCTGGAGGTGGAAAACGCGAAGCTCGCGTTCGCAAAGGCGGCGGCGCGGTTGCTTCCGAAGCCTGCGCTGCGTCCCGAAATTCATCCGACGGCGATTGTGGCAGCGACGGCGCGGCTGGCACCGAATATTCGCATCGGGCCTTACGTGGTGATAGAAGACGAGGTCGAAATTGGAACGGGTACGGCGGTCGACGCATTTTGTTTTCTTGGCCACGGTGCACGGGTGGGGGAAGACTGCCGCTTACATCCGCGGGTGACGCTGTATGCCGGCGCACGGCTGAGAAATGCCGTAGAGGTTCATTCCGGCGCGGTGATTGGCGGCGACGGGTTTGGATATGTTTTCGGACAGGGGCAGCATTTCAAGTTTCCGCAGATCGGCAGCGTGGAAATTGGCGACGACGTGGAAATTGGCTGCAACACCACGATTGATCGCGGGTCGCTGGAAGCGACGCAGATCGCAAGCGGCGTGAAGATCGATAACCTGGTGCAAGTGGCCCACAACGTTCGCATCGGAACGAACTCCGTGGTAGCCGCGCAAGTGGGCATTTCGGGCAGCTGCATAATTGGCGCGCAAGTGATGATTGGCGGGCAGGTGGGCATCGCGCCGCACTGCACGCTGGAAGACGATGCAATCATTGGTGCCCAAGCAGGCATACCGAGCAATAAGACGATTCGCCGTGGCCAGACGGTTTGGGGCACGCCGGCGAGGCCTTTCGCGCGATTTAAGGAACAATATGGATGGCTCTCACGGTTGCCGGAACTGGCGGAGCGAGTGCGCAAATTGGAGCAGGAGAAAGCAGGCCAGTGACCTGCGAGATATGTCCTCGGGTCACTTTCGGAAGACTGTAGAGCGTACTTCGGCGCACGCTCCGAGACCAACTTCGATTTCTTTTCGCTTTCTCGACGCCGTTCCTTGAATTCACACAGCGCACGGGAAAACTCCGAGCCATAACTTTGCACACTATTAGCCCATAGATGGCCATTCTGAAACATTTCAAGCAGCCTTCTGGTCTCTGCCGACATCTACTAATTCTGGGAACGGGGAGCCTGTTTTTAGTTGACCGTGAGGGCAAAGCCAAAGATAATATTAGCGTTAGCGTGAAGTTTGTGGATTTCGGTCTCCAGGGTGGACCGCTTTTCCACTGGGTTCCTTCTTGGAGCCCCTGTGTAATTCGATAAAAAGTGGTCAGTCGGCCATTTATAGTTTCATAAAACCAATCCTCGAAGGAGCCCTGCGGGGCAGTTGCTGGGTTTCGGACCTGAGGAGCATCGGCCGCGCTAGGACCGGGGCGAAAGTGGTCAAAAGGTACTGAGGGATTGATGACACCGAAAGCAAGGCTGCAGGTTGATGCCCCGAACGACAGCAGTTCGCAGGGCACGGCCACAGTTCGCAGCCGAAACATCGAGTTTCAGGTAGAGCAAGCTGTCGCCCGCGCCACGAATTGGCTGCTTTCCGCGCAGACCCAGGATGGCTATTGGTGGGCCGAGCTGGAAGCGGACACCACGCTGGAATCTGATTACATCCTTTACCTGCACATCCTTGGCCAGTTGGAATCCGAAAAAACGGCGAAGCTCGCCACTTATATTCGCCGCAAACAGTTACCGGATGGCGGTTGGAACATTTTCGAAGGCGGGCCGTCGGAGCTGAATGCCACGGTGAAGGCGTACGTGGCGCTGCGTTTGGCGGGAGATTCCGCAACGGCGCCGGCTTTGCTGCGCGCGAAGGAACGCGTACTGGAACTGGGTGGGCTTGAAGCGACGAACTCCTACGTGCGGTTCTATCTGGCAATGGTAGGCGGAGTGGATTGGAGCATCGTGCCTTCGATTCCGCCGGAGCTGATGCTTCTGCCGGATTGGTTTCCGATCAACATTCACGAGATGTCTTCTTGGACGCGCGGGATTGTGATTCCGCTGGCGATCGTTTACGCGCACAAGCCGGACTGGCAGTTGCCTTCGGGCGTGACGGTGAGCGAGCTGTTCAAGACTCCGCACGGCAAGCCACAATCCTTCAGGTGGGATCGGCGCGTGATTTCCTGGCGCAATGTGTTTTTGGCGCTGGACCGCGGATTGAAATTGCACGAGCGGCTCGGGTGGAAACCTTTCCGCAAGGTTGCGCTGGAAAAGGCGCGACGCTGGATGGTCGAGCGGCTGGAGCGTAGCGAGGGATTGGGCACGATTTATCCGGCGATGATGAATTCGATCTTCGCGCTGCTGGCTGAAGGCGCGGACGCGCAGGATCCGCTTGTCGCGCGCGAGATTGGTTTTCTAGAGCGCTACGAAATTTCAGAAGGCGACACATTGCGCGTGCAGCCTTGCATTTCGCCGGTCTGGGATACGGCGATTGCCATGGTTTCGTTGGAAGAGGCGGGGCTTGATCCAGCTCATCCGTCTTTAATTGCCGCGGAGCGCTGGGTTGTGGCGAATCAGATTCTTGGGCCGGGTGACTGGCAGGTGAAGAATCCGGGTGCGGCGCCGGGCGGCTGGGCCTTTGAATTCAGGAATGAATATTATCCCGACGTGGACGACACTGCGTTTGTGCTGATGGCGCTGGGGCGCGTCGGCGATCCTGATTCGGAACGCTTGCGCCGCTCGATGAAGCGCGGGCTTTCGTGGCTTGTGAGCATGCAGAACGAGGATGGCGGCTGGGGCGCGTTCGACCACGAAAACAATCTGCAATTTTTGAATCACATACCGTTTGCGGATCACAACGCGATGCTGGATCCTTCGACGGCGGATGTGACGGCGCGGGCGGTGGAATGCCTGGGGCAGATGGGATGGTCCGCGAATGATCCGACGATTCAGCGGGCGCGGGCTTTCATCCGGCACGATCAGACTGCGGAAGGCCCTTGGTTCGGGCGGTGGGGCGTTAACTATATTTACGGTAGCAGCAGCGTGCTGCGCGCGCTGGAGACAGTGGGCTTGTCGAAGGGCGCGGATTGCCAAGCTGCGGCGAATTGGCTGCGCTCGGTGCAAAATCCCGATGGCGGATTCGGCGAGTCTATTCTTTCTTATTATGACCCGTCGCTGAAAGGGAAAGGCAAGAGCACGGCTTCGCAGACCGCTTGGGCCATTATTGGATTGCTGGCGGTATGCGGACCGCATGATTCGTGCGTGGAGCGAGCGATTTCGTGGCTCGTGACGCACCAGAACGAAAACGGAGCTTGGAACGAAGACGAATTTACCGGCACGGGATTTCCGTGCGTTTTTTATCTGAAGTATCACATCTACCGCAACGCCTTCCCGCTTTACGCTCTGGCGCGCTACGACAATATGCGCCAGGGGCGGCGCAAATTCCTGGGCGTGCAGATTCCCGCAGAGGAATTGGCAAGCCGCAACGGACTGCGGACTTAGGCAATGCGCGCCTCGCTCGCTGTAAATCGCCGCTGCGGCTTCCGCGGCGCGATACTCTTCAATGCATTTTCAAACGCGGCTATGTTGGTTGCACGTGGTCGCACCCGCGAAATCTGCCAAGAGAAACCGGCTTGGCACGATCGGATTTGCCCATCGTTATGACTACTCTGGTAACCGGCGCCACGGGATTCGTGGGTAGCCACGTTGCGCGGCAACTCGTCGCTGCCGGGGATGCGGTTCGCGTGCTGGTGCGGCGCAGCAGTAACCTCGCGGTGCTGGATGGTGTGCAGGTCGAACCTTTCGAGGGCGATCTGCGTGACGGAGCTTCGCTGGAGCGCGCGATGCAGGGCGTGCGGCGGGTGTATCACGTGGCGGCGGATTACCGGCTCTGGACGCCGAAGCCGGCGGAGATTTACGAATGCAATGTGGAGGGCACGCGGCGATTGCTGGAAGCGGCGCAACGCGTGGGCGTGGAGCGCATCGTATATACGAGCACTGTGGCGACGATTGCTGTGCCGAGGCATGGGGCGCTGCCGAACGAAGAGACTAAGGCGACGCTGGACGAAATGATCGGGCATTACAAGCGATCGAAATTTTTGGCGGAGCAGGTTGCGGTTGACGCTGCGCGCGCGGGAGTGCCGGTGGTGATTGTGAATCCCACGGCACCGGTGGGGCCGGGCGATTGGAAGCCGACTCCGACCGGGCGGATAATTTTGGATTTTCTGCTGGGGAAGATGCCGGCTTATGTGGACACGGGTTTGAACGTAGCGGCGGTGGAAGATGTGGCCGCGGGGCATTTGCTGGCGGCGGATAAGGGGCGGATTGGCGAGCGCTATATTTTGGGCGCGCGCAATATGACGTTGAAGCAGATTCTGGATGCGCTGGCGGCGATCACCGGGCGGTCGGCGCCGCGCGTGAGGCTGCCCCATGCGATTGCGCTGGCGGCAGGGTATGCGGACGAATTCTATTCGCGTCTGACGGGACGCGAGCCGCAGATTCCGGTGGAAGGGGTGAAAATGTCGCGGCATAAGATGTTTGTGGAAAGCGACAAGGCGGCGCGGAAATTAGGCTACAAGCCCGGGAAAGTGGAAGCGGCGCTGGAGCGCGCGGTGCGCTGGTACGAAGAGCACGGCTACATTGCGAATCGCGCAGGTAGCAAGCGCGTGACGCAGGCGGCTGCAGCGTAGTGATATGCGATGAAAATACTGGTCACTTTCGCGCTGGAAACTGAATTTGCGCCGTGGCGCGCGCTGCGCGAATTTCGCGCGGTGCAATGGGGCGACGTTGAAGTGTATCGCGCGCAGATTGGTGCGGCGGAGGTTGTCGTCTTGTTGACCGGCGCGGGACCAAAGCAGGCGCACCTGCAGACAGCGAAAGTGCTTGGCGGCGATCAGGAGTCGATTCACCTGTGTATTTCCTCCGGATTGGCGGGAGCGCTGAAACCGGAATACCCGATCGGACAGGTTCTGGCGGCACGTTCTGTGCGTACCGAGAACGAGTTGACGGATTCGAACAGCAATCGCTTGCAGAGCAGTACAGCGCTGCTTTCGTTCGTCGAGGAAAGCGGCGCAACGGTGGTGGGGGAGTTCTTCAGCTCCGTCCGCGTGGTGGGCAGCGCGGAAGAGAAGCGGCATCTGGGCGAGCGATCGGACGCGGTGGAGATGGAGAGTTTTGAGGTGCTGCTGGAATCGGCCGCGTATGGAATTCCTGCAATCGCGATCCGTGCGATCAGTGATTCAGTGGATGACGATTTGCCGCTGGATATGAATCGGATTTTTACGGACGACGGGCAAGTGAGTATCCCGCGCGTCCTCGGACAAGTGGCGCTGCATCCGACGGCGGTTCCGGAGCTGGTGCGGTTGGGCCAGAACAGCAAAACCGCGGCAGAAGCGCTCGCGCAATTTTTGGATAAATACATCACGATGGTATCGGGAAGATTTCAGGTTTTGGAGCGGCGGACGGGAGCGGCAGCGTCCTAGGCGCCGCCACTCTGCAGAAGATGAGCCAGACCATCGAACATATCGGATCGCATCACGCGCACGAGCCGAAGCGAGGCCACATGCGCGCGGGCGTGTATCGCGGCAAGGGGCAAGTGGTCGTTGAATCGGTGCCAATTCCCGAAATTGGCGCAGGCGAGCTGCTATTTCGCGTGGCGGCTTGCGGGATCTGTGGCACGGACATCAAAAAAATCCATCATGGGTTCGTTGCGGCGCCGCAAATACTGGGGCACGAGTTGGCTGGCACTGTGGTGAAAATCGGCGCGGGCGTTACCAAGTTCAAGGTAGGCGACCGGGTAGTGAGTTTTCATCACATTCCTTGCGGCGATTGTTTTTACTGCGAACGGAAACTTTTTTCGCAGTGCGCGGGTTATAAGAAGACGGGGCTGACAGCGGGATTTGATCCCAACGGCGGTGGGTTTGCCGAATATGTGCGCGCGATGCCGTGGATTGTGGAGCGCGGCATGATCGCGCTGCCGGCAGACGTTAGCTTCGAGGAAGCTACATTCGTCGAGCCGGTAAATACGTGTTTGAAGGCTGTGCGCAAGGCGCGCATCGCTGCGGGCGACAAGGTTTTGGTGATGGGGCAGGGGCCCATTGGCATGTTGCTGATGATTCTGGCGAAATACGAAGGCGCGGAAGTTTATGCGAGCGATCCGATGCTGGGACGGCGCGAGGCGAGCCTGCGTTTTGGCGCGAAAGAAGTTTTCGACCCCACGAGCGGAAATCTGCAGCAGGAAATTCGGCGGCGAACGGGAGGGCGGGGCGCGGATGCCGTCCTGGTGGCTGTGCCCAACCCGGCATTGGTCCCCGAAGCTCTGGCTCTCGCGCGGCCGGGCGGACGCGTGTTACTGTTTGCTCATAACGACCCGGTGCTGCAGTTGGAATTTCCTGCGGCGGCTGTGGGGGTGGAAGAAAAAGAAATTCTGGGGAGCTATAGCGCATCAGTGGACGATCAGGCGGAATCCGCAGCGTTGGTTTTCGAGCGGCGCTTGCCGGTGCGCGAATTAATTTCTCATCGCTTCCCGCTGGAGCAGATTGCCGAGGCACTGGAATTGGCTGCACATCCGAAGGATAATACTTTGAAAGTAGTCATAAGGCACGAATGAGCGCTTATAGGCAGGGCAGTGGGCATATGAACGCGGCAGTTTTGTATGGTGCAGAAAATCTGAAGATCGAGACCGTAGATATCCCAAAGGTCGGCGATGATGAGGTGCTGGTGCGCGTCGCCGTGGCGCTGACTTGCGGGACCGATCTGAAGGTGTGGAAACGCGGATACCACGCACGCATGATTCAGCCGCCGTCGCTATTCGGGCATGAGCTCGCGGGCGTGATCGAAGAGACGGGCAAGAACGTGAATAGCGGCGTGCAGCCGGGCATGCGCGTGCTGCCGGCGAATTCGGCGCCGTGTGACGCTTGCTTCTACTGCCGCAAGGGACAGCCGAATCTTTGCGAGGATTTGCTGTTCAATAATGGCGCGTATGCGGAGTATATCCGCATTCCGGGCCGCATTGTCCGGCAGAACATGATCGAGATTCCCGACGGCATCTCTTTTAAGGACGCCGCGATGGCGGAGCCGCTGGCTTGCGTGTTGCGCGGAATTCGCGAGACAGGCGTGCATCCAGGGGATACCGTGGTGGTGATCGGCTGCGGGCCGATCGGATTGAAATTCATCCGCATACTTTCGCAGCGTAAGGTGCGCGTGATTGCCATTGGCAAGCGGCGCAGCCAGATGAAGGCCGCCGAGCGGTTGGGCGCCACGGCTACGTTTGACGTGGATAAAATTGAAAACCCGGTGGAGCTGGTGCGGCAACTGACCGAGGGCGGGCGCGGTGCGGATTCCGTGATTGAGGCCGTGGGCCGAGCGATTACCTGGGAATGGGCGCTGCAGATGGTGCGGAAGGGCGGGACCGTGAATTTGTTTGGCGGATGCCCGACGGGAACGGAAGTGAAGATTGATCCCGCGGCGCTGCATTATTCCGAGATCACCATCAAGTCCACCTTTCACCACACGCCGCAGTTCATGCGCGAGGCCATGGACACGATCGCGCGCGGCGAAATTCGCTCCAGCGACTTCATCACCGGCGAAGTGACCTTGCAAGGATTGCCGAAAGTATTTCAGGACATGAAGAACCGAAACGGCGAATTGAAGACTGCCGTAATTCCCTGACGTTTGCGCAAGTCAGGGCATCATGCTGCCCACACCGGAACTTGAAATCGCGCGCAATCTGCCGCAGGCGAATTGCGCTCCCTCCGAAGCCGAGCGCTATACGCGCTGGCTGGCGACGCACCACTACGAAAATTTCAACGTGGTTTCGTGGCTGTTGCCGCGTGATTTGCATCAGCATTTTTATAATGTTTATGCGTATTGCCGTTGGGCGGATGATTTGGGCGATGAGGTTGCGGACCCGACTCGAGCCTTGCAGCTGCTAGATGCGTGGGAAGACGAACTGCGGCTGATATATGACGATGGCGCGGCGCCGGCGCATCCTGTGTTGATTGCTTTGCGTGAAACGATCCGCGCGAAAAATATTCCGCTGCAGCCGTTTCGCGATTTGCTGCGCGCGTTCCGGCGGGATCAGACCGTGCATCGTTATGGCACCTGGGATGAAGTGCTCGATTACTGCGTGTACTCGGCGAATCCGGTCGGGCGGCTGGTGCTTTATTTGTGCGGATACGGGGACGAGGCGCGGCAGCAGCTTTCGGATTACACGTGCACGGCGCTGCAGCTGGCGAATTTCTGGCAGGATGTGTCGCGCGACCTGGAGAAGGGCCGGATCTATATTCCGCTGGAAGCGCTCGCGCCGCATGGATTGACTGAAGCAGACATCGTCGGGAAGCGATTCGATGCGCGTTATGCGGCGTTGATGAAGTCACTGATTACGCGGACGCGAGAGCTGTTTCGCGCGGGCCAGCCGCTGTCGCAAACTGTCGAGCGATTTCTGCGCGTGGATTTGGAGATGTTCGGCGGCGGTGGACTGGCGATTCTGGATGCGATTAAGGCGTCCGGGTACAACACGCTGGAGCATCGTCCTTCGCTGAGCAAATGGACGCAGGCGAAGCTTTTGGGGAAGACGCTGACGCTGGGTGCGTTTTCGCGCGGCGGCGGGAACCCGCGGCATGCGACTACTGACGAGTCAGCGGAATCCACTTCGGCGTCGGACCCAGAAGCGCGCGCGGGCTACGTTCCGCGCGATAGCAGCGTTATCAAGCTCCGACCGTATTCGGACGCGGTTCGCGAATCATACACCGAGTGCAATCGGATTGCGCGGGCGGCGCGCAGCAGTTTTTATTTGGCGTTTTTTGGATTGCGCAAGGAAAAGCGCAACGCTTTGTGCGCGCTGTATGCGTTCATGCGGCTGATTGATGATGTTTCCGATGAACCTGGCGATCTGGAATCGAAGCGACAGGGTTTGGCGCGTTGGCGCGGGATGCTGGATCAGGCCATCGGCGGCGAGACGAGCGGCCACGCCGTGTTGCCTGCTCTGGCCGACACGATCGAGCGCTTCCAGATTCCCACGCGATATTTTCACGATTTGATTCTCGGTGCGGAAATGGATTTGACGGTCACGACGTACGCGACGTTCGATCGTCTGTCTGAATATTGCTATCGCGTGGCCGGAACCGTGGGACTGACGTGCCTGCACGTTTTCGGATTCAGCGATCCGAAAGCGCCTGATCTCGCGGAGCGGCTGGGCCTGGCCTTCCAGCTGACGAATATCGTTCGCGACGTCGGCAGCGATTACGCGATCGGGCGAATTTATTTGCCGCAGGCAGATCTCGATCGCTTCGGAATCCGCGCGGAAGAATTGCGCGGCCCCGTGACGCCGAAGCTGCAGGAACTGCTCGCGTTTGAAGCGGAGCGCGCGTGGCAAATGTATCAAGAAGGCGCGCGACTAGTTGGACGCGTGAATGCGGATAGCCGCGCCACTCTGTGGGCGCTGGTTCGCACGTACAGCAGTTTGCTGGCGCGTATCGAAGAGCGTGAATTCGACGTGTTTTCCGGGCGCATTTCGCTCTCGAGCGCGGAAAAAATCCAATATCTGCTGACGGCGGGCCTCGCGGCGCGACGGGCTGGCTGGTGGAAGGGTGATGTCCTCGCAAAGCGTTCTAGTAATCGGCGGCGGACTGGCGGGGCTGTCGTCCGCCGTCGCGCTGGCTGAAGCGGGTTTGCAGGTCCGGCTGCTGGAAAAACGTCCGCACCTGGGCGGGCGCGCCACTTCCTACACGTTGCCTGACGGCAGCGAGGTGGATAATTGCCAGCACGTCACGCTGGGTTGCTGCACGAATTTAGCGGATTTTTATTCGCGTGTTGGCGCGAGTGACAAAATCCGCTTTTACGATCGCCTTTATTTTGCGGACGCGCAGGGGCAACGCTCGACCATCGAAGCCGCGCCCCTGCCTCCGCCGCTGCACATGGCGCCGTCCTTTTTGTTATTTCGCGCGTTGACGCTCGCCGATAAGCGCTCGATTGCAAATGCCATGCTGGCCATCGCGCGTGCCGGCGGGAACCCACCGCGCATCGAAGGCATCTCGATGCTGGATTGGCTGCATCGCATGGAGCAGACCCCGGATGCGATTGAGCGATTCTGGCGCGTGGTGTTAGTAAGCGCGCTGGATGAAGAACTGGCGCGCACCGATGCGCGCTACGGAATCGAAGTTTTCTGGAAGGTGTTCCTGGGAAATAGCACGGGCTATCGCGTGGGGATTCCCACGGTGCCGCTGGCCGATTTGTATGAAGGCTGCCGGGAAGTGATTGTGCGGCGGGGCGGGGAAGTGCGGCTGCGCTGCGGAATTCGAGAAATTCGCGTGAAGGAAAATTGTTTCGCGGGCGCGCGGTTGGAAGATGGCACGGAAGTTTTCGCCGATGCATGCGTGTCGGCGGTGCCGCACGATGCGCTGCTCGAACTGCTGCCTGCGGAGTGGTCGGAAACAAACGCTCCGCTGGAGGGTTTGCGGCATCTGAAGACGTCGCCGATCACCGGCGTGCATTTGTGGTACGACCGCCAGGTGATGACCGAGCCGTTTCTGACGCTGCTGGACCACACCACCCAGTGGGTCTTCAACAAGACGTTTTTGTCCAGGCCGGCGGAAACGAATCATGGGACCGTGCGTCCAAACATCGTACGCCCGAGCGAGGAGCAGGCCGTCGCGGTTGAGGGTGGCGGGCAGTACCTGCAGCTAGTGATCAGCGCCTCGTACGATCTGATTCCACGCTCCCGGCAGGAAATCATCGAGCTGTGCCGCCGCGAACTTGCGCGAGGTGCTGCCGTTGACGCGCGAAGCGCAACTGCGCAAGGCTACCGTGATCAAGGAAGTGAACGCGACTTTTTCGCCGGAGCCTGGGTCGGACCGATGGCGTCCCGGGGCAGAAAATTCGCGCTGGCGAATTTGTATTTGTGCGGCGATTGGACGCGCACGGGCTGGCCCGCGACGATGGAAGGCGCGGTGCGTAGCGGATATCTAGCGGCGGAAGCGGTGCTGGCGGATCGCGGAGCGCCGCGCACTTTTCTGCAGCCGGATTTGCCGTTCGAAGGGTTGTGCAGATTTTGGGCCGGTCGCGGGAATGGTACGCGTACATGAAAATGGATGTTGCAATTTGCGCCGCAGGGGTGTTTTATACAGAGGATGGCGGCCGCTCTTGGCAGCCACGGAATCGCGGTACTCGCGCTGATTTTCTACCTGATAGGCATCCCGAAATCCGCCAGTGTGTGCATAAGCTGCTCCCAGCGGCGGATGGAAAGCGCCTCAACCAGCAAGACCACTGCGATGTGCATCAGAGCGATTCTTCCCGCGGATGGCATGACTCAGCGCGCATGATTCGATGAGCTTTCCACACCTGAACGTGCAATCAGAGCGTTCAATCGACGTAGGTAGAAAAGTATTTGGAGCAGGATGAATTATCCCCTTAGGAGGTCCGATGGACCGGAAGTATAAGCAGAGGGGTTACAGCGACCGCGACGCGCAGGAAAAGAAACGCGAAAGAAGCGAGCGGCCCCCGAACGGCGGCGAGCCTCGCCCGAAACAGGATTCGATGGGGCCGCGCACGCCGCGCATGGTTGGCACGGTTATGAGGGCGCGCTGCTCGAGCTGCGGTGCGGTTCTGGCGCCCGGATTTGACCCCAACGGTGAATGTCCTCGCTGCAAGACCGCGATGCATTGCTGCAAACAGTGCGTGCATTTCGATACCGGCAGGCAATTCGAGTGCACGCAGCCGATTCCGGAGCGCATCGCGAAGAAAGACGCCAAGAACGATTGCACCTTTTTCGAATTTCGCATGACTGTGGAGAAAGACACTTCGCCGGTGACTTACGCCAGCGCCTCTCCGGCGCCTGTGAACCCCGGACGTCCTAACGACGCGCGCAAGGCATTCGAAGATCTCTTCAAGAAGTAACGGTTTCCATCCTCGCGGTTTTGCCCATCGTTTTGAGCATCCGGCCTAGTCTCGTCATGCCGTGGAAAAACCCTTGCGGGCCCGGATCTTGTTGTTGTAGCGGCGCACTTTAGTGCGGCATCGGTCCGCGGCGCAACACCGATGGCGGTCTGAAGACCGCCGCAACGAAGGCTTGGTGCGTTTCGTAGATTATTCCGCGGCGAGCGGAGCTGTGTCTATTTCGGAGGCAGGGGAAACAGGGTTGGTTCCGCGGCAGGCTGATTTGCGATCGCTTCCAGCTGCGGATAGTGACTGCGGAGCGTATCCGGGACTTTCACTTTGTTGCCAGTAAGCAGGTTGATGAGCTGCAGGGCGTTCACGATTCCTTTCGCTTCGAAATGATTGTTGGTGACGACGAAGGTGGTCTTGGCGCGTTCGGCCACATGTTCGATGCGTTTGGCCCAGGGCTCGAGCTCTTCTTGGGAATATAGATAGTTGTAGCGCTCAGAGGGTGGCGACGCGGGATCGTCGGAGAACCAGGTGTCGTAGCGGCGGCCGTGCAGGCGGACATAGCCGATCGCAGACGTTACACGTTCGCTGGGCTTGATCGAGCGGCCGATGAGCGGCTGGTCGATGTTGCAGAATCCCACGCCGCGTTCGTGCAGCAGCGCGTAGAACTCTTTTTTCGCCCAGGAGGAGTGGCGGACTTCTACTACGAGCGGATAAACGCGGAAGGCATCGAGAATTTGATTGAGCCGCGTGAGGTTTTCAGGCGTGTTGTGAAATGAAAAAGGGAATTGCAGCAGGACGGCGCCCAGGCGGTTTGCGTCGCGCAGGATGTCGAAGCCAGCGCGGACGATTTTCACATCTTCGATTGTAGTGTCGTCCTGGTGCGTGAATTTCTGCCAAAGCTTGGCGGTAAAGAGGAAGCGGGGATTTGCGGCGACTTGTTTCAGCCACTGCACAGCGAATTCCGGCTTCAGCGGGTGGTAGAAGGAAGTATTGATTTCGATGGTGTCGAAAAAATCCGCGAGATACGCGGCTTCGTGAAACCCTTTTTGGCGGCGCGCTGGATAGAGAATCCCTTTCCAGTCGGGATAGGACCAGCCGGCCGGCCCGACGAGAATGCGCGCCGGTGGATTGGGTTCGGCGCTTTTCGTTTTGGCAGGCATGGCAGGCTTATAACCTCTGGCGCATCAGCGTCCCACATCGAGCGTATGACGCAGCCGCGGAGGCTGTCAAATCCTGCTAACCGGCGCGCCGTACGCCGCATCGTAATAACGCAGGCGGAAGTTTCGCGGCGCGACGTCGATTCGGCTGGGAACGCCGGGTTGCAAGTGAGGTGGCGCAGCGCTATGCTGGATTTGCCTCGATGCTCAGACTTTTTCCATCCGCAATCAGCGAAACGCCAGGGTGCCCCGATGAAAATTACATACAGTCAGGTGGATCCCGAGTATCACGCCATCATTGAACATGAAGTCGCGCGACACGCTGCCAAATTGAATCGTATTCTGAAGCGCTACGCTCCCGATCTGGTGCTGCTGCACGGCTCGCTGGAAAAAACGCCACGCAAGCCGGAATTTAATTTCTCGCTGAATTTAAATCTGCCAACTGGCACGATGCATGCGACCGGAGTCGGAGCGGATGTGCTGGGCAGCGCCAAGGCCGCGTTCGCCGAACTGGAAGTGCAGGTGAAGAAACACCAGGCCAAACTGCGCAAAGACTACGTGTGGAAACGCAAACGGGCGATCGCTTTGCCCACTCCGCGCGAAGCGCCGTCTTCGGACTAGCAGCCCGTTCTCACGCTCGCACGTGCCCTACGATTCGAGCGTACTTTGCGGGCAAGCCCAAATCGGAAGACGAGCTGTACGGTTAGCCGGTTCCGAACATTCGCGAATTGAGGCAAGTCAAGAGCTGTTCGACGGTGATTCACGTCGTGGCGACTGAGCCGGCGGCGCTTGCGGCCATCGCGATCCCAGACCCCACGGCTCCCAGAATTCCTTTGGGCATCGTTTCGGCCACTGCAATTCCTCCTAGGTCCGCGAATTTGTTTCCGTGTAAGATGTTTAGACGCACCAAGCTGTCCAAAGCCATGTAGGGGCGTAGCTCAGTGGTAGAGCAGCGGCCTTTTAAGCCGAAGGTCGTGGGTTCGATCCCCACCGCCCCTACCAATTTTCATCAATGTTTATGCTGGTTTAAGCACTATCTGCGATTCAGGGCCTCGAAAACGTACCCACGTTTGTAACCACAATTTAGTTCGTTTTCGTCGACTTCTTCGATTTCTTGCGAGCTTTGATCTTGGCGGACAAGGATTTCTGAAGCTTCTTCATGGCCGCAGTTTTTACTCGATCCTCAACCTTGATGTAGGACTGCCGAGTCACGCCGACGTTTGCATGCCGCAGAATGCGCTGTATCACCGTGTCGTCCACGCCTAGCGTCTTCAGGTTCGTGCTCAGACCCCGCCGGAAGCCATGCCAGCCGCACCACTCAATGCCAGCTGCCTTCAAGGCCGGACGCACTGTGCGATTCGCCAAATTGTGGAGGTCGAGCGGTCGACCCATTTTGGGACCGGTAAAGATAAATCCACTAGCTGAACCGTCCCGGTGTGCTTCGAGGTGCTTCGCGAGTAACGGGAGCACAGGCACTGGGGCGTTGCTCGCGGCAGTCTTTGTTTCTTCAAGCGTGGTTGTGCGCCACGCGCTGCGCGTGATATACAGCTCGCCGTCTCGCAAATCCTCCCACTTCAATCCCTGAATCTCGCTCTTGCGTAGTCCGGCGAATGCCGCGACAGCGACCACGGTTGCAGCCGTATCCGGCAGCACATCAATCATGTCGAGCACTGCATCGAGCGTGGCATATCGCGTCGCCGGACTCGTGGCCTTCGTCTTGGGTATCTTGACGCGAAAGAATGGATTTTCGAAGTGGTCGGGGAATGCCTCGGCGTTCTTTGCGTGATCGAAGACCCCGACGCCAAACCATTTCACATGGCGCAGGGTTCCCGACGATAGCGATTTGCCCGCAGCGGCGTGCTCGGCGGCGACGGCATCGACAAGCTGCTGGCCAATTCGTGGTGAAAAGTCGCACATGCGTTTGCCAGTGATGCGCGGTTTGAAATGGTGTTCGTAAAGATTGTCGTAGCCAACAAGCGTACTTGCTTTGAGCGCGCCGCTGGATTTCTTAGCAGGGAAGTACACCGACTCGATGAAATCCGTCAGCAGCTGCATTGTGCTCGGCGTCGTCTTCGACGCATCGAGCGTGTCGCGAAACTTCGTCAGCAGTCCATCGCGCTCGATGGCGCCAGCGGTCGCGTATTGATCGAGCGGCGCGAGCTTTTCGTACTTGTTGCGCCAGACCTTCCTGCTGCCCACCATCTCCGGGACTTTGAACCTAAACATCCACCAGTTGCCGCGTTTGTAAATTCTGCCCTTCTGCACCGAGCCCTCCCGGTCCAAATCAGGCCAAGTCCCGCCGATCCAGCCACCACCATACCTGAAAAATTCCTGTTGACAAGCAGTACTAGGACCATGTAATATATTCACCATCGGCAGACGTAAACGAAGCCGACACGCGCCACGCTCTTCGGAGTGGTAAAAATAGAGGTCAGAACGACACGGTCGCGGTGGCGAAGATACGCCATAAAAACTATAGAAGTGGCCTAAAGCCCGACGGAACGAGCGTTGAGACGCCGTAACCGGATGTAAATCCCGCCTGTATCGTGGCGCGATACTCTCAAAAAGAGTAGCGCCGTGTCCAAAGAACGATCTGTACCGCCTGCTCCACCTGCGTCTGCACCTGAAATTCTAACCGTCGAGCAAGTCGCCGCGCGGTTGCAACTACCTGAAACATCCATCTATGAGAAGACGCGTTTTCGCGGTTCTCGTGGAACTCTGCCTGTAATGCCGCACCGCCGCGTTGGAAAATACCTCCGCTTTGTCGCCTCCGAAGTTGATTCGTGGTTTCTCTCGCTGCCGCAGCCAGAAAAGAAAAAACGACGCTACCGCCGTGCGGAGGCGCGTTCGTGAGACCAAACAAATTTGTCCAGCCGGTTGGTGGGCTGCGCGAACACACACCAGCGCTAGCTCCACCGCCAGCACAAATCCCGCCGGAAGTTTTGAACGCGGAGTTTCTCCGGAAGATTTTCGGGACGCCTGAACAGTATGCCGCAATGCTCGACCGGCGAGCTGCGCCAGTCGAGTCAGCGATTTGGAGAGCCGAGGCACAGAAGCGCGCTCGGTTGGATAAAAAGAACGCCGCACAACGATTGAAAACCTTCAAACGGAAAATAGCTGGCCTTGTGCGGGAATTCAATCGACTGCGGGAAACCCAGCAGATGAAACCGGTCGACCACACGACCGCGATTGAAATGTTGCAAGGACCGGCGCTTGAAATGTTCACTAAGGAATCGGCGCGCGTCGAAGCCCTTCAGCATGTTCAACACTATTGGGAGCTGGTCCTGCGACGGGAAAATCAGGGGCTCGACCGCGGCGAAAAAGTGACCGGCGCGGACGATCAGACCATTACAGGGCACGAAGGCGACGGGCCGAAAACCGGGGAGTTATCTTGAACAAAGCAGTAATGTTAACGCCGAAAACACCGAAAAACAGGCCGGTCGACTGCTATGGGTATCACGACATGAAACCATTTAGAAGTGCTGCGCTCGGAGAATCCGGGCGCATTTCATTTGTCCTCAATAGTTTAGGAGATAGCACTATGGAAAGTCTGGAAGCACTGGAAATCATCACCGACTTGGGCATACCAAAGCCGATTGTTGCGCGCATCGCGGGAACCCACGACGCGATTGTCTACAACTTTCTCGACGGAAAATCGGTGAGCCCGCGGAATAAGCGGAAAGTCGTCGCCGCGATCGAGGAACTCCAAGAGTGGATTCCAACGTTGAACTTCGCGCCGTCGTTCAAGGATTGGCGCGCCGTGCAATCTGCACTCGGTGTCCACCGGGTGAAGCGCATGCGTGCAGCCGGGATCGCGGTTATGGACGATGAAACCACCGAAGCGCAGGAACTATCGGTAGCGCGCGAGGCCGAATGATCCGTAAACCAGACAACAACGACTATTCCGATGACCGAATCGAAAACGCGCGGTTGACTAAGCTGTCCGACGCGAACTTCGAAAAGTTCGTCCACGAACACAACGTCGTGAAGTACCTAGGCATCGAGCGTTGCGCGTGCAAGTTGTTTGGAAAGAATCACACGAAGAAATGTGAAACGGTGCCTAGCTATGACCACGGGCGCTTGTTTAAGACACGTGAATCTCGGGTCTTCACCTACCAGCCGTATTACACGGACTTCGACGGAACGATTCTGGTGTGCCATGACGATACGCCGCTCGCGGAATTCGTTCTCGAAGTCAAGCAGTACGCAGAGTCGCGCGGACTTGAATCGTCGGTATCGTTCGCTAGTTTTTATTTTCCGACACGAACGCTGTTAGTAGTTCTGAAACGTCCCTGCATCAGCATCAGCGGCGAATAGGAGAACCATGGCACGAGCGCGTAAGAATCTACTGGTTGGAAAGTTCTTTCACTCAGTGCGTGAAGACAGAGAAACAATTCAATGTCAGGGCGTGGTCGAGGCCGAAGTCGGTCTTGGGCTGTTCCTTGTGCAGCTGTTCGACTGGCTAATCGGGGCACCGCACGATCAGCTGGTGGTGCCGGTCTCGGACACGAAGTACTGGAAATTCTATGACTGCGCCGACGACATGGGCCTCGCCTACAAGGAATACGCGCACCGGCGAGAATGTCGCGAGCGCCGCACCATGCTTGCGGAACAGACGGGCTCGGCGACGCAGGGAGAATAAGGTGAACGACAAACTAAACGACCGACGAACAGGAACAGTAATATCGGCGAGATCGGACAAGGGATTTGCATTCATTCAACCCGCCGAGTACTCGCAGCCGGAAATCTTTACTCATTTTTCGCGACTTCTGAATCAGAAAAGCGTGAAGGTTGGGGACGTCTGCGAATACAACGTAGGAGTAGATCGGCACAACCGACCAATCGCGATCAACGTAACAGTGGCACAACCCGCGGATTCAGTAGTTTCAGCAGACAAACCAACGACGAACCAACTAGGAGAATTTGATGTCGACACAACCAACACCACCGCCTAACCAAATCCCACCTGAACCGCCGAAGTTTACAGACGAATGGTGCGAGTGGAAGAAGACGTATTTCGCGACAGAACTTGAAGACTTTTACGCCGAGCGCGGAAAAAAACTAAACACGCCAAAGATAAAGGGCGCGCCGCGGGCGGCGGAAGCACCGAAGTTAAAGCCGCAGGCCGAATCAGCACCACAGGCCGAATTGCCGAAGGCGTCAATCCCGAGCGCCGACACGACGCCGAAACCATCCCTCTCGCCTGAAGAAATCCGCATGCACGTGGTCAAGGGACAAGTAATGGCGCTGGTCCTGAGCACCGAGAAGGAACGGGTTGCGATGGAACTGCCTCGCAGCATCAACCGTGCGACTGCCGACGCGGCGGAAATACTGTGGAAGCACTTAAAGACCCGTGCCGACATATTTATTGCTGATGGGATTGGCCAAATCCTAATGAAGGACGCGAAGGATCAGCCAATTGCTGTCGCACATGACGATCCATATTTCGTAAATCTGATTTACGGGTATGGATTGCTGTCTGGCACCGACGCCTTCAACGTAATTGGGAAGTTCATCGGTAATCGCTGCGCGATGGAAGGTAAGAAGGCGACGATGGCCTTCAATTCGCGGTACAACGCAACAACGAAGGCTGTGTACTTCGCGGAGAGCGCTGGCGTTTTGCTGCGCGTCACGAAGGATTCGATCACCCGAGTTCCTAACGGGACGGACGGCATGTTGTTTAAGTTCAGCGAAACTACGACGCCGTTGCAAATCGACCTCGGTAATCTTCCGAAGGTAAAGTTCAGCCTTATCGCCGACGACTCATCTCTCTTGACGTTGAACCTGTTTGACGGACTTGTGTTCTCCGGGTCTGCTATGACGGATGAACATAAGCGCTCACTCGTTACCACCTACGTGGTCTTGCTGGTGCTTGCTGGTGTGATTGGTAAGGAACGGGCACTGCTTCAGGTACTCGGAGAAAGTGGTAGCGGCAAGACATTTTTCCTAAAGAAGATCGGTCGTATTTTGGTAGGTGACTTGTTCGACGTTCAGCCGATGCCAAGCGACCTCAAGGAATTCGAGAACGTTCTCGTCAACAATGATTTCGTGGTCTACGACAACGTCCGGAACGTAAAGAACGATGTCCGCACACTAATCTGCCAAGCGGTAACTGGCTGCCAGATTGAGCGCCGCGAGCTGTTCACGACGATGGGGCGCATCAAGATGCCGTCGAAGGCTAGTCTTGCAATGAGCGCCATCGACCCAATCCTCGGGGAGTCCGAGCAGGCGAACCGCAGCATCACTATCAAGCTGAATGACCGTGGCGCAACAAACCGCGAAGAATTGAGCATGCTCGCCGAGCTTGACTCAAAACGCAACGAACTCATTGCCGAGCTGTTGGTCCGCACCCAGATGGTCCTACAGGCACTCAACGCAGAGAGCGGGTGGGTACCGACGACGGAGAATCGTCTAGCTGGCGTGGCCACGTTTATCCTGCGGGTGGCCAAGCACGAAGGTTGGCTCGATGACGCCGAGAACCTCTTGGCGACGTGGAACAGCGACCAGATGGACGCCACCCTCGACGAAGACGATAGCCTGAACCCGTCCATCGCTATGTGGATTACCGAACCGGAGTGGACTCCGATAACGTTGAGCGCGAAAGAACTCCTTGGCCAGCTTAATGTTGTCGCCCTGAAGTATGGGTTCGAAACGTTACCCAATCCTCGGAGTCTGTCCGTGGCCATGAGCCGGTCCTTGAAGGCGTACCAAGTTCGCTTCGGGCTGAAGATTGGAGAGAACAAACATACCGGGGGCTCGACGTTCGAATTCGCTCCATCCGACGCGCTGCTCGCGGGACTCCGTGCTTCGCGCGCCGAGAGCGATGCTCGTTATGGCGAGAAGACCGTACTTTAGTTTGCGGAGCAAACGCATTTTTTGCGGAGCAAACGTGTTTTCGAATCATTCCTCGGAGAAGACTGAAAAACAAAGAGATAGAGCAAAGTTGCGGAGCAAAAGTAGCAAAATACTCTATTTCCTTATATAGGGTGGCTGGTGATCTAGTGGTGGTGGTGCCGAGCGTGGTCCCGGGAGGGGGTATATAAAGGGCCCTTTTTGCTCTGCTTGCTCCGCAAATCCGAGGCTTGACGGCGATTGTGGCGGCGGTTCGCGACCACCCGCGAGTGTCCCGCGCCGGTCACCCGAGCCTGCCGCCCGTCGCCGCCGGAGCGCCGTCCGCGCGCCGTGGTCGCGAACAGATCGCTTCCGACGAGGCCAGCTAGTCGCGGAAATCGCGGCGGCTCGATTCTCGGAGGAATCCAGCCGCCGTTGGGGTAGGACGCCTTCGTCTCGGCATAGGGTGCCGAGGCACGAATTCTGCCGTCCGGCCATCTGGATCGCTATTGGCAGAAATGACAGGCCACGAGGATGCCGATTTTCACAGGCTGGGAGCCCCGCAGGCGAGTTGTAGCACTCGGGGGCGGCCAGATTTGACCGCAGGGTTCCGCGCCGCCCCGCCGGATCGGCGGCCCGAGCCCGGACCTTAGGAAAATCTTTACCTAAGGGCATGGTAGAGACCGCAGCCGGACACATCCAGCACCACCGGCCCAACATGGTTTCAGACCAAATTCGATGACAGATCGTGGAGGCAGTCGTGACGTTTGAAGAAAAAGTTGCTCTATTCGCAGAGGGCCATAGTTTCGACGAAATCGCGGCCATCGAGGCGAGCTGGGATTCTGTTCCCGAGCCACTGACGATTTTGTTATCGCCGGACGGTCGAATGTATTTGGATGGTCAACTAATCGAAGCACCCATCACCGTCGAAGATGAATGTGCGTGGCTCGACGGCGCGCCAGTGATTATCACGATTCCCAAACCAAACGGCGGTTTCACTTTTCACCCACAATTTGGCCCCGACTCAGTGAATGCGGCGCGAGCAGCGGCGTATGAGGAAGCTCTCGAAAAATCGAACGACAGATGGAACAACACTCCGTACGATCAACGCACCACCGAAGAAAAGATCGAAGACGGAGACGCAGAACCAGAGCAGGAGCCAACCCCGCAGGAACTTTGCAGCGTTCGCTGGAATTGGGACATGAATTTTGTAACGAGCGGAATCGGAGAATGGCGTCCGCAGATGCTCCGTTGTATTTGTGGAGAGGAAGATTGCCCGCGCCGTCGACCGCTTACTCGTGAAGAGTGGGCATTACTTCACGCCGCGAATTACACACATGACGTTGGCACGGTAGCGTTGATGCAATCATTGGTGGATTCGGCAAAGTCCGGAGTGAAATGACGGACGCAAGACAGGAGAATTTTCAGTGGCAAAGAGAATCAATAGACACCACGCAGCGGTAAGAACAAAGCTTCTCGCGCTGCTCGAAGACACGAACACTGATCCAGTTACAAAAGCCAACGCGGTCGCAGGACTCGCAGCAATCGAAGTTGCAACGATCAAACTTCGAACCCTGCGCGAGCGTGAATCGGGGCGCGAGAAGCGCGGCAAGGCGAAGCAGGCCAAGGAAGAAAGCTATCGACCGTGAGCACTGCATGGTCTCTATAGGGCCACTGACTGAGCCTTATGATCTTGCTGCCATCTGCTTTGTTCCGTAAAGTACTTTCAGCTTTACGCTCGCAAATGTCTCGCGCGAATTTTTTCGCGTCATTAAATTTTTCTGGAGCAATTTCGAGACCACAATATGACCGAACCGACCCCGTGGGTCAGCGCCGCACGCAAACGCCAAATAGCGGAAGGTACAATTCCCGAAAACATTTCTGAACTGGAAGAATTGGCGGTGCAAGAGACGGTCCAGCGAATTTTGGGAAGCAAAACAGCATCGACCGCGCAGGCGGAGCCAGAATCGGAGCCCGAGCTCACAAAGGCAGAACAGCGTAAGGTCGACGCGAAGCGCGCGGAGCGAAATCGCCGATTCGGGCGGTAAGAATTGCCGGGTTTCGCCTGCGTAATATTCGAACGTTGATTACGCAGCCCAGACAAAGAAAAACCCCGCTAGCCTGAAAGGACTTAGCGGGGTCTTTGGAAAGACGTTTATTACGCAGCAGCAGACGCCAACCGGCGCACAGAACCTTCAGAAACCCCAAGAGTGCGTCCGACGGCTCGTAGCGATTGTCCCTGAGCCCGCAGCCGAGCGACGTCGCTTGATGTCGCCCGGACGGTCACAGGCCGCCCCAGACGCCGCCCGGATGCTCTGACACGAGCGAGCCCGGCCTTGGTACGTTCCGACCTCTTGACGCGCTCTTGTTTCGCCAGCGTGGCCATCACCGCGAGGATCACGTCTTTGAATGCTCCACAGGAGTCGAAATAAGGCTCTGTGTATGACCGGTAGCAAACGCCGTAGGACTCCAAACGATTCAGGTGTTGAAGGGTTTCAAGCACGCCCTCGCGCGACAGACGGTCCAACGCCCAGAACAGCAGCACGTCGAACTTTCGCTTCGACGCGTCCGCAAACATTCGCTGGAACTCAGGACGATCCGACGTCGAGCCCGATTCTTGATCGACGTAGTTGTCGAAAAGTACCCAGCCCTGCTTCGCCGCGAACTCGCGCAGTTGCGCCAGCTGGTTTTCGTTGTCCTGCTTCGTTGTGCTAACTCGTGCATAGATTGCGACTTTCATCCTATTCTCCCGGAGTACTTATGATTACCAATGCCGAATTTGCCGCCGAACTGGTCAGCCTTCGCGCCGATTTCAACGCCCACGCGACGCGGACTCAAGCTTTTCAATCCGCAGTCGAAGCTCTTCATTCGCGGACCGAAGCCCTTCATTCTCAAGCCGAAGCGCTTTTGACTGTTCTCGGGACCGTGCAACGCCCTGTTGAATTTGATCAATCCGCTTTCGCAACAACACGCCAACCTTGGTGGCAGTACACGCGAAATCGAAAACTTTCTTTCGGTTTACGCCCGAGCTATCCGCGGTGTCGATTAGAGCGTTCTTCTGCTCTTCAAGAAGCGCCAGCGTCTTCAACATGTCCTCTTCGTAGCTCATGATTTTGTGCTTCCTTTAGGCCGTCCACCGAGCTTGCCGTTGGCGCGCGATGATTTCTTCTTTGCCTTCGAAGTTTTCGAGCCGCCCTTGCGCCCGATGGCCGCTAGGTATTCGGAAACGGATTTGATAACCATGCGAGTATCTTATGCCGCTTAGGTTATGTTGTCAATCGAAATCGATGGATGGTCGGCAAACTTTCGCCGACCTTCGTGTTCTGAATTTCATTCTGGAAAATCCGATCACGGCATTCTCCCGAAATTCTCCCTGAGTGTTTAGGCGCGCGACGATTATTTTTCCCTAGGCCAAACCGGGGTTCCTTCTACGCGATTAGGACGCCTCCAGTAAGCACCCCTTTTTGTTTGCAGCTGGCGTCAAGGTCGGCTCGGTAGCAGGCAAATCTTCGAGGTCGAAAAAATATTTTCGGATTTCGATTCCGATTGGTTTAGTCAGTTCAAGAAATCACGCAGTTAGAAAATCAAACGCAAAAATATTTTCAGATTTCAAATCGGTCGTAGACCGCTTAGCAGCCCGAGGACGCATGAGACCCCATCTTGATGGAAAATGTCGCCGCGAGAATTAAAGCCAAAGTAGCTATCCCGCGGGAGACCAGCGCGGTTTGATCCTCGGCCAGCCAAGTTTGTAGGTTTTTATAGCGAGCAGGTCTGCCGCAGCGCCCCGCATTTCGTTACGTTCGTCGTGGTGGTTGGCGGAACGCGACAGTTCCAGACCGCGAAGAAAAATCATCACCTCTGCGGCGTGTACCAGCGCGGATAGTTTTGGTTTGTCTCGTTCTCGAAGTGCCGATTCGTAGCTTACTTTCCACGATGTTGGGCTGGGAGCTAGCATAGGATTCTCCTACGATTCTTTCGAGGGCCGCAACAGCAGGGGAGCGAGAATAATCCAGCCAATGATTTCAGGTCAAGTAAATGTTCGGTTAATTTCGTCGTTGCCCTCGGCGCGAAGCAGTATCGTTGACACATCAACAATTTTGAGAGTTCATAGGCGACAGCGTTTAATCCGAGCAGGAGGGGTCACATGTTTAGAATCCTTCGCGATCTAGTTTTTGTGGTGCCGGTCGACCTAGCCGCACTGGAATCGAAACCGAAGGGTGAAACGTTCGCGGTCAAGAACGTGAAGAAAATATCGAGTCTTCAGTGGCGAGTCGCATTGGTTGGCGAAGGCGCTCATTTCTTTCGCGATGGGGCGGTGATTAGAGTGCCGATTCCATTGAAAGTAGGCGACATCATCATCCTAACGCTCGACGATCATGAGGCTCGCAACGCGTGGAATTCTACCGAAGTTGTCCTGAACGGCGAGCGCGGTCTCTCGGTCGCCTACGATTCAGTACTCGCAAAACTCGAACCAGACTCCACGAGTTAAACGCCGCAGTGCGCCGCCCGCAACAAATCCAACACAAGGAAACACCAATGAATCCAGTTCATATTTTGTCCGCATCAATCGTTGCAACCGGCGCAGCCCTTATCGCTGCCGCCCGCTATTGCACGCGCGCAGCTATCGCCGCAGTCCAGACTTCTGCACAGTCAGTCGCAACCTCGCTCTCGGAGTCAAGTGCTGCGAACGGAAAAGCATCGCAGTCAACTGTTGCTGCTTTGGAGATATTCGCTAGCAGCATTCCAGTCGGCGCGACCGTGCTCACTCACAAAGTCGACACGTCCGGCGCAACCAAACTCGAAGAGTCACACACGGTCCGTTTTAAATAAGTTTCCGTTGATATCTACGCCGGGAAGCCGCGCGAATCTGCGCCGCACGCAGTACCAACGTTGGAACGAAAGCAGGAAGAATGTCAGACAAAGTAAGAACAGCACCGAAGGGACTCCCGAGTCCGAAAGACAACTTCGGGAAGGTCGAACCATTGAAGGTCACAACCGCCAAGGTCGAACCTTCGAAGGCAAAATCCGGCACCGGTGTCGCAGTGAGGGATACGCCGTGGGAAGTCGCGGGCTCGGGGCATAGACCCTCTGTTCTTGTATTCGCGGGCAGCAAGAACAGTCGCGGCGGGAACGCGCGCGCACGCGTCTCTATCGCACCGAACAGCAAGTAAATCGAGGGCCTCACGCAAAGTGGGGCCTTCAATTCGAGGAATTATGAAACCAGCACCAGACGCAGCACTTGAATGGATGAAGTCCCACGACATGCCGTTGCCCGTTGAAAATTATCTCCATCTCACATACTTCGGCCAGCCCCCGGCGCTCGACGCCGAACTTTTGGCCAGCCTGCCGAAGGAACTTGCTCGCACACCCGAGCCGAGCGCGCAGCACGGTGGCCTTCGTGTACGGGTACTTCACGATCCAACCGAGACCGAATGACCCAGCAATCATCAGCAACATTGAAGAAGCTTCGCGAGCAGGATGAACAGAATTTCATCGAGAAACGTAAGACCGAAGTCGCGCAAATCATGGCTGAATTTCTGGCAGCATGCCCGCGCTTCGTGCAGTCTGTCAAGCATTGGGACTTTCTGTACTACAAGCTTGAACAATCAAAGCGTTCGCTAACGGTCGAAAATCTAGTTCGCACTGCGAATGAACTTTACCGGTTGGGCTATCACGCACTTGTAACACCTACCGCCGAGGAGGCCGCGGCCATACAGCGGCGCGAGGAAGAACAAATCCGTCAACAGAAAGTCGCGGAAGCACTGGCACAGTACAACACGCCCGAAGCAGCCGCAGCGCGCGCACGACAAGCCGCCAAGGATGCAGCCGCCGCGGAGAAGGCATTGTTTGCAAGCTGGTGGGTACCACGTCCCGGCGAGAACAGCCTACAGACGTGGCAGCGGGCGAACGGTTTGAAGGAAGAATATTTCCGTAAGAAGTATCCCCGCGCAGTGCCAAACCCAAACGCCGTCCATCCCGACACGATTCGAAACACGAATCAAGCAATCGCGATGGAAAAAGTCAGAGCTGAACGCCAGCAACAGTCCCGCGTAACTCCGCCGATTCAACCTCGCGGAGAACACGCGCAGCTCCCGTTCATCCACGCCGAAGAGGCACGAGCGCGAACGGAAGCAGCCGCAACCACGCAAGCCGCAGCGGATCGCGATAAGAAGTGAACGCCCAAAGAAAAGTTGGCCGTCGCAAACCGTAGAAGATAGAGCGAGAAGTATGTTGATCGGCGCAACCCGCCGCGGAGTTTAAAATGGAACGTTCCAAATTTTACAAAGACTTGAGCATTCAACAAATTCAGTTCGCAGATTCGCTCACCGCGGGCGACTTTACTCGCTGGGCAACCAAGGGTGAACAAAATCCAATCCTGTTGAGCCGCACCACGTTCGATGGTTGGCTCCGAGCAGGTGGGCATTCACGCGCTCTAAACCAGATCGTCGAAAATGCTCACGCGCAGGCCAACACCGGACAATCCTACGCACAGTTCGACGGGTTCAGCATGATTGTGCCCGGGTTGAAAACTATGAAGGTTATGGCACCGAATGAAACTGTCACCGATTTGTGGGCCAGCACATTCAAACGGTTCAACGCCCGATACCCGCAGTACGTCGATTGCCCGCAAAACACCGAGCTGGTGAACCAGTTTATTCGCGCGAACCGAGACGCGCTGCCCGAGGGTGAGACTGTTGCACCGAGCCTCGCGGCTTGGGAGTCATTCTTCAAAATCTGTTTCAGCCGACTGTATCTGCGTCGCGTCACGAAGGTGGTGACGGAAGCCGGTGGTGCGCCTGCACCAGCCGGTGCCGCGCAGTCCTTGAAGGTAGCGCCACAAGCCGGTCAAGCTTACAACCCGCTGTTGTACGCAGACATCCAGCGAAAAGAAAAGCAGGCCGCTGCACAAAAAGCTGCCAGAGACAGCCGCTCTCCGTCCCCGTACGCGAGACCGAAACTCGAATCCTGTCTCGTTGAAACGATTCTAGCCCCGGCGGAGGTCATGAATCTCAGTGCAGACGAACACGCTTTGTTCATGCAGCCGATGTCCTTCCCGGGCGTAACAGATTCGGCAGACGAGTACATGAAGTCTGAACGGTTCATCGCCGAGACTCCAGCCCGCCAGACCCCAGCACAGCGCGAGCAAACTGCAGCACAAATATCCCGCGAGGTCGAAGTCTTCTGCAACGCATACCCTGATTACGTTAAGTATGCGAAGGGCGGAGTGTATGACGGGTTAAGTAAAATCGTAATGGAGAAAATAGACTCGTGGGGACTTTTGGTCACGAGCCAGTCTTTGCTCGATGCGTTTTCATGGGCCGTATGCGTCGGCTTGATTCCTCAAGCAGTCGACCACGCGGACGGCCAAGTAGCGACCTTCCACGTCAAACCGGACTTGAACCCGCCTCCGACCGCAACCAGCGCTGGCTCGATCCGCTACCACGGCAAACGCATCCGCGATATGTCTTCGCAGGACCTTCAAGTCGCGTTGAACGAATCGGATGATTTCCGAAAGTTGGTTGACAGCACGGTCTAGTTCGCGGGCCGACAAGTAGGGCACAGTTTTGGTCGAGGACTGGGACCCGCACCCGCCAATTCTATGAGGTTCGTTTGGGTGGCGTCGAAGAGCGTGTCGCCGACCACGCTGCGAGAGTCTGTCGGATCACTCCCGTGTCGGCGGGGGCCAGAGTACCAAATTCGTGGCATTCTTTATCGATCCGCTTGTGCCCAGTCCGGGGCCTTTGTCCTTTGCATCAAAGATTCCGCCTAGGTAAACATAATGCATGTTGAATCGGGTAGTCTCTTCCTTGCCCAACTCCGGGTCGAAATCTACCGTCAGCCCATTCTTGTTTAGTCCCATGTCATTATCTTCACGATGTAGATAAAGAATGTTGCCATCCTTATGGAGCCCGAGAAATCCCACGACGGCGATGCGCTTTCCGTCGTATTCCTGAGGATTCGCAATGACTTGGATGATGCTGATGGGCACGGGAACTCTGGTGTCAACGAAATGCGGCGACGTGGTGGACGACGCCAGAAGCGCAAAGACAAGCACTAGCGATTTCATGCGTTAACCTCCATATCGAAAAACCGAACCAGCAGAGCGTCGTGCGCTTCCTGCATCACTGATAGTGCTGAGTGTGTCGACTTTGCCCGTTGAAGTCGCTTATTTTTTGCCCGTCAAGCACCTGATTAAGTCCATACCAGGCGCGTTGTTGTTTGGAGCGAAGCCACCGTAATCAACCGGATCGGAAATAGGTTCGTTGTCTCTCGCCTGCATCTCCGCCACGCTCATCACACCGGACATCAGAGCAAGGGAGTTACCAAGCTCAATAACCTGTACAGCGTGCATGGCACCCATAGCAGCTCCGGAAGCTGTGTAGTTAATAGAGGGGTTAGAGGGATCCGTAAAGCCCATTGTAAATGGAGCACTGGTAGATCCTCCATTGCCCTGATTGCCAGGGAGCGTCCAGATGTTATAGGTGTTCACATCGTTCGTAACGCTCACCGAGGAAAAGGAGTAAGGAGCGCCGCCTATTAGAACTCCGCTGTACGAGCCATTCGTCCCGGGCACGCTCGACGTCGTGCCGGGCTCGCTCGAATTGAACGACAGCGTCACAACTCCATACAGGTTGAGCGTGCAGTCCGCGAGCTTCCGAGTATCGACGCTGAACGGGGCTTTTCCACCGCCACCGCCGGGTCCGTATGAGTTATAAAGATAATTTGTAGAAACCCCATACGAGCTACAACCCTCTGGGTCGCAAGGCCCTCCGAACACTTCCCAAGATGAGAACCATGGCTGTCCGATGTAAAAAGTATCCCCAATCCAAGGATCAGAGGGATCGTTTGTCGAATGCGGGCACGGCAACCCGACTGCACAATACAAACCAAGGGGGTCTGTCAAGTCGGCGGGGTCGTTGGCCACATAGGCGTACCGATTTAGCGATTGCGGATTAAGAATAGAACCGCCAATGGGATCGGGAGACACGAAGCGTCCGAGCCGAGAGCTGTAGTAACGCGCAACCGCGTAGTTGAGACCAGTTTCGGCGTCCAATTCGTAACCTGTGAATCTGTAATTATATGTTGAGGGACACGTACTCGTGTGATTGATTTCCTGACCGTAAGGCGTGTATTCGGAGTCGTAGCAAACTGTGCCGTTGGCTTCGGCAATTATCCGGGTTGAACCCAAGGCATCGGGATAGAGATAATACAGATTTTGCTGAGGTGTCGCGCCGTCCCACCATGCAATTCGTCGCCCGGCAAAGTAGACGTATTCGTTCTTTGTGTTCCCGCTGGTGTCGGTCTCAGCCAAGACATCACCTGTGATGGCGCGCCAGTAGAGAGTTGTTCCCGACTTTTCGACACGCATTCCGTTGCCGTCATAAACATATGTGATTGAGCCGGCCGAAGTTGCCGTGATGTGGTTCTCGGCGTCGAAAGTGTAATGGTAATTCCCGTCGTAGGTCATGTTCCCAGACAAGTCGTACGTCGGTTGCGGCGGGGCGTTGAAGCCCAATTGATTCGTAATGCCAGTCACGGTCGCACTCAAACCTCCTACGGTGCATTGCGTCGGTTGAATCGTATACAGATTCGCCAGGGCGTCGACTGTAAAATTTTGTCCCCAGCAATCAGCCCCCGACGTCGCTTGAGTGGTTGCAGACAAAATTCTATTGAGTGGGTCATACCCGAAGGTCTCCGTTCGGCCAGTGTCTTTATTGTTGGTGATTACACCAACAGTTCCGTTGTTGTTGGAACCGGTTGCAGGGCACGCTCCACTGGCGAAAGCATAGAAGCAGTAACCAAGGTTGACGGCCGTACCCGCAGAGGACGTTGCCAAAATGGAAGTCAAATCCCAGCGTTTGTCAAAGCCCTGCGTTGCTGTGAAGCCCGCGAAGCCGCTAGTGACCTTACCGTAAATCACATTCGAGAGTGGGCCTGCGGCTGCGTAGCTGGCGGTAACAGCGTACTGCGTTCCAGCTGCATCCGTCGCGGACTGAGCGCGCTCGGCATTGCCGACAACGTAGTTTACCTTTCGTCCGCTCGGATAGATGATCGAGGAGAGCGACCCATCACCATTGTAACTGTAGGAAATCGTCTTTGTGACAGTTCCAATTGTGCGCTGTTCTGTCAGGATTCGACCGTCGGTATCGTAGCTCCAAGCGGTTTCTCCGGAACCGTCTTTCATCGCGGTAAGTCTGCCAATGGAATTCGTCGTCGTGTTGCTCTCGCCGCAGCCGGCATTTGCACCGTCGTGGCAAAACGTCAGCTGCGGCGTGACTCCGTCTGAGTACGAAATCGTGACAAGCCGGTCCAACGCGTCGTAGGTATACGTTGTGACGATTGAACGGGCGTCTGTCCTCGAGCATGGCGCTGCTGGATTGCCACTGCAGGGATGGCCGGTGGAGTTCGTGTAGACATACCCGATTGATCCAGTTTCAGGGGAATACGTGTTCACCAACCGAGAGAGTTGGTCATATGTATAAGTCCTATCTTGCGGCCCCGACGACGTAGTATGCGTGACTTCTTGGAGATTGTTCGATGGGTAGTATTCGTAGCAGGTATTTGAATTAAGCGTCCCTGCCGAATTCGGCTCATCCACTTCAATCACGCGTCCAAAGCCGTCGGTCCAAGTCTCCTTCAACTTACCGGCTTCGTCCACGTTCAACACGGGATATCCGTATCCGAAAGTTGTGGCGCATAATTGAGTTTTATTCGCTGCTGTTACTCCTGCCACCGCCGCGCCGTAATACAATTTCGCGATGTTGCTGTCGGCGTGCTGGACCTGGGTCACGCGATTGAGTCCATCGTAAGACGGAGTTTCCAATCCGTACGTTGGATCGCTGGTACTTCGGTACGGATTAGCGCTAGTCTGAACTCTACCGTTCGAGTCATAGGTAACTGCCGCGGTGGTTGTAGCGCCGTCCGGATCGTTGACCAGTTGGGACGAAGAAAATCGCCCAAAGGAATCCGGGTAGGACGTATCGTGCCGACATGATCCTATCGAGGTACAGTTCTCGGTGGGCGCGGTTGTACCTATCCCAGTGTACTGATCAATTTTACTTTCGTTCGCCGCGTATGACCATTCAGTCCAGCCCAGCGGTGGCATGACATGAGTCTGACGGTCCATGACATCGATGAAATGAAAAGCGGTGGTCAGTCCGTTCTGGTCCGTTACGGTCGCCGCTTTGCCACTCCCCCAGTAATAGCAAAGGTTGATCGAACCTGAAGTCGGCAGAGTAATCGTGGTCGGAAACGCGTTCGTGATGGATGAAGGTGAATAAGTAGTCGGAGGAAGTCCATCATTTAAGTAGCAATCGTTGTAGCTGAAAACCGACTCGACGCCCCTGAAATCCGTTGGTCTTAACACCTGCCCCGTTGTGTCATACGTCATCGTCGCAATTGTTAGGCCTCCGGACGTGATCGAAGTGGGATTGCCACGGGCTGTGTAGCTGCCTCCAAAATTGGTGTCGTCATGACCAACCACGTTCGAGATCGTGGTAAGACCGCCCGAGCCATAACCATCATAGTTGACCACCGTGTCGGAATATGTCGAGGACCCGCTGGTCAGTTTGGTTTCGGTTCGTTTGTTGACCATGTTCAAGTCACCAGGGTTCGACAAATACGTATAAGAGATTGTCCGGTCGGGTGACGAAGGAAAACCGCTTGGATAAAACCCCCATTCGTTTTGGTTTGTTACGTTGCCGAAATTGTTCGTGTCATATGTGAGCGTAGTCTGCTTCTTCAGATTCCCGCTCGCGGTGGGAACGGTGGTGACGTAACTGATCGGCTGGATATATGGGGGATTAGCAGCTTGTTGAATAATTCGATTTTTCGAGTTTTTCGTTCTGAAGTTTTGAAGTTTCGCTGATTTCTGAAGGAGTGCTTTCCGTTGTTCTTTCTGCTCAGCCGATCCGAATCGAAACTTCCTTCATGCTCTGGCCATCAAGTTGCGCAATCGGCACAGGTTGTAGGCGGCTCCGGTGAAGGTAAACAGCCATCCCACCTTCTCGATTCCTCGCAACTTCACTTTTCTTAGCATCCCCACCATCTTCATCCACCCGAACGATTGCTCCACTCGTTTTCTCTTCCGCTGACTCACCTCATACCCCGCATGCCGCGTGGTCCGCTCATCCACCGCACTTCTGCGATTGCTCGTGTTCTGCGCCACGTGCGGGCTGATGTTCATGCCCCGCAGCTCCCTTACGAATTCCTGCGTGTCGTAGGCCTTGTCCCCTCCCAACGTCACTCGCTTTCCCGGCGGAAGGGCCTCGGCCATCAGCAGCGCAGCCTCTCGTTCCGCTCTTCCGTTCGCCTCGCTCAGAAACGTCTGCAGCAAAAGTCCGTTGCGGTTTTCCATCAATACATGTCCCATATAACTCAGCTTCGCCTGGCTGCCTCGGGACTTCGTCCACAACCGGGCATCGGGATCGGTGCTGGATTCATGGGTTTCGTTCTTTCGCTTCTCCCCTTTAAAATCGACGTCGCCTCCCGGTCCGGGGGGCTGGCCTGTTCCGTCCTTGGGCCGGAAACTCTTGTGGCTGGCCCAGGCCTCTATCAGCGTTCCGTCCACCGTGAAATGTTCATCCGACATAAACGGCCTGGCTCTGTCCAGCACCCGCTGGAAAAACTTCTCGGCGACCTCTTCATTTAGCAACCGCTCCCGATTCTTGCTGTACACCGCGTGATTCCACACCGCCTCGTCCATCTCCATCCCCACGAACCACCGGAACAGCAGGTTGTACTGTAGTTGCTCGATTAGCATTCGTTCGCTGCGGACTGAATAGAAGATCTGCAACAGCAGGGACCGAAACAGCCGCTCGGGCGCAATCGATGGCCTCCCCACGTCGGAGTACAACTTCGCAAACTGCGGGGACATTTCCTTCAGGATCTCATCCACCATCTTGCGGATCGGTCGCAACGGATGATCCGTCGGGACTCGCTTCTCTGGAGAAACGTAGCTGAACATTCCTTCTTGCTGATTATCGTCTCCGCGCATTCGCTCGCCTCCTTGACCTTCCTTACTTCAGACGAGTTTCTTGATTTAAAGTTGCAGAAGAAAAGGGTTTTTCAACAAACTGTTAGTCGCGTTGTAGCCGATTACGGTGGACTGAAGAATAGTCGTCGCTCCATTACTGAAAACCGTTTGGGTGTTCCACATGCTTCCGGAATACATCGTAAAGTCATATTGTTGCTCGTCTCCGCTAGGTTGCGAAACCGTAACGAGCTGCGCGCAGGTTGTCCCGCAAGTAGTTTGAACTACAGGCGTAAAGATCCAAGTGCCTTCACTCGCCATAGAATAGCTAGTCGTATAAAGGTAGGGATTGTTGTACGCATCTTTGAAGATCGAAGACGATGCATAATTTGCCGTTCCGCCCGTCGGCAGAATCATGCTCGTCAACGTGCCGAAGTGGGTTCCTGTCGCGCCTTGATCATATGAAAACTGGTACGTGGTCGAATCGGGCAATGTGATGGTTTTTATGACCGTGATGCTCCCCGAATATTCAGTGACGCCCGTTACACCGAACAAGGTATTTACTGGAATGGATTCTGTTGTCACGCCGACTGTATATGGAGCGGTTGAGCCCTTGGAGCTTGCGACCTGGTATGTAATGGACGCGCCGTTTACAGTGGTGGTGATGGGGACCTGACCACGCGTATCCGTCACATCTCCGTTCGAATTCGGGGCTGAATAATAATTTCCGTTGGTATCTTTCACGTTCGGAAAAACCTGCGTGCCGTCCGGTGCATACACAACTGCAGTAGTGTAGTTCGTCACAGCAATGTGATAACCCCTGGCATCCCGAGAGATGCCACTGTAGTTCGGGTATGACGATTCGCACGGATTGTTGGAAGTGCTTATAGTTGCACCGCCGAAGGGAACGCTATGTCCATCCGGCGCCACCCAGTTGTAGTTGTCGTAGATAATGTAGGGGTGCGGAATCTCAATTTGCCCGTCCCTTGTGTAGCAGACTCCAGATGTAATGGTGTATGTGACGCCGCTGCCTGTCCCAGCGGAAGTAATCAGTCGCCATCCACCCCAAGTCGTCGGCAAGCTTGGTACATTTGTCGGTTGCCATGACGTACTGCCGCTAGTCGTGACCTGTTGCCAGATGTGGGAGTCATAAACCAGCCGCGCAACATACGGCACGTGACCGCGCTCCGCGATTGAAGCCACTGGGACTTCAATGTGCAAGTTGCCGTTCGCTGCGTCTACATAGCCGCCACTTACCGGAATCGGAACGCTCCACGGGTTGCTCCCGAATTGCTGCAAATACGCTTGTGCCGCCACTGGAAATGGGGATAACAAAAGGAGGGTCTCGGCGAGTATCGCAAGGGCCAACTTACCTGCCAGTGGTTTCATGGCTGTCCTCTCGATCCTTGATGGGTGCGGCACTTTTACCGGCAATGCATTGCACTCGCTCGGGCAGTTCTTTACGGATTGAATTCTGTGACCGTCAGGCCGTTGTTGAATGTTATTGAACTGAGCGTCATTGACCACGTCTCCTGCCCGTTGACGGTTTCAGTGACGGTGAACGGCACTCGAATGTTTCCGGCGGTGTGGTAATTGGTGAAATTAATCTCGTGCGACAATTTCATTCCAATATTCGAATCTGAGTAGACTGTTTCCTCCAACTTAATGACGAGGAACGAAGCGGGATCAATGTAGAGGTCAAATGCTCCAAGGGTCTGTAAGAAACTGTTGGCGGCAACCGAGGGAAGGGGCGCGGGTGCAAAGTGGACCTGGTATGCCTGCTGACCGTTGGCTGATACATTGCCCACAAAGCTAATGCTGGTTGTGGTGTCGGTTAGACAAGACGCGAGCCGGATGTAGGGTAGATTTAGGCTCCCCGCCGTGAAAAAATTGTACGCAGAAGTCGACTGCCTCGCTCCGTCTGGATTTATCAAGACTCCCGAATATCCGCTCACCGCGAAGGTTCGCGTCCCATCAGGCAGTGTTGCGTCGAGGCGAAAATTGGCAATCCCCATTCCGTGAACTGTCACCGGAGCCGGGACTGCGTCGTTCGCCCAGTTGTAAGTGATGTTTCCAGTCCCTGTGTAATCCTGGATGCCGCTAATAGCCGAAAGACCGCCGACCGCATTGACGGACTGAGTGAGAATCGAGACTGCTTGTGGATCTTTCACTACAGTAGTCGAGGCCTGTTGAGCGTGCGTCGAGAAGACGAACGCAAAAATCCCAAACGGAATCATGAACCGCTTAAGAAACATAACTCCTCCACGGCAACCAAAGTGTTGGCGTTATATAATTGAAAGCAATCAGATGTGTCAAGACAATATCTGAATATCTTACGATTGTGTCCGTATCACTTTCGCTAAATCATCGACGCAGTCATGCTTGCGAAGTGGCCTTGGTGGGGAGAGCTATGAGGTTGGAATCATGGTTGCTCAGTTAGCGCAGCTTGATTTCCTCGGTGTGTTTTCCAGGTCCTCCGAACGTTGTCCGACGCGCGCTGATTCAGCTGCTGGGCCTGACTAACGAAAGTTCCGGATATTAGGTAGACCTGGCCGGCATCAGTATTAAACGCCAAGCCATTCGATCCCCATCGAATCAAGCGCAGCGGATTCCCGTTGACGTTGGGAAGAGTGATCGAACTTGTCGATTCGAAATTCGTCAAATTGAATGATTCAATCGTGAAATTAGGGGAATCGACCTGAGATGAGGTTTGTCCGAGAAAAAAAGCCGCATTCAAGGTCGAATCAGGGACCATTAAACCAGATGCGTTGAAGTTCCCGACCTGCACGCCCGTGGCCGGATCGACTACAAGCCCATCGTCTGAATAAACGAGCTTCGTGCCGCCGTCAAAATGAATCCTAATTCCGAATTGTGTAAATTCGCCGAAGTAGTCGTTATCAAGCACTGCGCCAGTCGGACTTACGGAAACCGTGTAGAAGTCGAGTCCGCTAGTTTCGTTGTTGACGGCGTAAAGCGCCGTCGCATCGCCTCCCCATTGAAGTGAGTCGAAAATGTGACCATAGAGGAAGCCGCCGACCGTCGTTGGTCTTGGGGTCGCGTCATCGTAAATCACGATTCCGCCAATCGCTGCAGGAATCGAATTCGGAAGCCCCAAGGTAACCGCAGTCGTGTGTGCCGCTGACGGGGCGACCTGGAGGTCCAAAGCGAAATAGGGGCCAAAATCCTCATTCGAACCCAACGAATAGTTAATGTCCGCGGTCAGAGATGGCAAAGTGAAGCGCTGGACCTCGTTCGCCCCGTCTAGTCCAACATAGAGGTAGCTGCTATCGCCTGCAATCGCCAACGCGTCTGGTTCACTTCCCGCAAACTGTGAGGACACAACCGTGGCTGTGGTTGGGTTGAGAGATGCGATGGCATTTCCATTTGTAGGTGCTGCGCTTGGAACGGATAGATAAATCACATGGTTCACTGAATCCCATACCAAATCGTTGGACACCTGATTGGTAATCGCCAACGAATAGCCGAGTCCACTGTTAGCGTTGATCGGAAAGGTTACTGTCGGGCAGGTTCCTCCCTGCGGCGGTGGATTGAAGACAGTGACCATAGCCGAACCGGCACCGGCGATATCGGCAGATGTGATTTCGGCTTGGAGTGTCCTAGTTGAGACGAATGTAGTCGTGCGCGCGCTGCCATTCCACTGCACCACCGAGGTGGGTACGAAGTCAGCTCCAGATACCGTCAGAACAAAGTTAGGACCACCCTGAAGAATCGAACTCGGGTTCAGGCTACCAATCAGTGGGCCGGGGTTGGTTATCGTAAACGTCTCCGCGTTCGAGGTGCCCCCACCGGGCCCAGGATTGAGGACCGTGATCGGGACGGTGCCCGCCATCGTAAAATCGGACTCTGCGATTGACGCTTGCAACTCCGTGCTGGAAACAAATGTCGTACCTCGTGCGCTGGCATTCCACTGCACCGACGACGATGGAACGAAGTTGATGCCGGTGACGGTCAACGTGAACGACGCGCCACCGGATTCAAAAACCGTATCAGGTCCGATTGATGAAATCGTGGGTATTGGGTTTCCCCCGCCGGAACCACCGGAACCTCCTCCGCATGCTTCTAGGATCACGAGCCCCGTGCAGCAGATTAGTGTGACTGCGATCCGGATGTGCGGAAGGAAGCGAAATTGACAACTATGGAATATCTTGCGTGAGCACGTGCTTGTTAGCCCGTTGTGAATGAATACCAAAAAGCCCCCGTTCCGAGTGGCCTTATAAATAATGAAATGGCTCCCCCGCGCTTTCCAGAAGCCGCATGCTAAATTGCTGGGTTGGTAATGTCAACGAACAACGGAGGGCCAGCACCGCATCAATCATCGAGTCGATTACCGCCGTGGTTCTCGCCCTTCTTGAATCTCGCCTAGGAAAATCTCCCCAGCTTTGCCCTCTGTTAATTCTGGAATCACAATCCGCTTCTTCTGCGGTGCGAGCTGCGCGCGCCGCTCGCGCACCAATTTCTTTCCAATCACAATTTCAATCTCGACCTTGGGTAGCTGCGGCATTGTTCCACCATGCAGCACCCGAGGCCGAAACGCAATGGTACAAATGTTCCGGTACGTACAAGGAGTGGTGTAAAACACAATTTAACCCTTGACAAGGAATGCAAAACAAGATACCATTCTTGTGATGAAGGCTTCACGCAAAACGAAGAAGCAGGGCAAGAAACAGGGACCGAAGAAGCGCTCGGAAGACCGCCGGGTCTTCATGGGCTTCCACGGCGACGAGGCAACTGCGAAGGCGATTCAGTATCTCGCCAAGAGCGAAGACCGATCTACGTCTAGTGTTTTGCGCCGGATGGTGGCCGAGATGTTGCGAAAGAACGAGCTTGTCCTTGATAAGGATGGAGTAAAAGTAGATATCTGATTGAGTAAGCGAGGGCGGAGACACCGTGCAAGGTGTCCCACCCTCTAACACAAATCAGCTCGCGAGGGAGCCGACTTATGCTGGGCCGAAGAATATCATTTTCTGCGCTGCTGAGCGCACCCACCCGTTTCGCTCCCTTAGTTAATTCAGTCGTCGAGGCTCGCTTCAGCGTGTCTTGATTAGCAGAATGGCCCGACCTCGCAAATGATCGCGAGCGCGCCATGGGAGGGAACTATGGCAACGACAGCAGTTACAGCAGTCACACAGGAAGAACTCTGGTACCCAACAGCCGCACAACTGCGACTGCCGGACGTACCAGCGAAGCAGCGCGCGAAAATACGGGCGAAGCTGGCCCCGTGGCTCGCGAATCTGAATACCGTCGAGTGGCTACTTGACGGTCGTGAAGACAGCACACTAATAGGCCTCCAACTGCCGGAAGGTTCTGCGGAACTGCGCGAATACCAAAAACACCGGCGCAACCATCTAGCCCATCTAGCCCTTGAATCGCGGCTGGGCATCAAGGCGCAGGATGGCTGGCATGTCGCACAGTCACTCGCACTCGCAGCGAAGGGCGGCGCAGTGTATGTCGAGGGCGCGTGGGAACACCTTCACGGGAAGCTCGAATACACGAGCCCAGCTCCGCACGGCTGGGTCACGGTTGACGGCTATATCGTTGACCTGTCTGCGGAATTCCTCGCTCGGCGATCCGGCAACACTATTACATCCATCGAGTACGAACCACTCCGGGCATTTAGTTATGACGAACTGAAAACCGTCCTCGCAGACTTCGGTGATTGGGAAGTTCTGACGCCGTACCTGTGGGAGCAGGAGGGCGGCGTCGTTCCGGAACGTTTGAACGAGGAGTTCGACGAGATAGCCGAGCAGACCGAAATTTGGGAAGAACGTGCGAGCTTTGTCCATGACACTGCTTTCAAGCCAGTTCTCGACAAACTATCAGCCCGGTTGATCGCCGAAGGGCTTGCCAAGCCGCCACGGGTTGTTGATCCGAATATGCGCGAAGCATTCGACATCCCGAAGCACGAGGAAGGCACCCCGATTTGCAAACTGCATACGGCGTTCGACGAAGCTGGGTTCTGCATCCACCGGTGCAACTGCGGATCGTGTGAAAACGTTGGCTACACAACTCACGCGAGTGCGGATGAAACCATCCAGATGCTCGACAAAGTCGCGGCGGCTATTGAGGATGTACCGGAGTTGGCGGGAGATTTCGAGCAGATCAATCAGACGATGCTCGATGTTGCACGCGATGGGGACATGGGGCTGTACTCGCCGAAGGCATTCACGTTCGAAGTTCGGCTTGAACCGAAGGAAGCAAAGGCCTAACCCGCAGACGACCGCGGGCACGCCTAGTACGGAGGAAATATGGCAGCGACGAAGACGTTTCGTATCACAAGGGATTGCAGCAAAGCAGTTATAGTGCGTTGGGATGAAGAAGTGCTGGTGCCTGCCGTCGATGAAGACGCTGCACTAAGCGCAGTGCAAGAGGGAGTCAACCTGAGCTGGAAGATGGTTGAAGGAAGCCGAGAAGAAGACACGAGTTCTCGTTACCCGGACACTCAGTGTGGACCGGACGAAGGTGGCGAGTACTACGTCGAAGAGGTTGTGCCGAGTCTGTAGCAGCCGGTGAGCCTGCTCGGCGTAGCCGGGTGGGCTCCAAAGGCTTATCAATGTTAGGAGAACGTTAGTGTCCGATGTCTTCAAAAAAATAGCCGCACTTAAATCTGAACACGGATTCCAGCTCGTGCGCTCCACCCGCCACCAAGTCTGGAAATCCCGCGAAGGTGTGATCTGGATTTGCGCCTCAACACCGAGCGACTACCGCGTCGCCGGGAATCAACTCACGAGCTTGAGGCGCGCGATCCGCGAAGCGAATACGGTGGAAGTGATTGTCATCAGCCAGTTTGAACGAGAACAGGCGGACGAACTCATAAGAGGCAGAGAAAAAGCAGCAGCTGGACGAGCAGGTGCTGCCGGGAGTCGGACGAAATCGCGCGGCAGTGGCTACCTTTATATAGACACGTCGGAGACCCGGCGACTGCAAGAAATGTCCGAAGCAGACAGGGCAGAATATTTGCGAAGGAAGCGCGAGACGGCAGAGCAGGCCAAAGCTGCTACGGCGGCGGCGAAAGCGGCAAAGGCCCACGAACGCAGTATGGTCAAAGACTTTCTCGAATACATGATGGACATTATTGCGCGTGAGCGGCAGATGGACATGGATCAGTACGACGGCGCACTGACTTACGAAGTTGCCGCTGGCCGGTCGATTTACCGAGCGTTGCATGGGAAAAAGATCAGCCTGCACAAGAAACCCACTGATGAAACCTACGACGCGGTTTACTGCGCGAAACACGCGATTGAGAGCCTCATGGAGGACATGCCGGTTGTTATAGAAGCGATTCAGGATGCCGCGCGAACCTACTCGACTGAAAAAGAATGGGCCAAGGCACTTCGTGAAGGGGTTCGCGAAGGACGGAATCCACTATACATCCCGCACGAGGGCGCGCTCGGTTTCTCATTAGAAACGATGCTTGCCAATTACGACGCTTGGAAGATGGGCGCGACCTTTACCATAGATTTCAAGAGACAGATTCAGAGTTGGAAGGCGGAACGGTCGCGGGACTTCGACCGTATGCAATCGTACATCCGGCTGAACACCTTAGATTTAATCACCGCGCCTCAAGCGACTGTTCATCAGAATATCCTTGCAGACCTCGGAAAGAAACTACAGTTGGACTCATACACCGGGCCCGACTGGGCGTGTGAACGACTCGCTGACAGCGTTATCGCGTGGCAGAAAGATTACGAAAGTCGCCTGCTCGCGAAGGAACCGAAGGCAGAGTGTCAGCGAGTGCAGCGTGATCGTGTCGAGTATGCGCCGCTGCCGCCGGAATTCGGCCTCGTCGAGTTGCGGATGCTCGCGCTCCAAACACGGGAGAAAATCCGCGTGATGGAAGAAACTCTTGACGAACTGGACTTGCTGATTAAGGAACTGTAATGCCTAGCGGTCACAAAAAGACCCACGAGGAATTCGTCGCCGAGATGCTGGTGGTGAATCCGTCAGTGCTGGTCACGAGTGCATACACTGGTCGAGACAACAAGGTCGACTGCACCTGTCGCCTTTGCGGCCACGAGTGGGCTGCAACTCCACATAACTTACTGTTGCGATCACGCCCGCGCCGGTGCCCACGTTGCCGCCCGAACTCGCGCGCGGAAGAGCGCACGGCTGGTATTTTGAAATCGCATGGCGTTGGGTTCTCCACTCGCGTTCAACGAATCATCCCCGCTCGTCCGCAGCTCCATGCAGACATTTTGATCCCGGCTGAGCGCTTTGTTATCGAGCTAAGTGGCCGCCATCATTGGCAGCCGGTTGAAGCGTGGGGCGGCGAGAAAGCGCTGGCACAGGTTCAGAATAACGACCGCCAGAAGGAACAAGGCCTTGCGGATCAGCGCGTGAATCTGCTCGTAATTCCATACACGGTGCCGAACACGTTGTACGAAAACTTGATCTGGTTTCGTCATTGTGGTGGTGAGCCGTGGGCATCACACGAGAACGCAATCAAGGTCCAACCGACCACGCTTGAATTTAGCGCGAGCTGGCTTGCCGCACTGCGCAAGGTGACTACATGAAAAGCTTCCGCTGGTCCGATATCCCCAAAGCATTGCGACGCAAACCGCAAGGCAAGTCCCTCGCACAACGGGCTCGCGAGCGCGAGTCACAGCGCGAAGAGCTGCGCCGTGACTTGGAAAGGTTCAATCATGCTGGCGCGAACATGATCCCCGAAGCGTTCACGGGACTTGAGAGTGACCCCGCGGCGGACTGGCTCAACAAACACTTCCCGGGGTGGACTCATGAAGATTGGCTAACCGTCAACTACCTTGGCCAGCCGCCGGTTGAGAAGCGATGGTATCCTCGACGAAGTGAATCCTGAACTAGCGCCTGTAGGCAACCGGCAGCGCAAACGACCGAATAGAGGCACAGTTCAATAGCTACCGAGGTTTGGCAGGGCTTGGAAATCGCGCCCAAGCGGCGCATCAGCTCGACGGCATTGTCAATCGCATCGCGTTGAGATTTTTGAGCGACGCGAAGCCCAATACGCAACAGTGCCGAATTCTAGGCGGTTAAAAGATTCTCGACACGCTCGATCAGCTTTGTTACGCCTTCCGATTTCGCGAACACCGCATCGATTCCAAAGAGGGATGTCAGCGTGTTGTTGAGTTCTTCGGCGTACAGGGTCACCATCATGATCCGAATCTTCGGTTGCCGGTAGCGTAGAATTCCTGCCACTTCAAGGCCATTGAGGCGTGGCATTTTCACGTCCAGTAGGAGCAAATCAGGCGTCAATTCGTTAGCCTTTGCTACCGCGTCAAGTCCATCGGTCGCTTCGCCACAAATCTTGAACTCTGTTTCGCGCTCAAGCACACGACGGAGTGTCTTTCGCACCATTTCGTTGTCATCAGCGATTAGGATCGTCCGGGGCTTCTGTTGTGGCGACTGGCAGGCTTGGGTTGCGTCCACGTTGCTGTCCTCCCAGTCAATCATGGACCTAGTAATTCACTGTGCAATACCGTGAACCCTGTAGACGATCCCGCCGAAGTGAAAAGTGTTCCAAATTGAACAGCTTCTCGGCGGGCATTTCCGCATTGTATTTCGATGAAAAGTAAAAGTCTCACGCTGGCCCAAATATCCTCAGTAGCTTGTCCTACCTGTGGCGTCCCGGCCACGGAGCGTTGTGTCCTGAATACAGACGCATTGCGATCAGCGCCGCACGTGGATCGCAGGTATTCCGCTGCCGAAGCAATCGAGAAGAAACGCGTCCGCCGCGCACGCTAACAACCAGTCCGACGATCCTATGTATGTCCAATGTTAGACAGCCGCCGATGGCCCTATCGTGGCATGGTATGTTACCTGCCCGAAAAGGAGCTGCATGGAGCGCGACTATGACTTGTTTGAAGTTTTGCCTGATGGCGGTGTTATATGGAAAGAAACGGTATCGGGCCATTAAAACGCAATTGGGAGATTGAAAGAATTAGCTGAGCGCACGTCGAACGAGGTTCGCGTGATGCATGTTCTCAGCAATACTCTGATTGCTTCCGTGAACGGACCCAAGACATAGCGCTGCGCTCACGCGCTCGCCGCCTTGTCATGTCCTGAATGCTGGCATTCTTCGAGTCGGTACGTCCTGTCCGGATGTTCCCGAGACTCCGTCTCGATATAGCGATCCGCGCCAAATCTAGTTTCAAAACAGCCGTGGAATTGCTTTGCTCGCGGGCCGAGCCTCGTGTCCCAACTAGAGACGTCCCATTTTTCAGCCATTCCCGTTCCTCGCGCTGGGCATCGCTACACGAATGATACCCCGGTAAAAACAACAAGGATAGACGGCTGCACGCGCGAGGAACTCGTCACGCACGTACAGCGAATAGAGTATTGTGGCCTATTGCTGCACTCGGTACGCTGTCGTACATAACTGGGTGCCTTACGGCGAATGGGCTGTCACACCTGGGAAGGTGTATGACATGCCAAGCCGCGTGCTCGTGGTCGATGACAGCGCGTCGGTCCGGGATGCGCTCCGAGTGCACCTGGAAAAGCACGGTCTTGCGGTTATTGACGCCGTCGATGGAATTGATGCGATCGAAAAAGCTTCAGCAGGATGTCCCCGCCTGATTGTTTTGGACCTTTCGATGCCTCGCATGAACGGGATAGACGCAGCGCCGAAGCTTCGCCAGATTTGTCCCGATGCGCCGATAATCTTGCACACTTTACATGCTGGCTTGATTCGCAACGATTCAAACCTGCCTGCCGGTATTACAGAGGTGGTAGGCAAAAACGAAAATCTTATGGACCGCGTTCTAGAATTGCTCCGAGAGAACTGAGTATGTAATGCAGTTCGTTCTTCGGATTCCGATCTATCAATCCTTCCGCGCTCTCTGTGCGTTAGCGTACGGACCAAGATCAGTAATTCCCTGTATTGCTTGAATCTCTTTTTGCTGCGATTATCCGCGCCCGAACCGAGAACGCTTTGCGGGGACTCGGGCTGGGAAATCGCGAGCGTTCTCGGTTCGGCCAAACTCTTGCTGCCATTCACCGATTCGGAATCGACATGAGTACGAAACGCAATTGCCCCCAGTGCAGGAGCGTCGAGACGTCTCGTTCGCATCGGCGCGGCACAGTTGAACGTTACCTTCTTGCAGTCCTTGGTATTCGGCCTTTCCGCTGCCTGAATTGTGACGCTCGCTTCTACGCTTTCGTGCGCTTCGATGAAGAGACCTCGGTGAACAACAGGGCTGCGTGAGCAGCCTTTTCTTAGGAACCCGATATGATCGAGGATAACTGGTGGCGGCTTTATCGGGCCGCTGTTTTTGAGATCGACGAAACCAAACGGCCGGATCGCGTTAGGGCAGCGGAAGATGCAATTCGGAGCCGTGCTTCACTAGGTAGCCAGGTTTCAAGCGAAGAGCGAATCGAGATTCAAGACGCTATGTGCACTTTGCTTGCATTGAGGCGAGAGTTTGCGCAACGCTCTGTCGATAAAATCAATTACCACGGAAATGCTTGAGGCCGAAATGCGCGAAGCACAGGTTGAACTTTGCGGGAAATGCGACACTGAAATCGACCCCACACGAAGAGTCGATTTCACTCTTAAAAACGGAATCAGAGTTTGCGAATCTTGCTTCGTGAAAGAAACCCGACGGCCCAAGAGCGATTGGCCAAACTGAAAATGAACCTTCGCTAAGCGCGGTTCGCCATTTTGGACGCCATGTGAAACAGAAGCCTGCGGTCCGTATCGCCCATACGCGAAAGGCATTTCCCGAAGGCCCGAAGCTCGCGATCCTTTTCTGGATTGACCGCCCGTCTCCGACTAGCTGCCGCGGGTATATTCGGCTTCTTCACGTCTTCCTCGTCCGTGAAAAGCCGGTACATCGGGACTTCCAACGCTCGGGCCATTTTTTCCAGAGTATCCACGGAGGGAACGGTGTGCTCGTTCTCAACACGTGAGACGTAACATCGGAGTAGCCCGGTCCGTTTTTCGATGTCACCTTGGGACAACTTCTTCTGTTCACGCAAAGTCTTCAATCGTTCGCCAATGATCATGATTCCTCCAGCGGGGATGCCGCGACACTATCATGCAGCAGAACGCTCTTCAAGACTGTGGACCGTCAACGCCGCAAGGAAGCAGATAAGTGCCAAAAAGCGCGCGGTCCCCACGCAGTGACCCACCGAGGACTCGGCGTTCCGAGAAATAGACTTCAAGCGTGCCCCACTGCTGCGCTGCCGCTCCCGCTTGACGCCCGAACCTTGTGGTTCTAATCTCTGCCGGGGAGTTTTCGAGCCCCAAGGAGATTTCAATGCCAAAGTCCGAGCCCGAGAAACCAGCTGTAACCCTGCCGGGAACGGTTGAAAAGATCATTCCTGCGAATATTGTGGGTCCCGAGAAGGCCCAGATTTCGGTCGAAGGAGGCGAGCACCTTTACCGTGAAATCCGCATCGAAAATACTCTGCAAGACGAAAAAGGCAAAGAGGTAGCGCTTAAACCCGGTGCCCACGTCGAGGTCACCGTCGAAGCGGACAAGAATGCAACGGTCCCAAAGAAGTAGTCTTTGCAGCTACCTCCATGCATTGATACAGGCTTCGCCTTGTTGTCCCGACACGGTTCGGAGAGATGTTCGGGTGCGGGGCGCGAACGCACGACGACTACGCGGGGACTCGGGCTGGGATTTCGCGACCGTTGTGGGTTCGGCCATCCTTACCGATCAACGCCGCGAGTCTGTTTCCAGCGCTACCTGCTTCAATTGGTCCAACGACGCCTGCGGAATTGTGAGCTCGACGTGGCCACAGTCCAGACAAATCGAAAGGTCCTGGGAGACATAAACTGGAGACAGATTAACGCTCGCGGGTTCCCGAAAAGCAATTGTCAGTTCGGATTTGAAGCTTCGGCGGCTGGTCGAACCGCATTTCCGGCAGGTCATCAGTGTCCTCCCCAACGTCAGATTTTACCACTGGTCGGTGGGCATCGGTACGTTAGCGCACATACCACTGAAACCTTACTACTTGGCAGAACTACTAATTGCGGTGCCATCAATGAAGTCGCATCCTTACTTCGCCGATAGGTCCCCCGCGAAAGTTGTTCGTGTATGTGAATGAACCCCCGGGGTGTATGAGCAAAATGCGCATACTCGTGGCAGACGATAACTGTGCCCTTCGCAGCCTCGTACAGGAGTTGCTTGGAAGAGAATTTGACATTATCGGGACCGTGGACAACGGCAAGGCTCTCGTAGACGCTGCACTCAGATTGAATCCCGAGATAGTTGTCACGGATATTTCGATGCCGATGCTCAGCGGTATCGAGGCCGCGAAGCAGTCAATGGAATGCGGATCGAAAGCAAAAGTAATTTTCTTGACCGTTCATTCGGACCCCGATTTCGTGGACGCATGCCGGAACGCCGGAGGTTCGGGATACGTGGTGAAAGTCCGCATGGACAGCGATTTGTTGCCCGCCATCCGCGAGGCTCTTGCCGGTCGAATTTTTGTCTCCGAACTTGGTGAGAATCAGAGCTAAGCGCCGCGTGGCCTGACCTCAGGGCTTACGTCCTTTCAAAGAAGCGATCAGCGTATTCGTTAGAGTGTGCATCACTCGAAACTCATTTTCAGTCAGCTCCGCTAATTCTCGCAGTCTTTGGATCGCCTTCTCGTGTCCCGCTTCGCTGCAACGCCAGATCAGCGCGCCGTCTGGGAATACTTCAAACAAGTCATACTCGCGGTCCATACGTCTCCTTCGAGAGTGGGACATTCAGACTGCCAGAACTGGCGCGCGGGCGCTGTCTAACGTTAGACACTGTCGGGAGAAGACAGCATTCGGGCGGGAGAATGGAAGAACGGAAGAACTACGCTGCGCAATCGTCGAGTTTACATCGCTGGCGGAATCGGCGGTACAATTCGACAATGAAGGCTTCGTTTGAAGAAATCGCAACTGCAATATGGCGACAGGTACTTGTAGAGAAGCGGGCTGTCGTCGCAGCGAATGGCAACCATTATCCCGTCACACGGAGTCGGACGAAAAAGCTTCGGCAAGTCATATTCGATTTTGATGGATTAAGGTTCATCGGGATCGAACAGAATCCCAAGACAACATCGCGATGGGCTAAATTGGCGCGGGACGGGCAGAAGGTGATGCAGTTTTTACAAGATCATCGAAACCGGAAGCGGGAACCAAGTCCTGGGCCTATGGTTAGCGGGGAAACATGAAGAGGTAGCTAGATATTGCTACCAGGATGCACTCTTAACCTATGCGTGTTTTTGTAGAATGAATTTCATGCCGGTCCCTGATCTTAGAAGCCTCGAAGAATCGTGTGCCCTCCAATTTTTATAAGATTCGACATCATGTTTTGCAAGCGGTTGGAAATCGCACGTCTATGCTCCGCATCAGCTCGACGGCATCGTCAATCGAATCTCGGTAGGCCGCTTCACGCGCCGGTGACGGGCGCCGGTCCAGCGCTGCCAACCCGCACCCGTGCGTATTACTTCACCACGATCCGGAACGTGGCTGAGTGGATTATTCTTTTGTAGTGTTTGTAGTGTTTGTAGTGATTGTCTCGATGGGAGCGGTTGCAACGCCGCTGTTTGTGGGGTTTTGGTAGTATAGTAGAATTTTCGATCCCCACCGCCCCTACCAAACTCACTGAAACAAAGCAGTTTCAAGCAGCCGATTCAGCAATTCGGGACTCAGTCGCAATTGACCCCCGAGCCGAGCGGCCAGACTACTCACGGCATCACGCAGGGACTGCGGGACGACATGCCTGTACAGGCCGAGAGTGATGCGTGGATCGCTGTGCCGCATCTGCGCTCGTACAACTGTAATCGGCGCTCCACTATCAATCAGTTCACTGGCCACACCGTGGCGGAAAGCGTGAAACCCGGCACGCGGTATTCCCGGTTCGGTAGGCAGCGGGCGCAGCTTCTGTTCCAGCAGGTTATTCGCTCAACAGGGGCGGCCCCGGCGATTCGCAAACAATAGCCCGAGGTCGATCTTCCGATAGTGCCGCGACCCGATGTACTCCTTCAGGCGAGACGCGAGCGTTGTGGGCATCGGCAGATCGGCAATACTGGCCGGGCTTTGGGGCGTCCCGATCTATCCTAGGTTGATAGAGTGCTTGACGCTTAGCAGTTTGCGCCGGAAGTCCAAATCCTCTACGCGCAGTGCGAGCGCTTCTCCAATCCGCATTCCAATTACGGAGGGAAGAAACTTCCGGCATCCCACAACTTCACGAAATCTAATCGCGGAAATCGCCGAATGGGCTACTTATCCCTCGCTACCCTCACTTGAGGTTGATGGTTACACCAATTATCGGGCCAGAAATGTTGAGGTTCAGGAGCCTGTCTCCGTTTGTATAGTCTACGGACATGTAGCGATAGCCAGCCTGCAACGCTATAGCGGGCTTGATTCTGTAACCGAGAAAAGCGCCGACCGAATAATCCAATTGTGAGCCGGTACCCCAGCCACCGACATCACCGGCAACCACAACGCTGGCCTTCTCCGAGAGATTCCCGGTAATACGCCCACCGACCAATGGATCTACCCAGTTCTGCGACGCGGAGAAATTCAGAGTGTTGGTGGTAAACTGCAGGTTCTGTCCGACATGCCAGTAACGGATTCCCGCCAGAGCGTCAATCTTAATCATCTTTGTATCAATCACCCGGTAACCGATTTTAGGGGTGAGGATGAACATGTCCAATTTTACGTTAGCCACCGTTCCAGTGGGCGAGAGCGGCAGCGCTCTATCGTCCCCGAGCCTGAGCCAGATCATATCGAGCGGCATTACGATTCGCTTGTAGCGAGTGTCGAACAGCCCCAACAATCCAAAGCGAAAATGCGAGAACAGCTCATCGGGACTCGCGTAATAGTGGAAGTTGAAGCCGTTTGCGCCGACGGAGCCGTACACCCAAGGAACCCAGAGATAGGGAGATATGGCGAAGTGCCAATCGCTCTCACTGGCCGCACTTGGGGGTGCCACCGCGGAAGTTGTGAGAGCTGAGGCACTGGGAGCTGCCACTGGAACCACGGGATCGGATGCTGTCAGTGGGTCAGCCGCCGCGTACACTGGCACCGCTGTCGTGCTCTCGTCACTGGTCGCGAGCATTTCGGAGGCGGGCTGAGACGAAGTTACTTGGGCGCGACATGGTCCGACAACCACCAACAAAAAGATCCAAAGTACGATCGAGAAACGCACTGCCAACGCCAATGATTTCATCGCCATCTCCGATGTCCCGGTCAGCTGCCCGACACGATTCGTTTATCTTGCCCAAGGTGCATCTCCGGACGGTATTGTCAAAAGTAACAGCTCGTTTTGGCTGGAGGGGAACCTGTGGAGGCATTGCGCCGCTCACAGGTGCGGCGCGTATCGTGTGCTTGTCGTATTCTGCGCCGGTTCGAGTTGTCCACTCGATCTATCCTGCAATAATCGATTGCGACGACCCAGCCCCCGGGCAGCGCGCGAAGGAATGAGGCTCTCGGGTCACTTGCCCTCTTCTGATCGTTTCAAGAATCAGCAGAATCAGCAGTTGCGTTTTTTCAGTGAGGGCGTTACGCCGTCCAACTACAGGACTTGTAGGATTTAGGGATGCTTTCGATCCGCACTGCCCCTGCCAAAATCTTTCTGATTCTCTTGCGTTGGCTAAACCAGCCGGAGCCTCAGCTAGCATTCTGACCCTTGTTCGCGTTTGTTGCGGATTTTGGCGCGTTTTTCGACTCATCCCAGCGAACACGTTGACTTGCTGCGGCTGCGGCATGCGGAATCGCAATTGCAACGGCGAGAATCCAAACAACTTCTAGATCAAATTTTCCCCCACGCGAATTCCCTCATTTCACCCGGTATAAAAATCGCCGGTAACATCAAGGCCGTCAAACGGTAGAGAAGTGTGGGGCGCGGAGCGGCGTTAGGAGATAATGGCCGCCATGCGTGTTGGAGTCTTCACACCTTTGCTCTCGCAGCTTTCGCTGCCTGACGTTCTGAAGAAGCTTGCTGCGCTGCGCATCAATACAGTCGAACTTGGAACGGGGAATTATCCTGGTGATGCGCACTGTAAGTTAGCAATGCTGGACGACAGCCGCTCATTCGCGGCGTTTCAGCAGGTGCTTGCCGATCATGGCGCGCATATCAGTGCTCTCAGTTGTCACGGGAATGTCCTGCATCCCGATACGGCACGAGCAGCAAAAGACCGAGAGGTTAGCCGCAAGACGATCCTGCTGGCCGAAAAGCTCGGCATACCAGTGGTGATTGATTTTTCGGGATGCCCGGGCGATTCGCCGCGCGCCACCGCGCCCAATTGGGTCACTTGCCCATGGCCTCCAGAATATCTGCAGGTGCTCGACTGGCAATGGAATGAAGTGGTCGCGCCTTATTGGATCGAGCATGCGAAATTCGCGCAGGATTATGGCGTGAAGATCGCCATCGAAATGCATCCTGGATTTGTAGTTTACAGTCCAGAGACGATGCTAAAGCTGCGCGCGATCGCCGGGCCTGTCGTCGGTTGCAACTTCGATCCCAGCCATTTGTTTTGGCAGGGCATTGATCCCATAGCCGCAGTGCGCGTGTTGGAAGGGGCGATTTTCCACGTGCACGCAAAAGATACGCAGCTGTACCCGAGTAATCTGCAACGCGCCGGGGTGCTAGACACCAAGCCCTACACCCACGAGCGCGCGCGAAGCTGGATTTTTCGCACCTGCGGCTACGGCCACGGCGCTGAATGGTGGAGCGAATTCATTTCGACGCTGCGAATGTTCGGCTACGATTCCGTGCTCTCCATCGAACACGAAGACAGTCTGCTTTCCGCGGAAGAAGGGCTTACGAAAGCTGCGAATTTCCTCAATGAGATCGTGATTCGTGAGCGCCCGTCGGCTGCGTGGTGGTTGTAGCGCGCCGCGGAGAGGTTGCGATGCGCTCGCCGGGAAATTGAATCCGGAAGTCCTGCGCACTAGACCGTCAATGCTTTCATATACTCCGCGTCAATCTTCAGAGCTTCCATCGGTGGCATGTCGTACTGCTCCTGCTCGATAAACACATGCGTGATATTGGCCTTGCTTGCGGCCGCGAAAATCGGACGGTAGTCAATGCTTCCGCGGCCCAACTCGGCGGAAGCCGGTGGAGCTGTATCGGAAGCCGTCGCGCCGCTCAATTTGAAGTCCTTCACGTGCAGCATGGAAATACGCGTAGGATAGCGCTGCAAGTAATTGACGGGATTTTTGCCGCCTACGATCACCCACCCGCAGTCCATTTCCATCGTTACCTTCGTGGGATCTGTCAGGCGCAGCAACTCGTCGTAAATTACCAAACCGCTTATCGCGCGGAACTCCGCCGTATGATTATGGTATCCAAATTTGATTCCAGCCGCATTCACGCGCTCTCCGATGCGATTGAATTGCTCCGCATTCCAGCGCCAGTCGTCGAGCGTCATAGCTTCTCGGACAATCTTGTTATCCGTGGATTTCGCGTGCGACCCATCGGGAAGCCCGGGCGAAGCGCAGATGATGTACTCCAGCCCGAGCGTTTTGCCGAACTGGATCACCTCGTCCAGATGTGGCGCCAGGTCTGCATATGAATAGTGGGCGCTCACACAGTGCAGTCCGGCTTGATCCATGGCGTGTTTCACGTCGCTCGCGCTGCGGCCAAAAAATCCCGCAGCTTCGACCTCACGGTAACCAATCGCACTCAGCTGATGGAGCGTTCCTTCGTAATCCTTCGGCAACAAATCCCTGACCGAATAGAGTTGCAATCCGAGTGGCAAGCCCAGCGGATTCGCTACCAGCCAAGGTACATCGGTACACGCGGCGGCCAAAGCCACCGACACCGATGCAGTCCACAAACAATTCCTTCTGGAGATCCCTCGCATGGTCACCGCCCCTGTTCCGAAGTGATGGTCATCTCGATAACTTGCCCGAGCTGTGCTTAGCCGCGAATCGCCTTCAAATCCGCATCCCACGTCGCAATCGTTTTCTTGAAGTACGCGTAGTTTGCCAGATGGCAGCCAATCGCGGTGTGATTGCCGAACACTTCATTCTCCACAGTGGGCTTGCGCGTCCGTACGGCATTGAAGAAATTCGCCTGGTGCGCCGAGACGTCACTGTAGCCGGCCGGCGCCGTAAAAATCTCAGACTGGACCGTCGTCTTATAATCGAGCGGTGCAGGTTGCGGATTTTCGGCCGCCCACTTGGCGAGATACGCATTACGAAGCCGCGCCGGCCAACCCTTGGTCGAATATGTCTCCGGCTTGGGAACAATATCTTGGGGCGTAAATGTCAGCGTCTGATTCAGAAGTTCCATCGTGCCCTTCGTGCCCTGGAATTTGATCGGTTCGCCGCCTTGATTAGCATTGTTCAGATTGCAGTAGAGCGACACGCGGAAGTTCGGATAGTCGTAAACTGTCTCGATCACGTCGGGGAAGTCGCGCCCGTCCTTCCAACGAAATAGTCCGCCGGTTGTTTGCGCGCGTTGCGGAACTTCATCGATCCCCGCAACAAAGTGAATTCCCGAAAGCAGATGTACGAAAAGGTCCCCCGCCAAACCCTCGCCGTAATCCGCGAAACAGCGCCAACGGAAGAAACGTGCCGCATCAAACGGGCGCTGCGGGGCACCTACCAGGAAAGCATTCCAATCAATGGTCTGCTCGCTCGCGTCTGGCGGGATCGGATACACCCAAGCGCCGCTCGGCGAATTCCGGTTCGACGACCCCTCGATCAGGAAAACTTCGCCAAGCGCCCCCGACGAGTACAGCTCGCGCGCCTTTTCATACACGATGGAGCTGACGCGCTGGCTGCCGACTTGCATGATTCGATTTCCTTTTCGCACCGCATCTACCATCGCGAAGCCGTCCTCCACGTTGTGCGACATAGGCTTTTCGCAGTAAACATCTTTCCCGGCCGCGCAAGCATCCACCACCACTCTGCGATGCTGGTGGTCGGGCACCGCCACGATTACCGCGTCCACATCCTTACGGTCGAGAATCTCTTTATAATTGCGCGTTGCGGGCACCTGCTTCTTCACGGCTTCTTGCGCCGCCTCGTGCCGGCTGTCGTAAAGATCACACACCGCGACGCATTCGACACCGGGCACCGCGAGCGACGCATCGAGCAGCTCGCATCCGCGCGTGCCCGTGCCGATCGATGCGAATCGGACGGTATCGCTGGGTGCCACCGCGCGGCCTGCACCCCACAACGCTGCCGGTTCCAGCAATTTGATCTTGGATCTTGCTCCGGCGGCTACGGAGCCGGCGCTGATCTGCATGAATGTCCTGCGTGTTAAAGAATTCATTCGTTGTCCTTTCTTGCGCAGATAGCCCGCGCTCGAAGGACTGCATTGTCGGCCGTGGTAGAAGCGATGTCGAGATTTTTCTCCACAGATACCGTCTGGCGACTCAGCCTGCGCGACTTCGGCGATGCTAGAACAACCGAATAACCTGGGTTTCGGACGGCAACGAGAATCGCAGTGGAAACTAGTAGTTCGATGGAGCATCCTTCAATTCATAGCTCACAAATGCCAGTCGTTTGCTGTCCGGCGCCCATGACGGCACATTGATCGTCCCCTGACCGCCGAACAATTTCGCCAGAACATGGATCTTCCCATCTTCGCGGGACATCAGCCGCAGCGTTACGTCCTTATTCGGCGGATGGCCCGTCACACTTTTATCGTAGGACAGAAAGACCATCCATTTCCCGTCCGGAGAAATGTGCGGGAACCAATCGTTGAAATCATCGTGAGTAATCTGTTCTTGCTCGCTGCCATCAGGACGCATGCGCCAAATCTGCATGATGCCGGTGCGCACCGAATTGAAGCAAATATATTTTCCGTCCGGAGTATATTCAGGCCCGTCATCGAGGCCTCTGGCCGTCGTCAGCCGCGTTTCCGTGCCGCCCGCGGCTGGAATTGAATAAATGTCGAAGTCCCCGTTTCGTTCGCCAACAAATGCCAGCGTGCTCCCGTCCGGTGACCATCCGTGCCAGTAGGAGGGAGAGTTCTGCGTGACGCGGTGCGGCGGTCCGCCGCCGAACGGAATCGTGTAAACGAGCGAATTATGGTCGCCTTGCGATTGATCGCTGATCGCGATGAACTTTGAATCCGGCGAGATGCCGTGATCGTTGTTGCAACGGATGGCGAATCCCGTGTCAATCACTTCCGGCTTTCCGCCGGCAACAGGCAGGCGATATATCCGTCCGTCTTGATTGAATAGGAAAAATGCGCCATCGCGCGTCCAATTCGGCGCCTCGAAATGCTCAGGTGCGGAATAAACGACGGTGCGGACCTTCGATTCGATATCAATCGTTTCGAGATTACTGATGAGCGTCGTCGTCGCAGCGGATGTTCGCCCCGAGGCGAAATACGGCAGCACGAAAACGCACAGCATCGCCCCTGCCCAGAGGATGTGCTTACTCATCGAACTCTCGATCGCCGTGAAGCGCTAGGCGAGGACCCTCGTCGGTCACGCGCACTCCCGACCCGGAAAAATCCCGAATGACAGAGCGCATTCTAGCACGGCGGAATTTCACAGCCAGAAAGCAGCAAGAACAGCTTGTTCGAGCGTGTACCTGAAAGAATATTGGGATACAGCGCCGCTGTGCGTCTTCCGGAAAGTAATCCCGCGCTTTCAGAGTTGCGCAGACTCCGTTGTGAATGGCCTGTTGCAAGGCACCACTTTCGCACTGGCCGAGTCGTGTTCGGCAAGGTGGATACTCTGGAGAACACACAACTGTGGCACGGCGGCGGCAACTTGATTCAGCACGTCACGTTTGAAAAGACAACGTATCGACCCGCGCCGCTTCGAAGCGGGTACCTGCAAAATCGCTGCTGCAGTTGGCCTGGGCGCGGCGATTGACGACCTCGAGCAAGTGGGCATGGTGAATATTTCGCGCCACAGGCACGATTTGCTTTCAGTGAGAGCCCTGTTTCAGGCTCTTTTTATGAGGCGCGTGATCCCAACCAAAATCACCGCGCCAACAAGAGCCACGATGATCGAACCAATCATCCCGCCGCCCGGCCAGATGCCTAATGCCCCGAAGACCCAGCCTCCCACTAATCCGCCGAGGACGCCGAGGATGATGTCCACAAGCACACCGTAGCCGCCGCCTTTCATAACCTGGCCTGCGAGCCAACCTGCGATCAATCCGACAATGATCCAAGCGATGAATCCCATGGCTTTTCTCCTTGCAGTTGCGTCGAGCCCCCACGGCTGCAAAGAGCAAGTTTGCCGCCTCTAGGGATAGTTGGCCTTACAGCTTTCAATTGGCAATCAGTTGCTGATCTGGACGCCGATCACTGAACCGCTGACAATTATTTCCACCCGCCGGTTGAGCTTGCGTCCTGCGGGCGTGCTGTTGTCGGCGATCGGATCGGCTTCACCCAGTCCTTTTGAGGAAATACTGTCGGGTGACAGTCCTTGAGTAATCAGGAATGTCCGTACCGTGTCGGCGCGCTGCTGAGAAAGCGTCATGTTGAAATCGGCCGTCCCCGTGTTGTCGGTGTAACCTTCGATCGCCAGGTTCAATCCCGGATGCGCTTGAATGATCCCGGAAAGCTTGGCTAGCTTTAACTGGGCGTCGGTGCTCAATGCATACTTTCCCGTCTGGAAGAGTACGTCGGCCATGTTTACGACGAGGCCGCGCGGCGTGTCTGTGGTCTGCAACACGTCGTTGAGCTGACGCAAGAGCTGGGCACGCAAGGCCTCTGTTGCAGCCTGGGCCCGCGCAGCTTCGTCCTTGGCCGCTTGTGCCTTAGCTTGCAAAGCTGCTTGCTTGGCTGCAGCTTGAGATGCAGCCTGCGCTGCCTGGGCCGCAGCCTCTGCCTTCATCTGGGCTTCTTTCGCTGCTGTCAATTCCGCCTGGCGGCGCGCCTCCTCGGCCGCCTGCGCGTCTGCTGCCGCTTTTGCCTGTGCCGCGGCCGCTGCCGCCGCAGCTTCCTTTTCTTGCTGAATGCGCTGCGCTGTCTCTCGTCGTACTGCCAGGGATCGAGCATCTTCGGCAAACTGGATGGTCTGACGTGCGGCGGAGATGACCTGATTCTTGCCGGAGTCTTGGGTAAGCGCGTTTTCCGCCATCTGCAGACTGGATTGTGCTTTGGAAAAAATTTCCGGGGCGTACTGCTCGGCGCCGCGCGATTTCGCGATTTCCACGGCATTGCGCGCTTCATACATGTCGAGCGGGATTTTCTTCAAGTCCGGCGTTAGGGCCAGCGGATTACCCTGTTTGGTGTATTCGCTGCGCCGCATCAGTTTGTAACTATTGTTGGGATAGATTTTCCCCTTGGTATTTTTGCGGGTTTCGTTGACAAGAACGACGAGCTCGCTGGGAATATGAACTGCATTGTACGGTTCCGCAGTGACGATCAGAGCAAAAGTCTGCGACTGCGCGGTCACATCCAGTTTGCCTTGACCCGTTTTGTCTATGGGAACCTCGCCAAGATTGGTGGTGGTCCCATCGGGAGTGACCGTCCACAAGACATAGGTGAGAAACTCGGCACCCAGCACAGTGGGTTGCGGCATTCCCGCCACTTTCAACGAGACGTCTGTCCCGCCTTTCTTGGCCTCCACCCTGGCTTCGCCGCTGGCTTGGGATGCAGCCTGCGTTGCCACCATGGTGACCTTTGTGCCACCACCGCCGACCGGATAGCCAATCGCGGCGACGGTACCGCTGATCACATTTTCAGAAGGCTCCGCCGGCTCCATTTGCTGTGTTTGCGCAATGCACACTCCTGCCGTCAATACCATGCACAGCAGCACCAAAATCATCTTTTCAACGCGTTGCATCTCGTTCTCCTTAGCGGGATCTTGTTAGTTATTCAGCGCGCTAGCGCGCATTGCAAACGCCCGACCACTGTACACGAATTCAGGCGGGCGCGTAGCAGCCCCCTGATGTTGATATGACGGGCGGACGCGGTGCCCCTGGTAGTTTAATAATCGAAGGCAGATTAGGTGAACTGGTAAAACTACCAATAGCCATGCGCATCGTTCGGCGGCCCAGAGTTTGTAGTTATCGTCCAACTCGGCGACACTATCACAAGGACTAGCGCCTGTGCCGCTCGGGCAGATAAGCATCGCAAGTCCATCCAAGAAGCTAGATTGAAGACGCCTTCGGAGTTGAAGCGCCGGCGCAGATTCTGGATTACGAAAGTGTAGCCGTCTTGCGCGAGTTCCTGCATCGACGGCGGCATTTGCGCCGGAAATTTATCGGGGACTCCGTAGGGTGTGCGGCGAAACAAGATGGGCAGAGGCTCCTGCCGGTCAACGGGAGTGAGAATCACAGTTCGCAGGCGAACTCCGTCGCGCGAGGGGATCATGACTTCCTGAAACTTGAATAGCGGCTTCGGTTCCGCTTGCAGCGGGGTTTGCGGTGCGGCGACCGGGATCGCAAACAGGAGCGGCAGAACGCAAAGCAGTTTTGATGAGGGCAACATTCATCCTACAACGGTCGTTTTGCGATAAAGCCGAATGCGGAGCATAACAACTTATTTGATTTTCCAACTCGTATCGTCGGCGCTTTCAGGCCGCGTGCGGTGATTCGCGCACTCGGAGGCTTGAAGATCCAAATAGACGATTACCGCGTTAGTCAGGACGTGTCGATCTCGGTGAACTATGATTCTTTGAGCTCGGCAACGGACGCCACATTCCGCATGATTTTGCGTTTCTTGCCATCAGCCACCGTATTCCGGGGAAACAACATGAGCGTCGTTTTCCAGAGGCAAGCATGTCGCACGCTTTCTCGATGCGCCGCCGACGCGTTTCCGGTTGTTTGGCGGAGATTATCGAGAAAATCCAGTCCCGACGCGCCATTGGTGTGATGTCCTCCCACCCTGCCTGCGCGACCGGAGCCGCGGCAAGAGCTTTGCGTAGATCCATTGGAACTCTGATCTCCGGTTCTTCTCCGGCCCGCGCAATCTCCACCATCACCGCGTCTGCAGCATTTGCGCGTACGGCGTCGCGCATGACTTTGTTAACCCTCAGCCGGTGACATCCTTTGCCGTTTCGTTCGAGAGCGGCTCGAACAGGAAAGCCATTGATGGTCCCCTCCACCATCGTCCTACCCCGTAATGGAAGCTTCGCACTCGCGTTCTTGGGCAGAGTTAGAATGATCCACGATCCAATCCTTTCGCTCGCCTCAGGCGGAAACAACTTGGCAGAGAACCGAATTGTTGACTTGGTTTCTTGCAGCGTATTCAGTTTCATTTGTTCTCATAATATCAAACAAAAAGCTTTGCCAGCCTAACTCATGATTCATGCCGTAACCGTGAACTGGAGCTTCTGTGGAATCGCGCCCGCTTCGACGGCCACTGACTGGCACCCGGTAATGGGAACTTGAAAGGTTCGAGGAAGTCGGTGCTCGTAGTACGATACGTTGCCCGGTGTCAGAAGTTGGGGCAATTAATGTTTCGCTGTGGCTCAGATTGTTTCATCGAGCACTCAGCGGCGAAAATGAAATGAAGCGCGTCGCCTCGCTCGCGATTGCCGGAACTATGCTGCGCACCGGATGAGAAAATGGCACCAGATCGGAAACATGAGCCGGCTCACCGCATGGCCTGCCGGCGACGCGCCCGCAGCCGATTTTTCTCTGTAGCAATTCCGCAATCCCTGTTACCATCCGCGCCATATACCCTCCTCGTACATAGATAGCAGGAGATTGCCATGCAGATCTGGCGCAGGCGTTTTCTTCTCGTTTACATGATGCGCGTCCCGCTGTTGTTCTTGACCATCCTCGGTTTTGGCCTGCCCTGGGCCTTCGGCACCTCCATGTTTCACGGCGTCGCGGACTTGGCCCTGCCCCAGGTGTTGACGGCCACGTTCCTCGCGTCGCTGCTCGTAAGTACGGCGATCACCAGCTGTTTCCTGATTTTGCTCTATGGACAGGAGCGCGCCGATGGTTGGATCGCGCAGCCTGCTCCGCAGGATCGCGTCTCGCTGTGGGGTGTGGCATTTCTGTACCTGTACGGCGGAATCAGCTGCTTCGTATTTCTGTTTTCCATCTACCGTTTCATGCGCGAGGCAGGACGCGTGCTAATCGGCCTGCGCGGCGGTTTCCTGTTCTACTCGTTCTGCGGATTGCTTCTCGGCCTGCTCGTCGTCATGATTTTCTTTTTGTGCGCCTTAAGGTTCGCCAAGCCGGAAGACGACGACGCGCTGGAAGTCTTTGCCTTTCCCGCTTTTCTCATCATCCGCAAAATTTTTGGCGGCGATTGGATTCGCGCCTTCAAACGCGGCACGTGCGCGCAAGCCGCTCCCGGCAGTTACGCCGCGCACGACGGTTTCTTCAGCCGCCGCATCGCGCGCCTCGGTCCGGGCTATGCCAGCGAGCCCACAGCAGGCCATCCCGCTGCGCTGCATTCCGGCCATCGCTTCGTGATGATCGTGCTGTCCATCTTTCTCGTTTTCTACTGGATCACCGGTGAGAGCACCCTACGTGAACTGCGCAATGTATATGACTGGGGAGGCGGCGGCCCATCCAACTCGGTGCTGGATTTTCTGCTGCTATTCCTCATTTTTTGGAGCAGTCTGCTCGCGGGTCTCACGTTCCTCGTGGATCGTTTTCGTTTCCCGGTCTTAGCGGTGCTCACGGTATTTCTTTTTTCGGTGGCGCAGCTCGGCAGTTCTGATCATGTCTTCTCCACCGTGGAGCAGCAGAACACCGCCGCACTGCCCACGCCGGAATTGGCGTTTCAAAATGCTCCGGAGCCGCTGATCGTCGTAGCTGCGGCAGGCGGCGGCATCCAATCCGCCGCGTGGACCAGCCAAGTCCTTTGCGGATTGCGCGCTGATGCCTCCGTCAACGGCTTCCAGAAAAGCGTAGTCGCCATTAGCGGAGTGTCCGGCGGTTCGGTCGGCGCGATGTTCTACGTGCGCTGTTTGGAAGCTCCACCCAACGACGACTCTCCCGCAAAATGGGCGCAAAATTCCAGTCTCGAAGCTGTTGCCTGGGGCCTCACTCATCCCGACCTGCGCCGCATGTTTCTTCCCGGGCCGGCAACTTCCTGGAGCCGCGCGGATCGCGGTTGGGCGTTGGAACGTTCTCTGCTGAAGAGCGCGCGCTTCCAGCACACCGAGCGGCGTTTGGCCGGAGAACACCGCAATCCCCGTTGGCCGGCGCTGTTGCTGAATTCCACCGACGCGCTCACCGGCGATCCATTTGTTTTTACCAATAACCAGTTTCCCGGCTGCGATCCAACCGAAGCGCACCAATACCACTGCGTGCGCAGCCTGCAGCAAAACTATCCCGGCCGCGACGTGTTTCTGGAGACTGCCGCGCGCATGTCCGCCGCGTTCCCCTATGTCTCTCCCGAAGCGCGCCCGGACAATCCGCCCGATAAGGCGCATCTCGGGGACGGCGGATACTTCGACAATTCGGGAGTTTTTATTCTTTCGGAATGGCTGAAAAAAGCCGTCAGCGCTTCCGCACCTGGCTCGAAGCGAATTTTGATTCTGCAGCTCGATGCCTTCCCAAACAGCGAGCCGACCGATACCGAAAAATTGAAAAAATGGTACTACCAGCTCAGTTCTCCGATCAACACCATGCTCACCGTCCGATCCGAAGGCCAAGTCGTTCGAGATACGGCAATCGGCGAAGACCTTCAGAGGCAACTCAACGCCGATGGATTCCAAACAACCTGGATGCTCGTTCGCTACACGCCTCCGGCTTCTGGCGAAATGTCCGATGGCGTTGCGTGTCCGCTGGACCCGCCGCTTTCCTGGCACTTGACTCCCAAAGAGCAGGCCTGCATTGACACCGCGTGGAAAAACGCGCATCCAAGCCTAAGTCCGGAAGTGAATAATTTTCTGGCGCGCCCGCTCGATCCCGCGCGCGCGACATGTGCGACGTACAAGCTGGCCACGGGCGTGATCGAACGTCAGTGTTTGGCAAAAGCCACCTCGCCGCCGCAACCTGGCAAAAAATAAATCGCGATTGCGCCGTGACGAAGCCGTTTTCGCTTGCCATCGACTTCTTCGTCGATGATATCAGCGCTTCGCAGCATGCCTCGGGTGCATCCCCAGCGGTCCCTCTCGAATTCCTTCCGCGCTATAAATAATGGTACGAATCCGGTAAAATTCCTCGCGGGCCCCGCGTCAGTACTTGTAACGACGCATTCATAAAGGAGCACCAACATGGCAACACGCGCAAAGTCTGCGGCAACGGCGAAGGCGAAAGCCATCGCTCCTCTCACCAAACGCAAAGCCTGGAAAGCTCTCACCGCGCACTACAAGAAGATTTCGAAATTACATTTGCGTAAACTTTTCGCGGACGACCCCAAGCGCGGCGAGCGCCTGACGCTGGAAGCCGCGGGCATCTTCCTCGATTACTCTAAGCACCGTATCGATGACCAGACAATAAAGCTGCTGCTGCAACTCGCCGACGAATCGCGCCTGCGCGAACGCATTGACGCAATGTTCAGCGGAGAAAAAATCAATATCACGGAAAAACGCGCCGTGCTGCACGTGGCTCTGCGCGCGCCTAAAGGTTCGTCCATTATTGTTGACGGTGAAAACGTGGTGCCCGGCGTCCACGCCGTTCTCGACAAAATGTCCGGCTTCTGCGACCGCGTGCGCAGCGGCGCCTGGAAAGGCCATACCGGCAAACGCATCCGCAACATCATTAACATAGGCATCGGTGGCTCCGATCTTGGCCCGGTGATGGCTTACGAAGCGCTCAAAAGTTACAGCGACCGCTCGCTGACGTTTCGCTTCGTTTCCAATGTGGATGGCACGGATTTCGCCGAAGCCGTTCGCGATATTGATCCATCCGAAACTCTCTGGATCGTGTCTTCGAAAACTTTCACCACGCTCGAAACTATGACCAACGCACACACCGCGCGTGACTGGACGCTCAAGGGGCTCGGTGGCGATGAGAAATCCATCGCCAAGCATTTCGTCGCTGTCTCCACCAACGCGGCCGAAGTCACCAAGTTCGGTATTGATACCGCGAACATGTTCGAATTCTGGGATTGGGTCGGCGGGCGCTATTCGATGGATTCCGCGATCGGCCTTTCTACCATGCTGGCCATCGGTCCGGATAATTTCCGCGCGATGCTCAGCGGCTTTCATCAAATTGACGAACATTTCCGCACCGCGCCGTTCAAACAAAATTTACCGGTGCTGATGGGCCTGCTGTCCATCTGGTACGGCGACTTTTTCGGCGCGCAAACTTCCGGCGTCTTCCCCTACGAGCAGTACCTGAAGCGTTTCCCCGCGTATTTGCAGCAACTGACGATGGAGAGCAACGGCAAGCACGTCACGCTCGACGGCACTCACGTGAATTACCAGACTGGCGCGATTTATTGGGGCGAGCCGGGCACCAACGGCCAACATTCCTTCTACCAGCTGATTCACCAGGGAACTGAGCTCATCCCGTGCGACTTCATCGCGTTCGCGCAGGCGATCAATCCCGTCGGCCATCACCACGACATGCTTCTCGCGAACGTTTTCGCGCAAGCCGAGGCGTTGGCGTTCGGCAAGACGTCCGAGCAAGTGAAGAAAGAAGGCACGCCGGACTGGCTAGTTCCGCATCGCGTGTTCGAAGGGAATCGCCCGTCAAACACAATTTTCCTGGACAAGCTCACGCCCGAAGCGCTCGGCAAGCTCGTCGCCCTTTACGAGCACAGCGTTTTCACCCAAGGCACCATCTGGCACATTGATTCATTCGACCAGTGGGGCGTGGAACTCGGCAAAGTTCTGGCGCAGCGCATCATTCCGGAAATCGAAAGCCCCACCGAGCCCAAGCTCGCGCACGATAGCTCAACAAACGGCCTGATCCGCCGCTACCGCAAACTGAGACAGAATTCGCAATAAAGTGTAGGTTGCGCTCACTGCGGTTGCGGCTCGCGGGTCCATGCGACCGCAGTAATGCCATATTTTTCAGTTGCAGTAAGCGTTTTCTCGGTGCTAGATATGCACGCCCGGTCGTTGCGCGTTACCAGGCGTTTCTCGGGTGCCTGCCTCTTGCTCCGGCAACCCGAGCGAGAGGTCGTCAGCGCTCGCCAGCGCCGCCAAACGATGAGCTGTGGCATAGAGGGATTTTATGACCATCGAACGGCGGAGATTTATCCGCAACGCAGCACTGGGAATTGGTTCCGCGCTGCTGGCACGCCAATTCAGTTACGCGGCGACGGCGGACGCTCGCATCGAAGTTTTGTTGGATGAACCGCTTGGCACCATCTCGCCGAACATCTACGGCCACTTCACGGAGAATCTCGGCGGAGTGGTGTACGACGGAATATGGGTCGGCGAAAATTCCAAAATCGCGAACACCCAGGGCATTCGCAAGAATCTGGTGGATGCGCTGCGCAAGATCAAATCGCCAGTAATTCGCTGGCCCGGCGGCTGTTTCGCGGACGGCTACGACTGGAAAGACGGAGTGGGCCCCGCTGCACAGCGGCCCCGGCGCACAAATTTCTGGGCCGGCGAAGCGTTGGTGCGCGACCAGGGAAATATTCCGCAGAAATACGATCCCAATCTGTTCGGCACCAATGAATTTGTGCATTTCTGCAAACTGGCCGGCAGCGAGCCGTATCTCGCCGCAAATTTGCGCAGCTTGCCCGTGGAAGATTTTTACCGCTGGATCGAATACTGTAATTCTCCGGCAGGCAGCACCACGCTCGCCGATCTGCGCGCCGCCGGTGGAGATCGCGACCCCTTCCAGGTGCGTTACTGGGGCGTGGGCAATGAATCCTGGGGCTGCGGCGGGGATTTCACTCCGACAGAATATGCGCAGGAATTTCGCCGCTTTGCCGCGTGGGTGCCGCGCTACGGAATGCAAGATGTTTCGCTGATCGCCTCCGGCCCCAATTCAGACGATTGGAGCTGGACGCGCGGTTTTCTGCAGGGATTGCTCGAAAAAGGGCCACGCCTGCTGCGTTCCGTGTGGGGGTTGTCACTGCACTATTATTCCTGGAATCTCAGCCGCGGCAAAACGCAGGATTGGGTCCAGGGCAAGGGCGACGCGGTAAATTTCGACGCCGTGGATTGGTATGAGCTAATGCGCGAAGGCGATCGCATGGAATCGCTGATCAACGGCCACTGGCAAATCATGCAGGAATTCGATCCGCAACATCACATCAAGCTCGTCGTGGACGAATGGGGACCGTGGTACAAACCCGGCAGCGAAGTTTCGCCCACGGATATTCTCGGGCAGATGATCACGCTGCGCGATGCTGTGATGAGCGGCGCGACGCTGGACATCTTCAATCGCCATCCAGAAAAAGTCACGATGGCCGCCTGCGCACAGCTCATCAACTGCCTGAACTGTCTGTTCCTCGCACACGGCGATCAATTCGCGCTCACGCCGGTGTATCACGTGTTTCAAATGTATGCAGCGCATCAAGGTGCGCAGGCCGTCCGCGCGATTTTCTCCAGCCCTTCGGTGAGTTACGATCGCGACGGCAAGCCCGCGTCGTTCTGGGGATTGCAAGGTTCTGCTTCCATCAAGGACAAAGTCCTGACGATCACAGTCGTGAATCCAGACGTCACTCAGCCGCGCGAAGCCGAAATCGTGCTGGGCGCCGCCGCGGTAAAGTCCGGCACGGTAACGGTCCTCACGGACAAGGACATTCACGCGCATAATACGTTTGCAAATCCAGATGCGGTCCACCCACGCTCCGAGGATCTCACGGCCACAGGTCCGAGCATTCGGCACACGTTCCCGGCCGCCTCGGTAACCTTAATAGAGGCGAAACTTACCTGAGCAGCGCGCATCTAACCGCTGCGGATATGGACACCTCGTGCAATTGGAGATTGACCAACGCATGCTAAGATAGGGTAGTATTTATTGGCAAGTAAGCGTTTTCTCGGTTTTTGCATCGTACCGCCGCGGGGGCATGGCCCATGAAATTGCAGCGCCTAAGAGAACAAGTCCTGGACGCGAACCTGGAACTGGTCCGCCGCGGGCTGGTCCTCTACACCTTCGGAAATGCCAGCGGAATTTGTCGCGAAGAAGGGCTGGTGGTCATCAAACCCAGCGGCGTGCCTTACGATCAATTGAAGCCCGAGCACATGGTCATCACCGATTTGGACGGCAAAATTGTGGAAGGCGATCTCCGCCCTTCGTCCGATCTTCCCACGCACATCGCTATTTACCGCGCCTTCGCGAATACCGGCGGCGTCGCGCATACGCATTCTGAATTCGCCGTTTCCTGGGCGCAGGCCGGACGGCCGATTCCGTGTCTGGGCACGACGCACGCCGACACTTTTTACGGCGCGGTTCCGGTCACCGCTGACCTTACTGCTGATGAAATCGATCAAGAGTACGAGAAAAATACCGGCGTTGCGATCGTGCGCGCATTTGCGCAGGGGAAAGGGAACCCAGACAGTATTCCCGGTGTCTTAGTGAAAAGCCATGGCCCGTTCACATGGGGCGCCGATCCCGGCACTGCGGCGCATAATTCCGCGATCCTGGAAGCCGTGGCGCGCATGGCCTATTACAGCACCACGCTAAATCCCGCGGTCGAGCCGATTTCGCCGTGGCTCCATGACAAGCACTTTCTACGCAAGCACGGCAGCGCCAGCTATTACGGCCAGCCGGTGAAAAAGTAATTTTTGTGCAAATTTTCTGGCGACTGGTATTCCGGCCATCTTAGTTGCAGCAGTCGTTTGCGAAATTTGTAAATTAGGTTGGAGCGCGAGATTTTTTGTCGGCGAGCGATGTGTGTGCGCGCGCGGTTCGAAATTGGTGCGCTAGTCAGTCATAGAGTGAAGGGGCCCATGGCAAAATCGAAAATCACGTTGGGGCTGATTGTGGGAAATCGCGGCTTTTTCCCTGGCCACCTTGCCGAGCTCGGCAGGGCAGAGATGGTGAAGGTGCTACAGGACTCCGGTGTGGATGTGGTCGTGCTGGACGTGAAGCTGAGCAACTACGGCGCGATCGAAACCTACGAGGAAGCCATGCGCTGCGCGGAATTGTTTCGCGCGAATAGCGATCGCATTGACGGAGTCGTCGTCACGCTGCCAAATTTCGGAGACGAACGCGCCATCGCCGATACCATGCGCCTTTCGCGTCTGAAAGTTCCCGTGCTGGTGCAGGCCACGCCCGATACGCCGTCCAAAATGACCATCGCGCATCGGCGCGACAGCTTTTGCGGAAAGATGTCCGCATGCAATAACCTGCGGCAGTACGGCATTCCCTATTCACTGACCACTTCTCACACCGTCAGCCCGTCGTCCGAAGAATTCAAGAAGGACCTCGCATGGTTCACAGGGGTTTGCCGTGTTTACCGCGGGCTGCAGAATCTGCGTATCGGCAGCATTGGCGCGCGGCCTGCGGCGTTCAACACCGTGCGTTACAGCGAAAAATTGCTCGAGGCCGCCGGAATTTCCGTCGAGACGCTAGATCTTTCCGAAGTGATCGGCCGGATCGAGCGCATGAAGGACAACGACGACGCGGCGCAAGCCAAGCTCGCCGCCATTCACAAATACGTCACGACGAGCGGCGTGCCTCCGGCCGCTCTGATGAAAATGGCGAAATTGGGCGCGGTGATTGACGAATGGATGAAGGCCACGCACGTCACCATCAGCGCAGTGCAGTGCTGGACGTCCATCGAGGAAAATCTCGGCGTGGTTCCATGCACGGTGATGAGCATGATGAGCAACGAACTGCTGCCCAGCGCCTGCGAAGTGGATATTTGCGGCACGCTCAGCATGTACATGCTTGCGCTCGCTTCTGAAACGCCCAGCGCGTTGCTCGATTGGAACAACAATTACGGCGAAAATCCGGACAAGGCGGTGTGCTTCCATTGCAGCAATTTGCCTAAGCACTTTTTCAAGGAAGTGCGCATGGATTATCAGCAGATCATCGCCGGCACCGTGGGCAAGGACAATACTTTCGGCACGTGCGTCGGCCAGGTGAAGGCCGCGCCGATGAGTTTCGCGCGATTCTCGACGGACGACGAGCAAGGCGTCATTCGCGGCTACGTCGGCGAAGGGCGATTTACCGATGATCCGCTGGAAACTTTCGGCGGCGCCGGCGTGGTGGAAATTCCGCACATGCAGCAGCTGCTGCGTTACATCTGTGAGAACGGTTTCGAGCACCATGTCGCCGCAAACCTCGCGACCGTCGCCGGGATCGTACACGAAGTCTCGACGCGCTACATGGGCTGGGGCACGTACTGGCACGGGCGCTGAAGTTCGGCGGCGCCCTGTACTATCCGCGCGGAACGGCGTCGCGAATTCAAGAAAACAAGCCCGTTTCCTGGTTTTTCTGCCGCTCATCGAAAATATCTATCGAACGCATCTGCATCGCTGATGCCATAGAATTTCTATCCATTGCATCAGCTTTGTGAGTTTTACTGTATGGCCCCACATGAGTTAGTTATCTATCATGCGGTTTTCGCGTTCCCGTCCAGAAGTGGACCACGATGCATGCGGAGTAGGCTTCATCGCGCAACTCGGTAGCAGCGGCTCGCGCGACGTAGTCGAGCGCGCGCTCACCGCTCTGGAGCGCCTTTCTCATCGCGGCGGAGTTGACGCCGACGGGCTCAGCGGCGACGGCGCCGGAATCCTCACGCCGATTCCGAAAAATTTCATCCGCAAATGCGCCCGCGAAATAAATATTGAACTGCCGGAATCTTTCGGCATGGGCATGGCGTTTATTCCGCCCGGCCAGGAAGCAGCGGCGCGTGCGGCCGTCGAATCCGCGGCCACCGAATTGGGTTTGCGCTGTCTTGGCTGGCGCGAAGTGCCCACGTATCCTTCTCTTCTCGGCCCCTGCGCGATGGCTACACTGCCTCTGATTCGCCAATGTTTCTTCGCCACCAAGGATTCCGCCGCCGAACTGGAACGCCAGCTTTTCCTGATGCGCAAGCGCGTGGAATCCGGCGCGCACTCCGGAATTTATTTCTGTTCGCTGTCATCGCAATCGCTCGTATATAAAGGATTGCTTACGCCGCTGCAACTCGCCGCATTTTATGCGGACCTCGCGTGCCCTGATTTCGTCGCGCCCTTCGCGATTTTTCACCAGCGCTATTCGACCAACACCAGCCCCTCTTGGCAACTCGCGCAACCGTTCCGTTTTGTCGCGCACAACGGTGAAATCAACACGATTAGCGCGAATCGTCGCTGGACGCGCGCCCGCGAAGGCTCGCTGCGACAGGAATTCGGCGCGCCAGATCAATTTCGCGTGCTCGAAGAACGGGTCAGCGACTCGGCCAGCTTCGACAACGCGCTCGAAGTTCTGTTGCGGCAGGGTTCCAGCGTAGCCGCCGCGATGCTGCGCATGGTTCCTCCGGCGTGGGAAAGCGATCCGGAAACCGGCCCGAAGCTTCGCCGCTTTTTGCAGAAAGCTACGCGGGAACAGGAACCGTGGGACGGCCCAGCCGCGCTGATTTTCAGCGATGGCCGAATGGTTGGCGCGAAACTCGATCGCAACGGCCTGCGCCCCATGCGCTACACGCTCACTTCCGATGGGCTTCTCGTGGTCGGCTCCGAAGTGGGCATCGCCGACCTACGCGGCAAAAAAATTGCCGAACGCAATCGCCTGGGGCCCGGTGAGATTTTCCTGGTGGATTCCATCGCCGGCGCAATTTTTCGCGGCAACAACGAAGTGGGTGAACTTCTCGGCGCCGAACCCTGTCGAATCGGCAACCGCGACCGCGATTCGCACGCCCGCATCGCCCGCCTGGAAAGCGCTGCAACAGTTCCTCACGTATCTGAAATTGAGCCGCAAAGATTGGCCGCTGCGATGGGTTGGACTGAGGATCAGTTTCGTCTGCTCTTTCAGCCTCTCGGCCGGGAAGGGAAGGAAGCCGTCTGGAGCATGGGCGACGACGCGCCGCCTGCGTTTCTGTCTTCGATCAATCGTCCGCTGTGGGATTACTGCAAGCAGCGTTTCGCGCAAGTAACCAACCCGCCGATTGATCCGCTGCGCGAAGTGCACGTGATGTCGCTCGACGTGTATCTCGATCCGAATATCGTGGCAGGATCGCCGGTGCTTGATGCAGGCCATCTCGCGGCGCTGGAATCGAGCCGGGGTGCGCCGCTGCAGCGCATTGATTTCACATTTGACGCGGCTGGTGGAACAGCAGCAGCCCGCGCGGCGTTGCAACGCATCCGCAAGGAAATGTCCGCTGCTGTCAGCGTCAGCAACCGCGCCAGCAATACCGAAAGACCCTGGGTAATCGTGCTAAGCGACCGCGCGGCCGATGAGCGGCGCGCCGCGCTTCCGGCCTTGCTCGCTGTCTCCTCTGCGTGGAAAGCAATGGTCCTCGCTGGCGCTCACGATGTGTCGCTGATCGTCGAATCCGGCCAAGTGGTTGAAACGCATCACATCGCGCTGCTGATCGCCGTCGGAGCCAGTGCCGTCTTCCCGTATCTTGCGATGGAGCTTTCCGAAAATCTGAAACCGGGCGGGGCGGTGAGTTATCGCGTCGCGGTCGAAGCCGGGCTGCGCAAAGTTCTCGCGCGCATGGGTATTTCCACGATCGCGAGCTATCGCAATAGCCACTTGTTCGAAACCGTCGGCCTCGACGAAGAGATCTGCGAGGAGTTTTTCGAGGATGCCTCGGCGAGTCTCGGCGGCCGAAGCCTAGACGACATTTTCGAGACCTGTATCCACTCGCACGTTCGCGCGTTCGCTGCGAGTGATGCACCGATGCAAGACGCCGGGCTCTACCGCTTCCGTCACGCAGGCGAGAAACACTCCACTTCGCCCGAACTCGTGCGCCGCATGCATGCGTATCTTAAATCGCCGACGCCAGAAAAATATGCAGCGTATTCCGAGCTGGCCGATACCCGCGAAGCCGTTTCCGTCCGCGATCAACTGGAATTCGCGCCAGGATCCGCCATCGCGCTGGAAGAAGTCGAGCCCGAAAGCGCGATTCTCGCTCGGTTTTGCGCGCAGGCCATGTCTCTCGGCGCTCTCAGTCCCGAAGCGCATCGCACTCTGGCGATCGCCATGAATCGCCTGGGCGCGCGCAGTAATACTGGAGAAGGCGGCGAAGATCCCAGCGTCTATCGCTTTGAGCCTGAAGCTGCGAATCGCGTGAAGCAAGTTGCTTCCGCGCGTTTTGGCGTCACAGCCGAATATCTGGCGCGCGCTGATGAACTCGAAATCAAAATGGCGCAAGGCTCGAAGCCCGGCGAAGGCGGCCAGCTTCCGGCGATCAAAGTGAATTCCTACATCGCGCGCCTACGCCACGCGGTTCCGGGCATGTCGCTGATTTCGCCGCCGCCGCACCACGATATCTACAGCATCGAAGATCTCGCGCAGCTGATTTACGACTTGCGCTCGGTAAATCCCGTTGCGCGAATCGGCGTCAAGTTGGTTTCCGGTGCGGGAGTCGGCATCATCGCCGCCGGCGTCGCGAAAGCTGGCGCGGACGTGATCACCATCGCTGGATTCGACGGCGGCACCGGCGCATCGCCGCTCACTTCGATCAAGAATACTGGTCTTCCGTGGGAAATCGGCTTGCGCGCCGCGCATTCCGCCCTAGTGCGGTCTGGCTTCCGCGAAAGAGTGCGCCTGCGCGTGGACGGCGGATTTAAATTCGGCCGCGATGTGGTGATCGCGGCGCTGCTCGGCGCCGATGAATTTGGTTTTGGCACGGCTACGCTGCTCGCGATCGGCTGTGTGATGGCGCGGCAATGCCACTTGAACACATGTCCCGTAGGCATCGCCACGCAAGACGAAAAGCTGCGCGCGCGCTTCACCGGCAATCCGGAAATGGTGATGGCATATTTCCGAGGTGTCGCCGGAGAAGTTCGCGAACGCATGGCGGCGCTCGGAATTCGCACGCTCAATGAGGTAGTCGGCGCGGTGGAGCGATTGCGACCGCGCAACGAGGTGGCGTCGCGCTCGGTGGCCGGATTGTTGCAGCCCGCAAGCGTCGCGGCGCAGCAATCCGCCAAAGATTTGCCGCTCGAAATCCATCTGCCCGAAACCGCGAAGGACATTCGTCGCAAACTACTGCGCGGCGTGGACGGCCTGAAGCATTTCCCGTTCGTACATCATTCACTTTCCATTTCGAATTCTGACCGCAGCGTTGGCGCGCATCTCAGTGGCCACATCCTGCGCAAGACGAATTTCGGCGGCCTGGACGGGAAGAGCATCCGCTGCGAATTTCGCGGCTCCGCCGGACAAAGTTTCGGCGCATTTTTAGTCCCCGGCATTCGTTTCCGGCTCGTGGGCGATGCCAACGACTACGTCGGGAAAGGCCTCAGCGGCGGCACCATCGCCATCACCGCCGGTGCTTCAGCATCAAAGCGCGGAGACGTCCTCGCTGGCAACACGGTGCTGTACGGCGCAACCAGCGGAAAGCTTTTCATCGCTGGACGAGTCGGAGAACGCTTCGCCGTGCGCAATAGCGGCGCGTTCGCCATCATCGAAGGCGCCGGCCACCACGGATGCGAGTATATGACCGCGGGCATCGCCGTAATTCTGGGCCCGGCTGGAATGAATCTTGGGTCCGGCATGACCGGAGGCCTCACCTACATTCTTCGCGACGCGCTCACCGGCGACAATTGCAATCACGAATTCGTGCGCTGCTCGGAAATCGGAGACGGCGTTGGCGACCAGGAAGAGGGCTGGCTGCGCACGCTCCTGCAGGAGCATTTCCGTCTCACTGGCAGCCAACGCGCGCGGCGCCTACTCACATCCACTCACTCGCTGCCGCTGGTGCGTCTCGAGCCGGTGCATCTGCCTTGCTCGATTGCCGACACCTGGGCGCCATTCCTCACGCGGCGGGCAATTCAACAAGATGATGCGGAAGTTTCCGAAGTGCTCCGCACGCTGCCGCTCGAAAACGAAAACCTGCGCCAGACCAGCGAATCGGCCTGCTGAATCTTCTCTCGCAGGCAATAATCGTTAGGCGCTCTCGGACTCTGACACATGCAGCGCGGAGATGTTGTGAAGCAGAAAGTCCCATCGAGCGGCTCACGGCAAAGAGGAGGCAAGCGCGATGGTCCCCAATGATTTTCCTCGGGCGTTCCGGGTCGGCGTCGCCGGTCCGGTGGGTTCGGGCAAGACGGCGCTCGTTGACCAGCTCACCCGCCAGCTTTGGCCGCGTATTAGTCTCGCCGTAGTGACCAACGATATTTACACCAAAGAAGACGCTGAATTTCTGGTGCGCCAGGGCGTCCTGCCCGCCGAACGCATTCGTGGAGTGGAAACCGGCGCGTGTCCGCACGCTGCGATTCGCGAAGACGCCTCCATGAATCTGCAGGCCATCGCGGAACTGGAAAACGCGCTGCCGGCGCTTGCGCTGATTTTCGTCGAGAGTGGCGGAGACAATCTTGCCGCCGCGTTCAGCCCGGAACTGGTGGACATATGGATTTATGTGATTGATGTGGCCGAGGGCGACAAAATTCCGCGCAAAGGCGGCCCCGGCATTATGCGTTCCGATCTGCTGGTGATCAACAAGATTGATCTGGCGCCGTACGTAGGCGCGTCGCTGGATGTGATGGAGCGCGATTCGCGGCGCATGCGCGGCGAGCGGCTATTTATTTTTACGAATTTGCGCGATGGCGAGGGACTGGATCGCGTGGTGAGCTGGCTGGAGGAAAAGTTGTATCAGCCGCCCAACGCGCGCCGGACGCTGATTGATGCGCATTCTCCTTACGCGGCGCATCGTCATGAGCACGGCCACGATCATGTCCACGAACAAAGTCACGCACATGGGGGAGGACAGAGCGACGTCGAAGAGGACGGCCGCAGCCTTGCCCACGGCGCGGGACATGACTAAGTGCGCCGCTGTGCGCGCGAGTGCTGGTCCGTGGAACAAGGATTCATGAACATGGAGCGTGATTTAGCTGACGAGACGCTCGCGCAGGCTGAAGCGCTTGCGGATTTGCGACTACTTCACCTCGCCGATAGCGCTCTGCCTATCGGCGCGCTGGCACATTCCTTCGGCCTGGAATCGCTCACGTCTTGCGAGATGCTTACCACGCGCGATCTGCCTGATTTTTTGCAAGCATATCTGGAAGAAGCTGGGACGATGGAAGCAGTTTTCTGCCGAGGGGCATTTCGCCTGCCTGCCGCTGCTTCGGAAGATGACTTCGCGGCGCGCTGGCTGCAGATCAACGCTCAATTGAGCGCGCGCAAGCCGGCTCGTGAGAGCCGCATGGGCAGCGCATCGCTCGGCGGGAATTTTCTGCAAGCTGTCTTGAATCTCACCGATCTTCCGCTCGCTCGTGTGGCCTCGGATGCTTCGAAGCGTTCGGCGAGTCTGATGCACTACAGCACCTCGTTCGGACTCGCATGCAGCTTCCTCGGATTTGTCGAAGATCGCGTCGCGCTCGTCTATCTCCATCAATCCGTCACGAGCCTGGTGTCGGCCTGCCAGCGATTGTTGCCGCTGGGACAAACCGAGGCCGCGCGAATCTTGTGGAATTTGAAGCCCGCAATCATTGCTGCAGCCAGGCGCAGCGCTGCCTTCGCGATTGATGATGCGTGCTGCTTCATGCCGCTGCTCGATTGGGGCGCGATGGAACACCCCGCGCTGAGCACGCGACTCTTTATCAGTTAAGTCGGCATTCGAAGATGGCGTTAGCAACGAATATGGGGTCCGTCGGACAAAACGCGCCTGAACTTATCCCGGAACTCTGCGCGCCGCCGCGGTTCGAAGCGTCCCTCAGGCTGGATTTCGCTCGTGATGACTTCGCCGGGTACACCGTGCTCGCCTCAAGCCGCCAGGATGCCCCGCTGAAGGTTGTGCGCGCATTCAACGTGCAGGACGGCGCCGCTCTGGCTCACCTGCACAACGTTTCCGGCGGGTTACTCGGCGGCGATCAGCTCGCGTTGAAAGTAGATGTCGGCGCACGCGCCCAAGTGCAACTGACCACCACAGGCGCCACCCGGATCTACCGGCCCAGGCGCGAGGCACTGCCCGCGACGCAATCAAACGAATTCACGGTTCGCGAGGGCGCGTTAATGGAATACGTTCCGGACGCGATCATTCCCTACGCCGGCGCGCGCTTCGCGCAGACAACCACGATTCACCTCGCGCAAGGCGCAGGAATCTTCTGGTGGGAAATCCTCACGCCCGGGCGGGAAGCGTGCGGCGAATCATTCGCATATGATTCAGTGGAAATGAAAACGGACGTGATCGCGCTCGGCCAGCCAATCGTCAGCGAACGCGTGCGCATCGAGCCGCGCAAACGCTCGATCCACTCTTTCGGCCGTCTCGGCCCGTATCGCAGCTGGGCCACCTTCTGCATCGCGCGAGTGGGCCCGAGCGCCGTGGAATGGCTCTCGCTTGAGCGCGAACTCCGTGAACAAGCGTTACCACTCACGCAGCACGGCGAAATATTGTGGGCAGTAAGTGTGCTCCCCGCACACGGCGTCACGGTGCGTTGCGCCGCCGTTCACGGACGCCACGTGTTACCCGGGCTGCAAGCTTTGTGGCAAACGGCGACGCGCCGCTTGTACGGACGCGATGCCGTGCCGCCCAGAAAAGTGAATTGAGTCTTGCGTAAGCGTCCCTAGCGCGAAATATTGCAGCAGTGTTCAATTGGGAGCGACGCGTTGCATCTAACGCCGCGTGAACAGGAAAAATTGCTGATCGTCGTCGCGGCAGACGTAGCGCGCCGCAGGCAAGCGCGTGGCCTGAAGCTGAATTACGTCGAAGCCGTCGCAATTCTCTCCGCCGAAATCATGGAAGCAGCGCGTGATGGAAAGAGCGTCGTCGACATCATGAGTTTCGGAGCGTCAATTCTGAAGCGCGACAACGTAATGGAAGGCGTGGCTGAAATGATCCACGAAGTGCAAGTGGAAGCTACCTTTCCTGACGGCACCAAGCTCGTCACCATCCACGATCCAATTCACTGAGCCTTGCAGCAATAGGGAGCACGCACGTGAAACCGGGCGAATATTTTCTGAACGAAGCCGCAGGGCCCATCGAAGCGAACACCGGCCGTGCGACCATACGCGTAATCGTGCGCAACGCCGGCGACCGCCCGGTCCAGGTAGGCAGCCACTTCCATTTCTTCGAAACCAATCGCGAACTCGACTTCGACCGCGCAGCCGCTTATGGCATGCGCCTGAATATTCCCGCGGGCACGGCCGTGCGCTTCGAGCCAGGAGAAGAAAAAGAAATCGAACTGACGCCGTTCGGTGGCCGCCGCGTAATCCACGGCTGCAACGGATTGGTCGATGGCCCGCTCGACGCCCCAGGCGCACGCAATGACGCCCTCACCCGCGCGCAAAAGGCCGGATTCCGCACGAGCGGCATGAGCGGCACAAGCCCAGCGGAGAAACGCCCATGAGCTTGAAAATCCCGCGGCGCACGTATGCCGACCTCTACGGCCCCACCACAGGCGACCGCATTCGCCTGGCCGACACTGAGCTAATCATCGAAATTGAAAAAGACTTCACCCACTACGGCGACGAGATCACTTTCGGCGGCGGCAAAGTGATTCGCGACGGCATGGGCCAAAGCGCCAGCGCTATAAGAGAGCGCGAACACGGCGCGCTCGACCTCGTCATCACCAACGCGGTGATCCTCGATCACTGGGGCATTGTAAAGGCCGACGTTGGCATCAAGAACGGCCGGATCGTAAGAGTAGGCAAGGCCGGAAATCCAGACACAATGGAAGGAGTTGACCTCGACCTGGTCGTCGGCGCATCTACCGAAGTGATCGCCGGAGAAAACCTGATCCTCACAGCCGGCGGCGTGGATAGCCACATCCACTTCATTTCCCCGCAGCAAATTTACGAAGCGCTCTCGAACGGCATCACCACTATGATCGGCGGCGGCACAGGCCCGGCCACCGGCACGGCCGCCACAACCTGCACTCCCGGAGCATGGAATCTCGCGCGAATGTTGCAAGCCGCCGAAGCGTGGCCCATGAATTTCGGTTTTCTGGGGAAGGGAAATAGCGCCACAGCCGCGCCGCTAATCGAACAAATCGAAGCGGGTGCCTGCGGACTAAAGCTGCACGAGGATTGGGGCACCACGCCCGCGGCGATTGACGCCTGCCTTAAAGTCGCCGACGAATTCGACGTGCAGGCCGCCATCCACACAGACACGATCAACGAAGCTGGATTCCTGGAAGCCACCGTCGCGGCCATCGCCGGACGCGCCATCCACACGTATCACACGGAAGGCGCCGGAGGCGGTCACGCGCCGGACATCATCCGCATCGCGTCGTTCTCGAATGTTCTGCCGTCATCAACCAATCCCACGCGGCCGTACACAGTAAATACCATCGCCGAACACCTGGACATGCTCATGGTCTGCCATCATCTGAATCCGCAGGTCCCAGAAGATGTAGCGTTCGCCGAAAGCCGCATCAGGCCGGAGACGATCGCCGCGGAAGACATCCTGCACGACCTGGGTGTGATCAGCATGATCTCCAGCGATTCGCAAGCAATGGGGCGCGTCGGCGAAGTTGTGACGCGCACATGGCAGACCGCGCACAAAATGAAAGTGCAACGCGGCGCGCTCGCGGCGATTCATTCTGGTGGCCTGCCCGGCGATTCCACGGGCAACGACAATTCCCGCGCGAAGCGCTACGTCGCGAAGTACACGATCAATCCCGCAATCACCCACGGCATGGCGACGGATATCGGCTCGATCGAGCCGGGAAAATTAGCGGACTTGGTTCTGTGGAAACCGGACTTCTTCGGCGTAAAACCAGAAATGATCGTGAAAGGTGGCTTCATCGCCTGGAGCGCCATGGGCGATCCCAACGCCTCGATCCCCACGCCGCAACCAGTGATGTACCGCCCGATGTTCGGAAGTTTCGGCGCGGCGATTGCATCCACCAGCATTACGTTCCTATCCGAAGCATCGCTCAACGCAGGCCTACCTCAAAGGCTAGGCCTGAAAAAGTTGATCGCTCCCGTGCGCAGTTGCCGCCGCATCGGCAAGAAGGACATGATCCACAACAGCGGAACTCCCAGAATCGAAGTGGACCCCGAAACCTACGAAGTCCGCGTGGATGGCACCCTAATCACCTGCGAGCCCGCGCGCGTCCTGCCTCTCGCCCAACGATATTTCCTTTTCTGATTCCGGCTCAGTTGCTCACGGTCGCGCCGGCCCGACTATTTCCACTTCCAGCCACAATTCCCGCCGCTGTGCACTCCGCTAAGCCCATATCTACCGCCGAAAATTAGTCCGGCCGATACTGTATCGACTCGCCAGCGTTAACCTTTTAGCACACGGCCCGGATAATAGGGTTGAGCGCACCCCCCATGCCAATTAGGTTAACACTAGGCATTGTACCGTTAACTGGAATGCAACTACAAATCTAGGATTTAGGCGGTTTTATGGCGGTCTTGGGAGATTTGGCGGCGCAGCGTGTGCGCCGCAGTTCGAACGTCGTCTCGCGCGTTGTTGCAGACGAGGCGATCGTGGTTCCCATCCGTCGCGGCGCGGCTGATCTCGATTCCATCTACACCTTCAACGAATCCGGCACGAAGCTCTGGTCCCTGATCGAAAAAGGTCTGGACGCTGCGGCGCTGGCTTCCTATCTCCAAGCAGAATATGGGCTTACCCCAACCGAAGCTCTTTCGGACGCGGAATCTTTTGTGAACGACCTGACTCAGGAGGGTTTGGTCGAGCCTGCCTAACCAGCAGGCATCACCCCGGCTAGGCGGCCGGGCACTTGGGAATGAACGAGACAACCTACTCCGCATTCAGCATGGGCGTGCATGAACGCACGTCTGGCAAGCGCGTGCCGATGGAAGTGTCCATCGAAGTCACGCGCCGTTGTCCATTAGAGTGCCTGCACTGCTACAACAATCTTCCCATGGCGGATCGCGCCGCCCGCAATCGCGAGCTTTCCCTGGAGGAATATCGCCGCCTGCTGGATCAAATCGCTGATGCCGGCTGCTTCTGGATTCTTTTCACCGGAGGCGAAATCTTCGCGCGCGCCGATTTTCTAGACATTTATTCTTACGCTAAATCCAAGGGCTTCCTGATCACGCTTTTCACAAATGGCACGATGATCACCGAACGCATCGCGGATTTCTTGGCGGAATACCGGCCGTTTGCGATCGAAATCACCCTCTACGGAGCAACGCGCAAGACTTACGACGCGCTGACGCAGATTCCCGGCTCCTACGACCGCTGCATCCGCGGCATTCGCCTGCTGATAGACCGCAAGCTGCCGCTGAAGCTGAAAACCGTGCCGACGACGGTGAATCGCCACGAAGTGTACGAAATGCAGCGCATGGCCCAAGAAGATTTCGGCGTGGATTTCAAATTCGATCCACTGGTGAATCCGCGCATTGATTGTTCGCAAAGCCCGGTGGCAGTGCGGCTCACTCCGGAAGACGCCGTGGCGCTGGATTTACACGACGCCCGCCGCCGCGCCGAAGCTCTAAAACTGATCGAGCGCGATATGGCGCTGCCCGCCGACGCTTTCACCACAGAAAATATTTATCAATGCGGCGGCGGCCTCACTTCCTGCGCCATCGATCCCTACGGCCAGATCAGTATCTGCGTGCTTTCGCATCAGGAAAGCTACGACTGGCGCTCCGGAAGCTTTGCGGCCGGCTGGGACAATTTCTTGGGCCGCGTGCGCTCGAAGAAAAAGACGCGCCAGAGCAAGTGCGACGCGTGCCGCATCAAGACTCTCTGCGGCATGTGCGCCGCAAATGGCGAACTGGAAAAAGGCGACGCCGAATCTCCCGTGGAATTCCTTTGCGAAGTCGCGCATTTGCGCACGATGGTCCTCGGCATCGAAATTCCCGCGCACGGTGATTGCGAATGTTGCGCGGACGGCAGCGCGCACGACAAATTACTGCAATCGGCGGAGCGCATCCGTAACGGAAAAGTGGACGTCGGCTCCTGGACGCCCATGCCTTCCGCCGCGACACTTCCGATTTTGCAACAGAGCTCCGGCTGCGGAAGCGGCTGTGGCTCCTGTGGGGCCCACGCATGAGCAGCGAATTACCCTTGCCCGATCAGAATCAAAATCCGGCGCGCGGCACCAAGCCGTATGAGGCTCCGAAGATCATACGCGTCAGTCTGCGCCCCGATGAAGCCGTTCTGGGTCATTGCAAGACGCCGTCATCCGCTGGCCCGGCAAATCCCGGCTGCGGCATCGCTCTGGGCGGCTGCATGTCCTTCGGATCCTGACGTGAGAACAATGAACTTGCTAACGCCATCGCAACCACTGCGCTCCACCGGCCCGTCGCGACGAATCGCGGCGCGCATCGGCGGCATATCGCTTGGCGCGACGTCGGTTGCGGGCGGCCCGAGGTTGTTCGCGGACGAGCAGCTACGAGATTTTCTAGTCACCGACCCAATCTGCGAAGTCGAATTCGACGTGGCATTCGGCGGCCGCTTCAATTCTTCGCCGGGTGAATTGGTTTTCGACTCCCGCGGCTTGTGGAAATTGTTCCGCAACGCGGAAGGTTTCTGCTTTCGCTTCACCACGAACTTTATTGGCACGCTGCCTTACAAACAAGCACTCGTAGCGCCCGATTTCAAGTCGGGCCGCATCGAAATGTCCCGCGAATATTTCGCCGCCGGCCAGCCCGTGAATCCGCTGGAATATCCGCTCGATGAACTTCTCTGGATCCATCGCCTCTCGCTTGGCGAAGGCGTGGAAGTCCACGGCTGCGGTGTGATCGCTCCCGACGGACGAGGCCTGCTGCTCACCGGCCACTCCGGCGCTGGCAAGAGCACCTCCTCGCGTCTATGGTCGCAGCACGATGGCGCACGCGTGCTGAGCGACGACCGCATCATCCTGCGCCGCGAACGCGGCCGCATATGGATGTACGGCACTCCCTGGCACGGCGACGCAGGAATCGCCGAAGCCGATCGCGCGCCGCTCGATGGAATTTTCGTGCTGGCCCACGGCGACCGCAACGAAGTAAGGCCGCTCAGCCGCACCACAGCGTCCGCGGAGCTTTTCGCCCGCAGTTTCGTGCCGCATCACTCGACGGACGCAATCACTTTCATTCTGGAATTTTTCAGCAAGGTCACCGACTGCGTCCCTTGCTCCGAATTTTCATTTGTACCGGATTTTACCGCTGTGGAGGCCCTGCTCCGTGAAGACGTCGGCAAAATTATTGCGGCGTGATACGTCGCAATTCGCGATGCTCTGCGAGACCGTGCTGCAGCGCGGCTTGCAAGTGCGTTTCCTCGCGCACGGACAGAGCATGCAGCCGAACGTCCTGAACGGTGACGCCGTTATCGCCGAACCTGTGAACGCCAGCGAACTGCGCCGCGGAGATATCGCGCTCACGCTTGGCGCCCACGGCGTTCTGCTGCATCGCGTGATTGGTCTCGATCCGAAGACGAACCGAATCGTCACTCGCGGCGATGCCGGCCAGCAGAATGACACTCCGGCAGAGCTGGTTCTCGGTCGCGCCGTCCGCCTCGAACGCGACGGCAAAAGAATTTCACTGCAAAAACCCGGGACAAAATTACTGCACGCTATCCGCAGGCGATACCGCCGCGTAATCCAGGCCGGCACGCGCCGCTCTCTGCGCTTGCGCTCGATGCTCGCTCCGCTGCTCTGCGCGCTCTTCGCATTGTGCTTGTACGCGTCGCCCGCTTCCGCGCAATTTACGATTACCAATGCCGCTGCACCGGTGAACGTAGCACCCGGCGGCACGGTCGTATACACGCAGGTGCTGACCTATAACGGCGCCGCCAACTTCACGCCTTCGGCCGCCAACCCGGTAAAGACGACCCAGGCCATCCCCGCGGGCTTGACCTATGGCAGTGCCGCTTTTGCGGGGAGGGCCAGCACTCACTGGGCGTGCGTGGCAGCTGCCGGCACGCTCACGTGCACGGACCAGAGCAACGCAACGGCCTATCGCACCAACGACACCACGACTTTCACGATCACCATGACCGTAGACCCCGCGACGGGGAACGGCACCGTTACCGATTCCGTCACCTCGACTCCCGGCGGTTCGAACGCCACTGCTCCCATCACCGTGTCGACTCCGGCTCTCTCCGTCTCCGGGAGCGCAGCCCCTAATCCGGTAGCGACGGGCGCGCAAATCACTTACACCGAGACAGTCACGAATAACAGCACCACGACGGCAGCGAACGGCGCGACGCTCACCCAATCCACACCGGCCAATACGACTTTCGTTTCCGCCACTCCGCCCGGCGGATGGACGTGCGGCACCACTCCTGGGGCGGGTGGCACTGGAGCAATCGTCTGCACTGCCAACGCCGCCATGGCCGCGTCAACATCCGTTAACTTTACGATCATCGTGGCCACGAATTCCGGCGCGGTCGGTGGAACCACGATCACAAACACCCCCGTGACCGTCAGCGAAACGGGAACGAACCCCGGAACGCCAAACAACATCTCAATCGTTACCACCGTGCAAGGCGCCGATCTTTCCATGACGCAAGTCGCCTCCGCACCTGCTGTTGCGCCCGGCACCACAATCACCTACACCGAAACAGTCACCAACAACGGCCCGAATGCTGCCACCAACGCGGTGCTCTATCAGCAGACGCCGCCCAACACTACGTTTTCTTCGATTATGCCGCCCGCAGGATGGACATGCGGTACGACGCCGGCGCCTGGCGGAACCGGAGAAGTCCTTTGCTCGGCCACCGGCGCTTTGGCCGCCAACACAACTAGCGGTTCATTCAGTTACGTCGTCACAGTGGCCGCTGCCACGACCGCCGGCACAACGATCGTCAATTCCGCCGACGTGACTTCGACGACCACCGATCCCGTTTCATCCAACAACACCACGTCCACCTCCGTACTGGTGGAAATTACCGGCAATTCAGACTTGTCAATTTCCATGACCGCCGCGCCCACGCCGGTGTTCGTCTCCTCCGCGCTCTCATACACGATTCAAGTAACCAATCTCGGTCTCGCGACTGCCGCGGGAGTAACCGTCGTTGATACCGTGCCGGCCACGCTCGTAAATCCGACCGCGATCACTTCCCAAGGATCTTGCGGCGCGCTAACCGCAGGCACGATCACTTGCACGCTCGGCACAGTTGCGTACCCGCTCGCGGCGCCAATCATCATCACTGTCAGCGGTACTGCCCCCGCGACGGGCAGCCCGCTCACGAATAAAGCAGTCGTCAGCACCACCAGCACAGATCCCGTCTCGTCGAACAACACGGCAGCGGTTGTCACCGTAGTGCAGCCGCTCGTTTGCGCCATGCCCGGCAAAGACGGGACCGGCGGAACGCTCAGTGGAGTCGTCAACGCCTATTATCCTCCGGCTGCGGGAACCGTGGCAGTTGGCGCGACCTCGATCACCCTAGGCGCTGCCGCTGCTGCTCCCGCCGCGCAAACTGCCATCGGCGTCGGCGATTTGCTCCTCGTAATCCAAACGCAAGGCGCGCAAATTAATTCCACGAACACCAGCTCCTACGGCGACGGCGTTCCCGGCGATCCCGCATCCGGTTCCACCAGTCTCGGCAATTCGGGTCAGTTTGAATTTGTCACCGCCACCGCTGCGGTCCCAGTCACCGGAGGCACGCTCACCTTCACAGGAACCGGCTCCGGCGGCGGCCTCCTGAATTCTTACACCAGCGCCGCGGCCACTGCCACACAGGGAATTCAGACGTATCAAGTGATTCGCGTCCCGCAGTACACCACCGCGACATTCAGCAGCACACTCGCGGCGTTGCCGTGGAACGGAGCAGTCGGCGGCGTGCTCGCACTCGATGTTGCCTCACAGCTTACTCTCGGCGGAACCGTCAGCCTCGATGGCACAGGCTTCCGCGGCGGCGCCGGTCGCATCCTCGGCGGCGCGGCTGGCACGCTTGCAACCGACGTCGTGACGCTCTCCACGCAAGCCACCAACGGCTCGAAAGGAGAAGGTATCGCCGGTACGCCGCATTACATTGCACCGGCTCAGAGCACCATCACTCCTGCAACCACCGCTGTGAGCACAGGCCAAGCTGTTCTCGAAGGTTTGCCCAACGGCAGCTACGCGCGCGGCGCGCCAGGCAACGCAGCCGGCGGCTCTACCGACGCCAATCCCACTGCAAATAATCAGAACAGCGGCGGCGGAGCGGGCGGAAACGGCGGCAGTGGTGGCACAGGCGGTTTTGGCTGGCAGAGCGCCGGGGTCGTCGGAGGTTTTGGCGGCCAGGCGTTTCCTGCCAGCACCAGCGCGGTCGTGATGGGTGGCGGCGGCGGCGCGGGAACCACGAACGACGGCTCCTACTGGAATCCCATCACGAATACCGGCGGCGCCGATTGCGGCGCGAACTGCACCGGCATCTACAGCAGTGGCACCAGCGGCGGCGGAATCGTAATAATTCACACCGGCTCTGTCGCGGGCACTGGGACGATCTCCGCGAACGGCGTGACGGCTCTGCAAACTGAAAACGATGGCGGCGGAGGCGGCGGCGCTGGCGGCTCGATTCTGTTTTTTGCGAACAGCGGCGCTCTCTCCGGATTAGCCGCCAGCGCAGCGGGAGGCAATGGCGGAATCACCTGGCCGTCGGATCCTCCCGGAACTCCGTTCCCCGGCAATCGCCATGGTCCGGGAGGCGGCGGAGGCGGTGGAGTAATTTTTGCGTCTTCCGCTCCCGGCTCTGCCAACATCAGCGGCGGCGTTCCCGGATGGTCCACACTCGCCAACGATTCATACGGCGCCACGAGCGGCCAATCTGGATTCGTCAGCTCCGGCTTATCCATTACCGAAACTCCCGGCACTCAGTCAGGCGCCTACTGCGCCGGCGCGGATCTCGCAGTAACAAATTCCGGCTCGCCCAGCGTCGTAGTCCCCGGAAACAACATTACCTACACGCAGGTCGTCACCAACAACGGCCCGCAGGACGCCGTCAACGCCACTTTCATCGAAGCGGTTCCCGGCAACACCACATTTCAATCGCTGGTAGTCGCCCCGGGTTGGTCGTGTACCACACCGGCCGTCGGAAGCGCCGGAAATATCAGTTGCACGGATCCCGACGTCGCGAACGCCGCCGTTGGCACCTTCACGGTCGTCGTTCAAGTGATCCCCGGCACCGTCAGCGGCACGCAAATCCTGGACACTGTCTCGGTTTCATCCGGCACCAACGATCCCAATCTCGCGAACAACACCGCAAGCGTCCTGACCCTGGTAGGCTCAGCTACCAGCGCTAATCTCGTTGTCACCAAAACAGCCTCGCCCAATCCAGTGCAGGCCGGCAACAACCTCACCTACACCATCGTCGTAAAAAATAACGGCCCGGCCGCTGCTACCGCCGTCACTTTCACAGACGCGATTCCTGTGCACACCACCTTCGTTTCGTTGGCGCAGACCGGCACGGCGTGGGTTTGCCCCGCTCCCGGCGCCTCCGTCAGTTGCACCATCGCGTCGTTCCCCTCGGGAGGCACCACAACTTTCACGCTGGTCGTCACGGTCGTCGCAGGCACCGCGTCCGGCACCGTGATCACTAATACCGCCAGCACCGCGACCGGAACGCCGGATCCGAATCCTTCGAGCAACAGCTCCACCGTAAATGTCACGGTTGCGTCCGCGGGCCAATATGATTTGAGCGTCACCAGCTCCGCGACGCCGAATCCCGTCACGCCCGGAAACAACATCACTTTCCTGCTGAATTTCGCGAATAACGGCCCGAACTCCGTCAGCAACGTCGTCTTCACCGACACGGTTCCGGCCAATACTACTTTTGTTTCCCTCGTGCTTCCTGCTGGCGTAACTTGCACCTCAATTCCGGCAGTTGGCGGCACCGGTGCGATCAGTTGCTGCCCCGGCGCCGCGGGAGTTTGCTCGGGCGCCGCAGTTCCGTCCGGCTCAACCGCGCAACTTCCGCTGGTCGTGAAGGTCAACGGCGGCACCGCGTCCGGCACGGTAATCTCCAACACCGCGAATATCGCTCCGACCGTAAATGACGTGAACGTCGCGAACAACACCTCCACCGCGACCACCGTCGTCGCGTCGCCCACGCAAGCAGACGTCGCCATTGTGAAGACCGCCGCGCCGCAGCCCGTGGATCAAGGCGCGACTCTCACTTACACGTTGCAAGTCACGAACAACGGCCCCGCCGTCGCGCAAAATGTAAATGTTTCTGATCCGCTGCCCAGCCAGGTGTCGTTCGTCTCCGTCTCCACCACGCAAGGCACCTGCTCGCAGAGCGCCGGCACGGTCAGCTGCAGCTTGGGCTCCATCAGCGTTGGCGGACTGGTGACCATCACCATCAGCACCACGGCAGTCACGTTCAGTTCCGCGTCGCTGGTGGTCAACAGCGCCTCGGTAGGCTCTTCAACCAGCGATCCGAACTCGACGAACAATATGTCCTCGGCGATTTCGACAATTCAAGCGCCCACCGCCGTACAACTTTCGTCCTTCAAAGCGCAAACTCGCGCCGGCGGCGGCGTGCTGCTCGAATGGCGCACGCGTGAAGAAGTCCGCAATCTCGGTTTTCATGTGTATCGCGAAGACGCGCAGGGCCGGCACCAGCTTGACCCTTCGCTCATCGCCGGTGGCGCGCTGTTGTTGCGCGGGGGCCAGCCGCAACATCCCGCGCGCACCTATCAGTGGTTTGATCCGCAGGGTGGCTCCGGGTCTTCGTACGTGCTCGAAGACGTGGACCTCAGCGGCGTGCACAATACTCACGGCCCTGTGAGTCCTGAGGGCAGCCCCGAGTCCACCGTTTCTGAGCTGACTCCGATGTCGCAGGCGACGCTGCTGACTCAGCTGTCGCAATCGTCCGCGTCCTCAATGGCTTTCCCGTCGCGGCCCGGCGCGCCTAGGCCGATCGTGCCACCCATAACTCCTGCCGAGGTCTCCAGCGCCTATCTCGATGCGCTGCCGGCGGCAAAAATCTCTGTCAATGCCGAGGGCTGGTACGTGGTCACACGCGCGCAACTCCTCGCTGCCGGTTTTGATCCCGGTTCGGACGCGCGCACGCTGCAGCTCTACGCAGAAGGCGTCGAGCAACCCATCGCCGTCCTCGGCCAGCAAGGCGCCTATCTCGGAAACAACGGCGCCATCGCGTTCTACGGCACCGCGATTGACACGGCCTTCTCCGGAACGCGCGTCTGTTGGCTCGTGCGCGGTTCACAGCCCGGCAAGCGCATCTCTGTTTCTACTTCGGCAGGTTCCGGCGCATCCAGCGTGCAGAGTTTCTTGTCGTCCGTCACTCTGGAACAACGCACCACCTATTTCGCCGCGCTGCTCAACGGCCCCAACACCGATAATTTCTTCGGTGCCTTGGTGAACACCGAGCCGGTGGACCAGGACCTCACGATCCAACATTACGATCCATCATCCAACCTCCCCGCGCAGGTGACCATCACGCTGCAGGGAGTCACCGCCGGCCAGCCGCACAGCGTCAGCGCAACGGTAAATGGCTCATCGGTAGGAGTCCTGAATTTCGACGGCCAGGCGAATTTCTCCAGCACTTTCGCGATCGAACCAGGCCAGCTCCACGACGGCGCCAACACTGTCACGCTCACCGCGCTCAACGGCGAAAGCGATACCAGCCTGGTGCAATCCATCGTGCTGAATTTTCCGCACACCTATACCGCGGATTCCGATTGGCTGCGCGCTGCCGCTCCCGCAGGCGCGCACTTAAAAATCAGCGGTTTTTCCAATTCGCAGATTCAGGCCTACGACATTTCGGATCCGCTCAACATTATTCAGCTCGCCGGCCACATTACCTTTGATAGCACCGGATCGAGCATTTCCATCACCGTTCCCGGCGCCCCTTCCAGCGCCGCACCGCACACGTTTATCGCCTTCGCCGCGGACCAGATATCTGCGCCAGCGGCGATTTCGTACCATCCGCAAAGTTCGCTCCAGCAGCAACACGCCGGCGCCGACATCGTCATCATCACGAATCCTGACTTTGCGTCCACGCTCGCTCCATTGGTGAGCCTGCGCAAATCGCAGCAGCACGAAGTCACCGTAGTCACCACGGACCAGCTCTTCGACGCTTTCAATTTCGGCGAACGCAGCCCCTTCGCGCTGCAGAACTTCCTGCAATTCGCATCCACCAAGTGGCGCGAGAAGCCGCAAGCCGTCCTGCTCGTCGGCGATGCATCCTTCGACCCGCGCAACTATCTCGGCCTCGGCGACTTCGATTTCGTGCCCACGCGCATTATCGAGACGGCCGCATTCAAGACCGCCTCCGACGATTGGTTCAGCGACTTCAAGGACACCGGTTTCGCCACCATTCCCACTGGACGCATTCCCGCGCGCACCGCTGCCGACGCGTCCCTGGTAATCTCCAAAATTGTGAATTACGAACGCGGCGGGTCGCAAGGCGCCTGGACGCAGCAGGCCCTGGTGATCTCGGACCAGAACGTCGGCGTGGACTTCTCCAGCGAGGCAGAAACGGCCGCCACGCTGCTGCCGCCGTCCCTGATTACCACGAAAATTCTAGCGGACGGTGGGTCCACCAGCGCCGTATCGCAGCAGATTATTGATGCCGTCAACAACGGCACGTTGCTCGTCAACTACACTGGCCACGGTTCCGAGCAGCAGTGGTCCTTCTCCGACTTGCTCGACAATAATTCTGTAGCATCGTTCAACAACGGCGGGCGCTTGCCCGTGTTCCTGTTGATGGATTGCCTGAACGGTTTCTTCCACGACGTTTATGCCGAGAGCCTTTCCAGCGCGCTGCTGTTTGCCCCCAATGGCGGCGCCGTGGCAGTCTGGGCCTCCTCCGGATTCACCACCGCGCCGCCGCAAGCCGCCATGGACCAGGCCCTGCTGCGTACGCTGGCGGCAAATCCGTCGCAGCCGCTCGGCCGTTCGATCCTCACATCCAAACTAAATATCACCGACCCAGACGTCCGCCGCACCTGGATCCTCTTCGGCGACCCCGCCATGCGCGTGGCATTCCCAGCCGCATCATCCCCAATCACAATCAAGCCGATCATCGTTCCCATCGCGCCTAAGACGCCCCAGCCGCGCTAACATCCGCGTAACCGCGCACGTCAGTACGCTGTCCGCGATCTTGCAAACCATCCATGGAGATTTGAAGGTAGCGACGGATAGGGCACGGAATTAAACGCAACTCCGCGATACAATCCGAACCGGGGAAAAAAGTGGCAAACCTCGCCAAACTCTCCGAACGAATCGCCATCGCCGCGCTAGCCGCGTTCGCAATCGTGTACGCGGCCGATTACGCAATCTTCCAGCACAAAATGGGCGCGAATGGCGGCGCCGCCGCACTGGGCTCCGTGACCTCCTACTACGGCACGGCGCTAAAAGACGGCAAAATGGAAATTTTCACCGACCAACCGCAAACCGAAACCTGCGCCCACTCCCTGTTCCCGCACGCCGGCTTCCGGCCTTGCTGGTACGCCAAGGGCAACAACGTGAAACCCATCGGCTGAGCAACTTGTCGCGACAGAATTGGTCGCGCTTTCACCAACCACGGAAGGGCGGGGCTTCAGCCCCGCCGTCAAACCGCAAAAAAAACAGGGGGTTTTAGCCCCTGAAGCCGGGTTTCTTTTTCCGCACTTTCCGCCCCCGGCCCTCCTCATTCGCTGCCGTCTGAAGGAGCTGCAACAAAGCCTGTGCATCCCGCGTTAGCGCCCGATGGCGCGGATAAATCACATCCAGATTTCGCCGCAGCGGCTCTTCATTCAAAATCTCGATCGCCACCAGCTTGCCCTTGCGCAATTCGTGCGTCACCGCGATCAACGGCAGAAAACTCAGCCCCAATTTCCGCTCCACCATGCGCTTCGCTGCTTCGATCGTCTCCACTTCCAGAACGGTGTTCGGCAGTTGCCCCGCGCGGCGAAATAATCCCTGGCTCAAAGTCCAGTCACTCGACCCGCGATCGAAAAAAATCAAAGGCATCGCTTCCACATCCTCCAGCCGCACCCGCCGTTTCCGCGCCGCCGGGTGATTCGGATGACCCACCAAAATCAAAGGATCATCGCGCAGCGTCATCGTCTCCACTTCCGGATGATTCAACGAGCGCGCCACACCAATCTCCGCTTCACCATCCAGCACCATTTTCAGCACCTGCGCCGACGTTCCTGACCGCAGATTCACCAGCACCTTGGGATTCGCCGCCTGGTAATCCTTCATCACGTCCGGCAAAAAATAAGTGCACACCGAAAGCGCCGCCGCCACGCTCAAGCTGCCGCCCGCGGACGGCTGCAGCTCGTGCACCGCCTGCCGCGCCCGCGTCACATCACGCAAGAGCTGTTCAGCGTGCGGCCGCAGCGCCTTACCCGCGGGCGAAACTGACAAATTCCCGCGCACCCGCGCAAATAGTTTCACGCCCAGCCCGTCCTCCAGCGCTCGCACCCGTGCGCTCACCGCTGGCTGGCTGATGTTCAGCGCCGCCGCCGCGCGATGAAAACCTCCGTACGTCAAAACGGCCAGGAACGTCTCGATCTGATCAATTTCCATTTAGCCTCGCCGGAACCCGCCACCGCAGGGAAGGACCATTCCAGAGCCGGTACCATGCAATTTAGTACCGCCGTTGGAAACTACCTGATAATCATATTCTATCAAGACGATAAGGACAATCAGTTTGACTGATTGCCTTCTTCCCCTCACACTGCACTCAGTCGCCAGTAGTTCATGGAGCGCGAGCGATTCGTCCCGCCGCTTAGTTCCTGCCTGGCTGCTCCGGTCCCCAAATCGCAGTTCTGTTATTTCGAGAGAAAGCCAGCCCCATACAGCTTTCTTCATCGTAGAGGACGCAACCATGACCAGCAACGGCCATCACCGCAATCTGGAGCACTACTGGAAGACCGACCTGCGCTGGGAAGGCATCACCCGCCCCTATTCCCAGAAAGACGTCGAACAACTGCGCGGCTCCGTCCACATCGAGCACACCCTCGCGCGCATGAGCGCCGAGCGCCTGTGGAATTTGTTGCAGGATGATCTCTATGTCAACGCTCTCGGCGCGCTCACCGGCAATCAAGCCGTGCAGCAAGTCGCCGCCGGCCTGCAGGCCATCTATCTAAGCGGCTGGCAAGTTGCCGCCGACGCCAACGACGCGGGACAAATGTATCCGGACCAAAGTCTCTATCCCGCCGACAGCGTTCCCAACGTCGTCCGCAAACTAAATCAAGCCCTCGCGCGTGCGGATCAAGTTCATCACGCCGAAGGCAAGAACGGCATTCATTGGTTCGCCCCGATCGTTGCCGATGCCGAAGCCGGTTTCGGTGGCAATCTGAACGCCTTCGAGCTGATGAAGGCCATGATCGAAGCAGGCGCCGCCTGCGTGCACTTCGAAGATCAATTGTCCTCAGCGAAAAAGTGTGGCCACCTCGGCGGAAAAGTTCTCGTCCCCACGGTCGAAGCCATTCAGAAACTCGTCGCCGCTCGCCTGGCTGCCGACGTAATGGGCGTTCCCACGCTGATCATGGCGCGCACCGATGCGGACAGCGCGCATCTGCTCACCAGTGACATCGATCCGCGCGACCGCGAATTCTTGACCGGCGAACGCACCCCCGAAGGCTTCTTCAAAATCCGCGGCGGCCTGCGTTCCGCAATCGCCCGCGGCCTGGCCTATGCCCCCTATGCCGACCTCATCTGGTGCGAAACCTCTAAACCGCATCTGGGCGAAGCCCGCCAGTTTGCCGAAGCGATTCATGCCAAATATCCCAACAAGATGCTGGCCTACAATTGCTCACCGTCCTTCAACTGGCGGAAAAATCTCGACGACCACACCATCGCGAAATTCCAGCGCGAGCTCGGCGCCATGGGTTACAAATTCCAGTTCATCACCCTCGCGGGATTCCACGCTCTGAACCTTTCCATGTTCGAACTCGCCCGCAATTACAAACAGGACGGCATGACTGCCTACTGCCGCCTCCAGGAAAAAGAATTTGCCAGCGAGCAGGCGTTCGGTTACGAGGCAGTGAAGCACCAGCGCTTCGTTGGCACCGGCTACTTCGACACAGTTCAGCAGGCAATTACCAGCGGCACCGCTTCCACCACCGCGCTAGCTGGATCCACCGAAGCCGCCCAATTTCAGGAAGCAAAGCCTCTGCACATCTCCACGCAGCAGAGGAAAGAATTGCGCCAAGCAGCGTCGGCCGACTAAGCTCCGCTAACATAAAAAGAGGGGCAGAAGGACAAAAAGGGGCGGGCTCACCGAGAGTCCACCCCTTCAGTCTTTCAGCCAGCAGCGGCCGACGGAACGCACTTCATTATCCCGTCCGTGCTTCTTAAATCAGTCGCGCCTCGCGGCAGCAATCTTCGCCGTTGTAATCGCCTGTCCCACATGCCGCTGCGTGTGATCCGCCACGTGCACCAGCAGCCCGCCCACAGTCGTCGGCAGCAACTTCACGCCGACCGGCCGCGGTTCCTCCAAACGATTCGCATCAAATTGCCGAACCCGCGCCGCGCCTCGCGCCAGCGCCGCTTCAAGTTCCGAAAACAGCTCAGTTCGCGTCGCACCAGCATCAAGCTCTGTCTTCAGCGCCGCGATCTGCGAGTCGTCAAGTCGCTTTCCTTCCGCGTAACTCAACAATCGGTCAACGCTCCGCGCGATATGGCGGATATGAAATGCCACCGGAGCAACTCCCTCCGGCCGCGCATTCAGTTCCGCGTCACTGAGTCGCCCGCACCAGCGCGTCAAATCCTCCCGCGCCAACTCCAGAGCGTGGAGCACCGCCCGAGGCACCGCCGCGACATCCGTCAGCGTCGCACGCAACCATGGCTCCGGCAGTCTAACTTCGCTCATCCGCGCGCGCCTCCCGCTTCTAACCTACCCGAAATCCCGCCCGCAATAAATGAGAAGGATAAGTATTGGGTACTGCTCAATGCGGCGGGGAAGCGGACTTGGCTAATGGTGGCATGGCCGGATTTTGCTGGTCAGACGCCTTTTCGCCCGCAGGTTTCGCGCCCCCCTCGTTCTTTGCCGCTACTGCCTCGGCGGCGCCCGCAACTGTCCCATCGTCTGGCTCCAGCTTCACCAAATATTGAACGATCAAAGAAATGCGTCGGTTCGATGGATCCAGCGGTGTCCCGGGCTTGCGCAAGCGCTGGTCGGCGAAACCCCGCACCTGGGTCACTTGATTTTCTCCGATGCCATTGAGTTGCATCAATCTCCGCGCCGCATTGGCGCGATCCGAAGAAAGCTCCCAGTTACTGTAGTTGCGTCCCTGAGAATAGCCTTTGGCGTCAGTATGTCCCTCAATCGCCAGCTTGTTGGGAAGCTTCCCTAATTCCTGCGCCAGCACCACGACGATGTCGCGTCCGTCGCGGTTCAGGCTTGGACTGCCGATATCATAAAAAGTTCCCTTGGCGGATTCCATCAATTCGATGCGCAATCCTTCGTTCGTCACCGTCATGTCAATATGGTTTTTCAACTTATCGAAATTCGGAACTTCCCGAATAGCCTTCTGCAATTGTTCCTTTAGCTGCTGCATATTGTCTTTATTTACGACAAAGTTTTCCCCAGCCCCCTTTCATGTCGCTCCCCACTTTCTTTGACGTGCCGGTGGGATCCTTAAAGTAGCCGCCAACGGCCTCTTGCACCTGCTTGCTGCTATTCAACAGCCATAGCACGATGAACAACGCCATCATGGCCGTCACAAAATCCGCATAGGCGACTTTCCACGCGCCGCCGTGGTGCCCGCCGTGCCCGCCTTTTTTCTTGATGACGATAATCGGAGCTTTTGTAGACATGGTTATCTGTGTCTGTTCTTCTAGCGCCTACGCGGCCACGGCCGCCGCCGCTGGCGCGCCGCCCTTATCCTTAATGTACGATTCCGCCTCTTGGAATGCTGGACGAACATGGCCAGGAATCGCTCGCCTCCCAATTTCCACCGCCATGGTTGGCGCCGTACCCTTCATAAATGCGACGATCATCACCCGCAGCACCTGGTAGTATGCATGTTCGTCGTCAACCGCCTTGGACATGCTTGCGGCCAACGGTCCCACCAATCCGTAACACAACAAAATTCCCAGGAACGTCCCCACCAATGCTGCGGCGACCTTCTTGCCAATTTCCTCCGGCGGTCCACCCAGCGATCCCATGGTGATTACCACGCCCAGTACCGCCGCCACGATTCCCAGACCCGGCAGCGAATCAGCCGCCGTGGACAAGGCCCCGATCGGCGCGGTCGCCTCGTAATGATGGACGTCCATGTCGTTTTCCAACATCTGGTCGGCGTCGAAAGGCTCGATGCCTCCGCTGGAGGCCATGCGGACGGAATCGCAAACGAATGCCCGCGCGTGATGGTCTTTCAGGAACTTCGGATATTTTGAAAAGATCGTGCTCTTTTCCGGGTTGGCGCTATCGGTTTCCAGCGCCATCAATCCATCGCGCCGAGCGCGACTGAATAGTTCGAACATCATTTTCAGGGTGTCCAGGTATTTCGCCTTGCTGAACTTCGGTCCCCCGAACGCGCCCGCAATGCCGCTGGCGATCTTTTTCAAGATATGCAGGGGATTTGCGACCAGCAAGGTTCCGATGGCAGCGCCGCCGATCGTGACCAGTTCGGCGGGCTGCAGCAATACCCTCAGGTTGCCATGCTCCATGAGGAATCCGGCCACCACCGCGCCGAACACCACCACGATTCCAATGATTATGAACATCGCACGCCCGGCATCTCTTCTGTCCCCGCTAATTCGCGCCCCGCTAATTCCCGATCGTCACGCGATCCCCGCCGGCTGCGATGCTTTTCGCCAGCGCGTTTTCCGCCCGTTTCAGCAGCGATTTTTCGTCGTCCCCGCCCACTACCGTGGCTCCCCCGAACGAAGCCGTCACCGGCAATTCGTCGCCCCACCATGCGATTTTCATATTGTTCACGGTATCTCTCAGCCGTTCCGCCGTCTTGCTCAAATCGGGCCCCGTGTATTCCGTTAGCACCGCCAAAAAAATGTTTCCGCCCGCGTGTCCCACAAAATCCGTCGGGCGCAGACTTCTCTCCACGCTTTGACCCACTGCTCGCAGCGCCGCTGTCACCGCCGCGGCACCGTAAGCCGCGCCGAAGCGCTCCATCGAGTCCATCTGAATGCACAAAATGCCGCACGGCATGCGGTGCTCGGCATAGGTCGTCAAGCTCTCGCGCAAATGCGTATGGATGTAGCCCGTGCTCAGCACGCCTGTCGCTTCGTCCATGCAACCGTAGGAGGAAAGCTTCCGATGTCGCCGGTCCGCGTAGAATGCCCAAGGATCGGCGTCCATGGTCTCAGCCGCTCCAATCACGCTACCTGTGCGGTTCCGGATCGGCACCGCTCGTACCCGCACCGTCACCTGATGCCCGGCCTTGTGCCGCAACGTAACTTCCGCGATTGTTGGCCTCCCGTCCCGCAGTACGCTGGCCAGCGCCCCGCCCAGCTCGCAAACTCCGTTCTTGCCCGCTTCCCTCTGCGGCGGAAAAAAATCCCGGCAAAAATGTCCCATCACGTCCTGCCGTAGATGTCCCGTGATGGTTTCCGCTCCGTCATTCCAGAACTGAATCTTTTGTTCGCAATCCACGATGTATAAGCCGGTCTGCATGCTCTCCAGAACAGTGCGATAAATTTCAGGATCTGAGAACACAGACATAGACGGCTCCATAATGAATCATCGGTCAAAACCCGAACAAGTTTAGGACGGAACCGGGCCGGTTTCCGGGGCGCACTGCTTCCTGCCGTGCACCTCTGCGCACGACCCGCCTGCGCAAAAATCAGCATTCACGCACCCGTAACACTCCGCTAATAGTATGCTGAGGCCTGCGGACGTTCGCTCATGGGCGTCTCGCGCGATCCCGAGGAGAAATTGTCGGATGGAAAAACGGAATTTCCTTTTTGTCTCGCTCACCGGCCTCATCAGTGACATCGCCTGGCAAGTTTCCAAAGAAGGCCACGAAGTCCGCTACTACATTCAGGACAAAAAGGAGCGCGACATCGCCGACGGCTTCGTCGCGAAATCAAAAGACTGGGAAAAAGACGCTGACTGGGCCGACATTCTCATCTTCGACGACACCCTGGGCCAAGGCGAAAAAGCCAAAAATTTGCGCGCGGCCGGGAAAAAAGTGATCGGCGGCACGCCCTACACCGATCGCCTGGAAGATGACCGCAGCTTCGGCCAGGAAGAACTAAAAAACGCCGGCGTCAACATCATTCCCTATGGCGAATTTTCATCCTTCGATGATGCCATCGAGCACGTCGAGCAAAATCCCGGCCGCTACGTAATCAAACCCAGCGGCGAAGCGCAGAACGTCAAACGCCGCCTCTTCGTCGGCGAAGAAGACGACGGTAAGGACGTAATCCACGTGCTTGAGGCCTATAAAAAGGCGCTTTCCGACGAAATTAAGGTCTTCCAGTTGCAACGCCGCGTCACCGGCGTCGAAGTAGCCGTCGGCGCGTTCTTCAACGGAAAAAGTTTCGTCTATCCCATCAACATCAATTTCGAGCACAAGAAACTTTTCCCCGGAGAAAATGGCCCGCCCACCGGCGAAATGGGCACCACCATGTTCTGGAGCGAGGCGAATCATCTCTTCGACCAGACTCTGCTGAAGATGGAAACCAAGCTCAAGGAAGAAGGTTACGTCGGCTACATAGATTTGAATTGCATCGTCAACCATCATGGCATCTACCCGCTGGAATTCACTTCGCGCTTCGGCTATCCGACCATCAGCATTCAGCAGGCCGGCATGATCACTCCCATCGGGCAATTTTTCTGGGACCTCGCCAGCGGCAACGATCCAAAACTAAAAGTCCGCAGCGGCTTTCAGATCGGCGTGCGTATCGTCGTTCCGCCATTCCCATTCGACGACGACGAAACCTTCGACTCCTTCTCCAAAAACGCCGTGATCGTTTTCAAAAAGCCCCCCACCGACGAAATGCACATCGAAGACGTAAAACAGATAAACGGCCAGTGGCTGGTAGCGGGCACATCCGGAGTAATCCTGGTAGTCGTCGGCCTGGGCCAAACCATGAAGCAAGCCCAAACCCAGGTTTACTCCCGTATCAAAAATGTCCTGATCCCCAACATGTACTACCGTACCGACATCGGCGACCGCTGGGTAGAAGACAGCGACCGCCTCCACACCTGGGGCTACCTGCGCTGAGCCGCGGCCGTTGGTAGCGCCGGCGTCCCGCCTGCTGTCTTGCAGTTGTCTTTGAATTTGTGGCGGCCACCTTTAGGTGGGCGCCGTTAACTTCGATCAGTGCGGGCGCTGCCCGCTGCGCCCCAGCTTGCCACGATGTTAGCCGCCTCGGTCACTCGTTGTTGCCTTTGCTGTGCCGCAGCTCTCCTTGTCAACCGCCACGCCCTACGCTAAAGTAACCGCTCTTTCGGGGAGCACTCCAGAAAATGCCCGTCGTCGCCGGCCAAGAAAAACTGAAAGTCCTGATTCGCCGCGCGGCCATCCAAAAACGCGTCCGCGAAGTAGCTCACCAAATCACCAAAGACTTCAAAGGCGAACGGATCCATCTGATCGGCGTCTTAAAAGGCGCCTGCATCTTCCTTTCCGACCTGGTTCGCGAAATTAATCTCGAAACCTCCATAGATTTCATCGCCGTCTCCAGCTACGGAAAAAATAAAGAAAGTTCCGGCCAGGTCCGCCTGATAAAAGACCTCGACAGCAGCATCGAAGCTCTCAACGTAATCGTCGTCGAAGACATCCTTGACACTGGCATCACCCTGACCTACCTCCTGCGCGTGCTCGCCCAACGCAAACCCAAATCCCTGCGCATCGCGGCGTTACTCGACAAGCCTTCGCGCCGCATCAAGGAAGTCAAAGCCGATTATATCGGCTTCAAGATCCCCAACGATTTTGTGGTCGGCTACGGCCTTGACTACGCCGAGCGCTATCGCAACCTGAAAGACGTCTGCATCCTGACGTTGCCGCCCGAATGATCGAGTGAACATGCCACCCACCGAATCCGAAATCGCGCGCCTGATTGATCACACGCTGCTGAAGCCAGACGCCACGCAAAGCGAAGTCGCCAAACTCTGCGCCGAGGCCCTGCAATACCATTTCGCCTCGGTCTGCGTGAATCCCTGGAACATAGCGCAGGCCGCCGAAATTCTGCACGGCAGCGACGTAAAAGCCTGCACCGTCGTCGGATTTCCCCTGGGCGCCAATCTACCGGAAGTAAAAGTTTTCGAAGCCCAGAAATCCATCGAGCGCGGCGCCCAGGAAATAGACATGGTCATTAACATCGGCGCGCTGAAATCCGGCCGCGTCGGTGCGGTCGAAGCAGATATCCACGGAGTAGTCGCAGCCAGCCATCACGGCCACTCCATCTGCAAGGTCATCATCGAAACCTGCCTGCTGACCCGCGAAGAAAAAATCCAAGCCGCGCTTGCCGCCAAAAATGCCGGGGCGGACTTTGTCAAATCCTCCACCGGCTTCAGCACCGCCGGCGCCACGCCTGAAGACGTCCGCCTGATCCGCGAAACGATCGGTCCGAACACCGGCGTCAAAGCCGCCGGAGGCGTCCGCACCCTGGAAGATCTGCAGAAAATGGTGGAAGCAGGCGCCACCCGCATCGGCGCGAGCGCCGGCGTAAAAATCATCGAGCAGTTTCGCTCCGGAAAATCGTCCGCCGCGCCCGGTGCCCCTTCCGGCGACAAATACTGAAAATTTCAGAGCAGGCTCATCTCATCGGCGAGCCTTCCTCACCTGCCTGCTATAATGAAATCGGTTTTGCGCCAGCTGGACCCGGCATCGTCAAAATGCCGGCCGCGGCAGCGCGCATTTCTCCGGCGGGGGCCGGGGAGTTCCGAGACATAACTAAATGGACGCGGCAAAACTAAATCCAAAAATCGACGTCCCCGACGACGCGCTGAAAATTCTGGCCGAGCTGAGCCAGGAGATCAATGCATCGCTCAATCTGGATGAAGTCCTGCCGAACGCCGCCAAGCTGATCAAGCGTCTGGTTGATTACGAAATCTTCGCCGTCGTTCTGCCCGAAGAAGGCACCGACCAGATGTATTTCCGCTTCGCCATAGGTCACCGCAAGGAAGTCGTGGACCACTGGCGCATTCCCATGGGCGAAGGGATCATCGGCGCCGCGGCCGCCACCGGCCAGGCCATTCGTGTAGGCGACGTGCGCTCCGACCCGCGTTACCTCAACGCCCTCGATGCCGTGCGCTCCGAACTCGCCGTCCCGCTGATCGTCCGCGGCCGCGTCATCGGCGTGCTGGACATCGAAAGCAACGAGCTCGATTATTTCACTCCCTATCAGCAAACGATCCTGACGCTGGTCGCCTCGCGCATCGGCACCGCCATTGAAAATGCCAAGCTGTACGAACACGAGCGCAGTCAATCCGAAACGTTGCTGCTCCTCAACGAAGTCGGCCGCGAAGCCAACTCCTCCCTTTCTGTCGAAGAAGTCCTCCGTCGCGCAGCCGAGCTCACCAAGCGCCTCATCAATTACCAGATTTTCAGCATCCTGCTTTACGATGAGGCTGACAACGTTTTCCGCCATCGTGTCACTGTAAAATTCGGCCAGCGCGTTCAGGAAAAATTCGCCGTACCCGGGCACGAAGGCATCGTTGGCGCCGCCGCATCTCTCAAACGCGCGGTCGTCGTGCCAGACGTCACTCTTGACCCGCGGTACCTGCTCATCAATCCCGAAACACGCTCCGAACTGGCCGTACCCATGCTCAATAAGGACCGCGTCATCGGTGTGATGGACCTCGAAAGCCCGCAGTTGAATTATTTCACCCCGGACCACGTGCAGGCGCTCTCGATTCTCGCCGCGCATCTCGCTGTCTCTATTGAAAACGCGCGCCTGTACGAACAGCTCGCCCGCGACGAAGCGCGCATGGAGCGAGACCTCAGCGCCGCCCGCCGCATCCAAGGCGCTCTGCTGCCGCGCTTGCCCGGCCCCGAATTCGGCCTCGAAATCGCCGCTCGCGTCGTTTCTTCCCGCGAACTAAGCGGCGACCTTTACGATTTTCTGCGCTATGGTCCCCAGGAATTGGCCATTGCGATGGGAGACGTCAGCGGGAAGGGAAGTGCCGCCGCGCTTTACGGTGCGGTAGCAATCGGCACGCTGCGCAGCCTGGGTCCGCAGAAGCATCGCCCTGCGGAAATGCTGCGCGCAATCAACGGATTTCTCGGCGAACGCCGCATCGAAGGCCGCTTCATGACGCTCTGCTTCGCCACATGGCACCGCGGCCGCCACAAATTGCGCATTGCCAACGCCGGACAGGAAGAACCATTCCTCTATCACGGCGGCCGTTGCGAAAGAATCATGCTAGCCGGGTTTCCATTGGGGATGTTTGAGGAATCCACCTACGACCAGCGCAGTTACATCTTGAACGAAGGCGATATCGTCGTATTTCATTCCGACGGCATTGGCGACACCCAAAATCCCGCCGGAGAATTCTTCGGCCACACTCGCCTGGCCGATCTAATCACTGCGCATCACGAGCTTAACGCAGACGGCATCGCCGACCGCATCCTGGAAGAAGTTGACGCCTTCTCCGGCGGCGCGCACCCCTTCGACGACCGCACCCTGCTAGTCCTAAAGGTAAAGTGACTTCCCGCAACAATCGCAGCCCAGCTTTTGGTCTTGTAGCGGCCGCCTGGTTTTTTAGGCGGGCGTAGTGGACTTTGCTTTTGAATTCGTAACGGCGCACTTCAACGCGCCATTTATCCTGCCGAGCTACTCCACCTTGGTCATTGCCGCAGCCGACTTCGCTTTCTTCAAATGCACAAATGTATTCACCGAATCATTAAACATCCCCTGCTGGTCCACAAACGTCATATGCCCGCTCTTCGGCAAAATCACAATCTGCGAATCCGCGATCTTCTGGTGCATTTCCTGGGATAGTGCCGGATCGCACTCGTCGTGATCCCCAGCAATAATCAAAGTAGGTACGTGAATCGTGTGCAGCCGTTCCACGTACTCCACCGATTTCAAATTCCCATCAATCACGAATTCGCCGTTCGATCCCCACATCTCGCGATACAAATCCCATGCGGTGTTGCCGGTTACCGTCGGATCGTAATTCGCGTCCGGATGATTCTGATAAAGGTATGGAAAGTAAGCCCCGCCCCACGCCGCAATCATGTAATCGTTCGTGTAACGGTTCCTCTCGTACTCTTTGCCGTGTCCGTAGAGCCCAGCCTTCTCGTCGCGATCGATTTCTTCGCGCACGTCGGCGGGCGCCGCCGCTTTTACTCGTGCCAGCACCTGATTCATCTCCGATGTGCTCGCAAACGTGCTGCACAAAATCAAATGGCTCAAATTATTCTGATATTTCAGCGCGTACGCCTGCGCCAGCACCCCACCATACGAATGTCCCAGCAATGTGATTTTCCCCAGCACCAACCCCTGCCGCACCGCCTCCACATCCTCCACCATATTTTCCACCGTGTATCCGGAGGGATCGTCAAGCTTCTGCGAACGCCCCGACCCACGCTCATCAATAAAAATCAGCCGGTTCTGCCGCGCCAACGGCAACAAATACGGGAGAAAATAATCGTGCGAGCCGCCCGGCCCGCCATGCACAATCACGATTGGCGCGCCGCGCCCAATCGTCTTGTAATAAATCAATACGCCGCCCGAATCAATGTACCCCTCCTGAATCGGATAATCCGCCACCGGAACTCGACGCGGCGGCACCGCCGATTCGCTCGCAGACTCTTGCGCCGCCGGGGCCTGCGCGCGCAGCCCCTGCGCACCGGCGCACGCGCACACCAATCCCGCCAGCGCAAAATAATTCCTCAATCGCATGATTTTCCTCCGGGAACGGAAACTCCTGCTGCTCAGCGCTCTCCCCACCGCAGCTTACTCCGCAGAATTTCGTAGTACGTCTTGCGAGGCGGGCTTACCACTTGCACTTTCGTCTTTGCCTTCGTGATCACCACGCGATCCTGCGGCTGCAGCTGAAAACCAATCTGTCCGTCCAGCGTCAGATACACCGGCTCGCCCGATGCCGAAAAATCCAACTCCACATGCGCGGTATCCGGTACCACCAACGGCCGATTCGTCAGCATGTGCGGGCAAATCGGCGTAATAACAAACGCATCCAGGTCCGGATGAATAATCGGCCCGCCGGCCGCCAGCGAATACGCTGTCGAACCGGTCGGCGTTGCCACAATCAATCCATCCGCGCGATAACGCCCCACGTGGTGATGGTCCACGTGCACATCAAAATCCAACATGCGCGCCAGCGCGGCCTTATTCGCCACCGCATCATTCAAAGCCGTCTGCCGCTCGGCCGGTTTATTACTGTGAATGATTTCCGCGTCCAGCATCATCCGCTCGCTGGTGCGATGCTCACCCGCCATAATCATTTCCAGCACGGGATAAAGTTCATCCAGCGTCACGCTGCTCAAAAATCCCAGCCCGCCCAGATTCACGGCCAGAATCGGAACGTCGTGGCCGCCCAGCGACCGCGCTGCCGCGAGTAAAGTTCCATCCCCGCCGAGCACGATCAACAAATCAACTTTCGCGGCCATTTCTTCCCGCGTCATCGCCGGGCCGGTGGGATCAAGCGTCGTGCGCGTGCGCGGATCCACAAATACCTCGATCCGGCGCGTCTCCAGCCAGCGCCGTAATTCCGGCACCACGGCCGTGACCATTTCGGGGATTGGTTTGCAGATAATGCCTGCGGCACGAATCATAATAAGAGGCAGAATTCTACTCTACCCGCGCGCACGCGCGTGGAGAAAAAACTCCTGGTTGCCTTCCGTTCCTGGTAGGTGGCTCGGTCGCACGCCCAAAATCGTCAAGCCGCGTTCGGTTGCGGCAGCCTGGACCCGTTCGATAGCCTTTTGGTGCAGCGCCGCATCCCGCACAATCCCGCCCTTTCCGATTTCACTTTTCTCCAACTCGAATTGCGGTTTGATCAATATCAAAAAATCCGCCCCGGACGCGGCGACGGGCACCACAGCAGGCAAAACTTTTACCACCGAAATAAACGAAACGTCCATAGTCACCAGCGCAGGCCGCTCCGCAATATCCTCAGCCTGCAGATAACGCGCGTTTCGCTCCACAGTCGTCACGCGCGGATCCTGCCGCAGTTTCCAATCCAGCTGATCTACGGTGACGTCCACCGCAAACACCCTCGCCGCCTCACGCTGCAGCAAACAATCCGTAAAGCCGCCAGTGGAGCTTCCGACGTCCAGACAGATCAATCCTTGCGGCGAAATCCCAAAATCCTCCAGCGCTCCCTCGAGCTTCAACCCGCCGCGGCTGGCATAACGCAGCGCCTCGCCAATAATTTCCACGCGCGAATCCGTGGCCACCTGCGACCCGGGCTTCTCCATCTTCTGCCCGTTGACCAGCACATTCCCCGCCAGCAAAATCGCCTGCGCCCGTTCCCGCGAAGGCGCCAGCCCACGCTCCACAATCAAAACATCCAATCGTATTTTCCCAGGTTTGCGATTCGAATGCGTCTTGCCGGAAGGAACCGTCTCAGAAGTGTTTTTCGATTTCATGCGCGAAAAGAATAGCAGTTGTGCGAAATGTTTTCTCTGTGTTCTCCGATTTTCTCTGCGTCCTCTGCGTCTCTGCGGTAAACACCGTTGTCTTTCTCAGGTTCTTCTCCGCAGTTCCTCTGCGACCTCTGTGTGAATGTTCACGCCGTTCTCTAAGACCTTTGCGCTCTAATTTCTGCGTCCGCTGCGCTACATTTGTTCGTCCTTCTCTTCGCTCGCGTTCATCAGTGCCTTTATCAGTGTTAATCTGCGTTCATCAGTGGCGATTCTGACAACCGCATCGCAACCGACCGACCTCACGCCCGCCGCGCCACCAAAAACTGCGCTAACTGCCGCAACCTCCCCCCACGCTCCCCATAAAATTCCAAATCCTTCAAAGCCTTGGCTTCCAAATCCGCAGCAATATCCCGCGAAACCTCCAGGCCATGCAACGCCGGATAAGTCGCCTTCTTCTGCGCCTGGTCCTTCCCCGCAGTCTTTCCCAGCGCCGCCGACGACTCCTCCACATCCAAAATATCGTCCACTACCTGAAACGCCCAACCGATATGTTCTCCAAACGCCAGCAGCCGAGTGATGTCCCCGCGATCCGCGCCGCCCGCGATCGCTCCGCCCACGATGGACGCGCGAATCAAGGCCGCCGTCTTCGACCGGTGAATGTATTCCAGCATTCCCTTATCGCCCGCTTTCCCCTCTGCTTCCAAATCCGCCACCTGCCCGCCAATCATTCCGCGATCCGTGCCCGCCGCTTCCGCAATCATCGCCAAAATCGTCAGGCGTCGCTGGGGTTCCACCGGAGCCAGCGCCAAAGTGTGAAACGCCAAAGTCAGCAGCGCGTCACCCGCCAAAATTGCGATCGCTTCGCCAAAAACTTTGTGGTTGGTGGGCTTCCCGCGCCGTAAATCGTCGTTGTCTAACGCCGGCAAATCGTCGTGAATCAACGAATAGGTGTGTATAAATTCCAGCGCGCAGCCGATCTGCACCGCACCACTCTGGTCCGCAGAAAACATCCGCGCCGCTTCCAGGCACAAAATCGGCCGAATCCGTTTGCCGCCCGCGAACACGCTGTAACGCATCGCCTTATGAATGGAAATCGGCAGCGCATCTTCCGGCGGCATCAGCTCCTGCAGCGCCGCTTCTATCGTCGTCCGGTCGCTCTCGAAGAAATCGGGGATCGTCATAGCCTCAGTGCAGATAATTGGAAAGTGTACAGCTCCGCAAAAATCAGTCGGCAAATGCTAATTATTTTCTTCTTCCGCGTCGAAAGGCTCCGCCAATATCTTGCCATCCGCTTTCTTCAGCAAGATTTCCACGCGCCCTTCCGCCTCTTCCAGCTGCTTCTGGCACTCACGCGAGAGTTTCACGCCCTCTTCAAAGAGCCGCATCGCCTCGTCCAGCGACAAATCCGCGCTCTCCAGCCGTTTCACCACTTCCTCAAGCCGCGTAAGCGACTTCTCGAAGTCGCCCTTTTTCGGCGCTTCCACCGGCACAGCTGATTTATTCGGCACTGGACTCATGCTGCCTCGTTCCGCGCCCCTTGCAAGCGCTGAAATGTCTCACCACTGTAGCAGTCAAACGGATTCTATCGCGATGATTTTATTGCAGCAATGCCACACCACCGCCGGTTGTTCGTCAATTTCCATCGACACGACTTGTCGCGACCTAGCTCCATGATTCTGGTCGCAGACCACGATGTCAAAGCTCGGATGCTCAGTGAAGCGGAGTAGCTTCGCCGTTTTCGATTTTGAAGGTCATCGAGTCGGCGCGCTTTGTGGTCCCATCAGCGTTTGTCGCGACGACATTGCCCGTTGTCTCAAGGTTCTGACCCTGTACATCGTAGAGGACGTGGTCCGCTTGCAGTGTGAAGAGGTTGTAGGCCACGAAAACAGGGCTCTGAGAACCGGGTAAATGCGCGCCCGTGTTGTAAGTGTATCCCCCGTCTGTTGGCCTCCGAGTCTCATATTGAATCAAGATATCAAACGGAACCTCGTCGTGCGAGGGAACCGGGAAGGAGTCCGCGCCACCACAGACCCTCACGCCATCGTCAGCTGGCGCTGGTTGGTCGAGCGCTGGTTTCTTGGAATCGCAGAATGGACCTGCTGGGTCAAGGGTAATATTGAAGGTGAGGGTTGTTGGCGACGCAACGCGGAATAAAGGGCGTCGATACCTTTGCAGGTATCGCTCCACAGGCTTTGCAGTCATGGTGTAGAGACCAACCGGAAGGTCCGCTTTGTAGAAGCCACCGTAATCGCTAGAAACAGTTATGCTGATTTTCCGGCTCTCAAAAGTTACTTCGGCCCCACGAACGGCAGAATCATTGAAAGCGCGGATCGTACCGCGGACTTGGAAAGTCTGAAGCTGAGTTATAGGGGACGCCGATTGGCCGAACAAAACGACACAGGGCAGCAGAGCCACTAGCACGAGCATGGATGCAGACTTAACGAGGCGCATCGAAATTGCGCTACTTTCATTAATCCATTTACTCCTCATCGCTCTAACCTTGGTGCCGACAGTATAACAGTCAGAAGTCCCTGTTCTCACCTAGCGCCTGGCAATTTTGCGATTTGTAATCGCTTGGGACAACTCCTGATTAACGCGCCACTCGGACACTGATCCACTACCTCGCGTCGCCCGGCAACAGCGTCAGCCGATGCGCGCGCCCCGCGTCCTCGGCGGCAACCGTAAACGCCGCCGGAATTCCACGTCCCGCGAACCATTCCACAAACTGGTCGCGATAATAAGGACTGTCATATTGCCCCGATTCGCCAGAAGGAATTTCCATCAGCGAACCATCGAAATTCGCCAAATCCGCGACAAAACGCATCGCTGGCCCATGCCCCACGCCCATCGCCCGCACCGTATCAATCGTCCCGCCCTGTGCGTATGGCCCGATGCTCAGCATCCGATGCAGCGCTCCCGCGCGGCCCAGCGGATGAACCATATCCAGCGGATGCAACCGCCCCCAATTCCACCCGGACTCAGTCGCTTGGCCTGTTTGCTTCTGCAAAGCAGCCACTGCATCATCCGCGGCAGCCATCAATAATTCATCGTAGTTCGCGAACCCGCCCGGCAGCCACGCTGCCGGGCGGCCGCGCAACACATTCTCCAAAAATACTTTGTCGCGCCACCACACATCGCCGTAAACGCTCAGCGGCTCCCACAATTCGTACTTCGAAACCTCATCGCCCAAATAAGGCTGCAACAAACGCACAAAAAGAGCCCGCCGTGTGTATTCCACGAACGAAGTCTCAACAGATTCAGCCGTAGCCCGCGCGTCCCATCCGCCCAGCCGAGTGATTAATCGCTGCGTCCGCCCATCCGCAGGCTGCTTCGTCTTCGAAGCTTGCACCAGGGCGCCAGCCAAATATCGATTCGGCAAACTAACGATGTCATTCTGAATCGCGTTGAAGTCCGCAACAGTCAACCCCGTGCGCCCAGCAAGCAATTCGTAAAGCCGCGCCGTCCGATAAGGCCCCGCCTGCCGATCCGACAAATAATATTTGTACCCCGGCCCTACAGTCCGCGCATTCGCCGTAGCAATAATTCCATCCGGCGGATTTTCCACCCGCGGCAATTCCTCAAACGGAATGTATCCCTTCCACTCGTACTCATCCGTATCGCCGGGAACAGGCAACGCGCCATCCCCATTCGCGCGAATCGGAATCCGCGCCGGAATCGTGAACCCGATGTTCCCATCTACATCCGCATAAATCGCATTCTGCCCCGGCCCCGCAATATGTCGCGTCGTCTCTATAAACGAATTCCAATCCCGGGCCTCGCCCAGCAACGGAAATCCAAAATCCAGCCCGCCGGGTTCCAGCGCTGTCCAACGCAACACATAAGCTCGCCCGCCTTTCTCCGCCGCATCGCGATGCACGATAGGCCCGTGCCGCGTTAGCGTCACATCCAGCTGCACGTCCGGTTTTCCGCGCACGGCAATCACTTCGTGCCGCACGTCAGCGGTGAGCGTCTTGCCACCAGCGGAATATTCCAGCGGATTCACGGCAGAAAACTTCTCGACGTATAGATCCTCCACGTCCGCGTTGCTGTTCGTGAACCCCCAAGCGATCCGGTCGTTGTGCCCGATGATCACCAGCGGCGTCCCCGGCAGCGAAAATCCCTCCACGTTCAGCCCCGGCGCCGTCAAATGCACGATGTACCACAGCGCCGGGACCGAAAGTTGCAGATGCGTGTCGTTCGCCAGCAGCGGTTTGCCGGATGCCGTATGCGCGCCGCTAACCGCAAAATTATTGCTGCCAACAATCTCCGACGATTCTTCCTCGAACTGCGCCAAAAAATTCTGCGCCGCGTCCCACTCCGGCGCAGCGAAGGGCGGCGCGGCGTCGGCATCGCCATCACGGTCGCGCACTCGGTCGCCCAATCGCATCGAGGACTTCGAGCCCGCGGAATTGACCGGCGGCGGAAGGGAAGTCCCCGCAGTCCAAATAAAATGGTCCAGCGGCGAATCGCTCACGAACATTTCCTTCGCCCGTTCCTCCCCCACTTTCGAGACAATCCACTGCCGGTTCAATTTAGCCTTCCAGGTAGAAGTCAGCGTCTTATACATATACAAACTGATCAAATAAGTGTCCGCTGGAGTCCAAGCCCGCGGCCGGTACCCCAGCGCCACGAATTCAATCGGCAATTTCCCGCCGCGCTCCGCAATGTTGTCGTTCACTCCCCGCGCATAAGCCTCCAGCAGCCCGCGAATCTCCGGAGAAGCATCTGCCGCCGCGCGCTCGGCCGCCAGTCGCATCCCCAAAGTCCGATTTTCCCTGTCGTATGCCAGCCCCACCTCGCCAAAGATTCCGCTTAAATCCCCGCCCGCCGCCCTGCGCAGCAGATCCATCTGCCACAAACGGTCCTGCGCCATCACGTACCCTTGCGCCGTTACCACATCCTGCAACGATTTCGCGCGAATCCACGGCCGTCCCCACCCGTCGCGATCCACGATCACGCCATCCTTCAACCCGCCAATCGCAACGCTCCCATCGAGCCGCGCCAGCGGTCGTCGCACCGCCCACCAACACAGCACCATTGCGGCGCCTACAACCACCAAAAGCCCCGCCACCAAATATCGAAAAATCCGCGATCCGCGTGTCATCCGTCTCAGCCCTTGCCCTCTCAATGCAACAGCCGCGCAGTGTAGCCCACCCCGTCACTCACCTGCAACGCAGTCATCCCTCATCGCTCGCTCCCAATGCACTCGCGACTCATCACTCATCACTTGCCACTTATCAATCGCCTCTTGCTCGTGCGCGCCAAAAAGGTGCAAAATTCCGCCATGCCGCACGAATTCACAGACTCCTACCTCACGGACGGCATCAACATGTTCCGCTACTACAAACATCTAGCCGAGCGCGCCATGGCTCAAGCTCCCGACGAAGCTCTGACCGCCACTCTCGACGCCGAATCAAATTCCATAGCCATCATCGTCAAACACATGTACGGCAACATGCGCTCCCGCTGGACCGATTTCCTCACCACCGACGGCGAGAAGCCCGACCGCAATCGTGACACCGAATTCGAATCGCCCGCCACATCCCGTGCCCAGCTCCTCGTCCAATGGGAAGCCGGCTGGAAATATGTTTTCGACGCGCTAGCTTCGCTCACCGACGCCGACCTCAGCCGCACTGTCCTGATCCGCAGCGAACCGCACTCCGTCACCCAAGCCATCAATCGCCAGCTAGCTCACTACTCCTACCACATAGGCCAAATCGTGTTTCTATCCAAACATTTCGCCTCCACGAGTTGGACCACGCTAACCGTCCCGCGAGGAAAATCCGCCGAGGCCACAGCAAAAATCCGCGCCGCCCAAGAATCAAAACACTCAACGAAGTAACAGACCGATTTTCCAACGGAACCCAACCAAGGCGCAGCCAGCTAAGATCGCAGCCGCCTCTCGCCACTAATCACCGATCTACACCCACCAATCACGCATCACGCGCCTCCGCTTTTCCCCCGCTCCGCCTCTCCTCTTGCTAAAATCACCCAAGATGATCGCCCTGCAGCTCTTCGCAGTCCTGGCGCTAGTCGGCATCAACGCCTTCTTCTCCGCCGCCGAATTTTCGCTAATTGCCGTCCGCCAGTCCCGCGTTCGCCAGCTGGTCGAACAAGGCGATGCTCGCGCCAAAGTCGTCGAAGCCCTGCTTACCGACCTCACTCGCGTCGTCTCCGGCGTGCAAGTGGGCATCACTCTAGCCAGCCTTTCGCTCGGCTACCTCGGCGAAATCACGCTAGCCGGAATTCTCAGCCCGCTCGTGCAAGCAATCCCGCGCCCCTGGGCCGCCGTAATCGCTCACGCGACCGCGCTAGCTGTCGCCTTCGGCCTGCTCACCATCCTGCAAGTCGTCCTCGGCGAACTCGTTCCCAAAAGCCTCAGCCTCGCCCGCGCCGAACGTGTCGCGCTGCTAATCGCGCGCCCCTTTTCCTGGTTTCTAAATACGTTTCGCTTGGCCATAGATTTTCTCGATCGTGCGGCCGAAAGAATCGTAGGCGCGCTCGGCGTCGTTTCACCGCACAGCCACACCCTGGTGCGCTCCACCGAAGAACTGCAAGTGATGATCCAACAGGCCCGCGACCGCGGCCTCCTCCCCGCCGCCGAAGTAAAATTCATTCAAGCAGCCATGGAACTCGGCCAGATCCAGGCCCGCGAAGTGATGGTCCCGCGCCCCGACGTCCACGCCCTTCCCGCCTCCGCCACTCTGGAAGACACCATGACGATGTTTGCCACCACCCAGCGCTCGCGCATCCCGGTGTACGAAGGCACGCTCGATCACATTCTCGGCTTCGTGCATATCAAAGACATGATCTGGATCCTCCTCGATCGCGCGCGCCGCGCCGAAGATCATCAGCCGCTCGCTGAATTTAATCTGCGCACCGTCCTGCGCGACGCGCTCATCGTCCCCGAAACCAAGCCCGTCAGCGAACTGCTCCTGGAATTTCGGGCGCGCCGAACCGGCCTGGCCATGATCGTGGACGAGTTCGGCAGCATCCTTGGCCTGGCCACGCTCGAAGACATCCTCGAGCAAATGGTCGGCGAAATTCACGACGAATTCGACGTGGTCGAGCGCCCGCTCACGCTACCCGACGGCGGCATGATCTTCGACGCCGCCATAAAAATCCGCGAACTCGCTGCGCGTTACAACATCATGCTTCCCGAAGACCCCTCCTACGAAACCGTGGGCGGATTCGTCCTCACCCGCCTCGGATTCATTCCCCGCGGCAGCGAAAGCTTCGAAGCCGATGGCTATCGCTTCACCGTTATGGAAATGGACCATCGCCGCGTCTCCCGCCTGAAAATCAAGCAGCTGCCGCCAGCAATCGTCCCGTCGCCCGCGCAAGAGTCCGCGCCGCAGTCGGCAAATAGCGCGCACGCCGAAAAGCAAAACGTGCAGCATCAGCCACAAGGCGAAGTCCTGGAAATGCCTGCACCGTCGGCATCAGCGCCCGATTCGCACAGCACAAAGAAAATCCGCCGTCGGGCCGCACGAAAAAAATCCGCCAAGCCTCCCGACGCAACTGATGTACCCTCTCCCGACGAGCCTGCCCCGGATTCGCCGTCCTCGGGGCCAGCCCATAAATGATTCGCTACATTTCAATCCGCCTGCTCTTCGCGCTTCCGGCGCTTTGGCTCATCCTTACGATGGTTTTCCTGCTCGCGCACATCGTCCCCGGCGATCCGGTCGCGCAGATGCTCGGCGAAGGCGCTCGCGCCGAAGATCTAACGCAACTTCGCCACACTCTCGGCCTCGATCTGCCGCTCCCGGTGCAATACGGCCGGTACCTCTCCGGCGTCCTGCACGGAAATCTCGGTGAATCATTCCGCTTCCAGCAGCCCGTCCTGAAAGTCGTCGCCGAACACTATCCCGCCACGCTTGAACTCGCCGTAGTTGCGCTGCTGATCTGCGCGCTTATCGGAATTCCGGCAGGCGTTCTAGCCGCACACAAACGCGGTGAAAGGACCGACCATACCGTCGCCGTCCTCACTCTCTTCGGCCTCTCCGTCCCGAATTTTGCGCTTGGTCCCGTACTCATCCTCCTGTTTTCAGTTGTCCTGGGCTGGCTTCCGGTTTCCGGACGCGGCGGCATCTCGCATCTCATCCTTCCCGCGTTTACGCTAGGCGCCGCGCTATCCGCCATCCTCACGCGAATGGTGCGCACTTCAGTCATCGAAGAGCTTTCCGCCGACTACGTCCGCACCGCCCGCGCCAAAGGCGTCTCCGAATCCGGCGTTCTCTTTCGCCACGCTCTGCGCAACGCGTTGATTCCCATTCTCACTATCCTCGGCCTGCAATTCGGCACGCTACTCGCCGGCACCATCGTCACCGAATCCATTTTTTCGTGGCCGGGCATTGGACGCCTCGCAGTCCAAGCCATCGGCGCGCGCGATTACCCGCTGCTGCAGGGATGTATCCTGCTGATCGCCGTCTCCTACGTGTTCGTAAATCTTTTCACCGACCTGGTGTACGCCCTGGTGGACCCACGGGTGCGCTTCGAATGAGCGCGCCGCAAAAGCAAAAGAAATCTGCGAAGCGCAGTTTCCCGCGCGAACTCCTGCACGAACTCACCGACTTCCTGCGCCGCAGCGTCCCCGGCCGCTGGGGATTCGCGCTCACCCTGCTTCTCGCAATCGTTGCGCTCGCCGCGCCGCTGCTGGCGCCCTACGATCCGGTAGCGCAAAATTTGCCTGCGCGCCTTCTCGCCCCGACTGCCGCCCATTGGATGGGCACCGACGAGCTCGGCCGCGATATCCTCTCGCGCATCATCTTCGGCACGCGCGTCTCCATGCTTGTCAGCGTCTGCGTGGTTTTCGGTGCAGGAGTGATCGGCCTGGCAATCGGTGCGGTAGCAGGCTACTTTGGCGGTTGGTTCGATCGCTTCGTCAACATCATCCTCATCAACGCGTTTCTTTCGTTCCCCGGCATCCTGCTGGCTATCGCCTTCGCCGCATTCCTGGGCCCCGGCATCGACAAAGTTATTCTCGCGCTGGTAGTCACCGGCTGGGCCGGCTACGCGCGTCTGGCCCGCGCGCAAATTCTCCAAGCCAAAGAAATGGAGTACGTCCTGGCCGCACGTTCCCTAGGCGCGTCGCACGCCCGAATCCTGGTGCGCCATCTGCTCCCAAATATTTTGCAACCGATTCTAGTGCAAGCCACCATCGCCATGGCTGGCGCGATCCTCGCCGAATCCACCCTGAGCTTCCTCGGCGTAGGCGTCCTAGCCCCCATGCCCAGCTGGGGCGCCATGCTCAACGACGCCCGCGGCCACCTCTTCGACGCCCCCCACCTGGTAATTTTCCCAGCCCTAGCAGTGATGACAGCAGTCCTAGCCTTCAATCTGCTCGGCGACGCCCTCCGCGACTGGCTAGATCCCCGCATGCGCTCCTACCTGATCATCACCTCGCTCGCCCGTTAAACACGAACACAAGTAGCGCCGGCGCCTCGCCGGCTCTGTTGCCTTTGAATGTGATTTGCCTTACGCTTTCTCTGTGTCCTCCGATTTTCCTCTGTAGTCTCCGTGCTGATCTTCTCGCCTTTCTCCGCGTGCACTGCGCTCCGACCTCTGCGCACTCTGCGTTGCAGCCTGCGTTGTGCACACGCGCAGCAGCACGCGCCGCCTCGCCACGCCCACGCGCAATCCACAAATTGTCGTGGAATAAAATCCAGGAACTTTCAGCAGAAGAAAAGATCCAACCCTACCCCAACTCCACCGTAACCTCAGCCCCCCGCCCAATCCCCAAAACCCGCGCCGCATTTCCCTTATTCACGCACAATTCCAAATACCCGCCCGACCCAATAATCGCAAACGGTTCACCCGCCGTCCCCACCGCAAAAGTCGGCAGCAATTTCTTGATCTCCGCATTCCCCGCGCGAATCGTGAATTTCGCGTCCGGCGCTAACAAAGCCGGCGTCTCCTCGCCCTTCAAATTCGTGATCAAATTTCCAAAGTTATCCAGCTTCAGCACCACGCACTTAATCGTATTCCCGTTCACCTTCGGCTTCGGAATGCTGAACCTCACAAAATCTTCAATCAACTCCCCGAAACTTGCCGTCTGCCAGTTTTTCGAAAGCCATCCCGCCACCGGCGCGAAAATGTCCCGCCCATGAAAAGTATTGCTCACCGGCTGCCGAAAATAATGCTCCGAAGTAATATGCCAAGCAAAAAGCGATTCCGACTGATCGTAAATCGCCGACAGCACACCATTATCCGGCGCCACAAAATAATGCTGGTCTCCAGCCACCACAATCGGGCGCCGCTGCGTCCCTACCCCGGGATCCACCACTACCATGTGAATCGTCTTCGGCGGAAAATACCTATAGGCCTGGCTGATCGTCAACGCGCCGTCCAGCACATCGTGCGCAATCACGTTATGCGTGATATCCACAATATTCGCTTCCGGATTGATGCTTAAAATGACGCCCTTGATCACCCCTACCAGGTGGTCGTTCGTCCCATAATCCGTCGTCAAAGTAATAATAGGCCGCGCCAAGTTTTTCTCCCCTGAATTGCGCGGCGCAAAATCAAAGATCTATAAAGCCGCATTCTTCGACGCTATCGGACACCCGCAACACTGTCAAGGCAACCTGCACCTACCTGTAACGCACTCGTACTACGCTAATTATTGCGTCCGCACAGGCCTCCGCTTGACCCCTTCCGCCGGTACCGCTATTCTGAATACTCGCGGCTTTCAACCATGCGCATCTATCTCGATTACAACGCGACCACGCCCGTCGACCCTTCCGTCCTCGACGCCATGCTGCCGTATTTCGCCGAAAACTTCGGCAACGCCAGCTCGATTCATTCGCCGGGCCAGCGCGCGCGGGGCGCAGTGGACGCCGCCCGCGCGTCCGTAGCCGCCTTGCTGGGCGCCAAGCCCTCGGAAATCGTCTTCACCAGCGGCGGCACCGAATCGGATAATCTCGCGCTCTTCGGCGTCGTAGCCGCATCGCAGAGGCCGCGCAAGCACATCATCACTGCCGCCATCGAGCATCACGCGGTGCTCAACGCCGCGCAAGCGCTGGAAAAGTCAGGCGTGGACGTCACGTACATTTCAATCAGCCGCGAAGGCATCGTGGATCCGGAAGACATCCGCCGCGCACTCAGGCCGGAAACGATTCTGATCAGCGTGATGCACGCCAACAACGAGCTCGGCACCATCCAGCCCATCGAAGAAATTGGCCGCATCGCCGCCGCTGCAGAAGTCCTCTTGCATTGCGATGCCGTGCAGACGGCTGGAAAGCTGCCGCTCGACGTAAATCGGCTAGGCGTGCACTTGCTCTCCATTTCCGCGCACAAGATTTACGGTCCCAAGGGAGTCGGCGCGCTCTACGTCCGCTCCGGTACGCCCCTCGAACCGCAATTCTACGGCGGCCATCATGAACGCGATCGCCGACCCGGCACCGAAAATGTTCCGGGCATAGTTGGCCTCGGAAAAGCGGCGGAATTAGCGCGCAAGAACCCGCAGACGGACTGTGCACGTATCACCACGCTGCGCAACCGCTTGGAAGAAGCGCTGCTGGCGATATGCGGCGACGCACGCGTAAACGGCGACCGGGTCCAACGCGTCTCGAACACTTCGAATATCTCGTTTCATGCAGCAGGCGGGGAAGCGCTGGTAATCGCACTCGACCTGCAGGGCATCGCGTGCTCCACCGGCGCAGCCTGCTCCTCCGGCGCGGTAGGCCCGTCGCATGTGCTAATGGCCATCGGCCTCTCGCCCGACGAAGCCCGCAGCAGCCTGCGCTTCAGCCTCGGTCGCAACACCACAGCAGAAGAGATTGAACACGTGATAGCGGCAGTCCAGCAAGCGGTCGAGCGCCTCCGCGCCCTCTCGCCGCTAAGCGCAAGCGCACCAATCTCAGCATGACGCGGCGGCGCCGGATAGGTTCACCTAGCGCCGGCTCGTCCTGAGAGCCTGCCAGCGGCTGGCACGAAGGGCGTCTCGCCGGCTCTTGATTTTGAGTTTGCTTTTGAATTATGTAGCGGCCGCCTTTAGGCGGGCGCAGTCGAATTTGCTTTTGAATTTGTTGCACCGATTTCACAAACGTAGAGGACCAAACACTTGTCGTCGCTAACCCAACTCGAACTCGCAACCAGCAAGCCAGCGATCGCCACCGCGAACACCGTCGCGGTGGCCATGAGCGGCGGTGTAGACAGCTCCACCGTCGCCGCCATTCTCCACGACCGCGCCGAAACCATCGTCGGCCTAACCATGCAGCTCTGGAATCAGCGGCGCCTTCCACAACTGGAAAATAACGGCCCAGCCCAGCATCGCTGCTGCTCGCACGACGATGTCTACGACGCCCGCCGCGTTGCCGAACATCTCGGCATCCCTTTCTACGTCGTGAATTTCGAACGCGAATTCGAACTCAACGTAATCCGCCCCTTCGTTGCCGATTATCTCGAAGGCCGCACGCCCATCCCATGTACCATGTGCAACAATCACGTCAAGTTCGATCAACTCCTCGTCACCGCGCGCCAGATCGGCGCCGAACGCATCGCCACAGGCCACTACGCCCGCGTGCGCCACAACGCGCAAACCGGCCGCTACGAACTGCTCCGTGCCGTGGATGAATCCAAGGACCAATCCTATTTCCTCTTCGGCCTCACGCAGGAACAGCTCGCCCGCACCGATTTTCCGCTCGGCGAACTTTCCAAGCACGAAGTCCGCGAAATCGCGCGCCGCCTGCAAGTGCCCGTCGCCGAAAAGCCCGAAAGCCAGGAAATTTGTTTTGTCCCCACCGGAAATTACGTGAAGTTTATCGAAGGCTATCTGCAAGAGCAGGGAAGTGAACTGCCAAAGGAACCCGGCGACATCGTCACCACATCCGGAGAAGTCCTAGGCCGCCACACCGGCCTGCATCAATTCACGGTCGGCCAGCGCAAGGGCCTCGGCCTCTCCGGCGGCCAGCCGCCGATGTACGTAGTCGCGCTGGACCGCGCTCAGAATCGTCTCGTTGTCGGCGAAGATCGGGAACTCCGGCGCACCACCTGCGAAGTCCGCGACATAAACTGGATTCCGTACGAGGTTCCCGAAGCGTCAGTCCAAGCCATGGTCCGCATCCGCAATCGCCACGAACCAGCCGACGCGGAAATCACGCCGCTAGACGCCACCGCCGCCCGCGTAACCTTCCGTGAGCCCCAGCGCGCCATAACTCCAGGCCAAGCTGCCGTATTCTACGATGGCGAAAAAGTCCTAGGCGGCGGCTGGATCCGCTAAATTTTTTGACTCGCCGATATTTGGATTAAGTCTGCAGGGAAGTCAAAACGCAGAAACCGTGTCTGAGGGAAAATTACAACCGAGGACTAACGCGTCAAATAAAAAGTTCTTCGTCCTGCGAAACCGAATCCGAGTCCGCATCCCGCTCCGGCTTATTATTCTGCTGCCGCCGCAGCATATCGAGCCCCACCTTGATCCCCTTCATCACCGCAGATGCCTGCCGGATCGGCCCCCACAAAGTATTCCGGAATTTCGTCCCCGCCTCGTCCACCACTTCCAATGCGCCAGTCAAAATCTGGTCCGCGCGAATCACCTGAATCCGCAGCCGCTCCAGCCCTTCGGTAAACACGCGGTCCACTTTCTGCGCCTGCCCGCGCGCCAGCCGCGTGATCTCGGCGGTGTCGCCCATCACGCTGGAAATGCGCCCTTCGGAATCTTCCAATATCCGGTTCACGCGCAACAGGATCGGGTCCACGCGCCCCTGCAAGTCATTCGCAATCCGCGTGAATTGCTCCAGGGACACTTTCAACTGCACGAACATCGCCACCAAAATAGCCATCTGCAGAACGATAGCTATCGCCGCGATGATGATGAACGCCTCGACCCAGCCGGACATTAAGCTCCTTGCGCTGCCCTAAGAAGCTTTCGATTCCTTGCGGTACGTGTCCTTCCCCGCGTCCACCGCCGAGGAAAGCGCATCCTTCTGCCGCGACATGATCTCTTTGCTGCGCTCGATCAAGTCTTCTGCACGCTCGCGCAGTTCCCGCGCCTTCTTCTGCGCGTATTCGCGGCCTTCATCGGCCTTGCCCGTTAAATATTCACGCGTCTCGTCGCCCGATTTCGGCGCGAATAAAATGCCAACCAGCGCTCCAATTCCCAATCCCACCAAAAACACGCTAACCTTCGAACCTACACTGTTATCGCTCATGGTCCACCTCAGAACTTCACAGTAGCATAGCCTTCCTAACCGAGGCAAGCAAACCGGCGGACAGTCCGCAAGTAAGGCGCCAGAAGGGACTTGAGAGTCGCGGCTTGCGAGTCGAAAGTTGAAAGTTGCAGGCGCGCCACATCGCGATCGGTGCACGTCCGATGCCGAGTTAATTCACTCGAGACGGTGCTATTTGTACAACACACGACGCGTTTTCAGTCGCGGCCAAACCGAAGTGCAGTACGATAACCTTAGAAACGCAGACAACCTTCAAGCGTTTCCAGAATCCCGCGCACCGGAGGAGGCCGAACCCTTGAGAGTGAGCTCGAGTCGAGCCGTTGCTGTGTTTATGTTCTGTATGGCGCTAGCCTCGTCACTTCCGGCGCAAGACTCCTCCTGCCATCCGCGCACGATTTTCGTAACAGGGACTGCGGAGATCAAAGTCGCGCCCGACGAAGTCGCGTTAACGTTGGCCCTCGATTCACGCGACAAAGATTTGACTGTTGCCAAAGCCGACAACGACGAGTGAATGAAAAAGCTCCTGAACGTCGCGCACGCTGCCGGCGTTGAGTCCAAAAACATCCAGACAAGCGCGTTGACGATGGGACCCGAATATTCCGACGAAAGGATTCCGAAATTCTTGGACTTTCAAGTGTCGCAGATCGTTACCATCACGCTGACCGACCTTTCCAAGTATGAGGATTTGATGACCAACTCCCTGAAAGCCGGGGTGAATCGCGTAGAAGGAATTAATTTCATCGTCGCGGACCCGACAAAATACAGGGAACAAGCTCGTCTGCAAGCGCTGCAAGCCGCGCGTGATAAAGCCAAAGCTATGGCGGCCGAGCTGGGCCAGACGATTGGTAAACCATGGGAAATCACTGAAGAGTCCGAAGTTGAATCCCTGGACACGACTTCCAATGTCAATATGCGCTACATGGCGAAATTGCCGCAAGACCAATCAACCGTCGCCGGGGGCCAAGTCACCATCCGCATACTCGTCCGGGTCAGCTTTCAGCTAGAGTAGTGCTTCGCAGAAACGTACGTATCAGCCCGTGAAACCTCAAACCTAAAACCTCACGTTCTGCGTCGAAACCGCGCGCGCCGGCCTCGTCCGCTTCTCTAGCAACGCCAACCTCTGCGCGTGACCCATCGGCTCCCACGGCACTAGCTTTTCCGCCAGCACGTCCATCCGGCGCAGCAGAGTCAACTCCACGAACAACTCCATAAAATCCATATCGCGAAATACCAACGAGCCCGACTCGCGCATCTTGTCCCGTATCCGCTCCAGGTGCGCCGGCATCTCCGTCCAATGCAGCCCCGACTTGTGATGGTGACAAAGATGGTAGCCCTCGTTCATAAAATTCACTTCGTCATACACCGTCACCGTATTCGCAAAATAATCCTCGGGCCGCTCCTCGTCGTAGAACGCGTGCTGCACCCAGGCAGTCATCGCCATGATGAAATTCATCGCCATCAGCGGCACCAGCACGTACGCAATCCCCAGTCGCCAGTTGTAAATAAATACCGACGCGAAATAAACCGCATACAGCGTGATTCCCCATAACATCCGCCGCCGGTTCTCACCCTCGCCCTTGGCAGTGAAGTACGCATACGGAGCCAGCCCCAGCACCGTCCAAAAATTGTCCGCGAGATACCAGAAGAAGTGCAGCCGGTTGGTGCGGTCGTAACCAATCGTGGAAGTCGTGTCGTCCGGCCCGCTATTTTCCTTATGATGCAGCCGCACATGCACCGTGCGATCCAGTTCCGGCACGTTGCCATACAAAAATCCCAGGAAAAATTCCACGTAACGTCCGAACACCTTGTGGAACGAGTCCGAAAAATAACCCTGCCGCCGGTGCGCCTCCAGATGCTTCGCGCTGAACATCCGCACGAACCGCTGAAACTTCACTCCGTACAACGAAAGATAAAAGCCGATCACCAGCCACAGCCGCGGTTTCCCTAAAATCATTTGCGCCACGAAAATCGGCACGGCCGTCAGCGTCAGCGAAACCATCAGCCGCAGCGCCGGAGTGTCGCGCGCGTCCCGCAAAATGTTTTGCCCCAGCCGCTCGATCAGCCGGTCGTAACTCCGCGACAAAAATTCATAAGCCTCGCGCAGCGGCCGAATCTTCCCCAGCAGCGCGACCACCGCGTAGCATCCCATCGAAATTGCTCCAACCAGCAGCACCGCTACGATGCTCGCCCCAGCCGTCAACACCGCCAGCCACCGAAAGGCCGCCCGGAATTGCGCCCCTACGCTCAAAGCCGGCGGCAGCGTCTTCACGCGCGCGTCGACGCCGCTACGCACGTCGCCCAGCGTGCCAGCGCGCACGTCGTCTCGCGCGTCGATCAATTCCGTCGCGTCCGCCTTCCCTGCGATTTGTATGTTTGTCGTCACACCAATAAACCGGTCTGCTACGAAGCCCTACGCAAAAGGAATCTACACCCAAGCAGCATAAACTTCCAGCGACGAACACACGTTCGTTCCCAATTCGCGGCCTTCAAAAGTAGCTAGCCGAACGCCCTGGCCACCCCCGCATGCCCACTACCACCCTCGTCAAGCTCGGCCTTCGCCCGCGGAGCTCGACGGCCTTTCACAGGCTGGGAGATTCGCCACCACCGCTACTGCGCAACGCCTCAAACACTCTCTGCGCCTGCGCCCGCGGGACCTCTGCCGCAAGCTGCTCCAAAGTAAGCTGCCGCAGCTGCGCCACGCTGCCGAACCGCAGCAAAAGCTTTTGCGCCGTGCGCGGCCCCACGCCGCGTATCTCCGTCAACGCAGTACGCAACCTCCGCTTCGATCGCCGCTGCCGGTGAAACGTCACCGCGAACCGGTGCGTCTCGTCGCGAATCTGTTGGATCAAATGCAGCACTGGTGAATGTCGTTCCAGCACCACCGGCTCGTGCTCGCGCCCCAGCACGTACAGAATTTCTTCCTTCTTCGCGATGCTAGCCATCGGCTGGTTGATGATCGCCAGCTTGTCGAGCGCCTTAGCCGCCGCGTGCAGTTGCCCGATCCCGCCGTCAATCAAAATCAGGCTAGGCATCGGCTTCTTTTCCAGCTGCAGCCGCCGATAACGCCGCTCCACCGCTTCCTCCATGCTCGCGAAATCATCGCGCAAAATCCCCGCCGTTTTTTCCGCGCCCTCCGCCATCGCTTCGCCGCGAATGATGAATTTCCTGTAATCCGCCTTCTTCATCCGCCCCGATTCCCACACCACCATCGAAGCCACTGTGTCCGATCCTTGAATATGCGAAATATCAAAACACTCGATCCGTTTCGGCGGCTCCGGCAATCCCAGCGCCGATTCCAGCGCATCCACAATCGCCGCCGAGCTAGGCTTCAAAATCCGAAACCGCTGAATAAACGAATGTTGCGCGTTTTTCTCCACCAATTCCAAAAACGCATGCTTCTGCCCGCGCTGCGGATTCACAATCTCCACGCGATGTCCCGCCTGCTCAGTCAAAACTTCCTCGATCAGCCCGCTATCCTCAAAATTCATCGGCGTGTGGATGTAACGCGGCAGATAAGCCGCATCCAGATACAGCTGTTTGATCAACGAAGGCAGGAATTCCTCGGGATTGAATTCTTCCATGTCCTCCCAGTAAAAATCCCGGCGGTCCACCACTTTCCCGCCGCGTAAGTGAAATAAATTCACGGCCACCTGTGGCGGCTCCGCGTACCACGCCAGCACGTCCGTATCGTCACCCGAAGCCGCCGCGATTTTCTGCCGCTCCTCCATCTCGTTCAATGTGCGCAGCAAATCCCGATACCCCGCGGCTTCTTCATAACGTTCCGCTTCCGAAGCAGACTGCATCCGATCCTTCAAGCTCTGTGCCAGATCGCTGCGCCGCCCCTCCAAAAACAGCCGCACATCGCGCGCCGCCTCCGTATAACGTTCATCCGTCACCAACCCAGCCACGCACGGCCCCAAACAACGATGAATGTAATACTGCAAACACGGTCGCGGGTGCGTACGCGTCAAATCCACCGTGCACGATGGCACCAGAAAATGTTTGTGAATCAGGTTCACCATCGAATAAGCCAGCCGCGCCGGAAAGTACGGACCAAAATAGATCGAACCATCCTTATTCAGCCGCCGCGTCACATATACCCGCGGGTATTTCTCAAACGCTGTGTACCGAATGTATGGATAAGTCTTGTCGTCGCGCAACAGCACATTAAATTTCGGCTTGTGCCGCTTGATCAGATTGTTTTCCAGCGCCAGCGCTTCCTTCTGATTGTCCACGACGATGTAATTCACGTCCGCAATCTCGCGCACCAGCGATCCAGTCTTCGCATCCTGCCAGTGCGATTCCATGAAGTAAGATCGCACGCGGCTGCGCAACGAATTGGCCTTTCCCACGTACAGAATTTTCTCGCCCGCGTCCAAAAACATGTACACCCCGGGCTGCGTAGGCAATTGCGCGACTTTTTCGCGGAGTTCCATGGCGGCGAGTTACAATATCTAGGTCTGAAGGCGGCCCAAGTAGCGCCCAACTAAGAGTCGGATACGCCGGGCCGCGTACAACACTAATGATAGCAAACGCTATCTAATTGCAGCAGGAGCCTGATGCATCGCAGCCTCTCAAAATTCGCCCTGCTCGCCACTCTGGCGGGACTCTCACCGCTCGCGGCGCTGTTGCTTTCAGTTCCCGCCTGCCACGCCCAACAACAAGACCAGCACAATCAACCAGGCCAGGCGCCCGCGCAACAACCACCCACTGCGCCGCCACGACAGCAGCAGCCGTCGGCCACGCCGCCACAACCGGCGAGCGCGACGCCTCCGCGTCCGAGCACGGACCCCGATGCCCCCCAGGAATCGTCCTCGAAAAAGGCGCAGCCTCCTCCGGAGGCCGAACCCGACCCCGCGCCCGCTGCCTCCCCCAACGACGCTCCCAAAAAATCCAAACCCGGCGTGCTCCCGCCCGAAGACGATCCCGCCTGGGACCCCTTCCACGCTCAACAGGATATTGACGTCGGAATGTTTTACCTGCACAAAGGCGACATAGACGCAGCCATCAGCCGCTTCGAACACGCCGTCAGCCTGCGCGCCAATTTCGCCAGGCCGCGTCTGCTCCTAGCCGAGTGCTACGAGAAGAAAGACGATCCGTCCGAGGCCGTGCGCTACTACAAAGAATATCTGCAGGTTCTACCCAACGCCCCCGACGCCAAGAAAGTCCGCGAAAAAATCGCCAAGCTATCACAGAAATAGACACGCCAAGATTTGGCGGGAGGCCACCGTCGAATTGCCGGTGGGGCTAGAGGTCCGCGCCGGAGCGGTCGCGCATCCTTTGAGGATCGAAACTTGTCAGGATCATTTCGTGTACGATCTGAAGGTAGAAATCGATCTGGTTCATAATGGGGCTCACGGTTTGCGCTCCGCTAGCATCCATCCTCGGAAAATAAAACACCGCCCCAGTCACGCCACCGGCGGCATTTCGCCAAAAGCTTACTCGGCTCGGATGGATCTTGGCTTTCTCGTGTCGAACCTGGAGAAACGCAAGATCTCTCGATGCCCTTTCCCCTCGTTGCTGCAGGAGATTCAACTGCGGTCCCCTGACCAGAATCGCGTAATAATCTTGCGGCTGCGCTACGAGCTTTGCAGCGTCCTGCTGCGTCATTTTTCCGCGCAGAACTGCCTCCTGTGCGAAGGCTGCGCGAATGGTGCGAGCCGACAGCCACAGCTCCTCGTAATTGCGCGGCGCGGTGCTCAATGCTGGCCCGGTAATGTAATCGGGCGGGGCTGTCAGCGTTGCCAACGTCTCATCGCCCGCCGAAGCTATAGAAAATTGATCGGTAACAGGGGATTCGTCCCCGGGATTCCCCGCTTCGCTTGGCTGAAGGTTTGTCCGCGCCCATGGCGATGATTCGAGAATCGTCGCGATGTCCTTATCCGTCCATTGTAGATACGACTTGGCGGTCCAAGGATCACCCGCAGCTAGTGCACTGGCGGACAAGGCGACCGCGCACAATAACATTAAGAAGATAGACCATCTGGCCGAGGAGTTTGTGCTTCCGAGCGTTTTCATGCTTTCCGCCCTCCTTCGACTGGCCCATCGGTAATTGCCGGGCCACCTGAAACGTTTGACGCTCTGCGGTCCCAGGTGGTTACGGCAGTTATGCTAGAATATGCGTTACGTATCAGATAACAATATATCAGGTGTCGGAGTGGAACCTCAGGTAAAGTCGGATGAGAATTCGTGTCTTCGTCATTTAAGCTGGAACCGGATTCGTTGTACTGAGGGCGGGCGGAGATGGAACGTCCTGGGCGCGCTAGGATCAGCGGGTCGGAAACCGATTCAAAAATCTCATCGCCCGCTGATAATCCAAAAATTTCTTCTCTTCCCGCCGAAACTCCGCCCCATGCGATTCTCGACGGCAGCGCGCAAATTTCATCGGATGCTTCACGTGAAGCATCTCGTGATACATCACATAAGCAACCACAAACTCCGGCACGCCTTCGCGGTCCAACTGCCGGTTAATCACAATCTGCCGCAGCGCCGGATCAAAACACCCCAGCATGCTGCTCCAAACTCGCCGGCTCCAACCCAGTCGCGGCTTCGCAAGCTCCCCAGAAAAATATCGCGCATTAAGCCGCTCGAAAAGTTGATCCAGATCGTGATGCGTCCCCGCCGGCCCGTGCTCCACCCGCCGTGCTCGCCTCTGCCGCAAAGCCAGCAATCGCCTCCGCGTAGCCCCCGCATAAGAAAATTCCCGATAAGTCTGCAGCAATTCCGTAGGCGGCTCCCGCCGGTACAAACGCCCCAGCAAAATCGCTGCGGTAGCTTCCACCACCGGATGCGGCGCATCATCCAACGCATCCGACAAACGCACATACGCCGTATCTTCGCGCAATCGAATGGTATGCGTAAGGTCGGTGTAAGGATGAAACTCCACCACAAAATTCGGCGGCCGTCCTTCGCAGCCCAGACGCGTATAAATCCGCTGAAAGATCCGCTCGCCGCCCGGCACCAGATTTTTCACGCGCCGATTCTTCACGAAGGCTTTCTCCGCACCGGCGCCGTATTCAATTCCTTCAACGCCTTTTCCACGTCGCTCAAAGCGTCCTGCGTCCCCTCAATCGCATCCTGCAAAGTATCCTTATACGTGTTGTACTCCGGGCCGCCCTCATTAATTTTCTGCAGCGCTTCCAGATACTCCTTGCCCTTCGTTTGCATGATCTTCAACGAAGCGCGAATATCCACCTGCTTTTCGCGCGCCACTTCAATCTGATCCGCCGCATCGTCAATGCATCCCGCGTAAGCGTTCAACAGGCCATTCAAAATTTCGGACCGCCTTCCTTCCGGCACGGTCCGCGTGAGCTCGTACTGAAACTTCTTCAGCCGGTCACCCGCGAACTCTACAAAAAGTTTCATCCGCTCCGGAGGCGTCACCGCATCCCGTATGCGATCGCCCTCCGCATCCGTCAAATAATCCTTCTTTTCCTCCTGTGCCTGAACGCTGCGCGCCGAAAGTGCCACCGTAACCGTCGCCGCCATCAGCAACATCGCCCATAGTCCAGTTTTCCGTGCCAGCCGCCACATCACGCGCTCCTAACTTTTCGGCTTTTCTGCTTCCGGCGTGGCCCCTGGCGCCGCCGCAGGCGCACCGGCCGGCGCTGCCTCTGGCCGTTTCGGAAATAGCTGATGAATCAACTCGCGGTTGAGCGTCTCAAGTTCCGCCCGAACTTCCGCCAAGGGTTTCTGCTCGTCCTTCGCCAGGCTCACCATAATATCGTCCAGCCGGCGTACCGACTCGCGCACCGAAATTTCTAACTTCTTGTATCCTTCCGGGTGCGCCTCGGCATCGCGGTGCTTCGCGTCTAAAGCCGCCTTGCTCGCCTGCGCCTCGTCCCGCACATGTCCGGCAATTTCCGCCGCGGCAGCTAAATCTCCCGCATCAATCTTCTCGTGCATGTCGCGAAATTCCGAATCTGCCAGCGGAGCCACCAGCTGTGCCTTGCGCACCGGGTCGGTCTCCTTCTGGAATCGCGCGCGCAACTCCGCAGTCCGGTCCTGGGCCATCGCCGCACCCGCAACCAGCATCGCCACAAAAACGCCTGCCCAATACCTCCGACGCACCAGCAATGTGCTACCTCTTCTTGTTCGCGAGCTCGCGTGTAAGCGTTCGAACGCGTGCCGTTGCCTCAAAGTACATGTCGCTGTTCTCGTCCTTGTTCATTTCCAGAAATTTCTTGTAGGCCTCGAGCGCCAAAGCCGCTTGCCCCAGTTTATCGTAACAAGTCGCGCGCACGAACCAGCTTCCCATCGGCAGCGTTTCCTTTTGCGCCAACAGATCCAGCCCGTGCAATGCGGCCGGATAATTCTTGTCCAGATATTCCGCTGCCACCAAATCCTTCAGCGCGTCAATGTTCTGCGGATTCATATTCAGCGCCGCGACCAGAACAGGCACCGCATTCGCGTAATCTTTTTTCTGCAGATAGGCGTGCCCCAGTTGCGCGCGTAGCTCCGCATCTTGCGGCGCCAGCGCGACGGCCTTCACCAGCATCGGCACGGCGTTGTCATACTGTTTCTTGTGAAAATAAATCAGCGCGCGCAATTTCAATGCGCGCAAAGATTCCGGCCCAGCCGCAGCAGCCTTATCTAATTCCGCCAGCGCCTCATCATCTTTTCCCGCCTCCACCAGCAGGGAAGCGTGCTCCAGCTCCACCGACGTGTCATGAGGATGCGCCGCCAGATAACCGCCCATCTCCGTCGCCGCCTCGTCATTTTTTTTCTGCGCCAGCAGCGCCTGCAACAATCCCTTATGCGCTTGCTCCGCCGCAGCTCCCGTCGGCTCCAAAGAAAGCGCCTCGCGGAACGCAGTCTCGGCGTCACCCGCTCGCCCGCTTCGCAGCAGCGCGAACCCCAGCGAATTGCGAATCTCCACGCTCTTCGCGTCCAGTTTTTCCGCGGCCAGATACTGCTCGATGGCCGCCGCATCTTTCTTCGTTGCTTCCAGCGCTACTCCCAGCAACCACTTCGTCCGCGCATCCTCTGGCATCAGCTCAGCCGCGTGTTGCAGGGGTTCGATCGCCGCCGCAGGATCCGTGGGAATCAACGTCACGCCCAAATTCTGATAAGCCGCGGCCATCTTCGGATCAAGCGCGATCGCTTTCTCATACTCGCTCTTCGCCTCCGCGGGCTTCTGCATCGCCGTGTACGCATAACCCAAATCGTAATGCACCACGGCATCGTCCGGCTTCTTCGCCAGATAATCCCGATAATCCTGCGCCGCGCTGGCGTAATCATTCTTACTAACGGCATCTTGCGCAGAAGTAAGCAGGCGATTCAGTTCTATTGCAGCGGGGTCCTGAGGAATTTTCGTTCGAGAGGTTCCAACGGTCTGCGCCGACGAAGCGCCGCCAGAAAATGGCAGCAGCGCCGCGCCCAACAACACGCCCCACGCGCCAACCACCAGCGGCCTCATCAGTAGAGCACTCCGCGTTTCATTCCGTCGGCAAATCGGGTACCGATGCATCAACTGGCGCCGCCGCATGATTCCCGTGATTTGCGCCACTGCCGTTGCCATTGCGCGCGGCGTTCAACACCCGCGCCAAATATCTTCCCGTGTGCGATTGCTGATTCCGCGCCACCTGCTCCGGCGTCCCCGCGGCCACCACACGTCCGCCCTCATCGCCGCCCTCGGGCCCCAGATCAATCACCCAATCTGCCGATTTGATCACATCCAGATTGTGCTCGATGATCAGCACCGAAGCCCCGCCCTCGATCAATTTCCGAAACGCCGTCAGCAATTTCTGTATATCGTCGAAATGCAGTCCGGTCGTCGGCTCATCAAATATATACAGGATGCCGGTATTTTCCTGCCGCGTAAGATGCGCCGCCAGTTTCAAACGTTGCGCCTCGCCCCCCGAAAGCGTCGTTCCCGATTGCCCCAGCCGCAGATAACCCAGCCCCACTTCATCCAGCACGCGCAACTTCGCAGTCACCTTCGGATGCGCCGCAAAAAAAGTGATCGCCTCGCGCGCCGTCAGCTGCAGCACGTCGTGAATATTTTTATCCTTATAACGCACATCCAGCACCGCGCTCTTATAACGCGTCCCGCGGCACTCCTCGCAAACCAATTCCACGTCCGCCAGAAATCGCATCTCGACGGTTACAGTCCCGTCCCCCTGGCAAGCCTCGCACCTTCCGCCCGGAATGTTGAACGAAAAGTGTCCCGCCGTAAATCCGCGCTTCTTGGCCTCCGGTGTGGAAGCAAAAACCTCGCGTATCGGATCGAACGCCTTCAAATATGTCGCCGGATTCGACCGCGGTGTCCTTCCAATCGGCGACTGGTCCACCATTTCCACGCCCGCCAGATACTGATCACCGTCCAACCGGTCGCAGCATTCCTTCCAATTTCCGCCGGTGCGCTTCGCCTGCAGCGCCTTGTAAAGCACATCGTAAACCAGCGTGGATTTCCCCGATCCCGAAACGCCCGTCACCGCCACTAGCAGTCCCAGCGGAATCATCACGTCCACGCCCTTCAAGTTGTGACTGTGCGCGCCGATAATCTTCAGAAACTTTCCCGTAGTCTTGCGCCGCCGCGCCGGCACCGCAATTTTCAATTCGCCGCGTAGGTAACGCCCCGTCAGCGAATGTGCATCCGTCAACATCGCGTCGCGCGTCCCTGAAAAAATTAATTTTCCCCCATGCTCGCCCGCTCCCGGACCCAAATCCAGCACGTAATCCGCCGCCATAATCGTGTCCGGATCGTGCTCCACCACCAGCAAAGTATTTCCCAGGTCGCGCAATCCCATCAAAATTTCGATCAGCCGGGTAGTATCGCGCGGATGCAAACCAATCGAAGGCTCATCCAGCACATACAAAGCGCCCACCAGATGCGACCCCAGCGAAGTCGCCAGCTGAATCCGCTGCGCCTCGCCGCCCGATAACGTCGAAGTCAACCGGTCCAAAGTCAAATAATCCAGCCCTACATCATCCAAAAACCGCAATCGTTGCTGCGTCTCCTCCAGCACTTTCTCCACGATCGCCGCTTCGCTCTCACTCAATTGCAAATTCTGAAAAAACGGCCGCGCCTCCTTCACCGTCATCTGGCAAACTTCCGTAATCGAGCGTCCCGCGATCTTCACCGCCCGCGCCTCGGCCCGGAGACGCGTCCCGCGGCAATCCGGACAAGTCGCATACCCGCGATACCGGCTCAAAAACACCCGCACGTGCAATTTGTATTTCTTCCGCTCCAGCCAGCCGAAAAATCCCTTCACTCCGATATATTCTTCGCTCTTGTCGCCATCCAAAATCGCGTGCCGCTGCGCCGCCGTCAAATCGCGGAACGGCACATCCATCGGTATCCCTTTCGCGCGCGCAAACTTCCGCAAATCCATCGTGAGCTGCCGGTAACGCGGCTTGGTCCACGGCTCGATCGCGCCCTCATTCAGCGTCTTGCTCTTGTCTGGAATCACCCGGTCCAGATCGAAATCCACCGTATTCCCGAATCCCTGGCAGCGCGGGCACGCTCCATACGGATTGTTAAACGAAAATAGCCGCGGCTCCGGCTCCTGATACACCGCCCCGCACTTTTTGCACTCGAACCGCTCGTTGAACACCATCCGCTCCGGCATCGCCCCCGCGGCATCCGGTGCAAATTCCAGAATCGCTTCGCCGCGCCCTTCGCGGTAGCAAATCTCAATCGAGTCCATCACCCGCGAACGCACTTCGGGCGAAAGTTCCAGTCGGTCCACCAGCACGTACACCGGCTTCGTGAAATCCACGTCCAGCAAATCTTCCGGCGTCGCAAATTCAAATACGCGCCCGCCTTGATAAATCCGGTTGAACCCGCGCTTGCGCAAACTGATCAGCGCCTCGCGTATCGCATCCGCCGCCGGACGCACCGGCTTCCGCGGGCGCGGCGCCTGTGGTGCGTTCGTCGCCGTCTCGGCAGTCAGTTTCATTTCATACAGCACATAAAACCGCCGCCCCGCCGGCAACGCCAGCACCCGTGTAGCGATTTCATCGAGCGTGTCCTTGCGCACTTCCTCGCCGCAGCGCAAACAGAACGTCCGCCCGATCCGCGCATACAGCAGCCGCAAGTAATCGTAAATCTCCGTCGCCGTCGCCACGGTCGAACGCGGATTGCGCGTCGAATTCTTCTGCCGTATCGAAATCGCCGGCGCAATCCCCGTAATCTCATCCACGTCCGGCTTCTCAATCCGCTCCAAAAATTGCCGTGCGTAAGCCGAAAGTGATTCGATATACCTCCGCTGCCCTTCGGCGTACAGCGTATCGAACGCCAGGCTGGATTTGCCGGAGCCGGAGACACCGCTGACGACAGTGATAGCGTTGTGAGGGATCACAAAGTCGATGTTCTTGAGGTTATGCACGCGCGCCCCGCGCACACGTATCTCCTCAATATCCCCAGGGAGGGGAACTCCGCCAGCCGCGCCGCGAGGCGCAGTCTTACCGGCGCGAATGGCCTGCGGGCTCGATTCGTCGCGAGGCAGCTTATCTATAGGTTCCGTCGCCATGTGTGTAAACCTAATATTATACGCTCGGCCGTCAAGTGCGCAAAATCGCTCCTTGAGAGCTCTCAGGCGGCGCGAAATCGTCCAGGTCCAAATTACGACTAATCGGGCACTACTTCGGTTTGGTCAGACGAACCGGTAAGGTTTTCTGCGGGGAGCAGATTCATTTTTCGAGAGCCGTAGAATGTGCCACACAACAATGATCGCTGCTGCAAAACTGCAGCCGATTATCGTCGGCTCTAGCCACGGAAATCGGTCGGGGGCGGTGCTGAGTATTTGAATCTTTCCACCATAAACCACGCAGAAAGCAACGAATCCCAGCGCAGTGTACGACACAAAAAAGGACGCTGCCCCAACGAGGAGCGCTAAGGCGGTAGATATCTTCGCACGTCTCTCTTTTCGCCAGTCCATAACGATCGAGAATACTAGCATTCTCGCTTCCGTGTGCGAAAGGCTCGAGCGTGACTCACGCAGGAATCGAAAATCGACCGGCGTTCCGGGTCCGTACGCACTAGCACATTCACATGTGTGGAGTACAATTTCGACTCGGTCGGACCGATGGGCACCGGAGGAGGCATAAGTGGAGCAGGGCACCACGCACTTTCCGCGCGTGATCTGGATCGTCCTCGATAGCGTCGGCATCGGCGAACTTCCCGACGCCGGCGATTACGGCGACGTAGGCCGCGACACGCTAGGACACATCGCCCGCTCGCGTCCGCTGCATCTCCCGAATCTAGTCCGCCTGGGCCTCGCGAATATCAAACCGCTCGACCATCTCTCACCGCCCGCGCATCCTTCGGGCAGCTACGGCAAAGCCGCCACGCGCTCCCCTGGAAAAGACACCACCACAGGCCACTGGGAAATGGCCGGCATCTGGCTCGATCAAGCCTTCCCAGTCTATCCCCACGGTTTCCCCGAAAAACTGATCGCCGAATTCGAACGCCAGATCGGCCGCCGCACCCTAGCCAACAAGCCCGCCTCTGGCACAGAGATCCTAAAAGAGCTAGGCGCAGAACACGTGCGCACCGGCTACCCCATCGTTTACACCTCCGGCGACAGCGTCTTCCAAATCGCCGCGCACGAAGACGTCATTCCCGTGCCTGAGCTCTATCGCATGTCCGAAATCGCCAGAAAACTTCTCGACGGCCCCAACCGCGTAGGCCGAGTAATCGCCCGCCCGTTTATTGGCACGGATGGAAATTTTCGCCGCACCGAACGGCGCCACGATTACGCCGTTGAGCCGCCGAAGCCGATGCTCCTCGACGTCCTGGCCGAAAACAGAACTCCGGTCTTCGGCAGAGGCAAAATTCACGACATCTACAACGGCCGCGGCGTAAACGACTACGTCACCACGAAAAATAACGCGGACGGCATGGCTAAACTCACCGAAGCGCTCCAGCGCCAACCAAAAGGTCTGATCTTCGCCAATCTCGTAGACTTCGACATGCTCTACGGCCACCGCAAAGACGTGGAAGGTTTCGCAAGATCACTAGAAGAATTCGACGCGATGCTCGGTCCGTTCCTCCAAGCAATGCATCGCGACGACCTGCTAATAATCACCGCCGACCACGGCTGCGATCCCGACCCAGTAAATCCCACCACAGATCACTCCCGCGAATACGTCCCAATCCTCGCCTACACCTCGAGCCCAAAGGCCGCAAACGCAAATCTGGGCACACGCGACACTCTAGCCGACATGGGCCAAACCGTCGCCGAAAATTTCCAAGCCAAAATCCCGCACGGAGTCAGTTTTCTGCAGATGTTGAAGACTTGAAGATGCAATGCGTGGAAACAGAAGAAACAGAAACACACAAATCGCTGCCGCCTAATCCCCCTGCGCAGCCTTCTGCGCATAATAACCAGTCCGCGTCCGCACCGCCAATTTCTCGTGCCCCTTCGACACGCCCAATTCCACCTTCACACTCCGAAAAGTCCCATCCTTGGCCGCATTCGTCGGGTAATACCCCAGCGTATATTGATTCCGAATATCCCGCGCCACCTGCACGCAAACCGGGTCCACATCCTCCAACCGGTCCGGAAAGAAAGCCAAACCGCCAGTAGATTCCGCCAAAGTCATCAGATCCTTCTTCGACTTCCGCACCATCTTCTTTTGATTCTTCCGGTCCTCATCGCTAAACACGCCAATCGCATAAATCACCGCGTTCGATTGCACCGCCGCCTTCACCGTGTATTCAAAACTCTTCCGGCTGGCGTCATCGTCCCCATCCGTAATCACCAGCAGCACGCGCTTGTCCTTGTGCCCCTTCTTCAAATGGTCGAGCGAACCGATGATCGCGTCATACAGAGCCGTACTTCCCCGCGTGTCAATCCGCTCCAAAGCCTCGTGCAATTCCTGCGGATTGCTCGTGAAATCCTCGTCCAAATCCAGATAATACTCATCATTAAAATTCACCACGAAAACTTCATCCGCCGGATTGCTCGTGCGCACAAAAGAAAGTGCCGCGGCATTCACCTGTGGCCGCTTTTCCTTCATGCTCCCGCTGTTGTCAATCACCAGCCCCATCGTCACTGGAATATCTTCTTTCGAAAATACCGAAATCTTCTGCTCCACTTTGTCTTCAAATACCCGAAAATCATTCCCCGTCAATCCCGGCACAAACTGCCCCTTGTCATCCACCACCGTCGCGTGCAGCACCACCAAATCAACAACCGATTTCAGATGATGGCTCTGATCTTGCTGCGCGTTCGAGCCGTTCGATTGTCCATAACCAGGAGGAGGCGGCGGCGAAGGGGGCAGGGTACTGGGCACCGGATTTTGCGCCAGAGCACCCGGCCCCGCGAAAATCGCCAGCAGCGCCAGGAAAATCAACGCAAGAAATCGCCGCGACGGAATTTCATAAATAGCAAAGCCGGAAGGGCGGGGCTTCAGCCCCGACGTGAAGCTGTGCAAGAAAGGGGCTTTAGCCCCTGAAGCTGCGCTTGAAAATTGTGGTCGAATGTTTGGCAGATAATTTCTAATGTCCCGGCGCGTAATATCCGGTCTTGGCATAAACGGTAAGCGGCGGCAGTCCCTTCGGCGGGCGCAGCTTGATTTTAATCTTGCGCCATTTCCCATCGTGGTTGTGATCGCTCGGTCTATATCCCAAGACATATTGATTGCGCAGCTCCATACTAATTTTCGTCGCGACGTCAGGCAAATCTTTCAGGTTGTTCACCGCAAATGCGCGGCCGCCTGTCATCTGCGTCAAATCCGCCAGCAACGATGGCCCCAGTTGCTCTTCCGGCGTCGGACCGCCGCTCGGATCAAAAAGTCCGATCGCGTAAATCTGCACATCCGCTTCCCGCGCGTACCTCCGAATGTCCGTCTCGGAGTACCGGCTATGATTATCGCCTCCGTCCGATATGATGAGCAACGCCTTCTTTGTGTTGCGTGCTCCTTTCATCTCGCTCAGTCCCAGGTAGATCCCATCCAGCAGCGCCGTCTCTCCTCGCGCGGCCGTGAACATCAAATGGTTCTGCAATTCCTCTACGCTTCCCGTGAACGTGCTAGCCAGTTGCGCCCGATCATTGAAATTCACCAGCAGAAATTCATCCTGAGGATTCGCCGTGCGGAAAAATTGCACCGCCGCCAGCCGCGATTTCTCGATCTTGTCCGTCATGCTGCCGCTCATATCGAAAATCACGCCGATCGAAATCGGCACATCCTCGCTGGTAAACCGCACAATCTCCTGCTCGCTGTTGCCCTCGAACACCCGGAAATTTTCCTGCTCCAATCCGGTCACCAGCCGCCCATAAGGGTCCGTCACCGAAATAGGAACCAACGTGATATCGGTTTCCGCATGCAGCGCCTTACCTTTTTCAATTTTCTGGGAATTTTCAGGATGCGTAGGGCCTTGCTGCTGCGCCCTCGCATGAATCGCAATCAATCCACTGCCGCAAAAAATCAGAATCGCGCAAAGTCTCGCAATTGCTCTACTTCCAGCTGGCTGCGGTGCGCGCTTTCTCAACTTGGCCCCCACCCTTGCCGCGGGACTCGCGTGGCTCTGGGCAGCTCTGCACGTCGCTGGCGGCGATTCTACCACTCGCCCCGCCCAAAACAAGCGCCACTTATGTAACTTCTATGTAACGTCCATGCCGTCCGGGCCGGGCGAACCTCTACGTGGTCTACGTGGTAAGATGTCTCCGCTGGCGAAAGGTGAGCAACCCCGATGCCAAATTCCGACGCACCTTCAGTCCTGGTAGTAATCCCCGCGCGCTACGCCTCCACCCGCTTTCCCGGCAAGCCACTCGCCCCCATCTCCGGCAAGCCCATGATTCAGCACGTCGTTGAGCACGTCCGCCTAGCCACCCTCCCCACGCGCATCATCGTCGCCACCGAAGACCCCCGCATCAAATCCGCCGTCGAATCCTTCGGCGCCGAAGCCATTTTGACCCGCCCTGACCATCGCACTGGAACCGACCGCATCGCCGAAGTCGCCACCCACATCCCCGCCGACATCTATATCAACGTCCAAGGTGACGAACCCCTCATAGACCCCGGCACGATTGACGCCGTTGCCGCCGCCATGGCCGAAGACGATTCCATCCAGCTGGCCACCCCCTGCGCCGCCATCACGCTGCCTGGCGAAATCATGGATCCCAACATCGTCAAAGTCGTCCAGGATTTCGACGGCCAAGCCCTCTATTTCTCCCGCGCCCCCATACCTTGGGTACGCGACACCGGCGACCGCGTCGCCGCCAAGCACTGGAAGCACATCGGCCTCTACGGCTACCGCCGCGATACCCTGCTGGAATTTCCCACGCTCCCCCCCGGAGAACTTGAGCGCATCGAACAACTAGAGCAGTTGCGCTGGCTAGAAAACGGCTTCCACATCCACGTACTCGAAACCACGTACAACGCAGTAAGCGTTGACGTCCCCGCCGACATCCAAAAAGTAGAAAAGCTCCTCCAGTCCCGCGCCAAATCCACCACCCAATCCGCAAATTAACCCGGTAGCATAGGCGATCTCGCCTGTGCTCTTCGCTTTTCTCTGCGCCTCTGCGATTCACGCTTTTGTCTCTCTCAGACTTTTCCCCGCTCTTATTCTGTGCACTCTGTGTTAAATTTTTCCGATCGCCGACACCACGCCAAAAAAATAAATCCGCCAAAAAGAAATTCGCAATTTGACACTCACCCCAAATCCCCGCATAATGTTTCGTACGCAGATTGTCCCGGAGGATTTCACCCGACTTGCGCACCGCCCCAAAATACATTTTTGTGACGGGTGGCGTGGTTTCTTCTCTCGGGAAAGGCGTAGCAGCGGCCTCCATGGGCTGCCTGCTCGAAAGCCGCGGCCTTCGCGTCACCCTCCAGAAGTGCGATCCTTACCTTAACGTTGATCCCGGCACCATGTCTCCCTATCAGCACGGTGAAGTTTTCGTCACGGACGACGGCGCCGAAACCGACCTCGACCTGGGCCACTACGAACGCTTCACGAGCGCGCATCTAACGCGCGATCACAACTGGACCACTGGCCGCTTCTACGAATCCATCATCACCAAAGAGCGCCGCGGCGATTACTTGGGCAAAACAGTCCAGGTAATCCCCCACGTAACCGACGAAATTAAATCCGCGTTCCGCAAGGTCGCCGAAGGCGTGGACGTAGTCCTGGTAGAAATCGGCGGCACCGTTGGCGACATCGAATCGCTCCCATTCCTGGAAGCCATTCGTCAAATGCGCCTGGAGCTAGGCCCGGAAAACGTAATCTTCGTGCACCTGACGCTAGTCCCGTTCATCCCGACCGCAGGCGAACTGAAAACCAAGCCGACGCAGCACAGCGTCAAAGAACTCCTAAGCATCGGAATTCAACCCGACGTCCTGATCTGCCGCAGCGATCGCCCCCTGGCCGCCGACTTGAAAGCCAAAATCGCCCTGTTCTGCAACGTCGCCGAATCCTGCGTCATCTCCGCGCCCGACGTCCCCAACATCTACGAAGTACCGATGACGCTAGCTTCGGAAGGCCTCGACGACCAAATCCTGCGCCTCCTTCACCTGGAAGCTCCGCCGCGCGATCTAAGCCGCTGGCTCGCAATGCTCGAGACGCTAGAGCATCCCGCCGGAGAAGTTCGCATCGGCGTAGTAGGCAAATACGTTCAGCTCGAAGACGCTTACAAGAGTTTGCGCGAAGCTCTAGGCCATGGCGGCCTCGCCAATCGCCAGCGCGTAGTAATCGAATGGATTGAAGCCGAAGATATAGATTCGCCCGCTACCGCCGAGCGCCGCTTGCGCCACGTGGACGGTATTTTAGTTCCCGGTGGTTTCGGAAAACGCGGCATCGCCGGAATGGTTCACGCGATCACTTACGCCCGCGAGAAAAAAATCCCGTTCTTTGGCATCTGTCTCGGCATGCAGTGCGCCACCATCGAATACGCGCGCCAGGTTTCGCACATCGAACACGCCGATAGCACCGAATTCGATCCCTCCACCCCGAATCGCGTGATCTACAAGCTCCGCGAACTCCTAGGCGTGGACGAAATGGGCGGCACCATGCGCCTCGGCGCCTGGCCCTGCAAACTCGAGCCCGGCTCCTTCGCCGCCAAAGCTTACGGCCAGCTCGAAATTTCCGAGCGTCATCGCCATCGCTACGAATTCAATTGTGAGTATGAAGAAACGCTGACCCGCGCCGGTTTCCGCATCACCGGACGCACCCCCGACGGCGTCTACGTAGAAATAATCGAAGCCCCCAATCACCCCTGGTTCGTAGGCTGCCAATTCCATCCCGAATTCAAATCCAAACCCTTGGCGCCTCACCCGCTCTTCGCCGCCTTCATCCGCGCCAGCCTGGAAAATCGTCACCACCGCCTAAGCGCCACCACAACCTCAGAATCGCGCGTGACCACAGCCGAACCCGCCACCGACTAGCGGCGTCTCAGCACGACGCCAGAGTCCCGCGGCACCCTCTTGGAGTGCGGCGGCTTGCCGCCGCCCAAGTAAGCGAGGCTTGCCTCGCGGACTTCGCACAAACGCCAGCGATCAGCTCCTCGCATTTCTCTGCCGCTCTGCGCGTCGCAGCGCTGATAGCCGTGATTCCCGCAATTCAAAGTTGAAATACCTTCCATTCCCGCATAACCTGTTCCCGCAACTATTAACTACACATGCCACCATCTAGCAGCTTCTCGATCGCCAACATCGAATTCGGCTCAAACGCCCCGCTCTTCCTAATCGCCGGCCCCTGCGTAATCGAATCCGAATCCCACGCCTCCAGCATGGCCGAAAAAATCGCTACCATCGCCGCCGAGCTAAAAATCCCTTACATCTTCAAAGCTTCCTACGACAAAGCCAACCGCTCCTCCGTCTCCTCCTTCCGCGGTCCGCAACTAGAAGAAGGCCTCCGCATCCTGGCGAAAATAAAAAAACACACGAACCTCCCCATCCTCACCGACGTCCACGACGTCTCCCAGGTAGGCCCTGCCGCCGAAGTCTGCGACATCCTCCAAATCCCCGCCTTCCTCTGTCGCCAAACCGATCTCCTGGCGGCTGCAGGCCGCACCGGCCGCATCGTCAACGTAAAAAAAGGCCAATTCGTCTCCCCCTGGGAAATGTCCAACGCCGCCGAAAAAATCGCTAGCACCGGCAACGAAAAAATTATCCTCACCGAACGCGGCACTTCTTTCGGCTATCAAAATCTCGTAGTGGACATGCGCTCTTTCCCCATAATGAAAAAATTCGGCTACCCCGTAGTCTTCGACGTAACCCACTCCGTCCAGCTCCCCGGCGGAGCAGGGAAGTTCAGCGGTGGCCAACCCGAATTCATCGAGCCGCTAGCCCGTGCCGGCACAGCCGCAGGCATAGACGGCCTGTTCCTCGAAGTCCACGACAATCCCGCGCAAGCCCTTTCCGACGGCGCAAACGCACTTCCCCTGGAAAAACTTCGTCCGCTGCTGCAAAAAATCCAGAAGCTCGCAAATCTAACGCGCGAATGGGACGCCCAACCGCAATGAGCCTCGAAACCGCCAAGCGCGTCCTCCGCGTAGAATCCGAAGCAATAGCCGGCCTCATCGAACGCCTCGACGCCCGTTTCGAAAAGGCCGTCGAGCTTCTCCACGGCTGCAAAGGTCGAGTAGTGGTAACAGGCCTAGGCAAGTCCGGCCTGGTAGGAAGAAAAATCGCCGCCACTTTCGCCAGCACCGGCACGCCAGCGCTCTTCCTGCACACGGGTGAAGCTCTCCATGGCGATCTGGGCATGCTAACCGCCGGCGACGTAATGCTAGCAATCTCAACGAGCGGTGAAACCGCCGAACTGATCGAGCTACTCGAAACCGTCAAACGCCTAGCCGTCCCGCTCCTGGCGCTCACAGCCAATCCCAAATCCACGCTGGCCCAAGCCAGCAACATCGTCCTCGACATCGCCGTAAAAGAAGAAGCCTGCTCGCTGAATCTCGCTCCCACTGCTTCCACCGCCGCAGCCATGGCCATGGGTGACGCCCTAGCCATCGCGCTACTAGAAGCCCGCGGCTTCAAAGCCGAAGATTTCGCAGCCCTCCATCCCGGCGGTCGCCTAGGCAACAAACTCCGCCGCGTCGAATCCCTAATGCACCAAGGTGAGAACGCGCCGCGCGTCTTGGCCACCACAAAAATGCCCGACGTAATTTATGAAATGAGCCGCAAAGGCCTGGGACTCGCCGCCGTCACAGAAGCCAATGGCAAGCTCCTGGGCATAATCACCGACGGCGACCTCCGCCGCGTAATGCAAAAGCGCCAGGAAAACGTCCTGGGCCTAACCGCGGCCGATTGCATGACCAAAAATCCCATCACGCTAGCCCGCACAGAGCTAGCCGCCAGCGCCCTGCGCCTGATGGAAGAAAAAAAGATCACTAGTCTCCTGATCACAGATCCCGAAGGCAAACTACAAGGCGTCCTGCACATCCATGATCTCTGGACACCGCAGTTGCTCTGAGGTTGTAGCGTAGCCGTTGAAGTTGTAGCCCCGGCCTGCCTGCCGGTAGGCAGGCGTCCCGCCGGCTGCAGTCGCCGTTGACTTTGTAGCTGTTTTTGAATTTGTAGCGGCCGCCTGCTTTTTCTTTTTAGGCGGGCGTTTTTTGCATTGCCATCGCTGTTGAATTTGCAGTGGCCGTTGTAGCGGCGGTCTTTAGACCGCCAGCCTTTGTTCTTGCGTTGCATTCGTAACGTCGCTCGCAGGAAGGAACTTCACATGCCCATCAAAGAACTAAAATTTCCAGCCAAAGTCCTCCGCCGCGCCAAACCCATCCGCGTCCTCTTAATGGACGTAGACGGCACTATGACTCCCGGGTACGTCTGCCTGCAAACTTTCCCCGACAACAGCGTCGCCGAAATGAAAATGTTCCACGCACACGACGGCGCAGGCATCAAACTCGCCAGCATCATGGGCATCCGCACCGGCCTGATCACCGGCCGCGACTCCCCCGCCACCACCCGCCGCGCCCGCGAAGCCTCCATGGAATTTGTAATCCAAGGCCAGCCCAAAAAACTAGAAGCCTACAAAGCGATCCTGATCCGCGCCGGAGTAACCGACGAAGAAGTAGCCTACATAGGCGACGACCTGCCAGACCTGCCGATCCTGCAACGCGTAGGCTTAGCCGTAGCAGTAGCCAACGCTGTCTACGAAGTAAAGCGCGCCGCCCACTACATCACCACAGTCCCCGGCGGCCAAGGCGCCGTCCGCGAACTAGTAGAGCTAATCCTGAAAGCCCAAGGCCTCTGGAAAAAAGCCATTCCCCAAGCCATCGCTTAGCAAGGTGTTTGGAATCTGTAGCGGCCGGTTCAGTTTCGTCGAAGCGGGCGGCCGGTGCAGCTGGTTTGGCGTTGCCTTCTCTGGGCTGGATGCATTAAATCTTTTCGCCTTGCTCTTCGCTAGCCTTCATCAGTGCCTTTATCAGTGTTCGTCTGCGTTCATCAGTGGTGAATTTGAATTGCATGCAACCATCCGAAGCCCTACTCCTTCTGCCTCTCCTTCCGCATCTGCTCGAATATCTGCTCCGCCCAAACAGGCGGCTCCGGCCCCTTGCTCAAATCCAATTTCATCCCGAGCGCCAGCTTCCACCGGTCCATCCACAAAATCCCCGTCCCCACATAAAGATCCGCCGTCGCATAAGCCGGATCAGCCAATGCCGCATCCAACGAAACAAACTTGTACCCGCGCTTCTCCAATTTCGTCAGCAGCGCGTCCAGACATTCCAGATTCAAAGCATTATCGTGCACCAATATAATTTGCGGAATCTGCCGCCCAAACATCTCCGCCGATTCCTTCTCCGCATAATCAAAAACCGTATCCACATACTCCAAATATTCCTTCTTAGCCTTCGCCGCCATCTTCTTGTCTTTCTTCTCCAAAGCATGCGCCAGCGCATCATTAAAAACGTAATCCGCATCCTCAATCGTCACCGGCGCAATCGTATATCCCCGCTCCTTCAAAAATGTGTCAAACGCCGTCTTCGCCTCCATCGTTATTCCGGTATTCAAATAAGGATGCCGAAAATATTTTTCACTCTGACCCGACGCCTTCAACAGCGCCTCAGTCACCACCTCACCGCGAACCAAATCATCCTCATATTTTTGCAAGGGCGTATTGCTGAAATCGTCGTGCGCGTAGTTGTGATTCCCCAACAGCAACCCCGCATCCAACCACATCTGCAACAATTCCGCCCGCGCATCACGCTCGCCAGCCATCTGCAATTTCCGCTCGTTCACAAATCCAATCGCCCAAGCATGATGCGCCTTCAACGCCGCCGGTATCCCCCGATTAATCTTCTGCAACTCCTTCAGGTCACCGTACGCGAAATCATTGCCAGGCAGCGCCCCAGGCAAATCATCCACAGTAATCACCACGCTGCGTTGCAAGCCACTCTGTGAGCCAGGCTTCGTCCCACCTTGCTCCACCGCTTGCACTCCACCCGCGCGAATCCCCGCATCCGATCGCGCTCCAGCTGCTCCCCATCCCAGAGCTGCGCAAACCAGCGCCACAACGCCAATCGTCCGCCATCGCAATTGTCGATTCATCAATCGGCCCTCGCTTCCAAACGAAATAAATCTCACCCTGCGCGCACGACATTCTAATCTTTCAACGAAATCTTGCGCGCACAATCTGCATCACTCTATCAAAGATTGCCGTTCGCCCGCGCCGCGTCTCAAAGTGCTAGAATCATATTCCGCAACCAGCCGCGGTAATCACATCGCCGCGCCCCGAGGTCCGATGGCTCCTCCAATCGAACTCGAAATCAACGGCACCAGATACCCCATCCACTCCGATCCCGATACGCGCCTCCTCACCGTCCTGCGCGACGAACTCGGCCTAACCGGCACGAAATACGGTTGTGGCGAAGGCCAGTGCGGCGCCTGCACGGTCCTGATCGGCGGTTCGCCACGGCGTTCCTGCCAGCTCCCACTCGGCGAAGTTGTGCAGCCAGTCACGACAATCGAAGGCCTCGAAAAAAATGGCGTACTCCACCCTGTGCAGCAAGCCTTCCTCGATCTCGAAGCGTTCCAATGCGCCTACTGCACCTCCGGAATGATCATCAGCAGCGTCGCGCTCCTCACCCAGAAGCCGAACCCATCGCCAACCGAAATTGTGCAATTCATGCAAGGTAATGTCTGCCGCTGCGGCACCTATCCGCGCATCGTGGACGCAATTCAGCACGCCGCAAAATTCACGGAGAAGCAAGCGCGATGAGCACCGTCGCCAAGAAATTTACGCTCGAACAAGCGCACGAGCTCGAACCCGAGCGCTACGAGTTCCGCGAACACCCGATCCACCACTTCGCGCTCGACCGCCGCGATTTCTTCAAGTTTTTCGGCGCCGGCATCATGGTCTTCGCGGCTGCCGCAGACGCGCTCGCCACCCAGGAATCGGGTGGCGGCAAGCGTCGAAATAATTCAGACGAGCTGCCCAAGGAAATCACCGCCTGGCTGCACATCGCCGCAGACGGCAGCGTCACCGCCTTCACCGGAAAAGTCGAAATCGGCCAGAATATCCGCACCTCGCTCGCGCAAAGTGTCGCCGACGAACTCCGCGTCCCCTTCGAAATCGTGCGCATCGTAATGGGCGACACGCAACTCACTCCGTTCGACATGGGAACGTTCGGAAGCCGCACCACTCCCACCATGGCTCCGCAACTCCGCCGCGTCGCCGCCGCTGCGCGCGATCTCCTCATCCAGACCGTGGCCAAAGAATGGAACACCGCGCCCGAAAAACTCGTGGCAGGGAACGCAAAAATCATAGACCCTTCCTCAGGCCGTTCCACCACCTACGCCGCGCTCGCGCAAGGCAAAACCCTTGCGCAAAGAATCCCCGACGAAGATCCTGTGACGCCAGCATCGCAATGGACTGTTGCGGGCAAATCCATTCCAAAAGTAAACGCCCGCGCGTTCGTCACCGGTCACCACCAATACACCTCTGACCTGCGCCCCGCCGGCCTGCTCTACGGCAAAATCCTGCGCCCGCCGTCCTTCGGCGCGACAATGCTCTCCTGCGATGTAAGCGCCGCACAAAAATTACCCGCTGCCGTAGTCGTGCATGACGGTGACTTCGTCGGCGCCGCCGCCCCCAGCGAATCCGAAGCCGAAGAAGCCATCGCCGCGATCCGCGCCCAATGGAAAGAAACTCCGCAGCCTTCTAGCAGCGAGCTCTTCTCGTACCTCAAACAAAACGTCGAAACCAGCGACCGCCAAGACCTCACCCAATCCGGATCTATCGCAGATGGCCTCGCAATCGCAGTCCATCGCCTCGATTCCACCTACACCGTCGCCTACATCGCCCACGCTCCGCTCGAACCCCGCGCCGCCGTAGCCGAATGGGAGGACAACAAGCTAACCGTCTGGACCGGCACGCAGCGCCCCTTCGCTACCCGCGACGCCCTCGCCGAAGCATTTCATCTCAATAAAGAAAACGTCCGCGTCATCGTGCCCGATACCGGCTCAGCCTACGGCGGCAAACATACGCCCGACGCCGCCCTCGAAGCCGCACGCCTCGCGCGCGGAGCGGGGAAGCCAGTGAAAATAGTCTGGACGCGCGAAGAAGAATTCACCTGGGCCTATTTCCGCCCGGCGGGCGTGATCGAAATCAAAAGCGGCGTCGCGGCTGACGGCACACTCACCGCCTGGGAATTTCACAATTACAATTCCGGCGCCGCCGGCATCGGCACCCCCTACACTGTCGCGAACCAGCACATCGAATTTCACCCAGTCCGCTCGCCGTTGCGCCAAGGTTCCTATCGCGGGCTGGCTGCCACCGCGAATCATTTCGCGCGCGAATCGCACATGGACGATCTCGCGCGCGCTGCGAACATTGACCCGCTCGATTTTCGCCTGAAGAATATCGCCGATCCTCGCCTGCGCGACGTTTTCCAGGCCGCGGCGAAATCATTCGGCTGGCCCACAAAAAAAACCAGGCCCGGCCAAGGCTTCGGCATCGGCGGCGGGATCGAGAAGGGAGGTTACGTTGCGACCTGCGCGGAGATTTCTACAGACGACGCCGGCAGCGCAATCCGCGTGCTGCGCGTTACCACTGCGTTCGAATGTGGCGCCATCGTCAATCCCGACGGCCTGCGCAATCAAATCATGGGCGCCAACATAATGGGCCTCGGCGGCGCGCTCTTTGAAGCCATGGCCTTCGCCGGCGGCCGTATCACTAACGCGCGCTTCTCCCGCTATCGCGTCCCGCGTTTCCGCGACGTCCCCGATATCGAGATCGTCCTGCTCGATCGTAAGGACATTCCCTCTGCCGGCGCCGGAGAAACTCCGCTAGTCGGTTTGGCACCCGCCATCGGCAACGCCATTTTCGACGCCACGGGCGTCCGCCGCACCGCCCTCCCGCTAGCGCCTCGCGCTTAGTTTGAATCTCGTGGTGTCAGGATTTGCAGAAAAAATGAAAGCTGTCATTCCGAGGACACAGGTTGCCCGAGGAATCTGCTTTTCGTTCGTATGCCGCGGAAAAACCTGACTCGTCGGCGAAAATTCACCGCCGAAATGAGCATGCACCGTGCAAATATTTGGAGCTGGCGACGCGAATCGAATCTGTATACCTAAACTCTAAAGTCTTGCAAGGGAAAGGCGTAGCGCCTTCGCCCGTTTTCAATTGGAGTCAAATGGAGTCAGATGGAAAGGAGGCGGTCATGGATACTAGACCCATTCGTCTGCCCGAGTAGTACCGTCCGCACAAGGTTCACGAGTCTATTGGGCTTCCTAAGATTAAGGCCACCCTGTCAAATTTTCTGAAGGGCCCTTATCCGGCTGCATTTTTATTTATTGGGTCTTCAGGTTGCGGGAAAACTGCGATGGCGTTAGCGGTGGCGGAAGCACTCCATTCTCAAACGTTGCACCTTGCGTCAGAAACATGTAACTACGCTAACTTAGACAAGCTGCTGCGGGAGTGTGAAATGTCTCCGGTGTTTTGGAATGGGGAGCATGCAAAATTCCACTTCATCTTGATCGATGAAATAGATTCTACAACTGCTACCGCGCAGCGCAGGCTGCTCGCAAAACTCGACGCATCGGAGTTGATCGACAATTCGGTTTTCGTATTCACGACGAACACAACCAAGCGTAAGGTGAATGAGGCGGGCGGGGGCCTGGAGAAGCGTTTCATCTCACGTTACATCCAGCTTGACTTCAAAATGTGGGGTGCGAGCAAGGAGATTGCGGATTTTCTTGCAAAAATCTGGTCTAAGGAAGGTGGAACCGGCGACGCCCCTGATTGGGCAAGGGAAGTCAGCGACAAGCAGAGTAACGTCAGGGACTGTCTTCAATATCTGGAGGGGGAGCTTCTAGCTAGACGCTAAAGTGATTAATTCGCGAGCCTGCGGGCTTAGGACGAGCTAGAAAGTTTCTGAAAATCTACTGAAAATTTAAGGTGACGGCCCCTTCTTAGCAGAAGAAGGTCCATTAGGCCGCGACACCGATGCTTTGGGGAACCTTGGTCTCAATCTTTCCGCCAGACAGACTTGGTTCTCTCTTGCTCCATTGATTTTTTGCCCCAGAACCTTAATTTGCTCTTACTGCAAGGCTCCGTAACAATACGGCAAGGAATGGGGAGAGCTCTAGGAAGAGACTTTAGATTTCGACGCTCCTCCGTTTCCTTCGACGGAGGAGTGGCTTCTTCAAAATCCTCTGGGCCCGTTGGAACTTGCCGAGAATTTGGAGCCTCACCGGGAAAGCGTGAGTGTGTTGCCGGATTGGAACGAGTTTTGGTTTTCTCACAAGTGGATTGGAAAAAAGTGTCGTCGGAGGGGCAATGAATGAGGAGTAGCTATGAACATAAGCTCCTCTGCTGCGGGGAATAGTCCGTCATTCAAATCGGTCCGGCAAAATCCTCGTCTTTCGGCGAGTGGCAGATTAGGTCAAAAGAGTTTCGAGAGAACCTGGAATGGGCGGTAATCGTCCCGGGCGACCGTGAAGCTTCTCCGGGAGTGACGCAATTGCTTGGAGAGCTTTCTGCTCGCGGCGTGACCATCCGAAGATTGCGTACTGCCTGCTGGTGACGCACAGAAGGAAGAGCAGCGTCGCTCGGTCTAGAGCGCCGAGAGACCTGCACCACAAACGCAATTCGAGTGAGTTTGGGAGCAGACTCTCAGGCCACTCGGACGATTAGCGTTAATGGGACATCCGATTTCGACCTACTACTTGCAAACTGAATAAGACATCCCAAGGGCACCGGATTGGTTTAAGGCGATCTGTCATGTAGATTGTTTTCGGAGGATCCATGAGCATATTGGCAGCAATCAGACGCGAAGAGAAAAAGGTGAAAAAGCAGTTAGCTAAGCTGCAGCATGATTTGATTGGTTTGCAATCGGCCGCAAAGGTTCTGGGAAAGACGGCAAGCCGAGACATCTCCCGCGCGAAGACGCGCGTGCTATCGGCCAAAGGCAGAGCAAAGATCTCGAAAGCTATGAAAGCGCGCTGGGCAAAGGTCAGGGCGCAAGCGAAAAAGGCGGCCTCCTAGTCGCTAGAAATCAGCTGCGCGCCTCGTCGAGCTATTGCGAACTGGGGTGCGAGATCGTCCCACGGTTGGGCCGATACTCAACGACATCATAAGAGGAAGATCCGCGTCGAGATCCGGCGATCGCGGCTTCTCAGGATCCGAAAGTTCGCCAATAAGTGCGACCGCCGTACCAGTACGTCAAATGTCCGGTTACGCGACTAATCAGGAGTTACCCTCATTGATTCCCGAACTTCCACGTGAATCCGGAACTGGTGCCGTAATCGCTGCCGACGAAGCCTGGTGGCGGGCGATTGTCCCAGTTTCCGTAGAAAGAGATGTTCCAAGTAAGCTTGCTCCACAATTTCAGGTAGTACGTCGTGTTGAGGTTGAAATGTACGCGACCGGGTTCCGAGACAGCTGGTAGTAGAGTGGTATTAATCGAAAGGTTGCTTTTGTTGAAGTAAAGGAGCTTGACTTCACTGCCTATTAGGCCCGAAGCCACATCCTGAGTCGGCGAGGGCAAGGTTTTCTCCTGGTAATTTATGCGCTGCCATGCCAGCCCGCCAAACACTGAGATCACGACATGATCGTTATTCCTCAAGTAACGGCCGACGACTCCCCCCAGGCTGGACTGAAGCTGAATGCCCTGTACAGAACTCTGTAAGAAATCGGCCAGACCCGCATAGTACCAATTGTTCCAACGCAGTAAGCGTTGCAATTGCAAGCTGAGCTCATTTCGCGTCGAGACTGTGGCGCCCGTATTCGAGGAGAGGATCGAATCATAGCTGGCGCTGGCCACCCAGCGCTCGCGCGGGTAGTTGACTGCTGAGCTCAAATTGTATTGGGTGGACTGGTTGCCTCTATTGTAGCTGATCCCCGTACCGATGTTCCCGTTGAAGCGCTCCCAGAAATTGCTGGACGTTTGGTCCATTTTGATGATCTGAGTTTTTTCGAGATCGACCTTGGTGTCAGAAACCTCCAAGATTTGAATCTTTACGGGGCGTGCGCCGGGCGTAGTCGGAGTGAAGAGCGCACCGGTGTAAACCAAGCCATCTTGAGTCTTGACGATGAACAGTTGCTTGCTCTCGACGTGGTCAACCTTCGACCAATCAACCGAGAGAGTATTCAGGATGTAGTCAACACTGATGAAAAGCGTATCCGCGTCGAGGCCTTTGATCTCGCAGGTGACGCGGTCGCCGTTCCTCATCATGATCACATCGCTTTTATCGCGCGCAAATAATGGTGCGGCAAGAAACAAGGCAACCAACAATGCGAAAATTCTCGCGTTCATAACCGATCCTCCCACTATCTGGGACATACACTGTCCATCCTTTCGATGAGCGAACACTGACGGCACCAAGTTTCTAAGCTGCGGCGAATGGGAGAGAGTCTACATCACAAGCCAGGGTCCAGAAGATTTGCGTTTACCGCATCCGGGACGCAGTCATTTACTGCAGGTCCTGACTAACGCGCTTACCGGACATCTCTAACAACGTCGGCTCTGTCAATCTATTTATAAGCGCACTTCTCCGTTCGCTTCTGTGAGCATCTTCATGCTTCGTGTTCTTCCACTCAATGTAGACGACCACGGCTCGCACGTAATCTTGCGGTCGGTTTCAGTCCGACCCACACATCTCTTCGATCGAATTTAAGACCATGATTACTCGTTCAAACTCCCTCTCGCGAGGGAGCGGGATGCCCATTCATGTGCGCGGCGTTTTAGTTCGCGCCATGTCCGGTATCGAGCTGTCCCGCGTACGGACCGAACTTGACCCACTGCGAATACTCCCAGCTATTCCGCCACATCCAGTAAAGCCGCACTGCGAGTCTTCGTGCCATCGCCACCTTGGCGATATTTCTTTGCCGTCGCATCACTAGATGCATATACCGTCGTCTCCAGTCCGCATCACAACGCGCCGCGGCTTGCGCTGCTTCTACCAGCAAGAAACGCAGCAAAGAACTGCCTTGCTTGCTGATGTGCCCCAACCGTTGCTGGCCAGCACTGGAGTCCTCCGCAGGGATCAGCCCCACGTAGCTGCCGATCTGCTTGCCGCACGGAAACCGCTCCGGAGTTCCGATGATCAGCACGAAGGCCAGCGCCGTGATGGGTCCCACGCCAGGGTGTGTCACCAGGCGCTGCACTTCAGGCCGTTTCCTGGCCTCCTGTTCGACGGCTCGGGTTAGCTCTGCGATCGGAGGATTCATCCGGTCCAGCAGCTCCAGCAGATCTTTGCGGCGTCGGGAGGCCCAGACAGCTAGCGGAAGTTTTTCCAGTTGGGCTCGTCCTGCTGCGCTCCACAGCTTCTTCTTCCGGCGCTGGCCTTCATTCATGGCCAGGGCCTGCAACTGATTCATGATCCGCGTGCGCATCTGCACCAACCGATGCCGGTGCCAAAGCAGTTGTCGTAGATCACGATTCTCTGGGCTCGGTACCCAGATCTTGGGAAAGTTATTGTCCAGGAGCAAGTGCAACAGAAGTTGCGCATCGTTGCGATCGGTTTTCTGCTTGCGGACTCTTTTGGTTTTGATCTTCGCCGCATCGCCGATCCACAACTCGATACCCAGTTCTGTCAGCAGCCGCTCGAACCAGCGTGCATACCCCGTGGCCTCCATTCCCACGCGTACGCTGACTGCTCGCAATCGGAGTTCTCGATAAAACTTCTCGGCTTCTCCATTGCTGTGGCTCAATCTCCGTTCGCCGCACTCCCCCGTTTCTGTATCGAGAAACGCGATGTATTGATCGCTCGGGTGATAATCCACGCCTATAATGATCATGTTCGGCTCCTTTCTCCCGAGCCTTTGGTCGTCAACAACCAAAGTCTACTCGGGTCTAAGGAGCCGACGTTGTTATGCAATCATGTGCCGCTCCGCTAATTCTCAATGTCCGATATTGCGACTACACAGCACGTAATCCCTCGCCCAATCGGCAATTGTCAATACTAACAATGGCACAGGGGTCGTCCATCCTCTAGCCTTCCGGCGACAGTCTGTAGCTTTCCTAAGGGAGGCTCAAGATGCAAAGCGCCACCCAAAATCTCAAGCGCAAATCTGTACTTGTAGTGGTGATCGCTGTCACGCTCTTGGCGGCGATCGGGACCATATCTCGCTCGTCGGTTCTGAGTAAGAACCTTTCAGCGGCGGGAGCGCGGCCGAATTTAGCAAACCTCGCGACGACTCCGCGTAATTCGTCTGGCGCCGCGCCGGTGCCACCACCCCAAGTGGAACGGAACCCCGAGCGCAACGTCTACTTCGGTGAAACGCACCAGCACACCAGCTGGTCGTTTGATGCTTACATTTTTGGTAACCACTTAACAGGGCCTGCCGACTCGTATAAATATTGGAAGGGCGAAACGATAAAACATCCTCTCGGTTATGACATCAAGATTGATACGCCACTGGATTGGGGCGGGGTGACCGACCATTCTGAATATGCCGGCGTTGTACGACTTTCCAACGATCCTTCGTCGCCGCTCAGCAAGATGCCTATTGCACAGAAATTAATCGTGCACCAACCGTCGGACATCCAAAGGATTTATTTCTGGCTGGGTCAGAGCATGATTGATAACAAACCGATCCCCGAGCTAGCAAAGCCGGAAGTCGCGGGCACAGTCTGGAAGGAAAATAACAAGGCTGCGGACGACGCCAACGAACCTGGCAAATTTACGGCATTCTGCGCCTACGAGTGGACCTCTACCCCTGATTACCGGAATATGCACCGTAACGTGTTTTTCAAAGACTGCGCCAAGGTCCCCGTAATGCCGTTCAGCTCGTTGGATTCGCAGCATCCGGAAGATTTATGGAATTGGATGGACGCCCAGCGCAAGGCTGGGAACGAGCTTCTGGCAATATCGCACAACGCTAATTTGAGTGACGGCCACATGTATCCGATCGACGTTGACAGCTATGGCAGGCCGATTGACGCGGCATGGGCGGAATCCAGAGATCGCAACGAACGGCTTATCGAGATGAAACAAATCAAGGGATCTTCGGAAACGCACCCAACGTTGTCGCCTAATGACGAGTTCTCGAATTTCGAGATTCTTACCTATCTATTAGGCGAGCCGGAGGGCCGCTTTGACCACATCGTAGGAAGCTATGCGCGGCAGGCGTTGAAAGACGGTCTGACGATGCAGGACACCAAGGGATACAACCCTTACAAGTTCGGCGTCGTGGGCGGTTCGGATTCTCATAATACGGGCACGCCCTACCGGCAGGATAACTTCTACGGCGGCCATGCAGAGGGGGATGGCACGATCGAAGTGCGTATGGCCGGCCACATTTTTGCGGGTATGGATACTCGTTATGAAAACCCCGCGGGCGTCAGCGGAGTTTGGGCGGAAGAGAACACGCGCGCGTCGATCTTTGAAGCGATGCAGCGCAAAGAGACGTTTGCTGCCAGCGGCCCGCATATCAAGTTGCGTTTTTTTGGGGGCTGGAATTACAAAAGTTCGGACGTCGAGGATAAAGATTGGGTGAAGACCGGGTACCAAGACGGCGTACCCATGGGTGGCGACCTTAAGAAAATAGACAGTAAGGCGCCTAGCTTCATCGTATGGGCGGTGAAGGACCCCACCTCAGGAAACCTAGATAGAATCCAGATCGTAAAGGGCTGGACGAAGAGCGGCCAGAGCTTCGAGAGGATTTTCGATGTCGTGTGGGCCGGCGACCGCAAACCGGATGTGGCCAGCGGCAAGGTCCCGGCAATCGGAAGCACGGTGGACCTGGCGAACGCGACTTACACCAACACCATCGGTTCCACGGAGCTGAAAACTGTGTGGACGGACCCGGACTTCGATCCGAGTCTCCATGCGTTCTATTATGCACGCGCGCTGGAGATTCCCACGCCGCGTTGGACCACAATCCAAGCACATCAATTGGGTGTGCCAATCCCCGACGTGGTTGCCCCTACCGTTCAGGAGCGGGCGTGGAGTTCGCCGATCTGGTATACGCCTTCGGAGGAGGACCGAAAGAAAGCCGCACCCGGACTAAGTGTGGCTAACCTGAAAGCAAAAGGTGGCGTTGCCTTAACGGATGCGCAGCTTACGGCCTTGGTCGTGAATAAGTTTGTTTGGGTACAGAACAACGTCACCGGCGGGCGCATGAAGATCATCTACAACAAGGAGGGGCAGACTCTCGTGATTAATGTTGGGCGAAATGCGCTGCTGCCGAGTGAGGTCGGAAACGTGGCCCAGACAGCCTATTCGGGCATGTCGTCACCGTACTCTATACAGAATGGGACAATTACAACCTGGCTGCAACAGACGCCGTTTGAAGTTACCGTCTACAAACTCGGCGACAAATATTATGGAGCGCGGAGTAATGAGTTCGGCTACGCCAACTATCAGATCATTCCACCGGTTCTCAATTTGCTTGAACCCGTAAAAGCCAAGCCATGAACCGGACGGGAACGATCATCCGAGAATAATCAAAAGAGCCCCGAAGGCCTCAGAGTCGAAATGAGCACCACAGCATCGGTAATCGAAGAAACGCAGACCGCCGCCGAAAGGGTCGGGATGCGTCGTCACTTCGGGATACTTCGCAAGGTGATGGGCGAACCGCTCGTACATTTCCTGCTCATCGGGCTCATGCTGTTTGGCGTATATGCCTGGATGCAGCGCGGACGGACGAACAATGGAAATTACCAGATCACTTTGACTCTCGACGACTTAAGGCAGTTGGATGTTTCCTTCGTCTCGCAGTGGCACCGCCAGCCCACGCAAGAGGAATTCACTGGATTAGTCGAGGGCTTCATACGCCAGGAAATCCTTTATCGCGAAGGGCTCGCCATGGGACTCGATAAGGACGACACCATCGTGAAGCGCCGCATGGCGCAGAAGATGGAGTTCCTGTCCGAGGACGTGGCCGCGGCCCACGAGCCAACTTCCGAAGAGTTGCAAAACTGGTATGCCAACAATTCGCAGAAATTTGCTCTGGCTGACCGCGCCACGTTTCGCCATCTCTTCTTTGGATTTGATCGTCGCGGACAAAACGCCCAGAGCGACGCGTTGTCTGCGCTAAGTAAATTAGTAGCTAAACCCGAAGACAGTCCTCTTGGCAAACAACTGGCCGACCCGTTCATGTTTCAGGACTACTACGGCGATCGCGCTCCGGATCAACTGGCGAAGGAATTTGGTCCAGCGTTTGCCATCGGTTTATTCAAATTGAAGCCAGGATCGTGGCAGGGCCCGATTGAATCGGGCTACGGCTGGCATTTGGTCTGGATCGAATCGACCACTCCGGGCCGTGTACCGGCATTTGAGGAAGTAGAGCCTGACGTCAAAACAGCGTGGCTTGCGGACCAAAAAGCAATCGAGTGGCGGAAAGCGTATGAGAAAATGCGCGCGAAATATGAAGTGGTTGTGCCGCAACCCCCAGCGGAATCAGACGCGAAGCCCGCACCTCAACTGGCGCCATGAGTACCCGGTTCCAAACCATCGGAATTTTTCTTTTGCTCGCGATTCTTGCGTGCGTCGGCTTTCCCTGGGGTGTGTCGGCGCACGAGACGCGCCCTGCCTATCTTGAAATCAAGGAAACTTCTCCAAGTCACTACGACATTCTGTGGCGCACGCCTGTAAACGCAGGAATGCTTTTGCCAGTCGTGCTGCAATTGCCCGCTGATGCAAAAAACGTAAGGTCCCCGGCTGTTCAGGAACTCACCGACTCCCTCGTCGAACGGCGTTCGGTCGAGGTGCCCGGTGGACTCGCTGGGAAGCGCATCGAGTTCGTAGGATTGCAGGGAACGATCACAGACGTTTTGGTACGGGTGGAGCTGCTCGACGGTCGCGAATCCACCACGATCGTTCACTCGTCGCAGTCCTGGTATGAAATGAATGCCACGCAAAGCCGATGGGCTGTTGCCGGCACATTCATCGTGCAAGGCGTCCGCCACATTTCTCTCGGAGCGGACCACCTCCTGTTTCTGCTCGGCTTGTTGCTGATCGTGAAAGACCGCTGGATGTTGCTGAAGACTGTGACGGCATTCACCGTGGCGCACAGCATCACCCTGGGCATTGCCACGCTTGGTTACGCGAATGCACCAGTGATTCCGTTAAATGCCGCCATCGCCCTCAGCATTCTGTTTCTCGGTCCGGAGATCGTGCGCGTGTGGCACGGAGAAACCAGTTTCACCATACGTCATCCGTGGGTCGTGGCGTTTGCGTTCGGTCTGTTGCACGGATTCGGATTTGCAGGTGCGCTCACCAGCGCGGGCCTGCCGCGGGCGGAGCTTCCGCTTGCGCTTCTCACTTTCAATCTTGGTGTGGAAATCGGCCAACTCGGTTTCATTCTGCTGGTGCTGCTGCTTGAACGATCGTTCCGCGTGCTGCAGGTGCGTTGGCCGAATTGGGTGCAAGCGGTGCCGGGCTATACAGTGGGGTCGCTGGGAGCTTTCTGGACCATTCAGCGCGTGGCGATTCTTTTGGGAGTTGTTAGATGAGACGAGCGAAGTGCCACATCCAAGCTAAATGGCTTGCCTTGCTGTTTGCGCTGACGTTTTGGACGCAGTCGGCGCTCGCGCATCCCGCGAAAGGTCAGGCGGTTGGCTTTCTGACAGGTTTCCTGCATCCGATTTCCGGACTAGATCACGTGGTAGCAATGATTGCGGTAGGTTTGTGGGGTGCACAACTCGGCGCGCCTGCCATCTGGCTGCTGCCAGTCGCCTTTCCTATCGTCATGGCGTTCGGCGGAATGTTGGGATTGATGGGCGTGCCTTTGCCGGGGACTGAAATCGGGATTGCTGCGTCCGCGATTATGCTCGGCGCACTTGTGATGCTGGAGATTCGTCCGCCGCTCGCAGCGGCCGCTGTGGTGGTTTCCTTCTTTGCAATCTTCCACGGCCACGCACATGGAATCGAACTGCCCCCTGGTCAGGATGCTCTTCTGTTCAGCATCGGATTCGTAATTGCCACCGGATGCTTGCATGCGGTAGGCATCTCGATTGGATTAATTCACAAATGGCCCTGGGGACAGCGTGCGCTGCGGGTGGCAGGCGGTGGCGTTGCAGCTGCGGGCCTGTTCTTCATGTGGAGAGCTTTCGCATGAGACGCCGAGCTTCAGTCTGGTCGCGCGTTTTGGCTATTTTGGGAGTCCTGTCCCTCCTGATGCTCTTCCCTGCGCACGCAGAAGCTCACCTTAATTCCACGGGCCTTGGTCCGGTCTATGACGGACTCTTGCATTTCTTGCTAAGCCCCGAGGATCTGCTTCCTGTCCTCGCACTCGCATTGCTCGCCGGACAACGCGGGGCTGACTATGGGCGCAGGGCCATGTTCGCCCTGCCAGTCGCATGGTTTCTGGGAGGCCTGGCCGGTCTCGCGACCAAAGCAAGCAGCAGCACAGCCTTGACGTGTATCTCGTTTTTGTTGCTCGGTGGATTGTTGGCGGCTAACGCTCGAATCTCTCTGCGCGCAACTACGACGCTCGCGGTATCAGTCGGACTGTTTCACGGCTATCTAAATGGGTCGGGAATGGGACAGCCCGCGACAGGTGCTGTCGCTCTTCTCGGTCTGGTTTTTGCGGTTTTTGTTCTGGTAGCGATTGCGGCGGCATTCGTCGTGCAATTGCGGCAACCGTGGACTCGAATTGCTGTGCGAGTAGTCGGAAGCTGGGTTGCCGCCAGCGGCCTCCTGATGCTTGGATGGGCCACGCGCAAAGGCTGATTCGTCAGTGCGAAGTGACGCCACGCGGAAGCGTTAGGAACAGCCCTAAGACGCAATCCACTTGCATGATTAATGCTCTGTCGGACAAATGCCGAACCGCCAATTCCACATGATTGCATAACAACGTCGGCTCCTTAGACCCGAGTAGACTTTGGTTGTTGACGACCAAAGGCTCGGGAGAAAGGAGCCGAACATGATCATTATAGGCGTGGATTATCACCCGAGCGATCAATACATCGCGTTTCTCGATACAGAAACGGGGGAGTGCGGCGAACGGAGATTGAGCCACAGCAATGGAGAAGCCGAGAAGTTTTATCGAGAACTCCGATTGCGAGCAGTCAGCGTACGCGTGGGAATGGAGGCCACGGGGTATGCACGCTGGTTCGAGCGGCTGCTGACAGAACTGGGTATCGAGTTGTGGATCGGCGATGCGGCGAAGATCAAAACCAAAAGAGTCCGCAAGCAGAAAACCGATCGCAACGATGCGCAACTTCTGTTGCACTTGCTCCTGGACAATAACTTTCCCAAGATCTGGGTACCGAGCCCAGAGAATCGTGATCTACGACAACTGCTTTGGCACCGGCATCGGTTGGTGCAGATGCGCACGCGGATCATGAATCAGTTGCAGGCCCTGGCCATGAATGAAGGCCAGCGCCGGAAGAAGAAGCTGTGGAGCGCAGCAGGACGAGCCCAACTGGAAAAACTTCCGCTAGCTGTCTGGGCCTCCCGACGCCGCAAAGATCTGCTGGAGCTGCTGGACCGGATGAATCCTCCGATCGCAGAGCTAACCCGAGCCGTCGAACAGGAGGCCAGGAAACGGCCTGAAGTGCAGCGCCTGGTGACACACCCTGGCGTGGGACCCATCACGGCGCTGGCCTTCGTGCTGATCATCGGAACTCCGGAGCGGTTTCCGTGCGGCAAGCAGATCGGCAGCTACGTGGGGCTGATCCCTGCGGAGGACTCCAGTGCTGGCCAGCAACGGTTGGGGCACATCAGCAAGCAAGGCAGTTCTTTGCTGCGTTTCTTGCTGGTAGAAGCAGCGCAAGCCGCGGCGCGTTGTGATGCGGACTGGAGACGACGGTATATGCATCTAGTGATGCGACGGCAAAGAAATATCGCCAAGGTGGCGATGGCACGAAGACTCGCAGTGCGGCTTTACTGGATGTGGCGGAATAGCTGGGAGTATTCGCAGTGGGTCAAGTTCGGTCCGTACGCGGGACAGCTCGATACCGGACATGGCGCGAACTAAAACGCCGCGCACATGAATGGGCATCCCGCTCCCTCGCGAGAGGGAGTTTGAACGAGTAATCATGGTCTTAAATTCGATCGAAGAGATGTGTGGGTCGGACTGAAACCGACCGCAAGATTACGTGCGAGCCGTGGTCGTCTACATTGAGTGGAAGAACACGAAGCATGAAGATGCTCACAGAAGCGAACGGAGAAGTGCGCTTATAAATAGTTTGACAGAGCCGACGTTGTTAGAGATGTCCGGTAACGCGACTTATCAGGCTTTGGGCGTCGTAGAGACTACAACTCGCCCAGCTTTGACTGCAAGATTGGGGACGAGCCAGCGGAAAAGAAACGTCGCTGCAATTGCTCCGGCTAGCTGTGCTGTCTCGAATAGAGGCACGTCGATGGGGCGGATTCCTGCGAAGGTAGGTTCACTTTGGTCGCTCCGGGTGTGGGGGCTTCGACTCGAAATCAGTGGACAGGCTGAGTTCTTTCCAGGACCTTGCTTCTTCTAGGCGTGCGAGGTCGTTTTTCTCCGCCCCGTTGTACGCATCGCTGCCAAGCAAGAGTCGCAATGGAGGTTTCTCTTCCTGCGTCAGTCGCACGATCACTTGAGCCGCCTTTTTCGGATCACCGGGCTGCTTACCGTTGTAGTCGCGTTGAAACCTGGCGGTTGCTCCAACAGTTGAGTCGTAGTCGGGATTTCCTTCGCTCAGTTTGGTGGAACTTCCGGCGAAGTCCGTGCGGAAGCCACCCGGCTCAACGATGGTGACCTTGATGCCTAGCGGCGCCACTTCGCGCGACAACACTTCTGAGAAACCCTCGACCCCCCATTTCGCAGCCGAATAGGGCCCACGCCCTGGAGGCCCGATCCTGCCGCCCATCGACGAAAACTGAACAAAGTGACCGGCTTTCTTTTGGCGAAAGTACGGAAGAGCGGCCTTCGTCACGATGATCGTCCCGAAGAGATTCGTTTCGATTTGTGCGCGAAAATCCGACATCGGCGTGTCTTCGACGGACGAGAGATTGCCGTATCCTGCGTTGTTGATAACAACCTCCAGCGAGCCAAAGGCACCGATCGCCGCCTTCACTGAGCTCGCTGCCGCGGACTCGTCGGTCACGTCCAGCGCGAAGAGCTTGATCTGGTCACCGTGGCGCTCCGATAGGTCATGTAGAGATTCGATGTCCCTAGCTGTCGCCAACACGTTATTACCCGCCGCAAGGCCCGCTTCGACAATCGCGCGACCCAGACCGCGAGAACTGCCCGTCACTAACCAAACTTGCGCCATTCATCCTCCTATTATTCGCAATCGGTTCCTCAGGATATAAGAACTCATTGCGAAGTCGTAGCTAAGTCGAAATCGCAGGTGCCGCGCCCCGCGCTACCAGCATGCAACTTGTGATCAGATATCCGGCGTTGGCTTCATTTATGCATTTTGGTCTGGCTTTGCGATCGCTTAAAGCGGCCTGCATAACGGGGGGGCCGGATGCTTCAAGTCCTGATAAACGCTGCCAGTTCAACCCGTCGATGCAACACCATCTAATACATTGATTCGGCAACGCTTCTACGGGGGAAGTATCTGTTTGGTTGTACTCGGTCAAAACCCAGCCAGAGCCGCGTTCCGGATGGTCTAACCCGAGCAAGCGATTTTGGCTATTGTTTTCAATGCTAGGCGAGTTCTAGCTTTGTGTTGCATCGACCCATTGAAACCACCGCCGTTACCGGAGAAGTGGGTCCCGGTACCCAAGCTACCGGCTACGGGACTTACCAGACATTAGCAAGGTTTGCGAGTACAATTTCACGTAGAACTCTGTCAGCTTTGTTTGTTCCGTCTTGGCAGCGATCAGGAAGTAGAACGCACTAGATATAACCTTGCAGCAAATAGCGTAATTATCCCCGTCCGGAGGAGACTCTGTCCCTTGAAAACTCTCCTGTGAACCGAGAGAATTCACGCGGCGAGGACAAGTATGAAAGCGAACTTCTTGCTCGCGGCTGTCCTGCTTGCGCTGACTGCAGTGGCGACCCCCTCTGCCCCTCAACAAAAATCCGAGTCTGCGACCAAAATCCTTACACTTGAAAACAGATGGAATGACGCCTACAAGCAAGGGGATATCACCACGATGAATTCCCTGCTGGCCGACGATTTTGTGATCACCGTCGAAGACGGCACCACCTTCAGCAAGGCGGGCTACATAGCTCACGGTGCGGATTCTGACAATCGCGTCCTCATCTCAGAGATGTCTGAGCTCAAAGTCCGAATGCACGGCAATACGGCGATCGTCACCGGGGCTTACCATGAAAAAGGTACTTCTGGCGGTAAGTCGTACGAATACCATGATCGGCTCACGGATGTGTGGATGTTAATGGCTGACGGTCGATGGCAGATCATCGCTTCTCACTACTCCATCCTTGCCAAATAAGACTTCCAACTCAATGGCTGATTGATGCCATAACGACGCCGGCCTCGCTACGGCCCGAGTAGACTGTTCGGTGTTCACCCCAACAGTGCTCGGACCGAAGGAGGCCGAGATGCAGATTATAGGATGTGATTTGCACGCTCGCCAACAGACGTTGGCGATGTTGGATACCGGAACAGGGGAAGTCGTGAATCGGACTCTTACGCACGAAGGCAACGGCGTGCGGGAGTTTTATTCCACGCTTCCAGGTCCGGTGCGCGTAGGGATCGAAGCGACTGGGTCGATGAAATGGTTTTTGCACCGATGGAAGAGCTGGGAATCGACTGTCAGGTCGGACATCCAGCGACGATTCGAGCGGCCGAACCGCGCAGACAGAAACACGACCAGCGCGATGCCGAGCTACTTCTAAGGCTGCTGGTAGAAAACCGTTTTCGTCGATCTGGCAGCCGTCGCAGGAACTGCTGGATCTGCGAGGGTTGCTCTTACACCGTCATCAGTGGGTGCGCCTGCGCACGCGATACAGAATGCGTTGCAGGCGATCGCACTGGCGAATGGTTTAAGGCGAGGGAGTTCGCTTTGGAGCGAAAGCGGGCAAGAAGCGATCGCGTCGCTACCACTGACAACCCATACCGCTCATCGTCGCAGTGAGTTACAAGCGATGTATGCCAGGTTCGAAGCGGAGATCGAACAACTAAACCAGCAAGTCCTGGAGCAAGCAGGCCAACGACCTACCGCCGGGCTGCTGATGACTCATCCTGGTGTGGGACCGATCACGGCCCTGGCGACCGATGTCTTTCTGGGTGATCCAAAACGATTTCGCGACGGCAAGGCGCTGGCGAGTTACATCGGCATCATTCCCAGGGACGCTCCAGCGGCGGGCGACAGCGGTCGGGAGGTTCGAGCAAGCAAGGCAATCCGCTTTTGCGCTTTCTCTGGTGTGAGGCCGCGGCACACGCGGTGCGCCGGGATCCAGAATTGCGGCGGTTTAATCGGCGCAAGTTAGTTCAAAAGGGTCTGGGGAAAGCCCGAGTTGCCGCGGCGCGAAAACTGGGGATTCGGTTGTGGATCATGTTGCGGGACAAGATTGATTACCATGAGTTCTGTCGTCGTGGACAGATGCAACAGAGAAGCGGTGATGCCTGTGCGGGGATGCCTGAACGGCGTTATGGGCGAAGAGTCACCGTCTGATTGATTAGGCGACCCGCCTCCCTACGGGGAGTTCGCATAACTCATCATGGTCGATCGTGACCGAAGAGATGTTTGGTGGGCAACACCGAATCGATGCAGCGGAACCGGCCCGAGCTGGTTGGGGTGACGCAAGTGAAAAACAATACGGCCACCGAGACGCGATTCGCGTGCTATGGGAAAGGTGTGTTCGTAGACAGAAAAAGCACGAATGAAATCTCTTGAAACGGTCGGCGTCGTTAGAGATAACGCCGTTACCGGAGAAGCGAAATTGGGGCTCCCCCGAATTTAGTTCCCGGATTTCTTGCGCCACTCCACATCCACGGAAGGCGGCAGCGAATTCAAATGCGTTAGAAACGTGACCGCAGTCCAGATTTTCCGTCCGAAACGTCTTTGCCGTTCGCATCTGGTGCAAATTGCCCGCCCCACGAAAACATCCCGGAATACCGCACGCCGCCGCTGATGATCCAAAAGAGTTGATAGTCCGGCTTACTTGGTGGGTGTAACACGAACTGCGGCGCGTTGGGATACAAAATGACGTTCGTCTCGTTCTCGTGAGCCGAATTCGGCGTGCCATGGCAGCCCGCGCAATCGCCCTTAAACAGTTTCACGCCCGCCATGAGATTCTCTTCCGTAGGCGCAATCGGATTCGGGATGTGCGGAGCCTGCCGCGCGGCCGAAGCATCCAGAGCCACAGGTGCAAATGCGCTCTCCAGGCCAATGGTGTAGCATTGGAGTGAATCCGTAACACCCATCCGCGCACTATGACTGCCGCCAAAGGAACCGCCAGCACCCCAGCCACAAATCCCAGCAAGAATCCGCGCATCGAACCTCCACGACGGCCGCCCTCCAGATCTCAGCGGCCGTTTTCAATTCGCTTTGGAAAGTGTTTCGATTCGCTGCCTGGCCCAGTCGTCGTCTGGATGTAACTCAAGCACCTTGCGGTAGTCGGCGATGGCATCCGGGAATTCGACCGTTGGCTTCGTGCGCCATCGCCAGCATGTGGAAGGACCACACCGAATCCGGATGATTCGCGGCGAAGTTGATCGATCGCCAGCGCCTCTCGGTTCTTGTTCTGTGCCAGCAATGATTCGCTCAGCTGGTTCAACGAAGTTTCGCCAAAATCGTACTGTGCCCCACCGTAATATTTCTTTCGCAGCTCGCCGTACAATGCGATCCCCGCGTCGATGCCCTTCTGATCAATCGCTTCAGCCAGCACGCTGTTCAGCGTCCGTGGTTGCTCCAGCCCGTGATGGCAGGTGACGCACGGGACCTCAATCTGCGGGCTGGGAGGCGTCTGCGGCACCTTACTGATGTAATCGCGATTAATTGCCGCCACCATCTGCAGCATTGCGCGTGCGGTCTTCTTCGTATCCTTCTCGTCAGAAGCGTAGTCCAGCCCGGGTTTCTCGCCCTCCTTCTTCTGCGCGTGACAATAATTGCGGCGCACATTCAAAGAGAACGCGAACCCGCGCATGGTTGACTGCAGTTCTTGGTTGCAGAAATGTCCTTGTAGAACACCTGCAAAAGTCCTGAATTTGTCCGGTATTTGCCCGGCGGCAGGAATGCTGAACAAACAGAAGTCCAAGTGGTGCGAGCCACCGGGAAAAAGCCTTAAAGTTGATCATTCACGATCTCCTACACCTAAGACACACCATAGCCGGAGTATTGTGCGGTCAGACGCGGGTGCATCGGCATGGTGAGCAGTGCAGGCAAATCTTTCGCCGTTAGGGCTACCAATCTTGGCGCCTCCGCCGGATCAGCCTCCGACGATCAGCCGGCACTCTCCTCACTTAGCCCTTGGCTTATTCGATTCTGGTGCCGGAGAGGTGAAGTTTTGGCACACCAGATATCCGGTAACGCGATTTATCGTCCATTGACACCCGAATCGGCCATGGCGATCCCAGCTTGGCACCAGAGGGTAGCCGGCAGGTGTGTTGCACAAAGATTTGAAATGGGAGTTCCAGTTCCACGACTTTCAGCCTTTCAACAGGTCCGTGCCGGTCTAGGGCTTCAACAGAGGCTACGCCTGAGGAGCAGCATCACACTGCGTCCGGCGTACTCACCGTCACTCGCTTCGCTCTGCGCTGGCCCTTCGAGTTAACGATACGCGTTTCAGTGAGTAATCACTGAATCGCAACACATCTCCCCAGTGGTATTCGTGGTTTCGGGATCCGAGCCACTCGGTTTCCATCGCTTCTTGCGAAACGAAACACGGACATTCAAACAAACGAAAACTAGGAGGATATGTCATGACCAAGGTATTTCGGTTCTTGGCAATCTGTACGATCAGTGTTGCATTTGCGTCAATCGCGTGGGCCAGGCCTATAAGACCATCGACTTCCCTGGTGCGATTGCCACCGCTCTAAACGGCGGGCCCAATCCGAGGGCACGAGCGTCGGTAGTTATACCGACACATCTGGTGTCACTCATGGTTTCACGCTAACGAAAGGAGGCGTATTCACGTCGTTCGATCCTCCGGGTTCCACGTTGACGACTCCCAACTTCATCAGTCCGCAAGGAGATATCGTGGGCAGCTACCTCGACGCGAGTGGGGTCAGCCACGGTTTCGTTCTGAATGGGGGAAATACACAACAGTTGACTTCTCAGGCGGGCCGGCACTACTCTCACGGTCTCAACCCCTCGGGTGAAATGTCCGGATTTTCCTGTTCCGACCCTGCCTGCGGCAACACTGGCGCCCTTAACACTTACCACAGTTTTGTAAGGTCCAAGACGGGCGTCTTCACTAGCTTCGATCCACCCGGCGCAGTTAGCAGCACTGCCAGCACTGTTAACCCGGCCGGTGCGGTCGTTGGCGCTTACACGGATAATGCTGGAATTACTCACGGATACCTACTCGACCATGGGACATTCACCACGATTGATTTTCCGGGCGCTGTGCTTACGTTTGCTGGAGGGGGTAACCCCGAGGGCGATATCGTAGGGGAATACGACGATACTGCAGGCGTCGCACATTCTTTTTTGCTGAGCAAGGGCGTTTTCACGTCGTTCGACCCCCCGGGAACCGTCGGACTCTCTGATGCAACCGGGATAAACCCTGGCGGTGTCATCGTTGGTCTCTATGAGGACGCCGCGAGCGTCTTTCACGGATATATCCGGACCAAGTAGGCGATGAGAGTTCGCCTCACCTGGCCTCTCGTCAGCACAATTTTCTGTACTGGCGAGAGGGCCATCCATCGAGTCCCGTCCATGCCGCCTGAACTTCACGCGCTCGGAGGCGCGGTCGTCGTCTTTGTCTTTGTCCTTGCCATTTCCTTTTCCATGGCCGTTTCCCTGTCCAAACGCCGCACAACTGGTCAGGGCAAATGTCGCCGAGGCGAAAACGGCAATCCAATGCCTCATCCTCATGGCTTTCCTCTCATTAGCGGAGAATAGTCGGTCTCATTCCTGCAGTGATTTAGGGGCGGATTCGTTCTTGGGCAAAGTCTTATTCGGGCGAGCAATGAACTCGCGGCCGGAAGCTGGGACGCCTACCAGTCCTTGACGAACGACCTTCCTAAAACAAATAGCTACAGGCCGCCTTTACGACGGCCTGCAGCCAATTGGTTCAATTCCTTGCACGGAACCTGCTTTCAAAGTGCGTCGCCCTATGGCGTGCACACTGGGCCAGCATCGGTCAAGAATGTGGCGTTGTTGGAGAACCATCCGTTGACTCCAACTGAGGGAGCACCGTAGAACCAGGAGAAAAACGCCAATTCCTGCATGTGGTAAGTGAACCCGTTATCGGGGTTGAAAATCGGCGGCGCAAGCGTGCCGCTCAACGGATCACCAACCTCCAAGTTCCCTTGGCACCCCCCGACCTGCCCCGTGTGGCCCCATAGAGGCGTTGGATTGTTGCCGAACGGATCATTCATCCATTCCGCCACTTCGTGCGACATGATCGAAACATCCGGCACCGGACTCGCAAATATAGCGCTGGTATCAAAATCGGCAGTGCCGAAGGATTGCGCCCCGAATGCGTCATGGAAGCCCAGGATGCAACACGAGCCACTATTCAGCGTTGCGCACCCGGACGTTGCTCCCTCGCACTCAACCACATTGTGAAGGGAATATAGCGGGAAGGTGCTCGGGTTAACGCCCTGTGATGCCAGTTGCGTAAAATCACGCAATGATCGCGGGCTCATAAACGGAAATGTCGATAATCCCCTCCGTGCCGGTTGGGCAACCGCCAAACGCGGCGCTTGGGTAGGCCACGCCATCCGCTGCCGGGATGTTGACGACTATCTTCGGGACGGTTGTCACCAGATAAACGACCTGGTAGTTAACTTTACCCGAAGCACCTTTTGAAACGGCCTGGTAGAAGTTACCACGCTGGAATGCATCGGTGGTCTGGGTTACACCCACATCGGTGCCACCAAAATTGAAATCGAAGGGACGGAAAATCGGTGACTGCTGCACGAGCTGGAGCGGAACATGGTTCGGGGATGACAGAACGAAGAGTCAGTCAGCGATCGTCGGATCGAATACGGTGACGCCAGGAGCCGTCAGAACCTCTCCCGCTCCATTCACACCGGCGAACACGAATTGGTCACGTTACAATCGGATACAGCTGAGTTGAAACTGAAGTACGCCCATTCGAGTCAAAGAATGGACTCCTGCCTACAATTTCCCCAGTAACATTTCCGTCCCTGCTCGACGTGACCGTATAGGTGAACGTTTGAAGTTGGGCACCATTTTTCTTGTTAGCGTTCGCCTGGACCGCGGAGTTGGCTTTGTTGAGCGCAGCTCCCAAAGCTGCTCCTTCAGCAGTACTCGGGTTCTTTGTCGGGGTCATGAATGGATTTGGTTTCTTCAGCACTGCGGCCTGCTGTCCAAATGCGAAGGGCGCAGATGCCACCAGCGCGATCGCAGCGCATATGGATGAGACCATAGATTTGCGAATCATATCGATCCTCCTGGTGAATACGATAGGTCAGAGATGACGCGTTACGGCTTTTGGGGAACGGCTGCAGCCTTGCTTTTGGGGGTTTTGCTAGGAGCCCGTCAGACACAAGCACAGCCGCGCTTTTATGTCAGCGAGCCAATTCTAGCCAACAGGAGATAGCAATACGCACGGATGGGCCACTCGGGAAAAGTAGGCTTCTCCTGAGAAACACTGATGACTGACAATCCTCCTAGGACACACACATATACGGGTCCGAGCTAGCAACCGGATCACCAAAACCTAATGAGACCAAGCATTATATAGGGAAAGCACTTGCCCGCATGTATAACCAGTGTTCTGCAAAGGTTTGCACATAATGGTGACCCGTTGCTCTTCATGCCTGCTGAGCGCTGCGTCGTGACCCTCGCGTGCTTGCCTCGACGCGTTTAGGTTCTCAACTCCTGATTAGTCGAGGCGCATTCGACAGGTCGATGCAACACCATCTAATGTAAATCTGCTCGGTAAAGGTGGTGTTGGCATGAGACGAGGGATGAGGTTTGGGCTTTCTGCGATCGAGAAGCGTGACGTTTGGAGCCGCTGGAAGGCGGGACAGTCACTGCATGAGATAGGGCGCGCTTTTGACAAGCCGCACAGCTGATTCGCGCTGTGTTTTTGCCTCGCGGAGGGTTCCTCCAGCACTCCGCCGCCGCTCGCCCTTGGCGCTCACCGTGGCGGAGCGAGAGGACATTTCACGAGGGATCGCTTCTGGTTCCTCGATTCGTGAGATAGCGCGAGGCCTGGATCGAGCGGCCTCCTCCGTGTGCCGGGAAGTCGCTCGCCATGGTGGCCGGCCTGCCTATCGTGCCCATGATGCCGATCAGCAAGCTTGGGTTTCGGCCTTGCGTCCGAAGAGCTGTCTGCTTGCCGAGAACCGCAAGCTGCGGGACATCGTTGCGAGTAGACTGATCCTGGACTGGTCGCCCGAGCAGATTTCCGGGTGGCTGAAGAACCAGTATCCCGCTGACGAGAGCCTGCGCGTGTCCCACGAAACGATTTACCGTAGCCTGTTCATTCAAGCCCGGGGAGCATTGAAAAAAGAGCTGCTGGACCACCTGCGGTCGAAGCGGCGCATGCGCCGCTCGCGTCATTCCAGCGAGCAGGGACAATCCCGGGGCAAATAGTCGATGCCATCTCGATCCGGGAAAGACCGGCGGAAGTGGAAGACCGAGCGATTCCTGGCCATTGGGAAGGCGATCTGCTGGCCGGTGGAAAAAACAGCTATATTGCGACGCTGGTAGAACGCCACTCACGCTTTGTCATGCTGATTAAGGTGCCGAGCAAAGAAACCGAAGTTGTGGTTGCTGCCTTTAGTCAACGTGTTCGCAAACTCCCTGTTTCGCTAAAACGTTCGCTGACCTGGGATCGTGGACTGGAGATGGCCAAGCACAAGGAGTTTACGGTGGCCACGAATGTGCAAGTCTACTTCTGCGATCCACAAAGTCCCTGGCAACGCGGCAGCAACGAAAACACCAATCTGCTCCTGCGGCAATACTTCCCGCGAGGCACCGACCTGTCTGGTTTTTCGCAAGCGCAGCTCGACCATGTCTCGCTGCGCTTGAATCAGCGACCCAGAAAGACATTGGGATTCGAAACTCCAGCGAGTAAACTGCGCGCAAGTGTTGCATCGACCATCTGAGCTGGCACGCGTTCCCGGACATCTGAAGTACTAGACTGATATATGATTGCATAACAATGTCGGCTTGCCTCGACTCGGGCGGCTTTAGCTGGTAGGTTCGGGTGGACGGAGCCGGTATTCGGTTTGCACGCGGGACAGCTCGGTACCGGACATGGCGCGCGCACCAAAACGCCGTCCACTTGATTGGGCATCCCGCTCCCTTGCAAGAGGGAGTTTGAAGAAGTAATGATGGTCTGAAGTTTACGATCGAAGAGATGTATGGGTCGGACTGAAGCCGACCGCTAGATTACGAGCGAGCCGTAGTCGTCAAGGCCGACAAGTAAGACCATCCAGGAAGGGGAAGAAAAAACTCTTTTAAGTGATTGGAGAGGTCTGCTCAAAAAGTAGTTTGACAGGGCCGACATTGTTAGAGATGTCCGGTAACGCGACTAATCAGGAGTTAGCCCCCCTTTCGGTTGATCGACGTAACTTTCTGCTCAGACTGGTACGGCGGCGTGACCTTTACCTTCTAGCACTCGCAAGTTTGACAATCCTACTTCGGAAACCTACGATAACCGCGAGAGATATCAGTGGAGGTGATTTTGTGCCTACACGCCAATGTCCCTATTGCGGACAGCTGGTGCATGACTGTCTGGCCGAATGTCCGCATTGTCATGAGACGATTCCGGAGTTGTGCGCGGATGCCTCAGCCCCTCGCCGCTCCGACGTTGGGCGCAGAAAAATTCGACGCGGGCTACTATGTATGCTTCTGGCTGCGGTCATCCATTACTTCGCAGGTGGTTACAGCGGGATGGAACTTCCTTTCCCCATTCAGCCAGTTGTGACCGTCTATTTGGCACCCTTGCTGTTCTTGGCCGGACTCGGCCTAAGTCTTTATGGCTTTCTATTTGCACCGTAGGGCTTAACGTTGTGCGAATCGCGTTTCGGAATTGCGGATGTTACCGAAGAGAATTTTACCGTTGCTAGAGAATTCCTGATTAACACGCTTAGCCGTAGAATTCAAAACGCAGGAAGAAGTTCTCTTCATTCGAGGATGTAAGCCTATGACAGACTGGTTCGCACGCCCTGTCCTACACGTGACCGACGTTGAGGCCTCGCTCCGCTTTTACGTTGACCGGCTCGGCTTCACGAGCCCATGGCGCTACGAGGAGGACGGCAGAGCGCACGTCGCACAGGTCGACCGGCAGGGCTGCGCGCTTATCCTGGCCGACACGTGGCCGGAGAAGATTGGCAAGGGGCTGATGTTCATTTCCCTGAACGTCGAGCAGCAGACGCGCGAGGCCGCGATCGCCGCGTTGGACGCGCTGCGCGCGGAACTCGAGGCCAAGGGCGTTTCGGTCAAGGAAGGTTCGTGGGGCTACCGGCTCCTGGTGGTCGATGATCCCGACGGCAATCAGCTCTTCTTCAACTACCCGAGCGAGACTGCATCCGGCAAGAGTGTTTAGTCAGGCGTAACCAATCAACCAAATCTGTCTTTCGCCGTTAGCGATCCCAGTACGTTCTCCGATAGACCCTTTGCGCGAGGCCAGTTTCGCTCTACTCCACCAGCGATGAGCCCCGATTGATGTCATAACGACGTCGGCCTCGCTACGGCCTGAGTAAACTGTGTGGTGTTCACCGCAACAGTGCTCGGACCGAAGGAGGCCGAGATGCAGATTATAGGATGTGATTTGCACGCTCGCCAACAGACGTTGGCGATGTTGGACACCGGAACAAGGGAAATGGTGAATCGGACTCTCACACACGAAGGCAACAGTGTGCGGGAGTTTTATTGCAGGCTTCCTGGTCCGGTGCGTGTAGGCATCGAAGCGACCGGGTCGATGAAATGGTTTTTGCACTTGATGGAAGAACTGGGAATCGACTGTCAGGTCGGGCATCCAGCGACGATTCGAGCGGCCGAACCTCGCAGACAGAAACATGACCAGCGCGATGCCGAGTTACTTCTAAAGCTGCTGGTAGAAAACCGTTTTCCGGCGATCTGGCAGCCTTCGCAGGAACTGCTGGATCTCCCAGGGTTGCTCTTACACCGTCATCAGTGGGTACGCCTGCGCACGCGGATACAGAACGCGTTGCAGGCGAATCGCACTGGCGAATGGTTTAAGGCGAGGGAGCTCGCTTTGGAGCGAAAGCGGACAACGGGCCATCGCGTCGTTACCACTGGCAACACATACCGCTCATCGGCGCAGTGAGTTGCAAGCGATGTATGCCAGATTCGAAGCGGAGATCGAACAACTGAATCAGCAAGTCCTCGAGCAAGTAAGCCAACGACCCACCGCCGGGCTGCTGATGACTCATCCCGGTGTGGGACCGATCACCGCACTAGCGACTGATGTATTTCTGGGTGATCCGAAACGATTCAGCGACGGCAAGGCGCTGGCGAGTTACATCGGGATCATTCCCAGGGAACACTCCAGCGGCGGGCGACAGCGGCTGGGGGGGTTGAGCAAGCAAGGCAATCCGCTGTTGCGCTTTCTGTGGTGTGAAGCTGCGGTACACGCGGTGCGCCGAGATCCGGAACTACGTCGGTTCTATCGGCGCAAATTAGTTCAAAAGGGTTTGGGGAAAGCCCGAGTTGCCGCCGCGCGAAAACTCGGGATTCGGTTGTGGATCCTGTTGCGAGATCAGATTGATTATCAAGAGTTCTGTCGTCGTGGACAGATGCAACAGAGAAGCGGTGGTGCCTGTGCGGGAATGCCTGAACGGCGTTATGGTGCGAAGAGTCACCGTCTGATTGATTAGGCTACCCGCCTCCCTACGGGGAGTTCGCATAACTCATCATGGTCGTTCGTGACCGAAGAGATGTTTGGTGGGCAACACCGGATCGACGAAGCGGAAACAGCCCGAGCCAGTTGGGGTGACACAAGTGAAACAACGCAGCCATAGAGACGCAATTCGCGCGCCGTGGGAAAGGTGTGTTCGTGCGCACAGAAATATGAAGAAAATCTCTTGAAATGGTCGGCGTCGTTAGAGATAGCGCGGTTACCGGAGACGTGAAATCGACCAGATCCTCAATGTCCGGTACGCGACTAAACAGGAGTTAGGACGGGGCAGGTCACGACTGGGAAGTTGGCTTCGATCGGCAAACAAGTGGACCAGGCGAAGGGGCGGAAGCCGCCCCTTCGGAACTATCAAGCGCTTGATGCTTGCAGTGTCGATTGTTCTAGTTGCGGCCGGCTAGGGCGACTATGGTTCTTGCTGGTGCTTCGACAACTTCGACGGTCAGCTCTTTTTCAGCTCTGACCCAATCCTCGATAGCTTTTCCGGGCCCACTGCCGCGTCGTACATACAGCTCGTAAGCTCGGTGAGCGATATCTTCCCTGGATGGTTCATTGTGTTCGATCATGGCGCCTCCTCGGTTCTCGGCATGAGCCCACGAACCTCGGCCCCACCGCGTGTGAACTGCGTGGAACTACTTGCCGTTTGTTGCGACGCTGACTTTGATCTGCTTCGGCTTGGATTCTTCACGCTTGGCCATATGCAGGGTCAAGATCCCGTTGCGATAGTCGGCGCGAATGTTTTCCGAGTTGACTGTGTTCGGCAGCGAAAAGCTCCGCATGAATGATCCATATGCGCGTTCAATGCGGAGGAAACTGTCTTCGTTGACGCCCGTCTCGAATTTGCGTTCTCCACGGATGGTCAAAGTGTTGTTTGAAATGCGGACGTCGATGTCTTTCTCTTTAAAATCCGGCAGTTCGGCCTTTACTACCAATTCATTCTCGGTTTCGTAAATGTCCACGGCCGGCGCCCAAGTTGCTAGATCAGCATGAGCCGAGCGGTCGCGAATAAAACTGTCGTCGAATAGCCGATTGACCTCGTTCTGTAGCGTAAGCCCACGAAATTGGTCCCTGTGCGTAATAGTGTTAGTCATGATATCTCCTTGAAAGTCTTGCTGTTTGGTGTGGCCGAGGGTGATTCAGGTGGCTTCCGCGTGTTCAGGTGAACTGAAAAATCCCAGGTCTTCGATGCGCATACGCAATGGGGCACGCGAGTGGCCACGCTACGCACTTAATTGATGGCTTAGAATCAGCTGTTTAGGATGGCATACACTGTCCAGTGAGGTAATTTCTTCGCCTCGCCGGCGTATAGGGAGTACCAGGTCAGAATCATTAGTCGGCATCATTCGCCTAAAACTTTAGGGCTTGCGGAATATGCGCAACTCATTGTGCTCCTGAAGACGCTCTTCACGGCGACCTGCGCGATTGTTATCTTTAGGGGCATCACGTCGCAAATGCGCGAACAAGTAGAGTATTACTTCAAATGTCCGGTTACGCGACTAACCAGGACTTAGACCGATTTTCTCCCGGGCGGCCTCAATGGCGGCGAACTTTCGGTCAACGTGCGGTTGAGAGCGATGTGCACCTGAATGCAACACACAACGCTTATTCGCAGAGGAACCACAGGTAGGACACGGGACAGCGGAGATCTGTTTGGCGCTTAATTCGTTCTTCCTCATTTAAACAAAATGCGACAACCCCCACCCGCAAGTCTGTCCGAAAATTGAACACCCCCGAAAAAAAAGGCGTCGCTCGCCCTCGGAACGCGCACTATTCCACTCGTCCATTTACGCGGGCTTATCGTCAGCTAGAGTGTGCGCTCCCAGAAAAGGTCGGCTCGCGGCGCTCAACAAATATTTACAGGATTCACCGTATTTCAGCGACATACCCTGTGTAGGCTATCCTCGATAGACGTCATGGCCGGGCAGCCAATCCGAGGTGGGTTGTAGACTGCCGGAATTGTCTTGCGAGTTCACTCACTCGGAAGTCGCCAAGGAACGCGAGCCCAATCAATGGCGAAGTCACGCACATTTTCTCAGGCGGAGGTGTGGAAACAATCGTGAATCCCAGCGACAAAAAATCAAGGAGTGCATCCACCAAAGAGCAGGCCTTCGATGCCCAGGCTTTTCTCGATTCGGCAGGACTGGCGAGGAAGGTCGCGGAGTTTAGGAAAAAGGAAACGATCTTCTCGCAGGGCGATCCCGCCAAGAATGTGTTGTACATCCAAAAAGGTGGTGTGAGGCTCTCCGTTGTCAACGAAGCTGGCAAAGAGGCCGTCGTGGCGGTTTTAGGACCGGGCGATTTTTTTGGCGAAGGATGCCTTGCCGGTCAACCGATTCGGATCGGGACGGCGACCGCTATTACGCCCACTACTGCGCTGGTGATCGAAAAGAAGGAAATGATCCGCGTGCTGCACGACGAACACGCATTTTCCGACCGTTTCATCACCTACATGCTTTCGCGGAACATCCGCGTTGAAGAGGATTTGGTCGATCAGCTCTTTAACTCCAGCGAGAAACGCCTGGCACGCACGCTGTTGCTGCTGGCGCGTTACGGGACGCAGGATAAGCCGCAGCGAGTTCTGCCGAAGGTCTCGCAGGAAACGCTGGCGGAGATGGTGGGCACCACGCGCTCACGCGTGAATTTTTTCATGAACAAATTCAGAAAAATCGGCTTCATTAAGTACAACGGCGGCCTGCAAATCAACACTTCTCTCTTGAGCGTCGTGCTGCACGACTAAACCAACTTTCACGCTGCGCCAACCCTGTGACCCCGCCCAATGGCGCCTCCAAGACGCGCGCCAGTTCGGAGAACTCCTCCGCTTCAATCACAAGAAAATGTAAATCACTGGACACCACCCGCCTCTTTGCCCTGGCTGCGCCGCGAAACGAAGCGAATCGGGAATGTGTGCGAAATTGAACAGAATCCGTTTCTTCCGCCATTTACTATTTCGTATAAATGGCATCTTCGCCATTCACCCTTGGGAGAAAACATATGAAGTTCAGGTCAGCTTTCCTGCTAGGCGGAGTTGCTCTGATGGCCGCAATTCCGGTTTGCGCCGATAGCATTTTTTACTCTGCTTCCACAAACGAGCCTTCGAATCCCGAAAGCTCCGCGCCAACGATCCAGACCTCCCATACGGAATTCATGTCGCCGGCAGCCGCGAGAATTACTTCGGAGCCTTTTTCGGCAGTCGCGTCGGGCTGGTCCATAGACGTGCCTGACGCGTTCGTCGCGGAAGATTCTGCGCAAAGCACAAACTCTGCCAATCACACTCGCACCTTCGCGCTCGCGCTTGCTGATCCTCAAAATGACGGCCGTCCATCCGACCCTACTCCCGCGATGCCCTCCATCAACGGCTTTCAGCCCAGCGGCGCTTTCAGTTCCAGCCGCTCAGAGACTTCCCTGGTTCTCGGCACTCTCGTTCCCACTGGATCGGAACTCGGTGTTCATTCGGCAATGCCGTTGAACTTAACTCCAGCGAGCCCGCATCCTCCGACTTCGGCACCGAGGGTTTGCGGTTTGGCTTTTTTGAAACGACCCCGATCACGATCGCGGCAAAGATAAAGAGTAAGGATAAGGACGGCCCTCCAGCAAACGTCCCAGAGCCCGGAGCGCTTCCACTCTTAACTCTTGGGCTGCTCGCCGTCGGGATCATCGCTCGGCGAAACCGCGATTTTCCGACCAACGCATAATCGCGCACGCCCGACTCCCACAAAACCGCGTCACGGCCCGCCACACTGCAACACGGGCTGCGGTTTTCTATCCCATCGCTTCTCCGCCACAACGTGTGAAATCGAAAAAAATAATCTCAAAAGTGTCCACAACGAGACAGTCTTCTACGCTCGTACCGACTATTCTCATTACCGTGCATAGCTCTTCCACGCCGCAAGAGTCATCCACAAGTCTCACCGCAACCAGCTCGCGGCTCCTCTCGCGCTTGGAAGCAAGGAGATGAAGAAATGCTTGGGATAATCGCCGCAGTTCTGATCGTTCTCTGGCTGCTAGGGTTTTTCGCCTTCCACATTACCACCGGTTTCATTCACATCGTTCTCGTCGTCGGCCTGATCATGCTGCTATTCCACTTTCTGCGCGGCAGTTCCGCCAGCGCGTAAACGCATCCGACCGCGCGCGCCGGCCCCATCCCCGTGCCGCGCTACGCTCTGGTTGCCGTTCCGGCAAGCCGCTGGCCAAGGAGTCATTCATGGCTCTCATTCTCCGCTTTGGCTTCGCAGCCCAAGTCATCGCCGCTTTTGTAATCTTCGTCCTCGGCTACGTCGGCCTGTTTGCCGCACTCATGGTCGTCATGCTCATCGCCCGCGGCCTTTATGAGTCCACAAAGTGGGTCAGCACCTCCGCGCCAGCCCGCGCTCTAGCAAACCGTTTCACGCCCGCCACCGACTACGACGGCGTCGCTTTCGAGAGACGCATTCCTCTCCCCATCACATCGCCCGCGAATCAGCGACAGCTCGCCGAGCTCACATCTCACCCGTCTCTCAATCGTCGCCGCGTAGCAGGAAACTATTCCGTAAATCATCCAGGAGGCACATCAAGATGAAAGAAAGCACTAAAGACGCAGCTGCAGGCACGTTGCACGAAGTAAAAGGCGCCATCAAATCCCAAGCCGGCAAACTGATCAACGACCCCGACCTCGAAGCCGACGGCATCGTCGAAAACGTAACAGGCAAAATCCAACAGAAAATCGCCCAGGTAGAAAAAGTCATCGAAAAACCGTAAATCGCCCGCGCCGAAGGCGTCGCCGATGCTGTCCCCAACGTAGCGCAGGTAGTCAACGATCTGCAGCTGAAAGATCAAAAAGTCAGCTCGTCGAAGTAGGAGCTCGCGAAAAGTCTTGCGTCGCGCCGGCGGTATTCGTAGCACAGCCTTCAGCCGTTGTGCCAGGTTTTCGGGCTCGGTCCGTTGCACCATCCGGGTAATTCTGCCGCGTTCAATTCCTCCAGCTGATTTGGTCGCTGCTTGAAGTATGAAATTGTCCATTTAGCTAACAAGTGGGCGCATAGTGTGCCGTTTTGAACAGGTTTCGTGGCCCTGTTCCAATATGGTTGTCATCGGTTGTCGTTGAATCAATTTTCGGGTCAGTTTGTGACAGAGGTTGGCCCCGTTAGTCCGATGAACTTTCATTGGCGTCAGCCTCACGAAATCGCGTCAAGCAAGCCGACCTGCCGCTGGTCTTGAACGGACCGGCAAGCAGACGCCTTCCCTTGCGCATCCTGTTTGTTCACCGAGACGCCGGGGAAGTAGAGCGTTGCGTGCGAGAGCTGAAGAGGGCGCATTTCAAGGTCAGCGCAGACGTAGTTCTAACGCCGGAGCAGTTCGCTGAACGCCTGAAGGCAAAATCCTACGACATAGTGCTGGCCGAATTCCCGTCTCCGAACTGGCAAGGACGGCACGAGCTGGACATCCTGCATCTGCGGGAAAGGCAGATCCCCTGCATTTTCCTGATCCACACAATGCAACTGGAGACGGCGGCGGAACTTATCAGCAGCGGCGCAGCCGATTGCGTTGGCATGGACCATCTCGGCCATCTGCCCGTAGCTGTTCGCCGAGCCCTCAGTGAGAACCATCTTCGCGAAGCGCGCGATCAAACCGAAAAGCGGCTGCGCCATTCGGAGGCACGCTATCGCGCTCTGGTGGGAAACTTGACATATGGAATCTGCCGCTGCAACATAAAAGGTAAATTTCTCGATGTCAATCAGGCGCTAGCGACCATGCTGGGTTATGCGGCCCGCGAAGAACTGCTGACAGTGAACTTGGCAACTGACGTTCTGGGTGATCCCTCAAAACGAGCTCAATTGCTGGGCCAGTCCGCGCAAGAGAATGGCGCCGATCCGCTGGAGACTGAATGGAAACGGAAAAACGGCGCAACTCTGAAAGTTCGGCTCAGCGGCCGCGAGGTAAAGAATCAGGGCGAGACGGAAAGTTACGAGATCATTGTGGAGAACGTCACGCAACAGCGCAAGCTCGAGGATCATTTACGGCAACAAGCAGCAAAGGACGCGCTCACGGGCCTCGCCAATTACCGCCATTTGGTGGAAACCGTTGATAGTGAAATCAAGCGCTCCGAACGCACAGCTCGTGAGTTCGCGCTGCTGTTCCTCGATCTGGACGGATTGAAACAAATCAACGATCGCTTCGGCCACCTGGTGGGCAGTCAAGCTCTCTGCCGTCTGGCCGACGTGTTGTGTATCTGCAGCCGCAACGTCGATACTCCGGCGCGGTTTGGCGGGGACGAATTTGCGCTGGTGCTGCCCGAAACAGGACAAGCGCCGGCCAACTTGGTGGCCCTGCGTATTTGCGACAGTCTTGCGAACGACGGTCTGGAGCCGAAACTCTCGGTCAGCGTCGGAGTTGCTATTTATCCCAGGGATGGCGAAAAAGTAGACTCCCTGTTAGGCGCGGCAGATGCAGCGTTGTACGAGATGAAAACCAGAACCCGCAGTCCGGACGCGAGCGCGCAAACGATGACTGGCAAGCTTCGCCATCGCACCGCGGCAAGCGGCAAGACCTGTTAGGTGAATCGATGAAGCACGGGCACAAAGTAATCAGACTCCAACGCGCTGCCGCTTTCCAGTTGGACCCAACGTTGACCGGCGAAGAGGCAATTGTACTGCGAGCCCTTGCCTCTGGACGCAGTGATCGGCAAGTTTGTTACGAGCTTCGGATGACCCCGGATACGTTCTTGCGGATGATGCGCGACATGCGGGAAAAGATCCACATGGCGGATAACGTTTCCCTAATCGAATGGGCCGCGGGGCGCATCAAAGGTGTTGACCAAAGAATCGCCCAAGCGAATGGGCGGGCACGCCTCGCGTGAGTAGGAGTTATCGCCAAAGCACGAAGTAGGCGTCGCGCAAAAATCTTGCTTAATCGTGCAGCACAACACTCAAGAGGGAATTGTCGATTTCGATCTTGCGGTTGGTGTAGTGAATGAAGCCCATATTGCGGAATTTGTTCATGAAGAAATTGACGCGGGAGCGGGTGGTGCCGATCATCTCCGCCAGAGTCTCCTGCGAAACTTTGGGGAGTGATCTGCTGCGGGTCGCCTGCGCGCCGTAACGCGCGAGCAGCAGCAGAGTGCGCGCGAGGCGTTTTTCGCTGGAATTGAAGAGCTGGTCTATCAGATCTTCCTCGACGCGGATGTTGCGCGCGAGCATGTAGGCGATGAAACGATCGGAAAATTCGTGCTCGAGTGGAGGACGCGAATCATTTCGATCTTTTCGATCACCAAGACAGTGGTGGGCGCGATGGCGGTGGCGGTAGCCATGCAGAGGGACTGGCCTCCCAGGCAGCCTTCGCCGAAAAAATCGCCGGGGCCAAGAATGGCTACAACAGCTTCTTTGCCGACTTGATTGACGACCGAAAGCTTTACGCCGCCTTCTTGAATGTACATCACGTGCTTGGCGGAATCGCCCTGTGCGAAGACCGTCTCTTTTTTCGCGAACTGACCGACTGTTCTCCCTAGACCAGTCGAGTCTAGAAACTGTTTCACATCGAAGACACGGGTCTTTGGATTTGCTTTCTTGCGGATTCGAGGGACCCCAGCGCGTACAGTTCGAACTGCAGAAGACACCATACGTCAGAATAGCCAAAGTAGGATTCAGGACACCGTTCCAAATTGCACAGTTTTCCAAAACGGCAAGTCTTATATTGCGACGGTCAAACTGTCCGCGCATGGAGGTAAAGGAAAATGCACGCGGTTAACAAGAAGCCTTGCCCGCACTGCCGGAGTATGGAGACGTCCCGTTCACACAGACATGGGAGTGTTGAACGATATCTTTTAGGAGTCATTGGCATTCTTCCGTACCGCTGCCTGGATTGCGATGCCCGCTTTTATGTTTTCTCGCGGTTCGGCGCTGGCACTTCGGTTACAGACAAAGCTGTATGAGTTAGCGAGCCAGATTAGCAAACGACCGACGCGAAGTGGTGAGACAACTAAACCATTCGCGCCCGGAGCACGAAATGAGAGATGCCTTCGCAGCTACCCTACGCCGATGAGGAAAGCTATCTCCGCTACGCTCGATTCGCCATCTTCGACGCCACGTGAAAGAGCAGCCCGCGATCTTTGTCATTCATCCGAGAAAGTAACTTCGCCAAAGCCCAAAGCTCGCGGTCATGTTTAGGATTCGCCGTGCGGCCCGGAGCGGATTCTCGCGGGATATTCGGCGCCTTTACGTGCTCAGCATCGGTGAAAAGCCGGTACATCGGGACTTCCAAGGCTCGGGCCATTTTCTCCAGAGTATCCACGGAGGGAACGGTGTGCTCGTTCTCAACACGTGAAACGTAGCACCGGAGTAGCCCGGTCCGTTTTTCGATGTCACCTTGGGACAACTTTTTCTGTTCACGCAACTTCTTCAAACGCGCTCCAATGATCATGGTACCTCCCGGCCGGCATCATACGCCGAATGCGGCGACCCTAGCACGCGGAGTGCAAGCGCTTCAAGATTATGGATCTCGGGGACGTGGTAGACTCCGCTCACGTGCAAGAGTGACATCAACCAGATTTAGGCATCGTTAGGCCCTACCTGAACTGGCAGACGCGGAACGCCGAATCAGTCAGAAATGATGATTAGAATAAGTGGAAATAAGCCATATCCACTCCCGCCATCTCTAACCCGCGAACTGGTGTCTCGATTGCGCAACCGTCTGGATACGCGAACGATGCGCACAAACGGCGGAACGCACACACAGCGCCCCCACCCGGAACAAAGATGGCACCCGCTACCGTCGGTGCGAAAAGCCTGGGTATTGAACGTAGACCGTCCACAAGAGTGACTGTGCACAATTCTTGCCACGCACGAACGGTCGCTGCAGTTGCCTGATTTACGCGATTTGCATCCGAGTGAATTATTTCCGAGTGCGCCGTCATCCGAGCACAATTGCGGATTGGACCCAGCCGAATCTCGGGTAAACATGAGGGGACTTTGCGGGAACTTCCCTTGTGCTAGCAGACCGCAGCGGTGAACGCGGAAACATTTCCAGCCGACCGATGGCTGACCATTGAGAGGAGAATTGATGCTGCTGTGTTAAGGGCCCCGGAGAGCCGACGAAGCCCCGTAACTAAGAGGCTCGAAGTCTTGCCGGTCTCCGTATCTCGGTGGTGAAGCTTTAGGATCTTTACTCGTACCGCAGGCATTCGATGGGGTCGAGGTTGGCCGCCATGCTAGCCGGATAATAGCCAAAGAAAACGCCCACAGCGGCGGAGATTGCGAAACCGATCGCCACCCACAGATACGAAAGCGTCGCGGGAATCGAAGGCACCAGAGTCCGCACCAATGTGGAAACTCCGGCGCCGATCAAGATCCCGATTGTGCCGCCGACCAGGGTGAGCACCACGGCTTCCAGCAGGAACTGCAAACGTATATCCGCGCGGCGGGCGCCGATCGCCTTGCGCACGCCAATTTCCTGCGTGCGCTCCGTCACGGAAATGAGCATGATGTTCATGACGCCGATGCCGCCTACCAGCAAGCCGATGGAGCTGATCACCGTTGTCAGGATTACCAGTGCGCCAGTGAGCTGATTCCACAGATTGCTCAGAAAGTCCGGCGAGCTCAGTTCGAAATCATTTTCCTTCTCGGCGGGCACGTGGCGTAAACGGCGCATCGCCTGAATCACTTCGCCTTGCGCCACCTCGATATTTGCATTCTTGGGAACCGTGAATGCCATCACCAATTCTCTAGACCCTGGGTATTCCTTCCTGAAATTGCTCAGCGGGATGATGGCGAAGATGTCCACTCCCGGACCAAGAAACAATCCCTGGTCGTGCTCGAAAACGCCGATCACTTCGTACAAGCCGCCGTTGATTCGCACCGTCTTGCCCAGCGCGTCCCTATCGGGGAAGAGCGATTCGCTGATGGCGGCGCCCAGCACCACCACGGGGCGCGCGTGCTCTTCGTCGTAGATGCTGATGAAGCGACCGCGCTCGACGGCAAACAGCGGAATCGCCTCCGTGTACTCCGGCTCGGCGCCGCGCACGATCACTTTCTCGACGCTGTGATCGCCGCTGGTGATCAGATTGCTATCTCCGAAGAAAAAGCCGCGCGTGCCGATGGTGGTGACGATCTGCACATCAGGAGCGGCCTGGCGGATGTAATCGGCATAGCTGTATTCAATATATCGGCGCGTGCGGATGCGTTCCGGCATGCGTGACGGATCCATTGCCGGCGGAAATCTTGTCAGAAAGTAGGTGCGCGAGCCCAGCGATTCCACTTTGTCCTGCACGAACTTGTTCAGGCCTTGAATGATGGCCGCCATGGAGATCACCGAGGACACACCGATGACGATGCCGAGCACGGTGAGCGCCGAGCGCACTTTCGAGGAGCGCAACGTGTCCATTGCGGCGAAAAAATTCTCCCGGGCCTGCGCCAGCGTCATGAGCGCCATCAGTCGGACCTCAAAGCGACCACCGGATCTAGCTGTGATGCGCGCACTGCCGGATAGATTCCGAAAAATAGTCCGACCGCGGAACTAAGGAACACACCCATTACCGCCACCCAGCCCCGAACGGAAGCAGGGAACGGCGTATAGGTCCGCAGCGCCAGCGCGACCAGAAATCCCAGAGTCACGCCGGCAAGACCTCCCACGATGCATTGCATCACGCTTTCCACTATGAACTGCCGCAGGATGTCGTGCTTGGTCGCGCCCACGGCGCGCCGGACGCCAATCTCTCGCCGCCGCAGAGTTACGCTCACCAGCATCACGTTCATGATCACGATGCCGCCAATGACCACTGAAATCGCGCTCACCATGATGAACACCGCAAAGAACGCCGAGCTGATGCTGCGCCAGAGGGCCATGTAACTTTCTTTGGTGCCGATGAAAAAATCATCCTCCCTATCGCCCAGCAGATGTCGCCTCGAGCGCAGAATCAAATGGGCTTGGTCCTGCGCCATCTCAAAGTTCTGCGCGCTGGTTTTGACATTGATCGTGATGCTGGAGTGCGTGCCCTGAACACGAAGGAAAACCGGCAGCGGAATGATGACGAAGTTGTCCTGGTCCTGCCCGAGGACGCTGCCGATCTTTTCCATCACCCCGATCACCAGGAATTCATCGTTGCCGATGCGCACGGATCTTCCCGATGGGATCCACGCCGAGAAATAATTCCCGCACCAGCGTGTCTCCGATCAAACAAATATTGGCCTTGTGCTCGGCTTCAGATGCCGTGAAGTAGCGGCCAAATTCCACCGCACGCGAGTCAATTTCCGCCATGTTTGGGGAATTGCCATAAAGATTTACGTCCTGCAGCTCTTTGTCGCCAGATCGTGCGCGCACGCTGGCGCTGGCACTGCCGCCGACTTGTTCACAAGCAGTGCATTCCGCGGCAATCGCGGCCATGTCCTCGACTTCGATTTTTCTGTACTTTAGCGCTTTGATGATTATGGTGAAGTCCGTCACCGCGAAGGGCGTGCGCGCGATTTGGAACACGTTGGTACCCAGGTTGGCGATTTTCTGTTCCACATAGAGGTTTGCGCCCTGCACGATGGTCATGACGGTGATGAGCGTGGCCACACCGATCGTCAGGCCCAGCGCTGTGAGCGAAGCGCGCAGCTTATGCTCGCGCAGAGCGCTGAAGCACTGGGCAAGATTGTCGCTGACAGCAAGCATGGTGGTGGCGAAGATTTCTCCACTTACCTTATCAAATCCTGGGAAAGGTGTAGTGACTACTTGTCCGAAGAAACTGGAACCATCCAAGAGAATACGAAGAATGAGTGATCGGGGGATCGCTATTGTCCTGGTCGCCACTTGGAAGCTGGCCCCAGAACGGCGTTGTGAGGGATAGCTCCTCCCTTGTCGGCAAGTGTTTGCCAATGACTTTCGGGAGGAGGGCGTCCTAGGTATCGGACCTAAGTCCTGGTAAACGCCCTACTCGGACAAGTGAAGTGCTACTTCACATCTCCCGTAGCGCGACTAACAGTTTGTTGAAAAACTCGTTCGGGTCGTCATTTTGAGGTGCGATGCAACATGGGATCTCTCTTTTTGTTGGCTTTTCGCGAGGAGAAATTCCTTGCTGCGCCCGCAATGGGGGGTTCAGAAGCCTTTTTCAACAAGCTGCTAATCACGGTTGTATGGCGCAATTCTACGGGTATACGTGGTTTGAGAAAAACGATGTGATTCTGGGTGCGCCCGCGATATCCAACGTTTCCTCCTAGACTAAGAACGTCACGCCCGTCCAGCGACATGTTACGGTATGAATTAACAGATGCGCATTCACGGAAACTTCCACGCTGGCGTACAGTTCACTGGAGAATGGTACGACCATCGAATCGTTCAGGTCGATGCCAACTAAAACAGAAAGGAAAATATGATAGATCACGTTATTCTCACAGTCAGTGACTTCAAGCGTTCAGTTGCTTTCTATGCCAAAGCTCTGAAGCCACTTGGGATCACAGCCCTTGCAGACTACGAAGGCAAAGACGGACACCCAGACTTGAAAGGTTTCGGTGTTGGCAAAAGCCATTTTTTCTGGCTCAAGGAGGGGAAGCCTGATCCTCAGGCCGTTCACGTCGGATTTGTAGCGAAAGACCATTCCGAAGTAGATGCATTCTACAAGGCCGCTTTAGAAGCTGGAGGAAAGAGTAAGGAATCACCTAGAGTTCGTCTCGAATACTATCCTGGCTATTATGCGACCTGGGTGCTTGATCCTGACGGCCACGATATTGAGGTCGTAAATAAAAGCTAGAACGGTTACTGCCGACAGCATTAGCGCCAAGAACTGCGGACGATGCACCACTTGAATTGGCAGAAGGAACATGTACGGTTAACGCGACTTATTAGGCGCTAGCGCGCCGGAACTTCCCAGAAGCGGACTTCTGGCCCGAATTAACCTCCGGTTACGCCGTCACTCGGGAGCAATCGCCACGGTGTAAGGCAAACCAAGTGCCACCCAGAACCGCGCAATTATAGCTTTCGAGCCCATCACAGAAGAACGAGTCCGCTACGAATGCCTATAGAGACAGCTTCGGTGCGGCTTCCAGCGCCAAGCTTGCCTAGGATCGACGCCACGTGAAATTTAACGGTGTGCTCAGAGATCGCGAGTCGTGTGGCGATTTCCTTATTGGCTAGGCCACTCGCGAGCATTTGAAGCACTTCGCTTTCGCGAGGCGTAAGTGGTTCGGTGAGTTCTGCGGGTGGACGCGATGCTGGCTCTATCGCCGGCAACATGGCCTCGACTTCCGCAGGATGCATGACGATAAGTCCCGCGGCCGCGGCTTCGAGGGCGGCGAGGAGTTGGTCCGGAGATATATCGCCCGGCAGTACAGCTCGGATGCCTGCTCGCAGCGTTTCAGCAAACCACCTGGGCTCAGAACGATCTGAAAGAAACACGATAGCCGCTTCAGAAGCAAGTTGGGACCTAGCGAGAGAATCCATCGCCCCTTCGAACTGTTCGCCGGCTGCGTCAACGAGAACGATGTCAGCCTTTGCATCCGACCATTGATCGGCGAGCGACTCGAAGTTTGCAGCGCTGCCAACTACTTTCACATCCGGCGTACTGAACAGACTTTGCAAGCCCGCGCGAGCCAGCGGAGAAGCAGCGACAATGAACACGCGAATCACGCGGCCGCGAAACTCCTTGACGCGTTCTGAACTCCCAGCTGAAGGTTACGCGGCGGACCCGCGAGTAATCTCCGCGCAGATTTCCATCCCAAAGCTGAAGGCTGATCTGCGTGGCACGCGATACGTGAGCGTTTGTGATGATGATCCCATCGCTCGACCAGATCACGCCGGAGCCGCTGCCGCGGCCCCCTGCGTGAATTAGAACGGTCGAGCGGCGGAGTTTCTCTGCGATTTCACCGATTCCCGTGACGGCCATCTCATTCGCCTCCGTGCGGGCGTTCCGCGACCATGATGCTCCCTTCCTGAACGGAGCCGCCACGAACGAATTTCAGCGGGAGCGATTTGCCGATCGCTTCCCCAACAAGAAGAGACTGAACGTCTTCCAGTCGAGTGACGGGGTGGCCCGCAAGTGAGACTAAGATGTCGCCAATCACGAAGCCAGCCTTGTCCGCGGGGCCGTCAGGGTACACTTCCAAAATGATCGCCGCGGTCTTCTCGTTCCGGTGCAACGATTCACGAAGGGCATTGGGTAATCGGACGGGCTGCAAGCCGACGCCAAGATATCCGCGCGGTATGTGCCCCTTTCTCAGAAGCGTATCCGCGATTTTGTTTATGGCTGAAGCTGGAACCGCAATCGCGCCGAAACGTGCAAAGCGTGGCGTCGCTAAGCCGACTAAACTACCGTACGCGTCGATCACAGCGCCACCCACGGCAGAGGGTTGCAGACCGACATCGAGCCGGATGTAAGGAGCGATTGACCCGCCGGTCCAAGTGCGACGGTCCGGCGCAACAAGGCTGACGACTCCGAGGGCGGCTACCGGCCCACTCGCACGGGTGCGGCCCACAACGAGCGTGAGGCTGCCCGGTTTCAGCGTGGTCACTTCGCCTATTTGTTGGACAGCGCTATCGGCCTCGGCACATTTGAGGACCGCGATATCCATCGAGGGATCGCGGCCTGCTAGGGTTGCTGACACGACGCGGCCATCCGGAAGCGTCACCTCAATATCTTCATCGCGGCGAAGTGCGTGTTCTGACGTGACGATCACCCCGGAACGCCACACGATTCCGCTGGCAGAGCCGCGTGTCTCTGCGTGGACGGCTACCACGGTGGCAGCAGCGCGACTGGTTGCCTCTGCTAACGTATTTGAAAGCTCGATGAGTTCGTTAGACATGTTCTATCCTCCAGGAACAAGATCCCACGAACGCGTCTGCGTGCACATCCGCCGTTTGGCTAGGTCTGAACCCGGAAGATTGGGTAGGTCATGTCACGCACGTCGGACGTGTCGTGGGTTTCGGGCACCGATCAGGTCTAATGTGGACAAGTGGAGTACTAGCTCGGTAATTGTGCGGCGCCCACGGACGGTAGCGGGCAATGTTCGAATTACTCAGTAACGCTCGAAGAACTTCGCCCGTTTTGCTGAGAGTGACAAGCGCAGCTCCCCGCGCTCTCTCATCTGCCGACTGCGTTCTCGCGCCCGGCTGAGATCCTCGAATCTCGGGTCACCCCTCGTCGCCTGCAGCCGCCACATTTCGTTGGGGTCTGCCTGAAATTTCCGGACCAGCTTCTGAAGCCACGTGTGGCTGACGCCAAGTTGCCGAGCCCAGCTACGACCCGACGGCTTTTTGCCGCGGCGGTGACCCACTGGAATGCATATCGCCGAATTATCCGCGATTCGTCACTGCTGCGCCAAGGCCGTGGTGGACGCCTCTTCGCGCGGGCTTTTGCGAGGTTTCGCATTGAAGATTCGTACGATGGCATCGCGCCTCCTTCGCCCTCTCCCTCCACCCACGTTTAGCGGAGTTGCCAGCTACCCTGAAACCCATCCAAAGGACTTAGCGAGCATCAGCGGAATCACTGGCAAATTATTTTTCTGATTTTTCGCGCCACCTTGCAAGCACTTTTGGAGAAGTTCTTCCGTGATAACTGCGGGACATTTGGTGTCGTACTTCTCACACTGATCCCAGATGCGGCGAACCCAAAGTGTGAATGTTTCTCCTTCTTGGCGCGGGGTTTCCTTCACTATCTCGGCGAAACGTTTTCTTTTCTTTCACGCCATCCCGCAAACACTGCTGCAAGACCTCCTGTGCTTCCGGAAACTGGCAAGCAAATATCTTCAGAGCTTTGATGTCCTGCCGATACAGTGGGCCGCGTTCGGAATCCTTCCTCATACGTTCAATCATTTCCAGCAACATTGGACCTACGGTGGCGCGCATGCCTGCCCGGTTGTAAGCATAGAATCGCTGTTCTTCCTGTTGGGTCAGCGCCCGGCCCTCGGCATTCGCCCGCGCGCGAATCTCCTTTGCCTGGCGCCAGTATTCCTTGCCTTGCCATTTGTGCAAACTCTTGAGGTAAAAGCTCAGGAGTTGGTGCGAGGTACCAAGCTCGCGAGCCAGAGCCCGCAGCGATGGTCGCGAGAACTCCGGCATCTGCTTCCACTCCGCGAGGCTTGCGCGAATCTCGGTTGCTCGAGATTCCGCTTTAGGCTTCCGCCCTCTCATGGCTGACTCTCAAGACGTGGGGTGGGCAACAGTGCATCTTGGTTGGCGACTACAAACTTTACAGTTACTTCCGAGATACGTGCGTCGCGTGTAGAAACGCAGCTTGAGCATCTCGTAACCGTATTGTCCCTTCTCGAAACTTGGGCGCAAAATGGGCGCAAAACCCCAGCTTTCTGGGCGCAAATCGAGGGATAACCGGTGAGCAAGGGCAGCCGAATCAACAGGAATTTTGCGAAATCATGGAGCGGGCGATGGGAATCGAACCCACGTCCGAAGCTCCGTAAGCTATTGAATATACTGACTTCCCTTATTAGCTCCGCGTCCAACTGCGTCCAACTTCAGAGAATTTGAGACGTCCGCCATCGCCTGCTCGGTGACTCCCCCGCGAAAATGCGTGTAGCCGAGGGTTGTCCGAGCGTTCGAGTGACGAAGCTGCTGCTGTGCTACCTCGACCGAATAGCCAGCATCCACAATGAAAGAAGCGACCGAGTGACGGAACGCATGGAGCCCGCATCGCAGGATTCCAAGGGCGTCAAGAATCGGCCAGAGTTGATATTCAACCACCTTGTTGCTCGACGGCGGTCGGTCGTTTCGCGTCACGAAGAGAAAGCCTTCGGGATTCGGCTTCCAATTCATTTTGTACTCTGCCAGAACCGCAGAAAGTGCCGACGGTAGCGTGATCGGCGCCGCGCTTCCTTTGCTCTTTGTGGATTGCGGCTTGCCGTGCCACGCGGAGCGACGGATGTGAATGCACTGGTGATCGAAGTCAATGTCTCCCCACTGAAGCCCCAGCGCTTCCCCCGCGCGCAGTCCCGTCATGGTTAACAGGATGAAAAACGTGCGCCAGGGGTCTTGAGCCAGCGTGAAAATGGACTCGACTTGCGACCGTGTGAAATGAGCAGCGACGTGCGTGTTACGTTCGGGAAGCACCAACTTCCTCACTTCCACTCCTCGGCACGCATAGCCCCAGTCCTTGGCAGTCGTGAGCATCGAAGAGAGCGTGCTGAGAACATTGAGCACGGTTTTCCTCGAAGCGCCGGTGAGTTGGTTGACGAAAATCTGCTGGTTTTCCGGCCCGATTTGATCGAGCCGGAGCTTCCCGAGTTGCGGAATGATGTATGCGTTAAGGTGAGAGTTTGCGGATCCGATGGTGGATGGCTTTCGTTTGGCGAGAACTTCCTCGCGCCAGCGGACAGCGAACTCGGCTACGGTTGCGATGCGGGTCGGCTGGTAGGAACAGTTGTTGATGCGCGAGAGGATTTCATCGAGTTTTCGCACCGCGAGTCGTTGGGTAGGCAATTCCTTTTTCGTGCCGAGCACGACTTGCGGTCGAGTGCGGATGACAGTTCCATCTTGTCGAATTGTGTCCTCCCGGTATCGTCCTAACCAGAGCTGACGTCTTTTGCTGAAAATCACACTTCCTTTCTGGTAGCGTCTTCGGGCCAAGTCTCCTCCTTGGCCTGCTGACGCAGTTGGCTGGATCGGAAGGTTACACTCCCGAGGTGAGGGCTGCAACGCGAGTTTTGGAGTTGCGCTCAGAGTCCGCTCCGGACCAATTCGGGATGGTTGCGCAAGACCTCTTTGGTTTGCTCGGCCAAGAATCTGCGGCGCTCGTCGAGTTCTTGCTCCGTCATTTGCCTTTGCCGAGGCATTTGCTTTTGACTTGAGATTTTCCGTAAAAGAGCAGTGGGGGAGGCGGCGGTTTGTGCCGCCGTGTCTTGTTGTAATAGAGAAAGACCTTTAGGAGTAAAACCTTTAGTAATAGGGTTTTTCGTTTTGGCCGTAGTGCATTGAAAGTCAACGATTTGAAGCAGGTCTTGAGCGACAATTGGGGTCACTTTTGTCACCGAATGGCTCGGATTCGGGGACGCATCCGCCCTTGAACGGTTTTGATTAGGGGCCACTTCCGGTTCCGAAACGATTCTTCGAATTTTGGTTTTGTGTTTGCCTTTGGCTATCCAGAACGTGATGCCGAGCTTGCTATGTGTTTCCGTCCTGATGTAGCCGTTTCGCTTGAGTTGGGCAATCCAGCGTTTCAGCGTGCGGATCGGAATACCTTTGGTGTCGGAGCGAATAGTATGGAGCGTGAGGGGATTGCCGTGGTTGACGACACCTTCCCCAGCTATGTTGAGCGCCGTTTGCCGCGTAGTCAGATAGCCGAAGAGCCAGATCGCTTTTCCCATTCTTCGGACGTGCTTCCAATCTATGACGTTGGCTTTTAATCCAGTCCAAAACCCCATTGGATGTAGTGCGTTACTCACTGTCCGTGCCGCTTCGAGTGAGTGTCTTCAAGCGAAGGTCATGCAGGAGTCGCTCTTTGGACGCTGGAATTGTGTTGCGCTCAATGAATTGCGCGATCGCGTCAGCGGGGATTCGGATAGCTCGACCGCAGTTCACCCGAGGAAGTTTTCTCAGCCTAAGCCAGGCCCGGATGGTGGAAACTCGAAGGTTTAGTGCCTCAGCAGCTTCAGCTATGGTAAGCAACTTCTTCACAGAGCCTCCCTATCGCGCACCATGCGATTTCGCATGAGTCAATGCGCAAGAGTCGCACACCAAGGTGGGTCGTAGCCTGTGCCGTAGGGTGGGTATTTGCGTGGAAAAGGTCTAATTCATGCGGCTAGAGCTTCAGATGGAGTGTTCCTTTACGTTCGCCGACCTGAATGAGTGCGACCCGCGCTTTCCTATTCGTCTTCCAGGTATCCTGCCACCGGCTGCTCCTCTTTTCGAGACGCTCTTGGATGAGAGCAACGGAGACATCGGGGTTTCCGTTCTTGTGGGCCGCATGGAGAATCTCGATCATCTGTGCTTGTTGCGATGTGAGCCTGTGCGTCTCATCGCGAACATTGACTGTGCGATAGTCGTCAGAGTGAGTGAACGCGCCAGCTACGGACGAACGCGACCCTCCCAACTCCGTTGCTGGCGGTGGGGCTTGAGGGACGCGATGAGCATTCTTCAATTCAATTTCGCGCGCTTCTATCTCGTAACGATTTGACAGTGTGCTTTGGAGACGTCTCTGCTCCCGCACTAAGTGATGACGGACGGGAGTCATTTGGTTGAACCGCGTCCGCCTGGCTCTTAACTCAATCTCCTCACGGATGGCCCCGCAGCGTGCCGCGATTGCTGTGAAAACCGCGTGGTCTCGCACTACCGCGCGAACAAACTCTGAAGTTACGGTCCCGCCCTGTGCGTGCCACACCTCCCGGCAGATTCGATCCGCGTCTTTTAGGTATTCTTGCAATATGGAGAGAGCGGCGTCTACTAGCCTTGCATAGAATCCTGTCCCTTTAGGTTGGCCCAACTTTTGCTGCTCATGGCCGACCCGACGCCATGCTGCTCGGGTCTCGGTCTGCATGCGACGCGAGGGTTCCTGAAGCTTCATTTCATACAAACGTCGATCAAAATGCGCAACGTCCACCGACACCTCCCGCGTGGGTGTCCCGGTTTTCAGGACATACCTCGCCAGACAAGCCGGGTTGCGATGGGCCTCGGACGGGGTGTATCGTATTTTCGATTCACGCAAACCAACCTGTCGAGCGCCGGTCGTGAGTCGGGGCTTTTTCTTTCAGTACACGAGTTACCCTAACATCGGTCTTGACAGGCTGTCAAGGTTGTGATAGTTTGGTGAGCGATGAGCCCGAAGGCATACACAACACAGCAAGCCGCCAACGCAGCGGGTATTACGCGTGCGACCCTTCAGGATTGGATTAAGAAGCGGAAGTTCGCGGCGCCGAAGCTACAGCGGCTCGGGAATGTTGGCGTGAGGCTATGGGCAGCATCCGACGTCGCTCGACTGAAGGCCACGAAGAAGGAAATCTATCAGGAGAAGCGACCGAGGAAGAACTAAGCGGAGCGCCGCGCAGTTTGCACCTGCACGACGCCCCTAACCACCATCACCTGATTGGAGGCAACGATGGCTTCAAATAGTTTACGCCGCGCGCAATCTACGGAAGAGTTTCCACCACAAACCACGGCCAGGATGTTTCCATGCAGACGCGCGAGCTTGAGCAATTCACCCAGGCCCGCGGCTGGCAGCTTGTGGATTCCTACCTCGACATCGGAATCTCCGGCAGCAAAGACAAGCGCCCGCAGCTTGACCGCCTCATGGCCGATGCTCACCGGCGCAAGTTCGATGTCGTGATCGTCTGGAAGTTCGATCGCTTCGCCCGGTCCGTCTCGCATCTTCTCCGGGCGCTCGAAACCTTCAACGCCTTGGGGATCGCGTTCGTTAGCCTGAGCGAGCAGATGGACACCACCACGCCCGCCGGGAAAATGGTATTCACGGTCCTAGGCGCCGTGGCCGAGTTGGAGCGCAGCTTGATCGTGGAGCGCGTCCGGGCCGGCCTGCGGAACGCGCGGGCCAAGGGAAAGACGCTGGGCAGACCGCAGACTGCGGTGGACGCCGCGAGGATTGGCCGTCTACGCGCACAGGGCAGCTCCATACGCGAGATTGCCGCCGAACTGGGGTACTCCCGCAGCCTTGTCCACAAAACCCTCGCGATTGGGTTGCCTCGCGGCGTTGCAATTGCAGCCGATTAGCGGCACCCGGTTCGCGTCCTGGAAAGAAATGATTTAAGGACAGAATCGGCGATTGGCAGAAACTCTGCTATTCCCAATGCTCTAGCGCGCTTAGAGCGAGAACTGAGATTCCGCAAATCCAGATTACGCAGAACTCAAGACTTGTCGTTACACTTCATCTCCAAGATAGAATGTGTGACGATTCAAATGTGAACTGGGAATTATCCGCCGAACGGGCTTATCAAATAATCTCATCTATCGGCATTTCTCGCGGTTGCTTCGTATGAGTTGATTTAGAGCGAACCGCCTCTATTTCCTTGAGCATCGGACCAAGTCTCGAAGAGTCCTTGCCTACGAGTTCTTTCATTCGTTTCCAAACCATATCTCCGAACTCCTTCGAAATTGTAACCAACTGTTCGGGCGAATGAGAAGTGGAGCGCCTTTGTACCCTCGTCGGAACATTCGTTCCGACATCGAGAACGAACCCGAGACCGTTTATATAGAACCAGTACCGCACCCAGTCGGAGCCGGGATACACATCCGGAAACAGAATGGCCGCGCGCACCTTTTCAAACGGCCAGAGCATTACCGTGAGCGAAACCGCGGCAGGAAAGGATGACGTACCAAGAAGGAATAATCGCAACTCTTCTTGATATGAGCCTAGCTGAACCTCCGGAACCGTCGTGCCGTCAATCGGCGGCCATCGATGGGCGCCTCCTCGCCAAAATACGCTGGTCCCGAAATAGATGAGCTGGTCCATATCGAATCCCGTCGTGGTTTTTCCAGCAATTAGCACCCGACTATGTTCGACAATCGCGGGTGGCGAAGCAAGTGCCGCATCGCGTAATGGAAAGCTCTCTCCATCGTCGTGAGGGATGTTACCCAGAACCCAAGTTTCACCATTTGTTCGAAACCGGTTTTCGCACTCTACGCAAAATGCATAGTCTCGGATCTGCGCAGTACCTTGTTTCGGCGATCCACCAGTCAGCATGACAGGATGCGGATTCTTGAGTTCCGTCGCCCGATTGTATTTGTACGCTGCCGCAGGGATGTAATGGCTGTTGCACAGGTCCTTCTCTAAAAGGCACAGTTTGCAGATTCCTACTTCCATGCACGCACCATAACGCATAACGGTAGGGTTCGATACCGTTTCGGTTAATGAATCCGAGCGTCACAAAACAACTCATTTCGCCCCGTCAAAAATGGTTCGTCTGTAACGAGTCTTATCAACGAGTTGCGCTGGTCGCGTCGGCAGGGTTTTTGCCGCACCGTCTACGCGATCGAACTGCGCGCGCTCCGGTCTCTCCGCGTGAAACGCCACCGACTCCCAATAAGGCGTTTTTCAGGCGGTGGCACCGGCACGCATTCTAGGCGGGCCGTTTTGCCCGTCCAGAGAAACGAAGAGATTAGAGGACTCCTCTAATTCTGAGCCGCGATTTGGAACTGTTCCAGTTTGCCGTCTGGCATTTCGTAGGTCCAGGCACGTAACTCCATTTTTGGAAACTTGATGGAGTACACACGAAGTATCATGCCCCCGCGCAACGCTTGGCGAGTCTGGATAAATTCTTCAGGAGTTCCCAACGGACCCAAGCTGCCTGCGAAATCTTTTAACGCCTGTTCATTGAAATAGAAATTGGCGTTGTCAGTGAACAACGAACGATCAATCGTGCCGTGTTGTAACCCTTCGAAGATTTTGTGCGCTTGCGCAAGTTTCGCCGGAGTCGCAGGGTCGTCGCTAGCTAGCAGCAGCGGCGCGACGCCCATGGCAATCGCTCCAGCAGCTTCGGCGGCGTCCTGGTTTGTGAGCACAACCACCGCAACTCGCTCGTCTGGAAATACGAGATTGTCGGACGTGAAGCCCGAAACCTCACCGCTGTGGGACAACAAACGATGGCCAAGCTGCGAACTCACATCCACGCCGAGGCCATAACGCGTACCCAATCCATTCTTGAGCAGAACCTCGGTTTCAAAATCCCGATAGAAAGCAGGTTTCAGCAATGCCTGATTGATGATCGAAATGTCCCACTTCGCCAGGTCTTCCGCGGGCATGGCTAGCTCGCCTGCGGCAAACAGCCAGCCGGGTCCTTCTTTGGGCGCCGGACGCGGCGGCCCGAGCGCAAAACGCATGTAACCCGTCGGGTCAGTGTCGCCAAGCTTCACCTTATCAGTATCTGCAACGCTCTTCATCTTGAGGGGAGTAAATATCTCTTGCTGCAGAAATTGCAGGAGAGGTTCGCCGCTGACCTTCTCAACGATTAGTCCGGCGATGACATAGTTCGTATTGCTGTACTGCCACTTCGTTCCAGGATCAAAATCGAGCGGCTTGCGGCCCCAAGTGTCCAGAATCTTCCGCGCATCAACCGGCCGCAACATCATGGGCATCACATAGTCCTGCGGCCAGAAATCCTGATAGCCGGAGGTATGCGAAAGAAGTTGGCGAATTGTTACTTCGTTCGCGCGAGTAAGGTCCGGAATAAATTTGCTGACTTTATCATCGAGCGAAAGCTTGCCCTGTTCCTGTAGCAGCAGGATGGCCGCAGCCGTGAACTGCTTGCTGATCGAGCCAATGCTGTAACGCATTTCTGGCCTTGCCGGTGTCGCAGGATCGAGCCGAGCATTCCCATAGGCATGCAGATAGGCGATCCGCCCATCCTTAACGACTGCGATGGACGCGCTAGGTACGCCCGTCTTGGCGAGGGCGTCGTGGGCCACCTTATCAATCTTCTGCTGCATCTCGATCGGGAGCTGGGTCTGCGCATTCGCCCTGGCGCAGGAGCACGCAAGGATCAAAGTTGTTAAGCGCAAAGTCGAACTCCACGTCGCCCGCCGCATAAATACCTCCTCCGACAAACGCCGCAGTGTAGCACGAGCCAATCGCGCGCCACCTGATCGGAGATTTGAAGTAGCGCTTCACTTTTCCGGTTTCCGCGTCAATCGCGCACTAGCCAGATTTATCCCCTAACGCGGGCCCGCGTCTGGTCTCCAAAAGACCGAGCGCGATCGTCACGACAACTAGAAAAAGCAGCAGGTCCAGAACGAAGTGCATGGCGTCGGGCGCAGGGTGCACAACAGAAGACGGAAAGATTTTGTACGTCCTTTGGAGATACTTCTGATTGTTCAGAGCGCGCTGATCTGCGCCGAAAATCCACGGTATCCACCAACTCTGAATTTGAAGCACAGCCCATACACCATAGCCAATCACCCCTATCCACATCAGCCAAACCCAATGCTTCCAGACGGCCAAGCCAAAGAGCAGAAGCGGGAGTAGCATTGTCAGCGCGAAACCCAACACAGCCACTGCCTGACCTTCGCTAAGAAGTGAAATGAGTCGCTTTCCAGGCTGATCGTTCCACGACCCGAGCGGAAACCAGACAACCACCTGGAAGTAGACCGCTAGAATGATCTGAGTCACCAAAGACGCTCTGAGCCACTTCATGGAGCAGGACACTAGCACCGCCTCCAAAGCTAGTCCACCTCCACAATGGACGACGGGAATAGAAGAAATCTGAACCCTATCTCAGCAATTGCAATTTCCGATTATTTCTGTAAGTCCCGGTTAGTCGCGTAATCGGAAACTTGAATCCACATGTACGGTTTCCACGTTCGCCAGGCACTGACCCGCCACTAAGCCCCAGTTATCGGGACAAAAGTGCGACTCCTTTGTGAGAATGAAACGGTGGCCTGGCGATGAATTTTGGGGGTAGAATGGGCGCGGTTTCGCTCGAGGTCGTTCACCCGCACTGCCCCTCGTCCCCCGAGCGACAAATTCCGACAAGTGACAGCGAGTGGAGGTGTCTAATGGCGACAGCAAATCCAACCGAGCGATTGAGTGGAACGGGGAAGATAGTCAAGAAAGCGAGTGGCTTGTTTATTGGCATTGCGGTGCTGTTCATCCTGCTGGGGATCTTGGCGATAATTGAACCCGGAGTTGCGGGCTTGGCGGTAACGGTCCTCGTTGGCTGGCTGCTGATTTTTGGTGGCGGTGCGCATTTGGTCGCGGCATTCAGCGGAGGCGGAGCGGGACGCGTAATATGGCAGGTGCTACTCGGCATTGTTTACATCGTGGGCGGATTTTACTTTTTGATGCACCCCTTGCTGGGGCTAGGAACGCTGACGCTCATGTTGGCAGTGATTATCGTGATGGCAGCGATGTTCGAAGCCATCGCGTATTTCCGATCGCGTGGCGAAGGTGGCTCCGGCTGGCTCCTGATGAATGCGCTGATAGCGCTGCTGCTGGGTGGGCTGATCTGGTTCCACTGGCCGTCGAGTTCCGTGTGGGCGATCGGAACGCTGGTGGGCGTGAACCTGCTGATGACCGGAATTTCGCGGCTGATGTTAGGCCTAGCAGCGCGGAAACTGGTTAGCCGCGCGGCGGTCTAGCGGGCGCCCGGCAGCGTGCCTCCCACCACACATTGTGCTCCCGAACGACCGCGAGCCTGGCAAACAGGCCTGTACGTAATAGGAAGTTGAGCTTCCAATTGACTGCCTCGTCGCGCAACGGTTTTCGCAGAAACATTTGTCAAGTCCCGATAAGTCGCGTTACCGGACAAGTCCCGTACTAGAACTTCACATGTACGGTAAATGCTGCCAGCTCAGATGGTCGATGCAACACTTGCGCGCAGTTTACTCGCTGGAGTTTCGAATCCCAATGTCTTTCTGGGTCGCTGATTCAAGCGCAGCAAGACCTGGTCGAGCTGCGCTTGCGAAAAACCAGACAGGTCGGTGCCTCGCGGGAAGTATTGCCGCAAGAGCAGATTGGTGTTTTCGTTGCTGCCGCGTTGCCAGGGACTTTGTGGATCGCAGAAGTAGACTTGCACATTCGTGGCCACCGTAAACTCCTTGTGCTTGGCCATCTCCAGTCCGCGATCCCAGGTCAGCGAACGTTTTAGCGAAGTAGGGAGTTTGCGAACATGTTGACTCAATGCCGCAACCACAGCTTCGGTTTCTTTGCTCGGCACCTTGATCAGCATGACAAAGCGTGAATGGCGCTCTACCAGCGTCGCAATATAGCTGTTCTTTCCACCGGCCAGCAGATCGCCTTCCCAATGGCCAGGAATCGCTCGGTCTTCCACTTCCGCCGGTCTTTCCCGGATCGAGATGGCATCGACGATCTGCCCCCGGGACTGTCCCGCTCGCTGGAATGACGCGAGCGGCGCATGCGCCGCTTCGACCGCAGGTGGTCCAGCAGCTCTTTTTTCAATGCTCCCCGGGCTTGAATGAACAGGCTACGGTAAATCGTTTCGTGGGACACGCGCAGGCTCTCGTCATCGGGATACTGGTTCTTCAGCCACCCGGAAATCTGCTCGGGCGACCAGTCCAGGATCAGTCTACTCGCAACGATGTCCCGCAGCTTGCGGTTCTTGGCAAGCAGACAGCTCTTCGGACGCAAGGCCGAAACCCAAGCTTGCTGATCGGCATCATGGGCACGATAGGCAGGCCGGCCACCATGGCGCGCGATTTCCCGGCACACGGAGGAGGCCGCTCGATCCAGGCCGTCGCGCTATCTCACGAATCGAGGAACCAGAAGCGATCCCTCGTGAGATGTCCTCTCGCTCCGCCACGGTGAGCGCCAATGGCGAGCGGCGGCGGAGTGCTGGAGGAATCCCTCCGCGAGGCAACAACACAGCGCGAATGCAGCTGTGCGGCTTGTCAAAAGCGCGCCCAATCTCATGCAGCGACTGTCCCGCCCTCCAGCGGCTCCAAACGTCACGCTTCTCGATCGCAGAAAGCCCAAACCGTTATCCCTCGTCTCATGCCAACACCACCTTTACAGAGCAGATTTACATTAGATGGTGTTGCATCGACCTGTCGAATGCGCCGCGTTTATCAGGAGTTGAGGTACGACCCTCTAAAATCGTCGCAGTGGGCAGATGACCAAAGGATCCGGTTTTATCATTCGGCGAAATTTATGAAGGGCATTGGTCGTATCTAAAGGTGAGGTTTAGCAGGAGGACCATGAGTGCGATCAAGAATCCGGGTAGACTCGCGGGCTTGCTGTATGTCGTCACGTCGGTATTCGGTTTCTTTGCGATGGGCTACGTTCCTAACAAGCTGATCGTCCATGGAGACGCAGCGGCGACGGCCAACAACATCTCGGCGTCCGAAACGCTCTTCCGCCTGGGCATCGTAAGCCAACTTATCGGCATGGTGGGTTTTATCTTCGTGGCGCTGGCATTGTACGAGCTGTTAAAGGGCGTTGACCGGCGGCAAGCAGCGCTCATGGCGATCTTGATTGTGATTTCGATCCCCATCGCTTTTCTGAATGAAGCGAATTCCATGGCTGCGCTGATTCTGGTACGAGGGGCTGACTTCCTATCCGTATTCGACAAAACTCAGCGCGAGGCTCTGGCTATGCTGTTTCTCAATCTGCACGGCCGCGGACTGGTTTTCTCCGAACTATTTTGGGGTCTTTGGCTATTTCCGCTTGGCCTCCTCGTTTACAAATCTCGATTCCTGCCACGGTTCTTGGGCGTGTGGCTTGTCCTGGCGGGCTTCGCGTGGGTATTCCTTTGCTTTACCGGCATACTTTTGCCGCAATACGCAGACAAGATGAACGCATATCTCCAGCCGGCCATTCTTGGCGAGATTGCATTCATGCTATGGCTCGTCATCAAGGGGGGCAAACCACCGCAGATGGACGCTGCGGCGGCAGGCTAACGCCTGTGTAGTCGCGTTACCGGAAACTGAGAAAATCCACTTTACCGGTTAACTCGGCACTAGGTGATTAGGTGGTGACAAACGCTG
>CAVQBU010000001.1:0-138762 GCA_963710845.1 uncultured Acidobacteriota bacterium | reverse complement strand
AGGACTTGAGTCCTACACTGAGAAACGCTTCGCCCAAAAATCATCAGTAAACCCTAGCCGACTTCTCGTTGCTAATCCTCACCTTTCTTCAGCTGTCTCTCGCCGGTTCAGGTTCCCTACAAAGCGACCTATCGGGAGTTGGCCACCTTGTGCGACGGCAGGTTCCAAGTGGCCGACAATTCGCCCGTAATTTCGGTTAGAGCGTTGGGGCGATTTTGTGCGCAATTCGCACTGACGGAATGCGAAGACTCGAAGAGGGCAAATGGGCAAAATCAACTGGAGCCGTGTTCTCCTCGGGGGGCTTGCAGCAGGAATTGTAATCGACATCGTTGAGATTGTTGCGAACGGCCTACTTGCCTCAGACTTGACTGCGACACTGAATGCGAATCGGGCAGAAACCGCCTTCTGGCGCGGTGGCTTTTGCGGCTGCGGCTGTATCAACACTGCCGCAGATGCGACCTTGGAAATATTTCAATGAATTCGTGGGTGGCACCACGAACGCTTATAAATCCTTCAACGATGAAGGGGTGAACCTGGGACAAAGGTCGAAGGAACTTGCGGAATACTACAAGCAGGAGCTGAAACCAAAGGGCCTGCGCGCTTATGTGAGGTTGTCACCGAACGCGGTCGCCCACACTCCAAAATCCCTATCGATGCAATCGTTCTGGTTCGTGCTAAGGTGGGGCTTCTTTTTTCCGCAATCTTATCGAGTATCGTTCTGGGCCCATTTCTTCAAAGGGGATTCAATGAATCGGCGTCGTTTTCTCTGGCAGGGCCTTTGTTCCTCCCTCCCGTTTCTCGCGAATGCGAACCTTCCTAAGCTAGTCGCTGCTCTTCCGGTCTCAAAGCCAAATAATGTCGATCTCAAGACCTTTGTCCGGGGACTGACTGGGACAGCCTTTAGACCCGGCGATCCGAACTATGAAAGGCTTCGCAAAGTCTACGCGGCCAAATATGACGCGCATCCGGCGCTCGTCGTGCATCCTGTCAACCTGCAGGACCTCCAGGCCACTCTGAGCTTCGTCAGGTCCAATGGTTTGCCCCTCGCTATCCGCTGCGGAGGCCACAGCTATGCCGGCTACTCTACCTGCGAGGGAGGCATTGTGCTAGACATGTCCGGCTTCCGCGGGATAGCCGTTGGCGCGGAAAAAATGTCCGCCCGCGTTGGAGGTGGCGCATTGTGCGGTGCGGTTGAGATAGAGACAGCCAAGGCAGGGGTTGCCACCGCGCTGGGTCAGTGTCCTTCCGTCGGCGTAGGAGGTTATCTTCTCGGAGGCGGCGTCGGTCCCCTCATGAGCAAGTATGGCCTCGGCTGCGACAACATTCTCGGGGCGACCGTGGTGCTGGCTGATGGGCGCCAGGTCAAGGCCAGCGCGCACGAGAACCCAGACCTTTTCTGGGCCATTCGCGGAGGAGGAGGCAACTTTGGGATCGTCACCGAGTTCGAGGTGGCGCTGCATCCGGTTTCGAAGGTATTTGCGGGGAATATCGCGCTGGAGTCAGCGGACCCACGTGAGTTTTTGCAGGCGTTCCAAAAGCTTGTTTCTTCAGCGCCAGACGAGCTAACTCTGATTGCCGTGGTGTCCGCGGAACCCAATCACAAGCCGCAAATCGAGATTCAGGCGTGCTATATCGGTGAACAGGGCGCGGGAGAGAGTGCGCTGGCGCCCATTCGTCATCACCCGGCAGTCGTGCATGACACGGTCCAGTTAAGATCGTATCTCGAGCTAGAGCAGATGGTGCCAGCAAATATTCCGCCAAGTTATGAGGAACATTTCAGCGGCTTTTTCGGAGAGCTGGATGATCGCCGAATCGAGATTCTCGCCAAGGCATTCTTGAGTGCGCCGCTCCCTGTCAATTGCTTCCTCATTCATCTTCACGGCGCGGTAACGCGGGTGCCCGTGGATGCGACGCCGTTTCCCCTGCGCAGGGTTGGTATAGGCTGCGACATCGCAGCCTATTGGAAACCGCCCGATGGCCAGCGCGCCGCCAGTGAGTGGATTGAAGCACTGAAAACGACGCTGCCTGTGGACGAAGACGGCAACTACGTGAACGTCATGGAGCGCGAGGGAGAAAACAGCGTCCGGCACGCATATGGCCCCAACTACGTACGGCTTCAGCACCTCAAGGCGCGCTACGACTCTCGCAATCTGTTCTCTCTCAACCAGAACATACGGCCCGCATGACGGCTCGCATAGCAAATTCGTTGTTTAACGGACGTGAACAAGCGATTAAAAGCTCTGACCCTGTCGGGCTCAGTCTCTAAACCATCATGAACGATGGCGGCAATTTGTTCCCTCCCCCATACGCCATCGAGGCCGCGATACACATCGCTGTACACAACAACGTTGCCTATGAAGTGTTTCCAATGACTTACAGTGCCGTCCGTGCTCTGTATCTCGTTAAAAGTACTCTAGAGCGCTGGGCTGTCAAGGCAGCGGTCTAACTGAATGTGCGAATCAATACCGCTAAACGCGCTTGTGTTTACCAATTCAATTCCACTTGGACGTATAGTCGCGTAACCGGAAACTAGGGTCAGTTTCCGGTAAGGGCGTTACTCAGCATCGCTAGCCTTCGGCGCTTACGGGTGACATTTGATTTCGATGCGTAGGCTTGTAGCAGCCCCGGGAAGAAGGACGGCACTTTTCGGCATCTCCACGACCTCGATTGAGTGCATGGGCTCCGGCTTCATCCAATGCACACTCCAAGTGCCGGAGTGAGCAGGCTCTTCCGTGCCGGGGCTGTCCCTGACGCTCCCGTCTGGACGATGATAACGAATGTGCGGCGAACCGCCTCCCGTATCCCAATCGAGAAAGAAACTTGGCCAACGGTGGTGATGCATGGGTTCTGTGTTACCTGGGGTTGGCATCGTGACTTCGAGAACGCGCACAAATTCATTCTCGAAAATAACTTTGTGGCTGTTCGGCGCGGCTTGCACCGCATCGAATCCATCGGGAAAACCCGATTTGTCCTGCCCGTAGATGTAAAAATATCTGGCGGACAACAAAATGAAACTCAAGAGCACGATGACGATGATTCCTAGTTTTCGACCGCGGAATAGAGCGTTTGGTTGGTTCATGCCCGAAGTATAATAGGGTTTGTGGAACCCGAGAAGCATTGCACTCCATAAGCTTTTCCTTCTTAACTGCTACAGAAAACTCTCAAGTCCTGGTTAGTCGCGTTACCGGACATCTCTAACAACGTCGGCTCTGTCAAACTATTTATAAGCGCACTTCTCCGTTCGCTTCTGTGAGCATCTTCATGCTTCGTGTTCTTCCACTCAATGTAGACGACCACGGCTCGCACGTAATCTTGCGGTCGGTTTCAGTCCGACCCACACATCTCTTCGATCGAATTTAAGACCATGATTACTCGTTCAAACTCCCTCTCGCGAGGGAGCGGGATGCCCATTCATGTGCGCGGCGTTTTAGTTCGCGCCATGTCCGGTATCGAGCTGTCCCGCGTACGGACCGAACTTGACCCACTGCGAATACTCCCAGCTATTCCGCCACATCCAGTAAAGCCGCACTGCGAGTCTTCGTGCCATCGCCACCTTGGCGATATTTCTTTGCCGTCGCATCACTAGATGCATATACCGTCGTCTCCAGTCCGCATCACAACGCGCCGCGGCTTGCGCTGCTTCTACCAGCAAGAAACGCAGCAAAGAACTGCCTTGCTTGCTGATGTGCCCCAACCGTTGCTGGCCAGCACTGGAGTCCTCCGCAGGGATCAGCCCCACGTAGCTGCCGATCTGCTTGCCGCACGGAAACCGCTCCGGAGTTCCGATGATCAGCACGAAGGCCAGCGCCGTGATGGGTCCCACGCCAGGGTGTGTCACCAGGCGCTGCACTTCAGGCCGTTTCCTGGCCTCCTGTTCGACGGCTCGGGTTAGCTCTGCGATCGGAGGATTCATCCGGTCCAGCAGCTCCAGCAGATCTTTGCGGCGTCGGGAGGCCCAGACAGCTAGCGGAAGTTTTTCCAGTTGGGCTCGTCCTGCTGCGCTCCACAGCTTCTTCTTCCGGCGCTGGCCTTCATTCATGGCCAGGGCCTGCAACTGATTCATGATCCGCGTGCGCATCTGCACCAACCGATGCCGGTGCCAAAGCAGTTGTCGTAGATCACGATTCTCTGGGCTCGGTACCCAGATCTTGGGAAAGTTATTGTCCAGGAGCAAGTGCAACAGAAGTTGCGCATCGTTGCGATCGGTTTTCTGCTTGCGGACTCTTTTGGTTTTGATCTTCGCCGCATCGCCGATCCACAACTCGATACCCAGTTCTGTCAGCAGCCGCTCGAACCAGCGTGCATACCCCGTGGCCTCCATTCCCACGCGTACGCTGACTGCTCGCAATCGGAGTTCTCGATAAAACTTCTCGGCTTCTCCATTGCTGTGGCTCAATCTCCGTTCGCCGCACTCCCCCGTTTCTGTATCGAGAAACGCGATGTATTGATCGCTCGGGTGATAATCCACGCCTATAATGATCATGTTCGGCTCCTTTCTCCCGAGCCTTTGGTCGTCAACAACCAAAGTCTACTCGGGTCTAAGGAGCCGACGTTGTTATGCAATCATGTTGATTTGGGATGATTTCATATGTCCGAGCCCACAGAACGCGCATTGAAAAGTGGGCTAACCGCTGAATCTCAACTAGGAGTTCCCCACAACGCGTGCTACATTCTCGCGCGTCTGGCGGGGAGTTCGCGCTGCGGCACTTTCCCCTGCTGGTTCAAGTGAAGCACGCGCAGCTCGCCGGAGCGTTCACCGCGATGCAAATCCGAGCTTTGCGAAATGTGAAAACAATTTTCGCTGCGATTTTAGTTGCGGCGAGTATTACCGGCCAGGTCACCCGCGCGCAGGGCAACCATGCGCCATCCCAGCCAGTTCCTATCGCTCCCGCCGGCGGTCTTGATCCTTCGAAACTTCCCGACATTCAAGGGATTCACCTCGGCATGTCGCCTCAGGATGCCGTGGCCCGATTAAAAGTTTTGTTTCCCGGCAAGTCAGAAACTGGATACGGCACCCACCCACACTACGCACGCTATCAGCAGGTCCCCGGCTCGTCCTGGATGAGTTTTGTCGAGGCCAAGAACGACGCCTGCCAACCAAGCGCACGGTGCGAAGAAGAAATGTATCTAATTTTCAACCTACCCCCGGAAAAACAAGGCGTAATTTCCATTCAACGCTCCGTTTTGTTCCAGCAGGGAAAGGAACCTACGCCGGATGTTATTAAGGCGGCGTTGCTAAAAAAGTACGGAGCGAATCCGATTGTGATCAACCCGGGCATAATCGGCTGGGCCTTTGACGAAACAGGCGCGCCCGTCACTCCAAAGACCAAGGGGCTGGTGCAGTGTGCGGGCAATCTGCGGGAAGGTATGGCGGGCGGCCTGAGTCCCTCCGTTGCTACGCCAGTGGGAAACATCAGCAATTCGCCGATAAGTCAGAACGACCTCATCGATTTCATGCGCGACGCCTGCCGCGTGGGTGTGTACGTTCTGGCGACTATCACCGTGGCTGGTCAGGTCGTCACGCAACTGGACGTGAAGGTCAGCGAAAATTCCGCGGATAGTCGCGCCGTGATTGCGTCGCAGAAATATGTCGATAACATTGCCGCGGGGCAAAACCAGCAGAAGATGAAGAACGCGCAGAAGCAGACCGCCCCTCCCCTCTGAGCGGACGCGGGTGGCTCTGACGCCGTGCGGACTAGCCAGCAAGCTCGCAGGCCGCGGTCATTCCGACCGGGCGAGTTCCTGCAATCAAGTCGTGAATTCCGGCCGGCATCGTTCAAGCTCCTGATAAGTCGCGTAACCGGACATCTGCCGTACTAGGACTTCACATGTACGGTAAGAGCGTTATCTCTAACGACGCCGACCGTTTCAAGAGATTTCATTCGGATTTTTTCTGCGCACGAACACACCTTTCCCGTGGCACGCGAATGGCGTCTCGGTGGCCGCCTTGTTTCACTTGTGTCACCCTAACCAGCTCGGGCCGGTTCCGCTTCATCGCTTCGGTGTTGCCCACCAAACATCTCTTCGGTCACGATCGACCATGATGAGTTATGCGAACTCCCCGTAGGGAGGCGGGTCGCCTAATCAATCAGACGGTGACTCTTCGCACCATAACGCCGTTCAGGCATCCCCGCACAGGCATCACCGCTTCTCTGTTGCATCTGTCCACGACGACAGAACTCATGGTAATCAATCTTGTCCCGCAACATGATCCACAACCGAATCCCCAGTTTTCGCGCCGCGGCAACTCGGGCTTTCCCCAGACCCTTTTGAACTAACTTGCGCCGATAGAACCGCCGCAATTCTGGATCCCGGCGCACCGCGTGTGCCGCGGCCTCACACCAGAGAAAGCGCAAAAGCGGATTGCCTTGCTTGCTCAAACCTCCCAACCGCTGTCGCCCGCCGCTGGAGTGTTCCCTGGGAATGATGCCGATGTAACTCGCCAGCGCCTTGCCGTCGCGAAATCGTTTTGGATCACCCAGAAAGACATCGGTCGCTAGCGCCGTGATCGGTCCCACGCCGGGATGAGTCATCAGCAGCCCGGCGGTAGGTCGTTGGCCTGCTTGCTCCAGGACTTGCTGGTTTAGTTGTTCGATCTCCGCTTCGAACCTGGCATACATCGCTTGTAACTCACTGCGACGATGAGCGGTATGTGTTGCCAGAGGTAACGATGCGATCGCTTCTTGCCCGCTTTCGCTCCAAAGCGAACTCCCTCGCCTTAAACCATTCGCCAGTGCGATCGCCTGCAACGCATTCTGTATCCGCGTGCGCAGGCGCACCCACTGATGACGGTGTAAGAGCAACCCTCGCAGATCCAGCAGTTCCTGCGACGGCTGCCAGATCGACGGAAAACGGTTTTCTACCAGCAGCCTTAGAAGTAGCTCGGCATCGCGCTGGTCGTGTTTCTGTCTGCGCGGTTCGGCCGCTCGAATCGTCGCTGGATGTCCGACCTGACAGTCGATTCCCAGCTCTTCCATCAGGTGCAAAAACCATTTCATCGACCCAGTCGCTTCGATCCCTACGCGCACCGGACCTGGAAGCGTGGAATAAAACTCCCGCACGCCGTTGCCTTCGTGCGTAAGAGTCCGATTCACGACTTCCCCTGTTCCGGTATCCAACATCGCCAACGTCTGTTGGCGAGCGTGCAAATCACATCCTATAATCTGCATCTCGGCCTCCTTCGGTCCGAGCACTGTTGGGGTGAACACCGAACAGTTTACTCGGGCCGTAGCGAGGCCGACGTCGTTATGGCATCAATCGGGACTTGGCCCGAAAGAGCCTCGTTTCGCCTCGTTTCGTTGACTTGCCTTCTAGTGCAACCTAAGATGTCCGGCATATGTCAGGCACGGACACGCTCAGCGGCCGGACCATTTCCCACTATCGCATTACTGACAAACTTGGTGGCGGCGGTATGGGTGTGGTCTACAAGGCGGAAGATCTTCAACTAGGCCGGTCCATCGCGCTGAAATTCCTTCCAGATGCATTCGCGCGCGACCCTCAGGCCATCGAGCGCTTTCGGCGCGAGGCCCGCGCCGCCTCCGCATTGAATCACCCAAATATTTGCACCATTCATGAAATTGGCGAGATTGATGGACAGTACTTCCTCGCCATGGAATTGCTCGAGGGGCAAACGCTGAAAGAGCACATCGGCGGTAAAGCGCTCGATGTGGACGAATTTCTTACTCTTGCCGTGGCCATCGTAGAGGCGCTCGATGCCGCGCACAGCGAGGGCATCATCCACCGCGACATCAAACCCGGAAACATCTTCATCACGCGGCGCGGCCACGTGAAGATACTTGATTTCGGGCTTGCCAAGATGACCTTCGAGTTCTATCGAATCCCCGACGCCGCCGGGGCTTCGGCAATGCCTACCTTGGCCGCGTCGGAAGAACATTTGACCAGCCCGGGCTCGGCAGTGGGAACGATCGCATACATGTCGCCTGAGCAGGCTCGCGGCGAGCAGCTCGACGCGCGCACGGACCTGTTCAGCTTCGGGGTGGTTATGTATGAGATGGCCACCGGGAGACGGCCGTTCGAAGGTGAAACTTCCGCGAATATCTTCGACAAAATTCTACACGCGACACCTCCGCCACCTTCGCGCCTGAACGCGCAACTGCCCGTAGAACTCGATCGCCTGATCTTTAAAGCGCTCGAGAAGGACTGCAGCAAGCGCTACGACTCTGCGAAAGAGATGCTCGCGGATTTAAATCGAGTGCGCCAGCAGCGCGTCGTAGAGTCGAGCGGGGCTGTGCCGATCGCGCGAACAGTCCGCAAACCTTCTGTTATCCTCGGCGGCATCGCCGTTGTCGCCATTTTGGCCATGGTTGCCGGTCTCTTGTATCGGCACTACGCTCGCATCCGTTGGGTGCGGGACCAGGCGACGCTTCAAATCCCGCAACTAGCGCTTGAGCGAAAAAATCTGGCCGCTTATTTGCTCAATCGCCAGGCGGAGAAATACGCACCAAATGATCCCGCGCTCAAACGGGTGGAAGCGGAAGTCCTATGGCCGATGTCCATCCGAACGACTCCTGCTGGTGCCGATACCTATTTCCGAGACTATGGCGGTACTCAGGAGAGTTGGGAATATTTGGGCAAAACTCCGCTGGAAGCGGTTCGGCTACCCCACGGCCATTACAGATTCAGATTCACCAAAGACGGATATGAGCCCGTGGAAGCCACGAATGAACACGGTGGAATAGCTGTTGTCCTTGATCCAACCGGAAGTATGCCGCCCGGCATGGTGCATGTCCCGGCGGGTGGCGTCGAGCTCGAGGGGAATCCGACCGTCCAGCTAGGTGAGTTCCTCGTCGGCAAGTACGAGGTGACCAACCGCGAGTACAAGAAATTCGTTGACGCCGGCGGGTACCGCAATTCGAACTACTGGAAATTTCCTTTTGTCAAAGATGGGCACTCCGTCAGTTTTGAACAGGCCATGAAACTCTTTCGCGATAAGACCGATCGCGCGGGACCTTCCGCATGGGAACTCGGCGGCTACCCTTCGGGCCAGGACGACTACCCAGTCAGCGGAGTGAGCTGGTTTGAAGCCGCGGCCTACGCGGAATTTGCCGGCATGAGTCTTCCAACTGTGTACCACTGGTACGGCGCTACCCCGGTCGGAATATTCTCTGACATCCTCCAATCCAGCAATTTTTCGGCGAAGGGTCCGGCTCCAGTCGGCAGCTATCCCGGGCTCGGACCATTTGGCACCTATGATATGGCGGGCAACGTGAAGGAGTGGTGCTTCAATGAGGTTGGCGATCGCCGCTACATTCTCGGTGGAGCATCCACCGACCCGGTTTATATGTATCAAGAAGCGGATGCGCGATTGCCTTTCGACCGTTCCCTGACCAACGGTGTTCGGTTGGTGAAATATCTGCACCCGGAAACTGTCACACAAACGCTCACGGCGCCCGTCAGCATTGTTGCCGCGGATTACCGGAATGTGAAGCCGGTATCGGATGCTGTCTTCAAAATCTACGAGAGTCTTTATTCCTATGACCGCACGCCGCTCGACACAAAAATCGAATCGCAGGACGACAGCTCGCCGGATTGGCGTCGCGAACGAATCACCTTTAACGCGGCTTACGGAAATGAGCGCATTATTGCCTACCTATATCTGCCTAAGAGTGTGCCGCCGCCGTACCAGACCATTGTTTATTTCCCGCACTCGGGCTCCCAATTATTTCATACTCTTGAAGACTCGCAGCTTTGGGAAGTCGATTTTATGATTAAGAGCGGCCGGGCGCTGATGTTCCCTGAGTACAAAAACACCTACGAAAGGCTTGTGAGCGTGCCGGATTCTGGTACCAGCGCCGAACGAGACGACACCATCGCGCAAGTCAAGGATCTGCGACGATCAGTGGATTATCTTGAGACCCGCGGTGACATTGATCACGATCGGCTGGCTTACTATGCCATCAGTTTCGGAGCGGTTTTAGGGCCGATTAATCTCGCGGTCGAAAACCGATTCAAGACGGCAGTTCTCGCGGCGGGCGGTTGCGATCGCGATAAAGAACTTCCCGAGGTAGATCCGTTCAATTACGCGCCACACGTAAAAATCCCGGTGCTCATGATCAACGGCCGGTATGACCTCATGATCCCGCTCGACACTTGCCAGGAACCTCTCTTCCGAGCACTTGGGACGCCAGCACGAGACAAGCAGCATGTCTTATTCGATTCGGGGCATACTCCGCCGCTCATCCCTTGGATCAAGGAGACGCTCGACTGGCTGGACCACTATCTTGGACCTGTGAAGTAATCGCAGCGCCTTTGCTCCGCAAACGTAGACGCATCTATCCAGCCTCAAGCTTCGCGTAGAAGCTTGGGCTCTCACGCTCGTCTCCACAGTTCAGCCAAGTCCTGATTAGTCGCGTAACCGGAAACTAAGAAAATCCACTTTACCGGTAACGGCGTCAATCAGGCAGTGCGCGTACAACTCTGCTCCAAACTCAAAAATGGTATTATCTCGCAGGAAGGAAGATGACGATGAGTGACAAGATTCCTATGTTCCCGACCGCGCAACCTCCAAGGGCCGATGAAGACACGGCAACAATCGAGCAGGTCATGGAACAGGTTCCTGGAGAAATCGAGCTAGACAGAATCATCAAGGCGCAGACGTCCGGACCTCAGATTGCAAAGCGAATGGTGGAACTGGAAAACTCCATTTGGTCGCTTGTCGGCGCACTGCTGCTTTTGCCGGAGGCCACACGAGTCAAGATCGGCGCGACGGACGCAATCGAGCAAGCACGGTTACTTCTCGGTCGAAGCATGGTGCTCGACCATAACTTGGAATTACCGGCAAGAAACATAAGAAAGTGACGCGCCCGTTGCGCTTCAAACCCGCTGCCAGTTGTCCGGTAAGCGCTGCCAGCTCAGATGGTCGATGCAACACTTGCGCGCAGTTTACTCGCTGGAGTTTCGAATCCCAATGTCTTTCTGGGTCGCTGATTCAAGCGCAGCGAGACCTGGTCGAGCTGCGCTTGCGAAAAACCAGACAGGTCGGTGCCTCGCGGGAAGTATTGCCGCAGGAGCAGATTGGTGTTTTCGTTGCTGCCGCGTTGCCAGGGACTTTGTGGATCGCAGAAGTAGACTTGCACATTCGTGGCCACCGTAAACTCCTTGTGCTTGGCCATCTCCAGTCCGCGATCCCAGGTCAGCGAACGTTTTAGCGAAGTAGGGAGTTTGCGAACACGTTGACTCAAGGCAGCAACCACAGCTTCGGTTTCTTTGCTCGGCACCTTAATCAGCATGACAAAGCGTGAGTGGCGTTCTACCAGCGTCGCAATATAGCTGTTCTTTCCACCGGCCAGCAGATCGCCTTCCCAATGGCCAGGAATCGCTCGGTCTTCCACTTCCGCCGGTCTTTCCCGGATCGAGATGGCATCGACGATCTGCCCCCGGGACTGTCCCTGCTCGCTGGAATGACGCGAGCGGCGCATGCGCCGCTTCGACCGCAGGTGGTCCAGCAGCTCTTTTTTCAATGCTCCCCGGGCTTGAATGAACAGGCTACGGTAAATCGTTTCGTGGGACACGCGCAGGCTCTCGTCAGCGGGATACTGGTTCTTCAGCCACCCGGAAATCTGCTCGGGCGACCAGTCCAGGATCAGTCTACTCGCAACGATGTCCCGCAGCTTGCGGTTCTTGGCAAGCAGACAGCTCTTCGGACGCAAGGCCGAAACCCAAGCTTGCTGATCGGCATCATGGGCACGATAGGCAGGCCGGCCACCATGGCGCGCGACTTCTCGGCACACGGAGGAGGCCGCTCGATCCAGGCCTCGCGCTATCTCACGAATCGAGGAACCAGAAGCGATCCCTCGTGAGATGTCCTCTCGCTCCGCCACGGTGAGCGCCAATGGCGAGCGGCGGCGGAGTGCTGGAGGAATCCCTCCGCGAGGCAACAACACAGCGCGAATGCAGCTGTGCGGCTTGTCAAAAGCGCGCCCAATCTCATGCAGCGACTGTCCCGCCCTCCAGCGGCTCCAAACATCACGCTTCTCGATCGCAGAAAGCCCAAACCTCATCCCTCGTCTCATGCCAACACCACCTTTACAGAGCAGATTTACATTAGATGGTGTTGCATCGACCTGTCGAATGCGCCGCGTTAATCAGGAGTTACGGACTGTTTAAGTTTATAATCGCGTCGAGACTGTGGAGGTGACTGATGCAGGTTACCGGAAAGCCGGTCCCGACAGGCGTCGGCGTTGTCTTCATCGTATTAGCCGCTGTCTCTGCCGTACTGGTCCTGCGCGCTGCAAAGGAATCTCAATCACCACTTCTATTTATTTGCAGTTTCGGAGGCTTGTTCCCGGCTGTTTTCGGTATTCTTGGAATTGCAATAGTTCACGAGAATCTGCACAAGAAGAGCCGCGGTCAGGTAACACGTCGCTAGCTCTTTCAGAGATTTGGTACTGGTATCAACTTCTCCGGTTACAGCGGTGGTCTCAATGGGTCGACGCAACGCTAAGCTAGAACCCGCCTAGCACTGAAAACAAAAGCTAAAATCGCTTGCTAGGGCCAGACCAGCGGGAACGCTGCTCTGGCTGGGTTTTGACCTAGCAAAGCCAAATGGCTGGTTCCCCCGCGCAAGCATTGCCGAATCAAGGCACTATTTGGTGTTGCATCGACCGGTTGAGCTGGCAGCGTTAATCAGGCATTTGACGCAATCCGCCGGACCAAGTCATAGAATCGAATCTCAAAACCTACGAACTCCCTCCAGCATTCAGCCATGCACTAGAGGCTATCGTGAAAGGGTTCCTAATCAGTACTAGCTCGGATACGCGCACCGCCGCTATGAAGGCGAACGGATCGGGCACTCGAGTCCATGGACGATTTCGACGTTCTCTGGCGTTGAATTTCTCAACTGACGTTGATTTATTCAACGCGATTCCCGACTGGATTGACGCGTCAATTTGAATTTCTCCATCGCATCCATCACATTCCAAGCGGGATGATTTGCCCCCTTTTTGGCTGGCCGTTCGGCCCGCGATTTGCTCAAACGATGCTGGCGCGCCATGGAAGCAAGCTGGAAAAATGGCTCGCGGCTGGAATCCAAAACAAGGGAGGAATCGCTATGGCAACCAACAAGACAGCCAAGAAGACTGCCCGGAAGCTAACGGCCAAGAAACTGGAAGCGACGAAACCGCTGACCCTGACGTCCGGTGGATGGAATCGCGTAAAAAATTAAGCCTAATCCGAAAAGAAAGCATCGGGGGCTGGCTCCACTCGGAGCCAGCCTATCCAATGCACGCTTGCTACGACCGTACACGATTAGCCGAGTAGCGATCCCGCCAAGACCACTGGCGCAAGTAATCTGTTCCAAGCGCCCGATTAGTCGCGTAACCGGAAACTAGGAAAATCCACTTTGCAGGTTTGGGCGTTAATCAGGACTTAGCCCGCAGAGAGTCGCCCTTCGTTGACTTGCCTTCTGGCACAACCTAAGATTGCGCCACTGCTTGCCCATGATTGGCCAAACCATCTCGCACTACCGCATCATCGAAAAGCTCGGTGGTGGCGGCATGGGTGTGGTGTACAAGGCCGAAGACACGCGCCTGCACCGCTCGGTCGCGTTGAAATTTCTTCCGGACGAGATAGCCACGGACCTTCAGGCACTGAGCCGCTTTCAGCGTGAGGCGGAGGCAGCATCGGCGCTAAATCATCCGAATATTTGCACCGTTTACGACATCGGCGAACAAGACGGCCAGCAATTCATCGCGCTTGAGTTTCTCGACGGCCAGACCCTGAAGCACTGCATTTCAGGCAAACCGCTGCCGCTCGGTCAGCTGCTGGACTTGAGTATTGAGATTGCCGACGCCCTCGCGGCGGCGCATTTCGCAGGAATCATCCATCGCGATATTAAACCGGCGAACATTTTTGTCACAAAGCTGGGACACGCCAAGCTTCTCGATTTTGGTTTGGTCAAACGAGTCTCCGGTGACGAAGGCCTCTCCAGTATGCCGACGACGGAAGAGACGGCAATGTTGACCAGCCCAGGATCTGCTGTGGGCACGATCGCCTATATGTCACCGGAGCAAGCGCGGGGCGAGGAGCTGGATACGCGCACCGACCTGTTTTCATTTGGTGTGGTGCTGTATGAGATGGCTACGTGCCGTCTTGCTTTTCCGGGCAACACGGCGGCCATTGTTCACGAGGCGATATTAAACAAAGCGCCCGCGCCAGCAGCCCGCCTGAACAAACTGGTCCCCGCGGAGTTAGAAGAAATCATCAGCATGGCACTGGAGAAGGATCGCAAACTGCGCTACCAGAAAGCCGCCGATATCCGCGCGGACCTGCAACGGCTCAGGCACGAGACTGCGGAAAATTTATCGGGTTCTTCAGGCATCGCAGGCAGAACCGGATGGCGCCTCAAGCGGATGGCACGGAGGCGCTGGAGACTCGTTTTGACGGCTGTGTTGGCGATCGTAATCGTAATTGTTGCCGCCGGTGTTCACTATTACTCAAGGCGTGCAACTGTGTTGGGCGCGAAAGACACGATTGTCGTCGCCGACTTTGTGAATAGAACCGGCGATCCTGTGTTTGACGAAACACTGCGACAGGGGTTGGCTGTCCAACTCGAACAATCTCCTTTCCTGAGCCTTGTCTCTGAGCGGCGCATCCAGCAGACGCTGCGCCTGATGGGCCAGTCTCCCGACAAATCCATCACACCGGAGATTGCTAGAGACTTGTGCCAGCGTGTCGGGAGCGTTGCTGCGGTCAACGGCTCCATCGCCAACCTAGGCAAACAATATGTTCTGGAATTGCACGCCGTGAATTGCCGCACGGGCGACAGCATGGCCCGCGCAGAAGCTACCGCTGATAGCAAGGAACAGGTGCTGAAAGCGCTCAGCCGAGCTGCCGGCAACATGCGCGAAAAACTGGGCGAATCAATTGCCACAGCTGAAGAATTCGATACCCCGCTCGATCAGGTCACGACTACGTCACTAGATGCTCTGCAGGCGTTCAGTCGAGGTCGCGTCAGTATGATGGGCAAAGGCGACTTCACTGCGGCAATTCCTCAGTTGGAAAAGGCCGTCCGGCTCGATCCAAATTTTGCCATCGCCTACGCGGCCCTCGCGACCTGTAACTACGACCTCGGAGAGTCCGCCAAAGCCGCCGATTATGCCAAGAGAGCATACGAACTCCGAGACCATGTCAGCGAACGAGAGCGTCTGGCCATCGAGTCTCAGTACCATTTGTTTGCTACCGGCGATCTGGAGAAGGCTCGTCAAGCTTTGGAGTTGTGGGCAGAAACCTATCCACGTGATTTAGTGGCCCAAGTTGACCGTGACGCCAATTACGGCACTCTGGGTCAATTCGACAAAGGCTTGGCGGGATTAACGCGGGCGGTGCAAATGGACCCTAGTAGCGCCCTGGCCATTACCGATCTTTTTGCAAGTTTGATTGAAACGGGCCACTTTGACGAGGCCAGGAACTTGGCCGTGGAAGCGCAAACTAGGAAGATGGATTCCCCGGCCTTGCACCTGGGCTTGTACCAGCTTGGCTTTCTCCAGAACGATCCTGCCGAGATGGCCAAGCAGGTGAACTGGGCCAAGGACCAGCCCGGCATTGAGGATGCCCTGATCGCCGCTGAGGCCGACGTCGCGGCTTTTTTTGGGCAATTGTCCAAAGCCCGCGAGTTCTCTCGCCAGGCCGTGGCCTCGGCGCTGAAGGAGGGCGAGAAGGAAACAGCGTCAGGATACGAAGCCGACGCTGCGCTTCGTGAAGCCCTCTTTGGAAACCCGGCTGAGGCAAGACAGCGCGCTTCGGCGGCCTTGGCACTTGCCTCCGCTCGCGACGTCGAATATGGAATTGCGCTCGCATCTGCGCTCACGGATTCCAGCAAGGACTCCCGGGCGCAGATAACCAAACGCATGGATGACCTCGCGCACCGTTTCCCTGAGGATACCGTGGTCCAATTCAATTATCTGCCGACTGTCAACGCCATTCTTCAAATTAATACCGGAAATCCCGCCAAAGCGATCGAGATCCTGGAGGAGGCGCGTCCTTATGAACTCGGTTCACCCAGCAATATTTCGATGAGCCTCAGCCTGTATCCTGTTTATGTCCGTGGGCTGGCATATCTGTCAGCGAAACAAGGTGCACAGGCCGTTACTGAATTTGAGAAGATTATTATCCATCGCGGGATTGTACAGACGGAGCCGATCGGCGCATTCGCTCATCTCGGCCTCGCCCGCGCCTACTTGTCGCAGGGCGACACCGCCAAAGCCAAGGCGGCGTATCGGGATTTCCTCACGCTCTGGAAAGACGCCGACGCTGATATTCCCGTCCTCATCGCTGCGAAAGCCGAGTACGCGAAGCTGAAATAATTTGGGGTCCGGGATTTGTGAGCCAAGTCGAGGCCGCTAACAATGACTTGACCCTTACTGTTCCGCGGACTATTCTCCAGTCTCCCCCGGTAAACCACAAATTTAACCCGCGAAAGGAGAAATTAATGTCTACAGCTCCGAAACCCCAAATGGAAGCACAGGACCCCGTCAAACTGGACCCGAAACATTACAAGGTTGAAGCCGACAATGAGCAGGTGCGCGTGCTCCGAGTCAGCTACAAAGCACACGAGAAATCGGTGATGCACTCGCATCCCGACAATGTCGCCGTCTTTCTGAACGATGCACACTGCAGGTTTACGTTCCCCGATGGCAAAACGGAAGAGCGCCGTTTCCATGCAGGCGAGACGCTCTATTCGCCCGCCGGAAGCCATTTGCCGGAGAACCTGGGTGGTCACCCCTTCGACATAATACTCATCGAACTGAAACGGTAGTTCGGGACACCGCTAAACGCATACGAAGAGGATGCTGCACTGGGGCAGGGGTATTTTTGTGTCCCGTTGGAGGACGACGTTGAGACCTTGGAAGCACTTGAGCGTCGTGCGAACTCCGCTCCGGAGCCGTTACTTCATTCGACTTTGATGTTTTGCATACTTACGTGCCGGGGAGGTCGAGAGGAGGAATCTCATGCGCGTGGACGGGAAAGCAGCTCTCGAACAAATCTTGGACCTTGTTGGGAACTGTCCACGGGAACTTCAGCAGAAGTGTTTCGAGATGCTTTTATCAGGATACGTTCAGGTCGAAGCCGGTATGAGCAATCCCACATCCGCTCAATGGCGGTGGTGGCGAGAGAAATCAGTGTAGTAAATTTGTAGTAGTTATCGGCTCAGAACGGTTCAAATCGAGTACAAACGAGGCAACTGCAGTTCGTTGTATCTGCTTGAACGATAGGGCCAAGGCATTTCCCACAGTGTACAAACGGATGCACGACGACCAGCTGAGACACTTCAGTGCACTAGAATCAACAGGATGCAGGCGCTGTGGAACCGACCCGTAAGAACCAGAATCACTTGGAGTTGTGCCTTGTAGTAACGCAACTGCAACGTACCTTATTTAGGTAAAAACACGAGTGCACCGCACCCTTTCCGGCATACACTTGCCGTGAGGGTCACATGGTCCACGATGAAATTTGCGTTTGCGGACATCCGCAGTCGCTACACAGAACTTACGGCTGCAACGGCTCGCATCCCAATCCAGACCCTAAAAAAACCGACCGTGTCTACTGTCAGTGCAAAGCATTCCAAAAACGCAAAGCTGCTCACGGCTAAAGTATGGGCGGGCCATTCGGCTGTTTCAGGGAATCCCTCTGGAGAAACACCGGATTTCACGCAGGCTAGGAGTGTCGGTCGAGCAGTCGAAGCAGGAAGGGTATTTCGGTTAGCTCTGATAGTGTGCATTGCACTTTTCGCTGTGGAGATTCGTTGGCCTCTTTTATTTTAGCCTCAACGCGAGCCGCGAGCGCGTGCATGTGCGGTTGGACTTGGGGGAGAGCAAAATAGCTTTCCATGTCCTGTCGTGCGATATTCCAAAACTCCTGGACCAGGTTCGGGGCAACGCCCGCGACAATTGCGCGAGTCACAAAATCCTCGAAATCCGCGGGGTCGTCGCCAACGGGAGCCGACGCGAGCATTCGTTCAGCGACCCCGCCCGCGACCAAGTAGCGGGCGGAGTCCATGATTTGTATCGGCGGCTCTTCATAAACAGGTTCGGTCAGAGCATGAAATCCGCGTCCATGTCTGTGTTGTGCTCCGTGAATGACCACTTTTTTCGCTCCCATCCGAGCGGCGTGCAAGATATGCGCGGCCTCGTGCATCGCAACCTGCTTTGCTTTGGTGTCAGATGCGCTCATAACAATGGGTGGAGAAACCTTTCAGAAGCACCATCCGATGACCGCGTCTACCACGGCGACCGGGTTACGCCTCGCGCCAGAAATGAGGAGCTGGACGACTGAACTGGATGGCGACTCGCGCCTTGCCATCAACTCGTTTCCCAATTGTGATTGCACGGCACTCCTGCTCCGCTTGATTCCGCATGTTTATCAAGAATAGCCGTTGGCCACGCGCAACCCGGGTCTCCAGCCACAGTAGAGACCCGCTCTCGTTGATTTCAAATGCCTCGGCCTCTTCGTGGAACGCCTGCTCTTTTGCGTCCCAGCCGTAAACAAGCAAGGGTACACGACGCGTCGGACGCGGGCTTTCCCGGCGCTCGATGGACTCCCTTTCGGAGGGTTGTTCGCAAGGTTTGTCGCGGGACTCTATACCGTTCCGTTGAGTTACATGGACCCTTTCTCGTTCAGCTTCTTTCAGTGCATTCCAGACGCGGCTCACTGGAGTCTCCCGAAGTCTTCGACGTGTTTCGGTAGCAGTGTCAACGATAGCCTTCGGTGCGAGTCACGGGCCGGAAACGTTCAGCTCAGTTTTCGTCTTGGTAACCCGTCGCCGCTGTCGCGCATTTCTAAACCGGCAGAGCCTATGCGATGCAGGGCGACACCGCCAAAGCAAAGGCGGCCTATCAGGAGTTCCTCACGCTCTGGAAAGACGCCGACCCTGACATTCCCATCCTGAAGGAAGCCAAAGCGGAATACGCCAAGCTGCAATAATCGGACCACCAAAGAATCGGCAACTGATTAACGGTTCGGACGAATCTGTCCTGGTGCCTGGTAAGGCGCGTCACCGGAACTAGGAAAATCCACTTTACCCGTAAGGGCGAAACTGGCGGGCGAGATGCGCGGTCGGATTCTCTGAACTTCATTCTTTTTTCGTAGGCGGGTTCAGACCCGGCACTTCGATTTTGGGGTGAGCGCGCCGCATGGCATCCCAGTCTGGTCGGTTCGCTGCGTTGATCATGACAACTGAGAACTCCGGGCCTTTGTTCTCCTGCTCGCGCACGTAGAGGCCGCGGATCTTACAGGCTATGTCCAAGCCGGTCGCGCGCGCTCCAATTCGCCGTTTTGCGGAATGAACAAACATCCAAAGCTGGTAATTAAGCCTGATTCTCTTGCTCCGCGCGGAGTCGCGCTCTGAACGCTATCGGCTCAAGTTCAATATCAGAAATGAATTTGTCTTTCGAATAGACGAACATCTGTGGTTCAGCACTCAAAGCCGCAGTAACCACACATGTGACGTGATGACGATCGATCATTGCGTTCCGCACTTCTCCAGCCGTAACGATGAAACATACATCGTCGCCTTGCGTCCCCTTCACCTCGACGTGCTCGTGGAACTCCTCTTTCTCGCAACGCAAATCGTATCCAACCTTGCTAGTTTCCACTGATTTAACTTTCCAACCATTGCGCTCGTAATGATCGGTAACGAATGCAATGGCCGCTTTCTCGACCTTACGGTTCATCTCGACGGATCCGAACCCGCCGCCGCTTCTTGACCGCTTCGTTTCGGAAACCTCGTTTGAAAGAGCTGCAGAAACAACAGCTGAGTCTGGCACCAAAGTACCGACCGGGCGAAGTTTGAATACGATCGCTTTTCTAGGCTTACCCTCCGTATCTGTAGCTTGCCGATACGATTGGTCGATGTATTCCATGTCGCCCAGAAATCGCAGGAAACGCTTGTCTTTCTTGTCTTGTTCGAAGAGGTAAAGTGACTTGCCTTTTTCCTTGTGGTCGCGAATCGCTCGATTGCCTTTCGTTAGTGTCATATCTCCGTGTTGCCCTTCGCCGGTGTACGCAAAGAGCCCATCATCCGTCCACTGGTCGCTGTAGCCGTGCTGCTTTCCAGAATCATCCGTGATGAGCATCACGAAAGGGGCTTTTGCCGGGGTGCTGATTCCGCCCTGTCGCTGACCTCCGAATCGCTCATGCAGGGTTCTGCGGCGATAAAGTTGTCCTGGCACAAATAGCGGGGCGTTAGTAACCATGAGTGCTGGACCTCCTATAAGAGCATTGGGTTTCAGATAGGGAGAATACCAGCATGTGGGTGGTCAAGGTCTTCAAACCTCAACTCCCGATTGACGCACTAACGGAAAAAGTGGAATGGCGGCGGGTAGCTTCCTTCGCGAGGTGACCTACCAGCTGCCCAATACCCCGGCCTTAGTTCGGACCGTAACCGGAGAAACATGCGATCTTGGACGCCACATCGTGATCACCGTTACGGTTAGCGTGCTTCCTATGACGAAAGATTCTGTGCAGGCGCTGACAGACTTGTTTTTCCGAATTTCGTACCAAAAGCGCACGCAACGTCCGTGGCATTTCCTTTCAACGCTTGACACTTAGGGGGTTTTTCGGGGTTGGACGCGGATGCTCTACGATTCGCCCAGGAGTAAATATTTGTCAATGTTTGATTGTGTGCAGGCGAGAGAGACCCGGGGCGCAGGATTAGATGTTTTTAGATAAGCTCGGATCGCGGGGCGAGCGTAGCACAGATTCTAGTTACCGTCCGGCGGTTGAGGCGAAACTCCCGGGCGATACGCGCCTTGGGCCAGCCTTCCGTAAACTTCGCCTGCACTGCGTCCGCGAGGGGCCCGTCTATCCTATTTGCTGGGGCGTTCCTCGGCACGCGGTAATAACCTCGTTTCATTTTCGTTCTCGCTCCACGAAATCGCTCGCGATGATGCGGTCTTTTTCGCGTCCAAAATCCGAGCGACGCCGGTTCTTCGCGTCCAAGTGCGTCCAAAACTGAGCAGTTAAGCGGGGAATTTGAAGGGAAGAAGTCAGTAAGGCCAACTGCATCAACAGGATTTATGGAGCGGGCGATGGGAATCGAACCCACGTCCGAAGCTTGGGAAGCTTCTATACTGCCATTGTACGACGCCCGCTCATTCCAACTCCCGCGATTATACCTAATCACGCGCCTCCGTGAAAAGCTCGCCGCGCAATTCTTGCACGCGACAAAAACTTAAGCCAACCCGCGCGCCGCTCCCACCCTCATCGGACAAAACTCGAAAGTATTCATCCCCGCCTTGATTGAAGGATCCTCGGCTCCAAATTTCTGCACTTCCGCCGCATCCTCCATCTCCAACACCGCAACGCCAAACGCGCCGGCGCCAGCCATCACCGGCCCGTAAATCAAAATCTTCCCCGCATCGAAAGCCTCGCGCGTATAACGCACGTGCTCCATCATCAGTGCCCGCTCCTCAGCAGTCATATCCGCGGCAAATGTCGGCCGCGGCGGAATCAGCTTGAAATAAAAATGGTGTTTGCTCATCGACCGGCGTACTCCCCCGTGGCGGCATGAGATTTTCGCGATCCATCATGAACCGCGAGCGTAAAGGACCGCGAAATAGTACCGCACCTCCGTGAAACTCCCCGTAACGATTTTTCCGCCCTGGCCGATGAATCCAATGTGCCGCCTCCACGCGCCCTTGATCCCCCACAACACCCTCCAAGCTCGCAAGCCTCCTCGCGGCTCGGCAGGGAAGTGGCCGCCCGCTCGCCTCAGGCTCGCCAAATCACCCGCCGCCGCGCGCTCAATATATTGTTGAACGAATTTCATCCCAGGAGGCCTACCGCGTGGCTGAAAAATTAATCGTAGTAACCGGCTCCAAAGGCGGCGTGGGCGCTACCACCGTCGCATTGAATCTAGCGGTACAAATCGCGCAACTCACGGCGAAGCGCGTCGCGCTCCTGGAATTCGCCCGCCCCTTCGGCCAGATCGGCTTGATGCTGGATTTCCACCCCCGCTTCACTCTCCTCGATGCGCTCGAACGCATTGATCGCCTTGACGAATCCCTCCTCGCCAGCCTCTTCACCCGCCACAAGTCACGGATCGAAATTCTCGCCGGTCCGTTGCACGCCGCTCTGCGCGCCGAACAGCGCCAGTCAGTCACCCTCGAAGCCCTCCTCCGCATTCTCGAACTAGCCCGCCGCGCATTCGATTACGTCGTAGTGGATCTCGGCTTCGTCTACGCCGCCGAATGGGCCCGCGTGCTCCACACCGCCGACACTCTCTTACTCATCGCCGAACCCAGCGCCTTGGCCCTAGGCATGCTCGAACGCTATCTGCACGCTGTAGATTCCGCCGGCCTCGATCGCGCCTGCTTCCAAATCATCATCAATCGCGCCCGCCAGAGCGACGACACCCGTTGCGCAATCCGAGAAAATCCTAAAGCAAACATTCTTCGCCCGCCTCCCCAACGATTACCGCCAACTTAGCGAAGCCGTAACCCTGGGCATTCCCCTAACCGTCGCCTCCAACAACCCATTAGTAGCCCGTTACCGCGCCGCAGCCGCCCGCCTAATCGCTCAAGCGCCACCCTCCGCTCCCCGTCAATCCGCCACGCCTCCCGATTCCCAAGCTTCGTGGGATCTCGTCGCCGCAAAATAAAATTTCTCCGCCGTCATATTGCTTCGTCACCCTGAGCACAGCGAAGGATCTCTCTTGTCTTTTTCTACGCCCTCTGCGCCTTCATCATTGGCGCCTTTGACTTTCTCCTCCGCCTTCCCTCCATGCTAAAGTGTCAACTCCAAATCCAAGGAGCCGCAGTGCCACACAAAGATCTCCGCGATTTCATCCACAAATTAGAAAGGCAGCACGAACTCCTCCGCATCTCTTCAGAAGTTGACCCCATCCTGGAAATCACAGAAATTTCCGACCGCACCGTGAAAGCGAAAGGCCCAGCCCTGCTCTTCGAACGTCCGAAAAATTCCAAAATTCCAGTGGTAACCAATCTAGTCGGCACCGAACGCCGCATGTGCATGGCCCTGGAAGTTAACTCACTCGAAGAAGTCGCCGCCCGCATCAGCTCCTTCCTCGATCTCCAATCCCCGCAAGGCCTCCTGGAAAAAGTAAAAATGCTCCCGAAGCTGGCTGAGATCGGCTCCTTCTTCCCAAAATCAGTCCGCAGCGGCGCCTGCCAGGAAGTAGTCCGCACCGATGATTTCTCGCTCGACCATTTTCCAATCCTCAAATGCTGGCCGCAAGACGGCGGCCGCTACATCACCTGGCCCATGGTCATCACCAAAAATCCGGAAAACGGTAAACGCAACGTCGGCTGCTACCGCATGCAGGTGTACGACTCCCGCACCACCGGCATGCACTGGCAAACTCAAAAACACGGTGCCGATCACTACCGCAGCAGCCGCGCCAAAAATCCCAATGGCAAACTCGAAGTCGCCGTAGCCATCGGCTCAGACCCGGCCACCGCGCTAGCCGGCATTCTCCCCGTGCCGCCAGATATGGACGAGTTCATGTTCTCCGGCTTCCTGCGCAAAGACCCTGTTGATCTCGTCGCCTGCAAAACCGTAGATCTCGAAGTCCCCGCCAACGCCGAGATCGTCCTCGAAGGCTACGTCGAAATCGGCGAGATGCGCACCGAAGGTCCCTTCGGCGATCACACTGGTTTCTATTCCCTCGAAGGCGAATTTCCCGTCTTCCACATTCAATGCATCACCCACCGCAAAGATCCGCTCTACCTCACCACCATCGTCGGCCCTCCGCCGCAAGAGGACTATTTCATGGGCCATGCGATCGAGCGCGTCTTCATGCCCGTGATGAAAATGCAGTATCCAGAAATTGTGGATGTCGCCATGCCCGCCGAAGGTATCTTCCAAAACCTGATGATCGTATCCATCCGCAAAAGCTATCCCGGCCAGGCCCGCAAGATAATGAACGCAATCTGGTCGCTAGGTCAGGCGATGTTCACTAAGGTAGTGGTCGTCGTGGATCACGACGTGGACGTGCAAAATTCCAGCGAAGTCGTCTGGAAAGCTCTCTGCGCCATTGACCCCGAGCGCGATATTCAGTTCGTTCTCGGCCCCGTGGACACTCTCGACCATGCCGCGCGCCGCCAGGATTTCGGCTCCAAGATGGGCGTGGACGCTACCCGCAAATGGCCCGAGGAAGGTTTCGCCGGCCGTTGGCCCGACGAAATAAAAATGGACGCCGCCACAAAAAAACGCGTGGACGCAATATGGCACCAAATAAAGCTCGGCCCCACGAACAAAAAGTAAACCCCAGGCGAAGCCCGAAAGTGTTCGCCCTTTTGGCCCTTTCCCTCAACATTTAAGGGCTTTAGCGTCATCCTACCTGTCCTTTTTACCTGTCCTTTTCGCCTACCTGTCCTTCCGGACTATGTTTTACCAATAGCACACCATCGCAACACGTTCCTTGACACTCCGTGCTGCGGATGTAATAAACGGAGAAAGAGGAAAGGTACCGGGCGTAGCAGTACTAACGGTCCTCTCCAGAGTCAGCGCCGTAACCGGGGTGTTGTGGCGAAGCGGTAAGCAAGTTTTGGGGAAGTTTCTCCAAGAAAATTTGTAAGCACCAGATGAAGCCGTGCCCGTCCTGCGAAGCGGGATGGGGTGAGGAGTGAGGGGCCGCGCGATGTTCAATCTGGGTAAAACGAAATCACTAATCGGCCTGGACATCGGCTCGAGTTCTGTTAAGGCAGTCGAGCTGAAGAAAACCAAGGCTGGCTACGAGCTGGTCAGTTACGGCATCGAAACCCTCGCCCAGGATACCGTCGTGGACGGCGCTATCATGGACGCTCCCTCGGTTGCCGAGAAGATCATCTCGATCTTCGATACTCAAAAAATAAAGACGAAAGACGTGGCCACTTCCGTCTCCGGCCACTCCGTGATCGTCAAGCGCGTCAGCATGCCGCTGATGACCGAAGACGAGCTCTTCGATCGCGTGCAGGCCGAAGCCAGCCAGCACATCCCTTTCGACATCGCGGACGTGAACCTCAGCCACCAATTGCTCGAGGCCACCGAAAATCAGATGGACGTCCTGCTCGTCGCCGTCAAGAAAGATAAAATCCTGAACCACACCAACGTGCTCGCGCAAGCCGGCAAAGTTCCGGTGATCGTGGACATCGACGCTTTCGCTCTGCAGAACTGCTTCGAGGTTAATTACGAGCCGGACCCATCGCAAGTCGTCGCTCTGCTCAACGTCGGCGCTAGCGTCATGAACATCAACATCGTCCGCGGCTGGACGCCGTTGTTTACCCGCGACGTTTCGGTTGGCGGCAATCAATACACCGACGCTTTGCAGAAGGAATTGGACCTGAGCTTCGAAGACGCCGAAAAACTGAAGATGGGCGGTACCCTGGCGGGCGTAAACGAAGAGCAACGCACCGCCATTCTGCGCTCCGTCTCTGACATCTTGATCCTGGAAATTCAAAAGACCTTCGACTTCTTCCGTGCCACGGCCAGCGGTGAAAATATCCGCCGCATCTACGTCGCCGGTGGCACCGCGCGCGTTCCCGGGTTGCTCGACCTGCTCAAAGAGGAATTTGCCATGCCGGTCGAGGAACTCTACCCGTTCCGTAAGATTGCAATCAATCCCGCGCGTCACGATGAGAGCCAGATCCGTGAGTTGGCGCCGCGCCTGGCCATCGCTGTGGGCCTGGCGCTGAGGAGCTTTGACACGCCATGATTCGCATCAACTTACTCGGCCAAGTCCGCCCCAAGGCCACCAAACAATCCGTGCCGCTGGAGTCCACGCTGCAGATTTTGCTGGGTGTCGCCGCCCTGGCTATCGCGCTCATCGTGCTCTCCGTCACTTACTATTCGCAAAAGCATCAGCTCGACGAGACCAACCAGCGCATCCAGGCCCTGAAACTCGAACGCGCCAACCTGCAGCAGATCAAGCTGGAGGTTGACCGTTTCGAAGCTCAAAAAGCCGCCCTGCAAACTCAGATTGGCGTCATCGAAAACTTGCAGAAGAATCGCACCGGCGCTCAGGAACTGCTCCAGATGGTCGCCAACACCGTCGTCCGTGTTGACCAGCTCTGGCTCACCTCGTTGGAACGCAAGGGCGACAGTCTCAACATCGCCGGCGAAGCGGGCAGCGTCAACTCCGTCGCCAACTTCATCACCCAGCTCAAGCGCTCTGGCTACTTCGACAAGATTGAGATCCAGGAAGCGAAAGAGGACGACGTGGCCAAATCCGTCACCACTTACGGCTTTACCATGACCGCCGCGATCGCTCAGCCGGCCGCCGCCTCTACCAGTCAGCCCCAGGCGAAGCCTGCTGCTGGAACCACTACCACGCCCCCGCAGCCCGCGCCTAAGGGGAGGAGTTAGCGATGGCTACCGCGTTTCGAGATTGGCCCTGGCCTCTACAAGCCCTGTTTTTCCTGGGCCTCGCTGTTGTTCTAATCGCCGCTGGGTTCTACGTCCCCGGTTCTCCCGTGGCCACCGTGCGCAATGAACTCGAAGCCGCGCAGCAGGAAGTGAAGCCTCTGGAAGCCGACGTCGCTAGCCTGCGCGTTTACAAACAGCGCCGCGCCGAGCTCCAATCCGAAATGGATGCGCTTTCCAAACAACTCGCCACGCTCCAGACCATCGTTCCCGAAGACAAAAAAGTGGACGAGTTCATCCTTATGATCCAGAGTGCGGCCGCCGGCTCCGGCGTCTCCATTCGCAGCCTCAAGGCGCAGCCCGTCGCTCCCAAACAGTTCTATTTCGAAGTCCCGTTTGAAATCCAGGCCGATGGGCCATATTTCGCGGTCCTGGATTTCTTTTCCAAGCTGGGCCGGCTCTCGCGGATCATCAATGTTGGCGATCTGAAGCTTAGCAGCGCCGCCAAATCCGCGAATGCCAATTACCGCATGACTCCCGGAACCTCCGTCACCGGCGTCATGACCGTTACCACTTTCTTCTCGAAGGCGGCAGACGCTGCGCCTCCTGCGGCGGCGCCAGCTGCGCCGGCAAAGCGATAGGACGACAACGATGAGACTGCCAAAGGCATTCAACATAATCCTTACCGCGCTGGCACTGTCCGTTTGCCTCGTCCCGGCAACTTGGGCTCAGGCAGCGGCTCCAGCTCCGGCTCCGGCGCAAGCCAAGTCGGCCAAGAAGCCCGCGCACAAAGCTAAAGCGGCTGCGCCGAAGCAAGCTCCAGACGCCAACGCCGCTGCGCCCAATCCGGCCGTCGTAAAAGTGGCCGAGCGTGATCCTTTTGTCCCGCTGGTCAATGAACACAAACCCGGCGGCGGCGCCCCCTTGCCTCCAGGCAAAGCTGGTTTGGTGGTTGCCACCATCCGCGTGGATGGCGCGGTCCGCTCACCCAACGGCATGTTCGCCGTAGTCACCAATCCCGACCAACGTGTCTATTTCCTTCGTGAAGGCGACCAGCTCTACGACGGCGACGTGGAAAAGATCGGCCTGGATGGCGTCACTTTCAAAGAAGTTTCTAAGGATGCTTTCGGGAAATCGGTCGAAAAAATCGTTACGAAACGAATCTACCCGAGTGCAGGAGAGCAGCAATGAGGATTATGCGGAGGGCGTGGGGCCTGACTGCGTTCGTGGCGGCAGCCCTGATTTTGACGAATGGAGCGCTATCGGCCAGTGATTTGCCGGTAGTGCATGTTAAGGCCGTGGTGAAAGATGGCGCCGTGACCCTGGATGCTCAGGCCAGTGGCCCCTTCGAATACACCACGTACCGCCCCAGCGAGAGCCTCTATGTGCTCGACCTGTCCGGTGTGTCGGCCGGCGATTCTTCCGGCGCTCGCGTGGTGCCCTCGGAGCTCGTCAAGAGCTATCGGCTAACCACGTACTCCGCGGGTCAAAAGCCCGTGGTGCGCTTGGAGATCCTGCTGCGCCCCGGCATCACTCCGCGCCTCGCGCGTAACGGCAATCAGGAGCTTACGCTCTTCGTTTCCGCCAACGGAAATGCGGATGGCTCCGTCGAGCCGGTGGCCATCACGGCCGCTCCCGCTGCGAAGTCTGCGACCGCGATGCTGAAGCCCATCGCCGCGAAGCCTTCGGACGCGGCGGCGCCCGCTTCTCAATTTCAAAACATCGAACAGGTGAATCTCGCTCAGGTTGGCGCCCAGACCGAAGTTAACGTCGTCGGTAACGCCAAGCTCAACTATCACGTCAGCCGCCTGCACAATCCAGATCGCATCGTCCTGGATTTCTCCGACGCGCATCTGAAAACCAGCGAAAAGCAAATCGCCAGCAATCTCGATCCCGTGAAGGAAATCCGTCTGGCGCAATTCACTCCGCAGGTCTCGCGCATCGTCATTGATCTGCGCTCGCCTGCGCGTTACAACGTGAACGCCTCCGGTAACGCCGTCACCGTCGCCTTCCGCGCCGAAGCCGCCACTCCCGCTTCCGGTGGCGAACGCGAATCCGCTCCAGCCGCCAACAGCGAGCCCGACGACGTAACCACAACCAAGACTATCAGCGCGCCGGCAGCTCCGGCGAACGTTCCTGCAAGTGTCCCGACGCCGGTCGCCGCTCTTCCTACGGCCCTGACGCAACCGTCCGCGGCGCTCGCCGTCCCGGTCGCCCCTGCGCCTCAGCCCGCACCCGCCGCCGCTCCGAAACCGGCCGCAGCGAATGCAGGCTACACCGAAATCAGTGACAACGCCGCGCCCGCCGCTCCGGCATCTTCCGCCGCCGCGCAACAAGCTCCGACGCCTGCTCCCGGAACGCGCTATTCGGGCGAACCCATCTCGGTCAACTTGAAAGACGTGGACCTCCGCGACTTCTTCCGTCTGATTCACGAAATCAGCGGCCTGAACGTCGTGGTGGATCCCGCCGTCAAGGGCAGCCTCACCATCGTTCTCGACGATGTACCCTGGGATCAAGCCCTCGACATCGTTCTCAAGAACAACGATCTCGACAAGCAGCTCGACGGAAACGTCCTGCGCATCGCCACTAAGGAAACCCTCAAGCACGAAGCCGAACAGAATCGCGATCTCGCCAAGGCTCAGGCCGAGTCCGCCGACGTGGTCACCACCACGCGCGTCCTCAGCTATGCCAAGGCCGCGGACATGGTTCCCACGCTGAAGAAGTTCCTCTCTTCGCGCGGCGATATCCTGGCCGATTCCCGCTCCAACACTTTAATCATTCGCGACATCCCCACGGTCCTTCCGGTGCTGGATAACCTCCTGCGCCAGCTCGACCGCAAATCGCAACAAGTCGAAATCGAAGCGCGCGTTGTCGCGGCTAACCGCTCCTTCTCGCGTGAAATCGGCACCCAGTTCGCCATGGGACTCGGCACGCACGGCAGCACCTTCGGTGGCGCGCCTGGCGTCGGCACCAGCCCAATTATTCACACCCCGGCTCCGCCGTTTGCCGTGGGCACTCCGCCGTTGACGTCCGGCGCCGCTCCGCTGCTCACCAACTTGGGCGCGGCCACGCCAACCAGCGGCTTTGCGTACTCATTCGCCAACTCCAACTTCGCTCTGGACGTGATCATCACCGCCGCGGAAGATCGCGGCGTCGGCAAGCTCATCTCCAAGCCGAAGATTGTCGCCCAGAACAATCAGAAATCCATCGTCAAGCAGGGAACTAAGATCCCGGTGCAGACCATCGTCAACAACACCGTTTCGGTCCAATTCGTGGACGCGGTGCTGGAACTCGACGTCACGCCGCAGATCACCTCTGACGGCACCATCTACATGGACGTGGACGTCAAGAACGACCAGATTGACTCTTCCATCCCGCGCGTCGAAGGCATTCCAGCCATTGACACGCAGGAAGCCACTTCCAAAGTGCTCGTTGCAGACGGCGCCACCATGGTTATCGGCGGCGTAATCGTCACGCAGCAGCGCACCGACATTCAACAAGTCCCCGTGCTCGGCAGCTTGCCTGTCATCGGCAACCTGTTCAAGCACACTACGGTCAGCTCCACGGCTCAGGAACTGCTCTTCTTCCTAACCCCGCGCATTTTGCCGGGATAGTTGCTGCAGGGAAGAGAAAGGTCCGTACGTAGTTCGTGGCCCTAAAAACTGTGCAATCGAAATCAGCCCGGAGCCGGATTCACCGGCTCCGGCTTTCTCTTTCTGGCTCCCATTCCGACGCTTTCCTCGTCACTCATCTCCCCAATATTCGTTATCTCTGCGGCTTCACCGGCAGCGCCGCCATCCTGCTCGTCGAACATTCCCGCGCCACATTGTTCACAGACAGCCGGTACACACTCCAAGCTCGCCAGGAAGTTCACGACGCCACCACCGTTATTGCCCCGCACGGTTTAATCCGCGCGCTTGGCGACGCCCTGAAAGCCCGCCGCGGCATCATCCGCCTCGCATTCTCGCCGGCGCAGCTCGCCGTCGCTCAAAAAGACGCGCTGCAAATCGCCGTCGGCGCCCGCCTGCGCTGGCTCGCCGCCCCCGATCTCATCGAACGCTTGCGCGCCGTGAAGGACGCAGCAGAACTCGCCCTCATGCGCCAGTCCGCGCGCCTTATCAGCGACGTCTGGACCGCCGCCGTCTGCAACGTGAAGCCCGGCATCTCCGAACTCGCGGTCGCTGCCGATATCGAGCGCTCCATGAAACTGCAAGGCGCCAGCGGCGCATCCTTTGAAACCATTGTCGCGTCGGGTACCCGCTCCGCCTTGCCCCACGCGCGCCCCACGCCCAAGCTCCTCAGGAAAAACGAGTTGGTCGTCCTTGACCAGGGTGCTATACTGCGCGACTACTGTAGCGACATGACACGTACCGTCTTCCTGGGACGGTCTTCTGTCGGAGCGCGGGATGGGGTGCGTAGTAAAGTGCGCTCGCTCTACGACGCAGTCCTCGAATCCCAGGAAGCCGCTATCGCCGCCATCCGGCCGGGAGTTTCGGCCGCATCCGTGGACGCTGCAGCGCGCAAAGTTTTCAAGCGTTTGGGCCTGGAGCGTTACTTCACTCATAGCACCGGGCACGGCTTGGGCCTCGAAATTCACGAGATGCCCCGGCTGGGCCGTGCAGAGGAAACCCTGCTCGAATCGGGCATGGTCGTCACGGTTGAGCCCGGCGTCTATATCGAACGCTTGGGCGGCATTCGAATCGAAGATGAAGTGCTGGTAACCTCGCGTGGCGCTGAGGTATTAACCAGTGCTTCCCGGGAATTTCTAGAACTCTAAATGGCGAAAAAACAGACTCCTAAATCAGCATCCGGCTCCCCCACTCATGGCGTGGACCTCCCCGAAATCGAAAAGCTACTGGACTTCATGCGCAAGCACGGTCTCGAAGAATTCGAATACGAGCGCCAGGGCTTCCGCATAAGGCTGAAGAAGCCGTCATCACCGTCGTACACATTCCCGTCAGGCCAGATGCCCGAAATCGTAGTGGCCTCCGCGCCGGCGCACGCCAGCCACGCATCGTCAGCAGCCTCTGGCGCACTATCCGCCGCAGGCTCGGGCGCCGCATCAGGAGCTGCGCAGCACGCCGCAGCCGCAGACACCGCGCGCCACGAAGATTTGCACATCGTGAAGTCCCCGATCGTAGGCACCTTCTACGTGGCCGCAGGTCCCGACGCCGATCCCTTCGTGAGCATCGGCTCGAAAGTAGAAACCGGCCAGGTTCTCTGCATCATCGAAGCCATGAAGCTGATGAACGAAATCGAATCCGACGCAGCCGGCGAAGTAGTCCGCATCTTCGTCGAAAACGGTCATCCGGTGGAATACGGCGAGTCCCTATTCGGCATCCGCCCCCACCGCAAAAAATAAGTCAGCCCGGTTTCGTGGCACAGCCACTCTTGGCTGTGCAAGATAAACGCAGAGAAACGAGCCGTTGCTTTTGACGTTGCTGTTGAATTTGTTTTTGAATTTGTAACGTCCATCCCGCCTTTGCGGTATGGGCGCCTTTGAACTTGCCGTTGAATTTGTTTCGGAATCTTTGTAGGTCGTGGCTTTAGCCACGACATAAACATGGGAATCCGAGCGGCTTTAGCCGCTGAAGTTCCGATTTTGAATTTGCTGTTACCGTTTTCTCCGAGGCCCATGTTCCGAAAAATCCTGATCGCCAACCGCGGCGAAATTGCGCTCCGCATCCTCTCCGCCTGCCGTGAACTCGGCGTCAAAACCGTAGCCGTCTACTCTGAAGCCGACCGCAACTCCCTCCACGTTCGCTTCGCCGACGAAGCCATCTGCATCGGCCCTCCCCGCAGCAGCGAAAGCTATCTGAATATCCCGCAAGTAATCAGCGCCGCCGAAATCGCCAACGTGGACGCCATCCACCCCGGCTACGGCTTCCTCTCCGAAAACGCCAACTTCGCCGAAGTCTGCGAAGCCTCCCACATCACTTTCATCGGCCCGAACCCCGATGCCATCCGCCTGATGGGCGAAAAAGATAAAGCGCGCGAAGCCATGGCCGCCGCCGGACTCCCCATTATTCCCGGCAGCGCCGGAGTAGTCCCCGACGAAGACGCCGCCAAAAAAATCGCGCTCGAAATCGGCTATCCGGTGATGATCAAAGCCGCCGAAGGTGGCGGCGGCCGCGGCATGCGCATCGTCCGCAACGCCCGCGAGCTGATCCCCCTGTTCCAGACCGCCAAAGCCGAGGCCCAGCAAGCCTTCGGTAGCCCCAACGTCTATATCGAAAAATTAATCGAGCACCCGCGCCATATCGAGTTCCAAGTCCTAGGCGACAAACACGGCAACGTAGTCCACCTCGGCGAACGCGAATGTTCGCTCCAGCGCCGCCACCAGAAAGTCCTCGAAGAATCGCCGTCCGTAGCCATGGACGCAGCCACGCGCAAGAGAATCGGCAAACAAGTAGTAGACGCACTGAAAAAACTCGGCTATTCGAGCGCCGGCACCGTTGAATTTCTGCGCGAAGAATCCGGCGACCTCTACTTCATCGAAATGAACGCTCGCATCCAGGTTGAACATCCCGTAACCGAAATGGTCACCGGCGTTGATCTGGTAAAATCCCAAATCCGCGTAGCCGCAGGGGAAAAACTCACCGACATCCTGGGCCCAATAGAATTTCGCGGCCACGCCATCGAATGTCGCGTCAACGCCGAAGACCCCGAAACCTTCGTCCCCAGCGCCGGACGCATCACCGCCTTCCGCGTCCCCGGCGGCCCCGGCATAAGAGTGGACACCGCAAGCTACTCCGACGCGGTCATTCCCCCATACTACGATTCCCTGATTGCCAAAATAATCGCCCACGGTAACGACCGCGCCGAAGCCATAGCCCGCATGAATTGCGCCCTCGAAGGCTTCATAGTCGAGGGAATCAAGACCACGATCCCGCTTCACAAAAAGATCCTAGCCGACAAAGACTTCATAGCCGGCAAATTCGACACCCACTTTCTCGATCGCGCCCTAGCCGTCGCAGCGAAGTAGAAGCCATCAAAGTAGCTTTTGAAGTAGCCGTTGAATTTGTAGCGGCCGCCTGCTTTTTCTTTAGGCGGGCGTCTTTGACGCTGCTCTCGAATTCGCCCTGTGCTGTAACGGAGGTTCAGTTGTTTCCGGCTCTATATGCCATACTCGACGCCACGCCGGCACAACCGCTCGATTCACTCCTATCCCTCGCCCAAAAACTCACCGACGCCGGCGTCCAACTAATCCAACTCCGCGCCAAACACATCCCCCCGCTCCACTTCCAAGAAATCGCAACCGCCCTGATCGCCGCCGCTCCCAAAAACGTCCGCATCATCCTCAACGACCGCCCGGACATCGCTAGCATCACCCACGCCAGAGGAGTCCACGTCGGCCAAGTAGATCTCCCAGTAGAAGCCGCGCGCAAACTATGTCCCGCCCCCCAATGGGTTGGCATCTCGACCCACAATCTAGATCAACTCCGCGCCGCCAACGAAACTTCCGCGGACTACATAGCCGTGGGCCCGATCTACCCAACCACCACGAAGGAAAATCCCGACCCAGTAGTAGGCCTGGACCTAATTCGCGCAGCTAGAAAACTAACTCGCAAACCCCTAGTAGCCATCGGCGGCATCACCATAAACTCCGCCGCCGAAGTCTTCCAAGCCGGCGCCGATTCCGTAGCCATCATCAGCGACTTGGGAAATGCCCCAGACCCAGCCCAACGCGCCCGAGAATATCTATCGCTAGCAGCGCAAGCAATCGCCGCGCGCAACACCGGGACGTGACGAGAATGGGCGCACAGCACCGATTTAGTAGTTGCTACCTCGCGCCTGTGTGTTATTTTTCATCCACGCGAACCGCAGGCTATTTTGGACTGCATTTTCAGCGTGAATGTTTTTATCAGTTTTGATCAGTGTTCATCAGTGGTGAGTTTGTCTTTCTAACGCGCCCGCAACCCGACGGAGGACGCAAAGCATGAGCAACCCGCTGTTCAAAAAGAAACCAATGGACTGGCTGCTCAACGAAGCCAAAGCCACAGGCGAGCACACCCTGAAACGCACGCTCGGCCCCGTCTCTCTCACCGCCCTAGGAGTTGGCGCCGTAATCGGTGCAGGCATCTTCGTCCTCTCCGGCCTCGGCGCCCACTACGCCGGCCCCGGCCTAATGCTCTCCTTCATAATCTCCGGCCTGGGCTGCGCCTTCGCTGGCCTCTGCTACGCAGAATTCGCCGCGCTCATCCCGCTAGCAGGTAGCGCCTACACCTACGCCTACGCCGCGCTCGGCGAGCTAATCGCCTGGATCATCGGCTGGGATCTAACTCTCGAATACGCCATGGGCGCCAGCACCGTCTCCTCCGGCTGGTCCAATCACTTCATCGAATTTCTCAAAATCTTCAACCTTAAAATGCCCCTCTGGCTCGCCTACGACCACTGGACCGCTCTCGTCACCGCCGAAAATGTCATCGCGCGCCAGATGGCCCACGCATCGGATCCTTCGTTAGTCCTGGGCTCCCAGGCCTTTCTCTCCCGCGTAGGGGACATCATCACCGCGCAGCCCCCCGAACTCCTGCAACGTGCGCACGACCTCGTCGCCGCCCCCGTTCTGTTCGGTGTCGAAATCGGATTCAATCTCCCCGCGTTCCTCATCGCCCTGATCATCACCGCCGTCCTGGTCATCGGCATCAAGGAAAGCGCCTCCTTCAACGCCACCATCGTCATCGTCAAAGTCGCCGTCGTGCTCTTCGTAATCCTGCTAGGAATGCGTTACGTCAATCCCTCCAACTGGGGACACGATTGGTCCAGCTTCGCGCCTATGGGTTTCGGCGGCATCGGTAGGGGAGCCGCCTACATATTTTTCGCGTACATCGGTTTTGACGCCGTCTCCACCACCGCGCAGGAAGCCAAAAATCCCCAGCGCGACCTCCCCATCGGCATCATCGCGTCCCTCGTGATGTGCACCATTCTCTACATTCTCGTCGCCGCGGTTCTCACCGGCATGGTGCCCTGGAAAGAAATCAATATCGAAGCCCCTCTGGCCGTAGCCTTCCTCGATCGCGGCCTGACGAAAGCTTCCTACCTGATCACCGCCGGTGCCTTAGCCGGACTGACCAGCGTCATGCTCGTGATGCTGCTCGGTCAGACCCGCGTACTCTATTCCATGGCGAACGACGGCCTGCTGCCGCGCAATTTCTTTGCCGCGATTCATCCCAAATTTCGCACGCCCTACAAGAACACAATCCTGGTCGGCCTGATCGCCGCCATCATCGGCAGCATTACTCCCATCAGCATCATCGGTGAAATGGTCAACATCGGAACCATCTTCGCTTTCATCATCGTCTGCATATCCATCATGGTCCTGCGCAAAACCAATCCCAATCAACCGCGCCCTTTCCGCACACCCTTGGTCCCGCTAGTCCCGATCCTGGGCATCCTCTTCAACGGTTACATGATGTACAAACTAGGTTGGGTCAACTGGGCCCGCCTGATCATCTGGCTGGTAATCGGCCTGGTCGTCTATTTCGCCTACAGCCGCCACCACAGCCGCGTCCAACAAAACGATCGCAGCGCCCTATAACGCACTTGCATAGCGCCGAATTCCTCGAATCTGCATAAAGTTTTCGTGCCCTTCCTGGGAACGCCAATCTCCCGATTGGCATCCTTCAGTCACACCGCCGCGCACCGTCTTCGTTGCACAGCCACTATTGGCTGCGCGCCAACCAATTCCGCGCCGCCACTTTTTTCCGATCCGCGCTCGGCTTCCATAACAGCTCCGCCTCAGCTATTCTTCTAAAGCTAAACGCGAACCAAAGTGACCCCACTCTCTCCTCGCCGCCTAATCCTCCTCCTGCGCCGCACCTCGCCGCTGGACATAATCGCCACGGCCGTCGTCGCAATCTACATCCTCGCGCACATCGCACTTCTGTTCCGCCCCACAATCCCATTCACCGGCTTCCTCACTTTCCTAGCCTTCCTCTCAGCGGTCTATCTCTTCGTCCGCCTGATCCCCTGGCTCCGCAATCGCTTCATGTGGACCCTCCGCAACCGCCTGATCGTCACGTATGTTTTCATCGCAGTTGTTCCAGTAATCCTCCTGCTCTCGATGGCAGGCCTGGCCACCTACGGTCTCTATCTCCAGCTAGGCGCCCACCTCTTCCACGACGATCTCCAAGACCGCATCAGCACCATAGCCGCCGATGCCGACGCCCTAGCCGGAGCAGTAGAAATGGAAGCCGCCCACGGCGCAGAGCCTCAGAACGAATCCATCCTCCAACGCCCCGGCGTCTCAAATCTAATCGAAGCCGAACGCAAAGAGTGGCCCGACCTCCGCGTCTTCCCCAATCGCGGCCAGCGCGTAATCCAGCAACAATCTCAAGACGGCCAACACTTCGCCGGCCTGGTAGAAATTGACGGAAAAATCTGGATCGCCGCAGCCGTAAGCAAAAACGGTCCCGCCGGCCCCTTCAATCTAGTAGTCGCGACGCCGCTAAATTCCGCATTCCTAGACAGCTTCGCGTCCGAGTTCGGCCCGATAGCGATAATCCCGCTCCGTCCCGGCGGCGAAACAAATCCCTCTGGCATCTCCCTGAATTTCAACGGCCACGTTTTCATCCCCGGCGAACAAATCGCCAGCCGCCGCCGCACCCTGGGGCCGCCGCAAAATTGGGCGGACGTTCGCATCAGCGGCGTCTCCACCATCGAATTAGCCCATGTAGGTCCGCAGCCACCCGACGCGCCCGCTGCCGTCTTCGCCTCCTTTGGCATCCGCGCCTCAGCGCTCAACCGCCGCCTCTTCACTTCCGTAGGCGACGTCGGCCCCGTCCTGGAAATCCTGCTGATCGCCGCCGCAGTAATCTTCCTGCTCCTGGGCATCGCCGGACTAGCCACAGGTTTCGTCTTAACCCGCACCATCACCTCATCGGTCGACGATCTCTATAAAGCCACGCTTCACGTCCGCCGCGGCGATTTCACTCAACGCGTAAGAGTTCACCAACGCGACCAACTCGGCGCTCTTGGCGAATCCTTCAACGAAATGACCAGCTCCATCGCCGAACTAATCGAAGAACAAAGCAAACGCCAAAAACTGGAAAACGAAATCGTGATCGCCCGCGAAGTTCAATCCCAACTCTTCCCGCAAGTTCTCCCTACGCTCCCCGGCCTGGAACTAGCCGCCATCTGCCGCCCCGCCCGCGTAGTCAGCGGCGACTACTACGATTTCATCCGCACCGGCACCAACACAGTAGGCATAGCCCTGGCCGACATCAGCGGCAAAGGAATTTTCGCCGCCCTCCTGATGGCCAGCCTCCAAGCCACACTCCGCAGCCACGCAGGATTCGATGGCGTCAGCGGGACCGCCGAGCTAGTAGCCAGCCTGAACCGCCATCTCTTCCGCAATACCTCAGATGATCGCTACGCCACATTTTTCTACGCGGTCTACGACGTAGCAGCCCGCACCCTGACGTACACGAACGCTGGCCATCTAGCTCCATTTTTTGTGAATGGCACAAACGTGCAGGAACTAAGCGAAGGCGGCACAGTAGTCGGTCTGATCGAAGACTGCAAATTCACCCAAGGCACAATAAAAGTCGAACCTGGCAGCCTCTTCGTAGCCTTCAGCGACGGCCTGACCGAACCCGAAAATGTCTACGGCGAAGAATTCGGAGTCAGCCGCCTGCGCGAAGAAGTCCTCCGCCAACGCAGCCTCCATCCGCAACCAATCGCCGAAAACCTAATCGCCGCCGCCGAACAATGGGCCGGCACAGCCGAACAAGCCGACGACATCACCGTAGTCGTCGCCCGCATGGGCTAGCCTGCAATCGCCTTTCGTGGCACAGCCACCCCTGGCTGTGCGGAGCGGCTGCAGCCATACGACTCTTGCAGTCGCCGATGATTTTGACTTTGTAGCGGCCGCCTTCAGGCGGGTGTATTCGCCGTTGAATTGTTCTTGAATTGGTAGCGCCGGCGTCCCGCCGACTCTTAGCCGTGGAATTTGATTCTGACTTTGTAGCGGCCGCCTGCTTTTGCTTTTTAGGCGGGCGTCGTTGCCGTTGCTTTGCTCTGCGACCTCTGCGCTCTGCGCGCTCTGCGTTAATTCCTTCATATTCGCCCGCCTTCATCACCGCCTTTACCAGTGTTCATCTGCGTTCATCAGTGGTGATTTTGAATGCTGTCCTGGTCCACAGGTCTCTCTGTGCCTCTGTGGCCAATCTTTTTTCCCTCGCTCACCACCCCAAATCCCAAAAAATTCACTATACTTAGCTGCCACAATTCCAGGAGCCACAGTGCCCTTACGCAATCGCACCGCTCTAATCACCGGCGGCAGCCGAGGCATCGGCAAAGGCATCGCCCAAGGACTGGCCCAGGAAGGCGTCCGCATAGCCATCTCCTACCGCGCCAATAAAACCGCAGCTCAAACCACGCTGCGCACGCTCCAAGCCCAAGGCGCCGAATGCTTCGCAGTAGAAGCCGACGCCACCGACCCAGAAAAAGTCCAATTCCTGATAGACGCCGTCGTAGAACGCTTCGGCCGCCTCGACATCCTGGTGAACAACGTAGGTGAGTTTAATTGGAAGCTGGTCGCCGACACCAGCGCCGAAGAATGGCAAAAAGTAATCGCCTCAAATCTCTACAGCGTCTTCCACGCCAGCAAAGCCGCAGTCCCAGCCATGCGCCGCCAACACTGGGGCCGCATCATCAATCTAGGCGCAGTAGGCGCCGAACGAGCCTTCGGGCAGGGAACTATCAGCGCCTACGCAGCCGCCAAAGCCGCAGTAGTCAGCTTCTCGCGATCGCTCGCCATCGAAGAAGCCAAAAACGGCATCACAGTTAACGTAATCAACCCCTCCAACATAGACGAACGCGAACTAACAGCCGACGAAGCCCGCCGCATCCGCGACGCCCGCTCCCCCATGGGCCGCCCTCCCAGCTCCGAAGACGTAACCGCCGCAGTAAAATTCTTCGCCTCCGACGGCGCCGATTACATAACAGGCCAAGTAATCAACGTAACCGGCGGCTGGATGCTCTAGCGAGGTAGCATAGGCAATCTTGCCTGTGCTCTTTCTTTTTAACTCGCACTTTTGCCACTCATCGCGTTGCGCGCAATATTCAACGGGTCGCAGCATTCGATCGGTTAGGGTGAGGGCAGAAATCTCTTCGCTATAAGAGGTGTGAGACAGACCGCAATTCCGATGACAATCGCGAGCAGCGAAATGGGCGAGTCACTCGTCCATTCATTCAACAACGCAAAACATCCCGTTCCAATCCAGATACCGGCGAGCACGCTCTCCGTCCAGAGCCAACTAGCGCCTGTACAGTTCCGATTGCGGAGGATATGAACCACCACGAAGATTGGCGCTATGAAGAGTGCCAGAATCCACCCGAGCGCAAATATATACGGCACAAACCGCGGCAGAGTTCGGTGTGCGAAGAGCGCAAAGACGAAGAAGCCTACGAGCGACGCTGGAAACGAAACGCAAATCGCCACATCCGTCGCGGTGAATGGTTTGTCTGAACTCGCTCCCAAGTTTCTCGCCCTTTCGAGTTCACTAAATCTAGTCGGCGCCGGATCGGCCGTCGAGAACCGCCTCAGCTAAGTTTCTCCAGAATGGATTCCGACGAAATCTCGCCCTCAATCTTCGGCATCGGTTCCGCGGCCGCCCCGACCGGTGCTGCGACGGCCTGCACAGGCGGCGCCACATAAGCTGCCTCACCCTCAAACGCAAATTCCTTGCGATCCAGCCCGCGCAACATGCGACCGTTCGTGCATTCCACAGAAAGAGTCAGCGTGTCGCCTATAGTTTCAACAGCGGTCACCACGCCGTGCGCGCCAGAAGCCCGGTGCATCACCTTGTCGCCAGGCTGCGCAATCGCGTCCTTCTTCTCAGATTTTTCGGGCGACGCGTTCCCACCGATCGTCGAAATTTTCTCCCAAAGTTTGCTCATGGCGACGGCTCCTCATTTCCAAGCATACGTCCTTTCAGCCCGGCCCTCCGTGTTTTCGCCGCACGCCGTCCTTAACAAGCAACCACCACCTCTACGCAAGCCTCGGCGAGCGCGCCGAATTTCATCCTCGAAAAATTCTCAGGCCAGTGGGTACTAGTTCTGTACCACTTCTGTACGAATGTACAGGCTGTGCAGTCGACCCTCCCGTGCTAACGTGGTGCAGGAATCAAAAAATGATTAATTTTCACAATTCGTGCGACGAACGCACTTCCGCGTCACCGTCGCGGCTGCCCCAACAACGGCCCAGCCACCGTGCCGCAAAGCCTCGCAATCAAACGACTCCGTCCCCAGCCAAGCCTAGCTCCCGCAGCCGCTTGCGATTTTGCTTTCCTCTCCACCACACCCATTGCCACCATACGCAAAACTACGCACAAATCGTAACGACCGCAGAATTTCTAATCAACGCCGCAAAAATTAGAATTCAGTCTAAACAATTGAAAACAAACATCAGCACTCGTTTCTAATCACACTTATTTCGAGAAAACTGAAAACCATTGAAATCGCACATCGGCAAACGTCCCGCCGCGCGGCGCCCTTCTACTCGCTCGATATCTCGCTCACGCCGGCCTCTGCTAATTGGTACAGTCACGCCAGAGATTCGCCGACGTGCCGTGATATAAAGTGACTCGATCTCGATACGCAAGGCGCGGAGGTGCGCCGAAATTATGAAGAACTGGACGAGCAGCGCCAAGTTTCTGGCTGTCGGCGTGATGCTTTTTTTCGGCGCAGTGGCTACGGGGCAAGGAACTTCCGCACCACACTTCTATCACGTCGACGGAGACGTCGAAGGCGTTCACGATCCTTCGATCATCAAGCAAGGCGACACGTGGTATTTATTTGGCACGGCCACCGAACAAGGCCCGCACGCGCAATTGCCCATGCGCTGCTCAAAAGATCTAGAACACTGGAAACGCTGCGGCGCGGTCTTCGCCGACATCCCCGACTGGATCCGGAAAGAAAGCCCCGAAACAAAGGACCTCTGGGCGCCGGATATTTCCTACTTCAACGGGAAATATCACGTGTACTACGCCTTCTCCGCGTTCGGAAAAAATACCTCCGGTATCGCCCTCGTGACTAACAAAACGCTCGACCAATCCAGTCCCGATTTCCACTGGCTGGACGAAGGTCTGGTCCTGAAATCTCTAGCCAGCGATGATTTCAACGCGATCGATCCCAATATCGTCTTCGATTCCGCCGGCACGCCGTGGCTCAGCTTCGGAAGTTTCTGGAGCGGCATAAAAATGCGCCGACTCGACGCCGCCACAGGAAAACCCTCGCAGCAGGACACCAAGCTTTATGCGCTAGCGAGCCGCGAGCGCCCCGAAAATCCCCCACCCGCGCCGCCCGGATTGCCCAGCGACTGGCAAGCGATCGAAGCCCCCTTCGTAGTCCATCACGGCGATTATTTTTATCTCTTCGTGTCTTTCGATCTATGCTGCCGCGGAGTGAAAAGCAACTACCGCACCATGGTCGGCCGGTCGCACGAAGTAACCGGCCCCTTCCTGGACGTCGACGGCAAACCCATGCTCCACGGCGGTGGCACTCCGCTACTAACAGGAAACGCCCGCTGGCTAGGCCCGGGCGGCGAATCAATCCTGCAACAACCAACCGGTGACATAATCGTGTTCCACGCCTACGACGGCAAGACCGGTCACCCGTTTTTGCAGATCTCGACGATCGATTGGTCCACCGGCTGGCCCCGCGCCGCTCTCGAAGCAGACGCGTCCGCGCCAAAATGAATTGTAATCGTCGCGGTGAGGTCTACGCGCAAAACAAAAAAGCCCAGCCTTCCCGAGATGATTCGGGAAGGCTGGGCTTGAGCTGCGTAACGCTTGAGTCTTTCAGCTACGACTGCGGATTACCGATGGCCTCCGCCGCTGTGTCCGCCGCCGCCGCTGTGGAAGCTGCCACCGCCGCGCACTGCGCCACCGCCACGGACTGCGCCGCCGTGGAATCCACCGCCGACCGCTACATGCGAGCTGCCGCCGTGGAAGCCGTTGCCAACTGCGCCGCGTCCGACGTTGCCACCGTGCCAGCCATTACCACCGTGCCAGCCGTCGCCTCCGTGCCACCCAATACCACCATGCCAGCCGTAGCCGCCATAACCGGGGCGTCCATAGAAGCCCCCGCGGTACCACGGACCGGCACCGATGAAGATGCCACCGGAGAAGTAGCTAGGGCCGTAGTAACCGTAAGGCGCGCAAGCGTATGGGTAATACCCATAGTAGCCGTATGCACAGACAGGAGCTGGCCCGACGTAGCCCGGCCCCACGCCCACTCCAACCGCGACGTCCTGAGCACTAGCGTTAGGCGCCAAAGTCAACGCGGTTCCAAGTACTGCAAAGATCATTAAGTATTTCACGAGGCGTTTCATATTTGGGCCCCTTCTGAGCCCGTAAAGCCTTTGAATCTATAACTCCTGTGATTCAGCCGCCTCCCGGATGCTTTCGGTGGCGCGTGTTGGTGAAACACAGGTCTCAGGGGAAAGTTGCGGCCGAGGCGAAGAGGAGGCAAAGCATAGGCGGCACGGGGGTTAGCGTCGAAAGCCGTGAACATAACGGATGGTCGTTGCAGTATGTCCCCACGCTGTCTCATGCGATCCCTTGCAGAACGTTATCAGGACATCCTTTACACTCGCCGGGCAGGCTGTGTGCTGTACGGCTGCGCGTTGACGGGGCGCTTCGCGGCTTGTTACTCTGAGTCCCCGGAATTGGCGCTGCATCAAATTGGAGATACTGAAAAATTGCGGTCGGTAATACCGAGCTTACGGAGGAATGCGAATGGCAACACCAGCCAGGCCCAAGGTTTTCAAGAACTTTATTAATGGCGAGTGGGTAGAGGCGCGCAGCGGCAAGGCGATCGAAAATCGCAACCCGGCGAACACCGGCGAATTAGTCGGTATGTTCCCTGCGTCCACTGAAGAAGATGTGAATCTCGCAATTGATGCTGCAAAGGGCGCTTACGACAAATGGCGGCTCACGCCTGCGCCGAAACGCGCGGAGATTTTGTATCGCGCGGCGGAGATTCTTATCGAGCGTAAGGAAGATTATTCGCGCGACATGACGCGCGAGATGGGCAAAGTGCTGGCGGAAACGCGCGGCGATGTGCAGGAAGCAATTGACATGACCTACCTCATGGCCGGAGAGGGAAGGCGGCAATTTGGGCAGACGACGCCTTCGGAGCTGCCGAATAAATTCGCGATGTCCGTGCGCACGCCGGTGGGAGTGGCGGGGCTGATCTGTCCGTGGAATTTTCCGATGGCGATTCCGTCGTGGAAAGCGATGCCGGCGCTGGTGACGGGTAATACGGTGGTGATCAAGCCGGCGGAAGATACGCCGCTTTCTACTTACAATTTGATGCAGGTGCTGAGCGAGGCTGGGTTGCCACGCGGAGTGATGAACGTGGTTTTCGGCCATGGCCCGGAGGCGGGCGCGCCACTTCTCAATCATAAAGACGTTGGCCTCGTGAGTTTTACCGGCTCGACCGATGTTGGGCGGATCGTTAGCACGGCTTGCGCGCCTTCGTTCAAGAAATGTCATCTGGAAATGGGCGGCAAGAACATCATTATTGTGATGGACGACGCGAATTTGGATCTCGCGGTGGACGGCGCAGTGTGGGGCGGGTTCGGAACGAGCGGGCAGCGTTGCACGGCGGCGAGTCGCGTGGCGGTGCACAAGAAAGTGTACGGCGAATTCGTTGAGAAATTTGTGGCGCGAGTGAAAGAGCTGAAAGTTGGCGATGGCCTGGATCCTACGACGGATATGGGGCCGTGCATCAACGAACAGCAATTGAATACGGTGATGAAGTACGTGCAGATCGGAAAGGACGAGACCGCGAAGCTCGCGACGGGCGGGCATCGTCTTGAGAGCGGGGCCTGGGGACGCGGCTGGTTCCACGAACCCACCGTGTTTACGGATTGCAGCCCGAACATGCGCATTGCGCAGGAAGAAATCTTCGGACCAGTGGTTGCAGTGATTCCGTTCGAGGATTTCGATGAGGCTTTGGATATCGCCAACGGGGTGAAGTACGGATTGTCTGCGGCGATTTACACGCGCAACGTGAATAATGCGTTTAGGGCGCAGCGCGATTTGCAGACGGGGATTGTTTATGTGAATGCGCCGACGATTGGCGCGGAAACGCATTTGCCGTTTGGCGGGATCAAGAATACCGGCAACGGTCATCGCGAATCGGGCGAAGCGGCGCTGGATTTTTATTCGGAGTGGAAGACGGTTTACATCGATTATTCGGACCGGTTGCAGCGCGCGCAGATTGATAATGCGTAAGCCCTAGCAACGGAAAATGTAACAGCGAGGATTGCGGCAGAGGCGCAGAGAAAGGCGGCGGCAAACCAACTTCGACGACTTCCCGGTCCCGCGTCGCGGGACCGGCCGCAACACATTCAAAGACTGGGTCAAAAGCCCCAATCGGGAAATTGCCGTTCCCAGGATGCGCGCTAAACTTTCAGGCCGATCAGCCGCATCAGTTCCAGGGTGTTGCTTTTGGCGACTACGCCTTCGCGTAGCTTGTGGTCGAAGCGCATTTTTCCTTCCTCGACATAATCCTGAAAATGCACGTTGCGTATGGCGCCGGGCAATACTTGCTCGAGATCGGTTAGCGCCAGGTCGTGAGTGGTGACGATACCGAGCGCTCCGCGCTCTAGCAATGCGCGCAGCAGGCCATCTGCACCGATGCGGCGATCGTGTGAGTTGGTCCCTTCCAGTAGCTCATCGAACAGGAAAAGTACGCGGTTCGAGTTATCCGTCAGCTCGAATACATCGCGGATGCGCAGAATCTCTGTATAGAAGCTAGAGCGATGTTCTTGTAGCGAATCCACGCGGCGAATGCTGGTGCCCAGCAGGACGGGCGTCATGCGCAGAGATCTGCCACGAATGGGCGCGCCGGCGAGTGCCAGCACCGCATTGATTCCGGCGGTGCGGAGATATGTGCTTTTGCCGGACATGTTTGAGCCGCTGACGAGCAGGACGCGAGTTTGCGCATCGAGTTGTACGTTATTGCGCACGCACTCGGCTGACGGTATCAGCGGGTGGCCGAGTTCTTCTCCGAGAAAAATCGCGGGTTCGCTGGAATGCGCCGCCGCAAATTCCGGGAAGGGATCGTCGGGATGTTCGTAGGAGTAACTCGCAAGCGAAAGCAGCGCTTCCACCTCCGCGGCGATATCTGCCCACGCGCGCAAGTTGCCGCCGAAGCGTTTGCGCCACGCCTCCGCCGCGAAGGCACATTGCACGGTGTAAAGCATGGGCAACTGGAGCAGGCGGCCGAGCAGATCTTCGCGCGCGTCAATCCAATAAACAATGTTTGCCAGCCGGTGCACGGACTGAGAGGCGGATTTGCTGCCACGTTTTAATTCGGTGGCGAAGGCTTGCACGCGTGGCGAGGAAAATGGTTCACGTCCGAGGCGGCGCAGAATGTCCGCGAAGAGACCGAGTCCTTCGGCGTTGCACGCGAGAGTCGCGACGACTCTTTCGGCGCGATCGCGCAGCCAGAGCAGAACGATCACTTCTCCAGCCAGAACTGCTGCCAACGGCAGGATTCTTAGTGTAGCCAGCAGGTAGATCGTCGCGGCCGCGGTGAAAATTGCCAACAAAGCGGCGACAATTCGCCATGGACCCGCAGGAAGTTGCGGCGGAGTTTCGGCCCAGTTTTCGAGCGAGCGTGGATCGAGGCGCACTTTCAGATCTTGGCTGAGCAGCGCCAATTCCTCGCGCAAATCGAGTTTGTCGCGGAGTTCGACGATGACTTTGTGTCTTTCAAGGATGGCCGGCACGGGCGATGCCGCGGTGAGCCATTGCGCCAGGCGTTCTTCGCCCATGGGCAGGAGCGCAGTGGAGATCAACTCGAAGAGGCAGCCGGTGCCGAAAATGTCGAGATCGTCGGCGTAAACGTGTTTGGGATTGCGGAAGCGTTCGCCGGTTGCGCCGGTGCCGGACCATCGGTCTTCGAGGCGCGCGGTGCCGCGTCGGTAGAAGGCGACCGCGCTGCGTGCGTGGGCGAGAGCGCGCAGAGCGAATTCGTGCGCGAGCGATAGGCCGAGGTAGGTCACGATGGGAACGGCGAGCCAGTATGTGGAGATCATTTCGTCTTTCAGAGCGAGCCATACGATGACGATTGCGATCACGACCGTTGCGAGCTTCGCGTTTCCGATTCGTTTGTGCAGAGCGTCTTTGGCAGCAACGGTTTTTTGGCGGGCAGCGAGGCGGTTTGAGTATTCGGCGTGTGGTTGGGACAACGACTGCCTCCGTGTGGCGAGGGATAGTTTACTACTCGATGGGGTGCAATTTGGCGTGGTGAGTGTGGCGCGTTCGTGAAGGAAGGTCGTCATACGCCAAAAATGCGAGGGCAAAAGCAAATCAAAAAAGCCCGCCTAAAAAGCAAAAGCAGGCGGCCGCTACAAATTTAGCGCTGCCCACCGGAAGATGGCCGCTACAAAGTCAAAATCGGGCGCGAACGGCGAACCAGACTAGTTTTGATTGGCTTGCAGGAAGGTGAGCACGATATGGCTGAACTCGTCCGCCTTCTCGAGGTACATCAGGTGGCCAGAATCTTCGACGACCACGCGGCGCGAGTTCCAGATTCCGTATTCGATGACGCCGGCATGTGCGTGCACGTCTGGAATGTCCTGATCGCCGACCAGGATCAGAGTGGGAACCTGGATTTCAGAGAGGCGCGCGACCGCCGGTCGCGTAGGTCTGGGCAGATCGTCGTGTGTCAGATCCTGAGGGTTCGCAGTGAGGATGGCCTGCAATTTCTTTTTCGCTTCCGGATGATCGGCGGCGAGCAGGTACTTGTCATTCGCCCAATTCGCGATCAAACGCGCGACATCCTTCTCGCCAGGTTCGTTATTCTTCAAGCCGCGAAGCAAAAAATGATCGGAATATCCGTAACCATCTACGACGGCGCCAACGAGGACAAGTTGCTCCACGAGATTCGGATGATCGAGAGTGAAATCAATCGCCAGACCGCCGCCGTGTGAGCTGCCGACAAGCATCGCGCGCTTGACCTGCAGGTGGCGAAGGAGCGCGAACAGATCGTCCGTTTCCGTGTAGATGACGGTGGTAGCGGGAGAGCGCCCGTAACCGCGGCGGTCATAGCGAATGGCGTGGAATTGCCGGCAGAATGCGGGCCATACGCCGTCCCACACCAGCGAATCAGCGATTCCATCGTGGATCAGGACTACGGCGTCGGCGCCCGTGCCGCATTCTTCGTAATAAATCTTCGAGCCATCCACGTCGAGAAAATTGCCTGGAGTTTTAGGTGCGGGCGGCTGCGTTTGAGCCTTCGTCAGCGGCGGAAAGAAAGCGCAGAGCAAGATGAGCAGAGTTACGCGAACGTTCGCGGCCGCAGCGCGCAGGATGCGCATGAGAACCTCACAGATCGTGAGCAGGTAGCGGTGAACGAACTGTAAAGCGCGCGCACGATGGACGCGCGGTTACGGTTGCGGCTCGGTGGCGGCTGCTGGCATGAACATTGGAGCCGGGGCTGGAGACCATGCTGGTGCTTGATTCGCCTGGTAATTGCGATACCAGATTGCTTCGCTGGCTCGTTGCCATAGGCGCGTGCCGATCCAGCTGAGGATCATCAGCTGGCTGATGAGGAATGCGGCGACGACCGATTGCGGATGCAGGTGGAACATCCAAATGTGCAGGCCGAGGGCGAAGAGCAGCCACTCGATGATGCTGACGCGGAGATAAAGCCAGAGCAACGAGAAAAAATTGCGGCGAAAAAGAGTGAAGGCGCGGCGCAGGGCGCGATGCATTTTCTTTTCGTCGTCGGCGACGGCGATGACTTGAGCCATGTCAAACCAGACGCGCACGATGATCAGGAGCAGCAGGATAATGACGGCGGCGGCTTCGGCGAAATGGTCGGCGGGGTAGGGAGAAATGGATTGGTCCTGGATGTGGGTGTACATCGCATTGGTGGCGGCGGCGAGGCCGGCGACGGGAAGCAATACGATGATGAGATAAATCAGCAGTCGGAAGAAGCGCCAGAAATGGTGACCGGCGGCTTCGAAGAAGGCCGTGGTGGTGGGTTTTTCGCCGAGCACGTAGGCGGCGAGGATGCCGCCCGTCGCGAACAGCATGAATATCACGAAGAGAATTGAGAAATGGGCGATGGTGTGGCCTTGAATTTCGAGCGGCGCCTCCGGCAACTGTTGCAGGGTGATGAACGAGGAGAAGTCGAAGCCATTTACCAGGCGTTGCGCGGCGACGCTGTTGTTCAGCAGCGACGAGGCGCGCTCGGTCATTTCCTGCGTCGAGTAGAAGCCAAAAATCAGGCAGACGGCGAAAAGCCACCAGACCAAGCGTTGCCATTTCCAGACTAGCCCGGCGCCGGAAAAAAATGTTCCGCGATTCGTTTCTGCCATTCGCGTCACTCCTTCGAGTGCGGTGATGCTTTAGTGCAAATGTTGTGCAGCCGCCGCTTTGAAACTTCAGGGGCTAAAGCCCCGCCCTTCCGTTCGTTCCGTCAAGTGAGCCAGGCCAGTAGTTGCGAAAGCCATTCGCTGGCGAAGACCCAGACGTTTCTGAGCTTATGGGCCGCACGCGGGTTTGAGTCTTCGGTGTAGCTGTTGTTGAAATAATCGCGGTCCATGGGGATTTGGTTGTGCGCGTCGATTTGCGCGGATTCGATTTTGGCTTTGCGATCGTATTGGTAGCGGACCCAGCGGTCCTGGCCGTCCCAGTGTTCGGTGGCGGTGGAACCGTCGTCGAATTTGACGTCGAGGTCCACGGGAAATTGGAAATCGCCCTTCCGCACGATGCTCACGTAGGTGCGATAGACCTCGTGCTTGTCATTTTTCTTCGCGCCATGAGCCGGAGTGTCCCACCATTTCAGCGGATCGGAATGGGCATCGGCTAGCGAATAATCCAGGACTTGGGTGCCGTAAACGGCCTGATTGAAATACCAGCGCAGGTCTTTGCCGGAAACTTCTTCGATGGTCTTCAGAAAATCTTCGCCGGTGGGATGAGTGAAACGGTAACGCATGAAATAGGTGTGCAAGGCCTGGCGCAACGTGTCTTCGCCGATTACTTTTTCCAGAGTGAGCAGCATGGTGGCCGTCTTGCTGTAGGTGATGCCGCCGTAGGAATTGTTGTTATAGAACTTCCAGGCGAAGCGGGAGAGGGGATCTTTGGCTGGGTCGGAAAGGTAGCCGATCTGCTGCCAGCCGGATTCGCCCATTTGCGCGAAGGGAAAATTCAGCACGGAAGTATTTTTGCCGTAGAGCGCGTCCATTACTTTTACTTCGGTGTAGCTGTTGATGCCTTCGTCGAGCCAGGCTTCTTCGAATTCGTTGGTGGCAACCATGCCGTACCAATATTGGTGACCGAATTCGTGTTCGGTTACGATTTCGGGTTCGAGCATGCCTTGGGGCATGTGCACGGCTGTGCCGAGAGTGATCAGCGTGGGATATTCCATGCCGCCGGCATCAGAGCCTCCATGCGGCGGATCAACCATGGTGAGGCGATCGTAGGGATAGGGGCCATACCACTCGTCGAAGAGCCGCAGAGAGCCTTTTGCGGCGGCGAGGTAGCGCTGCGTTGACGACATGTGGCCGGGCGACATCAGCAAGTGAATTTTTACGGGGCCTTGGCTGCCGGTCCAGGAGTCTTCCACAAGCGTGAAGCTGGGGCTGGCGGTCCAGGAAAAATCGTGGACGTCTTCGGAATGATAGGTGAGCGTTTTGGTGCCGTCTGAATTATTGGCGGTGGAGACGAGGTCACCGCCGGCGCCGACGATTTCATTTTGCGGGACCGTGACTTTTACGTCGAAGGTGCCGAAGTCCGCGAAAAATTCAGTGTTGGCGTGAAATTGATGGCAGTTCCAGGCATTTTTCCACCAGACGCCGACTTTGGGGAACCATTGGCCGACCATGTCGAAATCGTGGGCGTAGCCGGTGCGTTCGACGACTTTGGGAAGCACGTCGTGGAAGGCGATCTGGACTTCGACGGACGCGCCGGGGGCGATGGGTTTCGGCAGGGTGATTTGCACGACCGTGTGGTCTTCAGTGTTGTGATCGTCGGGCTGAATGAATTGCAGTTTGTTGGTCAGGTCGCCGGCGCCTTCGACTTCTAGTTTGTCTATTGTGATGGAGCCGAAATGTTTTGGGTCCCAGTCGGTATCGGGACCGCTGCCGCGCGTGCCGCTGCGGCGGACTTCGGTCATGAAAGTGGATTGCGGTTGGAAGGCGTTGAGGTAGAGGTGGAATGGGAAAGTTTGCTGCGGCTGGCCAGTGAGATTTTTATAAGTGAGAGTTTCGCTGGCGGCGATGGTGTGTTTGGTGGGATCGAGCTTGGCTTCGATCTGGTAGGCGACGACCCGGGTGGAAAGTGTTTTTGTTGCGGCGTCGGGCGCCGCAGCTACCGATTTCGGTGCGGCTTGCGGTTGCGCCGTCGCTTGCGAAAAAATGGGGCCGCAGGAGATTGCCAGGGCGGCGGCGAGTGCCAACACTTTCGTCAATTGCATCCATCCTCCCACACGTGAAGCGCTTATAGGGGCACGCACCAGGGGCAACAGCGCGTACACGATATGATACGAGGGGAGGGCGGCGCAAGTTTCGTTTCGGGGGTATTCGCCGTGCAAATATTGAAAGCGAAGGCGACGCGGGGCTGACAGCCGGGCAAGCTGGCGGGCCAAGCAGTGCCACTGCGACGTCAACACCGCGGAACGCGATGCCCACGAGGATGTGCGTGTTGCGCGACTGCTTTTTGGGGTCAAGTTGACGGGTTGCGGTGCAGCGACTACACTAAAATTAGTATGGTTGTGTAGCGGCGCGGGCCAGCTGGCGCGATGCTGGCTGGTTGTCGGCGGAAGGTCATGAGTCCAACGGTGTTACAACAGAAACGCCACCAGCAGATTTTGACGGATGTGGTGCGCGCGTACATCGAGACGGGCGAGCCAGTCTCTTCGCGGAGCATCGTGCACCGGCATATCGAGCCGTTGAGTTCGGCTACGGTGCGCAACGTGATGGCGGATCTCGAGGATGCGGGTCTGCTGTTCCAGCCGCATACTTCGGCGGGCCGGGTTCCAACTGCGGCGGCCTATCGGTTTTTTGTGGAGCAGGTGGCTGCGCAGGCTACGGCTAGCCCTGCCGATTTATTGTGGATTCGGCGCGAGCTGGCGTCGGCGCAGACTCCGGAGGCTGTGATGGAGCGCGCGAGCCACGTGCTGGCTGCAGTGTCACGCGGGCTGGGAATTTTTATTGCGCCACCGCTGGCGCGCAGCGTGGTGGAACATTTGCGTTTTCTGCTGCTGCCTGATGGGCGCGTGCTGGTGATTTTGATTTCAGGTGGGGGTGTGACGCGCGACAAATTGATACGTCCGGAGCGGCCATTTAAGCAGGAAGAGCTGGATCGCACCTCGGAATATTTGAACCGGCATTACATTGGCTGGACGCTGGAGGCGATGCGCGCGGATTTGCGAAAGCAGTTGGAGCAGGACCGCGAGCAGTACGGGCAACTGGCGGGCACTGCGTTGATTTTGTGCGACCCGAGCATTTTGGGCGACGTGGCGGATCGCAAGATTTATGTGGATGGCGCCGCGCAGATTGCTTCGTCACCGGATTTTACGAACCCGGAGCAGCTGCGCGAATTGCTGGAGGCGATTGAGGAGAAGGACCGGTTGATCGCGCTGCTGAGCGGGTGCATTGAGGCGCCGGAGCCGGTGCACGTGGAGCTGGGGCTGGACAAGATTTCGAACGCGGGGAAACATCTTGCCATCGTTTCGGCTTCGTATTCATCTAAAGACCAGGTGCAGGGGACACTGGGAATTTTGGCGCCGATGCGCATGCATTATGAGCGGGTAATTACGGCGGTGGCGTTCATGGCGCAATTTTTTTCTGAAGAGCAAGAGGGAGGCTGATTTCTTTGGCGTCACACAAACAACATAAAGACAAAGATTTTCCTGAGGCGGGATTTGGAGCTGCGGCCGGTGCGGCGGAGGATGCCGCGGCAAACCAGGCTGCTCCGGAAGCATTGCCTGCGGGCGAGGCGTCGGCTTTGGAGCAGGTCCAGAAGCTGGTCGAGGAAAAGCAGGATTTGCAGAACACGTTGCTGCGGCGGCAGGCGGATTTTGAGAATTACCGCAAGCGCGTCGAGAGAGAGCGCGCGCAGGAGCGGCATCGCGGCGTCGAATTGCTGATCGAGCAAGTACTGCCCGTGCTGGATGCTTTTGATCTGGCGCTTGCTGGGCAATCGGGCGCGGCCAGCCCTGAATATCGCAAGGGATTCGAGATTATTCGCGCGCAGCTCTGGAATGCGCTGGCAAAGCAGGGGCTACAGCCGATTGAAGCGGTGGGGAAGCAGTTCGACCCGAATTTGCATCATGCGATTGAGAATGTGCCGACGGCTGCGCAGCCGGAAGGGACCGTGGTGGGGGAGATGCAGAAGGGCTATATGTTCCACGAGCGCGTGCTGCGTCCGGCGATGGTGCGCGTGGCTTCGGCGCCTTCGAACTGAGGAGCGCGTTTTAGAGCGGTTTGGCGCGACGTGATTTGAGTTAAGCGATTCTTGCAGGACACCAATTTTAATTTCCCGGAGACAAAGCAACGATGGCGGCTAGCAACGGCACTGACCTTTATGAAGTCTTGGGCGTTGAGCGCGGCGCGACGCCGGAGCAGATTAAATCGGCGTATCGCAAGGCGGCGCTGAAGTGGCATCCGGATCGCAATCCTGAAAAGAAGGAAGAGGCGGAGCACAATTTTCGCGCGGCTTCCGAAGCTTACGCGGTGCTTTCGGACGAGCAGAAGCGTTCGATGTACGACCGCTACGGAATGGCGGGGCTGGGCAATCGCGGATTCGATACGGGCTTCAACTCGACGATCTTCGAGGAATTTCAGGATATTCTCGGCGATCTTTTTGGGTTCGATGAGGTGCTGGGCGGCGGGCGACGGCGTGGCGGACGTGGCGGGGCGCGTGGACAGCGTGGTGCGGATTTGCGTTACGACATGTCGCTTTCGTTCGAAGAAGCGGCGGCGGGCGTTACGAGCAAGATTACACTGGCGCGGCACGAATTGTGCGAGGCTTGCAAGGGCACGGGCGCGAAAGCTGGCACGGGCATGACCACTTGCCATACGTGCGGCGGGCGCGGGCAGATGGCTTACTCGCAGGGATTTTTTTCCATCACGCGGACTTGCCCGGCGTGCCAGGGAGCGGGCCAGACGATCAAGGACGCGTGCATCAGCTGCCGTGGCGTCGGGCGCATCGAGCGCGAACGCACGTTGGAAGTGGGTGTTCCAGCGGGAGTGGATTCCGGGACACGTCTGCGAATGACGGGCCAGGGCGAACCCGGAACCAACGGCGGAGCGAATGGCGACCTTTATATTTTTCTCGAAGTGAAAGAGCACGCGTTTTTCGAGCGGCGTGGTTCGGATTTGATCTGCGAGATTCCCATTAGTTTTTCGCAGGCGACGCTGGGCGACAAGATTCGCGTGGCGACGTTGAAGGGCGAGGAAGAGCTGGAAATTCCTGAGGGCACGCAGTCCGGCCAGATTTTCCGCAAGAAGGGCAAGGGACTGCCCAATCCGCACGGCGGGCGCGGCGATCTGTACATCAGCATCCGCGTGGTGATTCCGGCGAAGGTGTCGCGCGACCAGCGGCGGCTGCTGGAGCAGTTGGGGCAGACGCTGAAAGTGGAGAACAAGCCCGCGGAGCGCAATTCGACTTTCTTCGATAAGGTGAAGGATATTTTCGGGTAATCGGTTCTCAAACTCAGCGCGTACATCTGCTGCCGAAGCCTTACATGCCAGCTGACATAACCTATGAGCTCGGCGGTTCAGCCGTAATTGTTAAGGCCGACGTAGCTAATGGCTGGCGACGCACGAAAAATACCTTCCGTTACTGGACAACCACACAGGCTCCTTTTCGGGGCGACATCACGCTTAAGGCTCAAGTTGACGTCGCCGCTCGCCCTAACTACCTTGGAAAAGACTGCCAAGATTTCCCGCTTAGCCTGAAGGGAGAATTCGGAACCGACGCGCTGCGTTGCCGCTTCGGCGCGGGTTTGCTTGAGGTCAGATTCCTCATGTGTGATTCGCTTCCGTGGAGATGGACGCCCGCGAGAAATCCTGAAGTATTTTGGGAACAGTATCCAATGGCGGTGATTGGCCGAATGTCGCTCGCATTTCGCTTTTGGGCTATCTTCATGCTCCCACCCACACTGCATGCCGGAGATATTCGTGAATGGGATACTCAATTCTGTTCGGGCGGATTGCCGAGCTTGGGAAAACGCTAACAGAATATGCGACGGCGATTTTTCGTGGATAAATTCGAGGATGATACCGCGACGGTGCGCGGCGATACGGCTGAGCATTTGGGGCGGGTGCTGCGGGCTGAGCCGGGACAGCTTTACGAGTTGAGCGACGGGGAGCGGGTGTGGCTGGCGCGCGTGGAGCGCGTGGGGTTGTTGAAGTACGGCGACAATCGCGTGGAATTTTCGCTGGTGGAGCCTGTCGAGGCGCGGGAGCCTTCGCTACATCTGCATTTGTTAATTGCGCTGGTGAAATTCGATCGGTTCGAGTGGTGTTTGGAGAAGGCTACGGAGTTGGGCGTGAACGAAATCACTCCTTTGATTGCGGCGCGGACGGATAAGGCATTGGTTGCGGCAGCGGCGAAGCGGCATGCGCGTTGGGAAAGGATTTTGCTCGAGTCAGCGCAGCAATCACGTCGTTTGCGGCCGCCGAAGATTGGAGAGGCGACTGCGCTGGAAAAGGCTTACTCGGCTGCTCGCGCGGATTGCAAGATTTTGCTTTCGGAGCGTGCGGATGCGCCGCCGATTCATGATGTGTTGCGGGATGTGACGGCACGGAGTGCTGAGATTTCGATTGGGCCGGAGGGTGGGTGGACGGAGGCGGAGTTTTCTGCGGCGCGTTCGGCGGGATTTGTGGAGGCTTCGCTGGGGGAGTTGGTTTTGCGGACGGAGACGGCGGTGCTGGCTTCGCTGGCGATTTTGCATTTTGCGTTGGATGCCTGACGGAATGATGAACCGCCGGGACGCTGAGGGCGCCGAGAAATCCAACGGCGAAAACGCCCGCCTAAAAAAGCAGGCGGCCGCTACAACGTCAACTGCAATGCACATGCGCTGACAATCGCGCCGCACAGCCTGAAGGCTGTGCCACGAACACCGGCGCCGCGTCGCATGGACATCACTGCTAGGCACGGCATGCCGTGCCCTACCATGCGGTTTATTGGATTTCACTTCATCTGGGGCCATCCGTGATGCGTTTGCGGTGGGTTCTGCAACCGAAACTGAGCGTGTCGCATCTTAACACTGCAAACGTCGCAGACTTGGCGGGCACTGTCTTACCGTGTTATAAATATTTGAGAGTAGAATGTCGGAAACTATTCAGCCTAGCGCGCAAGAGCCCGCCAATAACTCGAACTTACCGCGTTTGCGACACGAATTGCGCGGTTGGACGCGCGATTTGGCCGTCGCGCTGGGCCTGATACTGGTCATCATCATCTTCTTGTACCAACCCGTAAAAGTGGAAGGCACCAGCATGGCGCCGCTGCTCAGCGACCAGGAGCACATCTTCATCAACAAGTTTGTGTACCGGTTCGCGCCGATCGAGCGCGGCGATGTTGTGGTTTTCTGGTATCCTCTGGACCATTCGAAATCGTTTATCAAGCGCGTGATCGGTTTGCCGGGCGAAACGGTTGAACTGCGGGCTAGTCATTTATACGTGAACGGGAAGGAACTGACCGAACCGTACGTGCCGCCGAGTTATCTGGACGGTTCCAGTTACGGGCCGGTGCAGATTCCGGACGGAAACTATTTTGTGATGGGCGATCACCGCGACAGCTCGAATGATTCGCGCGTGTTCGGGCCCGTCAGCCGGCCCTATATTTACGGCAAGGCGGTTTTTGCATACTGGCCGGTGGATCATTTCGGCTCGCTTTCTTCTTCGTACACAGTGAACGCGGCGTCACGATGAAATATTCTGGAGGATACACTGACGGAGCAGGCTGCAACGCGCGCCACCCTCGCGCTGGAAGACGGACGAACATTTAACGGCCGTGCCGCGGGTGCGCGCACCCGGCGGGGCGGCGAAGTCGTTTTTAATACATCCCTCACTGGCTACCAGGAAGTTTTCACCGACCCCAGCTATTCCGGACAGATTGTCTGTTTGACTTATCCGCACATTGGAAATGTAGGCGCGAATTTGGAGGATGAGGAATCGGCGCGGCCTTATATTGAGGCGCTGATCGTGCGCGAATTTTCGCCTTTGGCTTCTAACTGGCGGTCGAGCGAATCGGCGCAGCAGTATTTGCAGCGTTATGGCGTGCCGGTGATTTGGGATTTGGATACGCGGGCGTTGGTGCGGCATTTGCGGGAGGTGGGGGCGCTGCGTGGAGTGGTGGCGACGGATGGGACTCCGGCAGAGAGATTGGTGGCCGAGGCGCGGGCTTTGCCTACGATGGCGGGGTTGGAACTGGCGGGGCGAGTGACTTGCGCGAAGACTTACGGATGGACGCAGGGGTCTATTGATTTGGCCGCGCCGGTTTCTGGTGCGGGCGCTGGTGCTTCAGCGGCTGCTGATTCGGCTGCTCGACCGCCGCGGCGCGTGGTGGCTTACGATTTTGGGATCAAGCAGAATATTTTGCGGCTTTTGGTGGATCACGGTTGCGAAGTTACTGTGGTGCCAGCGCGAACTTCTACCGCGGATGTGCTGGCCTTGAAACCGGACGGGGTGTTTTTGTCGAATGGGCCGGGGGACCCGGAGCCGGTGGAGTACGCGGTGGAGAATATTAGGAAGCTTTTGGGGCGCGTGCCGATTTTTGGGATTTGTCTGGGGCACCAGTTGTGCGGTTTGGCGCTCGGCGGGAAAACATTCAAATTAAAATTTGGGCATCACGGGTCGAATCATCCGGTGAAGAATTTGCGCACAGAGAAGGTGGAGATTACGGCGCAGAATCATGGATTTTGCGTGGATCCGGATTCGTTGCCGGCTAGCGACGTGGAAATTACGCATGTGAATTTGAATGATCATACGAATGAGGGGATGCGGCACCGGTCGTTGCCGCTATTTAGCGTGCAGTATCATCCGGAGGCTTCGCCGGGGCCACACGATGCACGGTATTTGTTTGAGGATTTTGTGACGATGATGGATGAGGCGAAGCGATGAAGATCGGGTTGGAATTGCTGGTCGTGCGGAAAACGGAGTCGTAACGAGAGCGCATGCCGAAACGGACTGATATTAAGAAGATTATGATTATTGGGTCGGGGCCGATTGTTATTGGGCAGGCCTGCGAGTTTGACTATTCGGGGACGCAGGCTTGCAAGGCTTTGCGGTCAGAAGGTTACGAAGTTGTGCTCGTGAATTCAAATCCGGCGACGATCATGACGGACCCGGAGATTGCGGACCGCACTTATATTGAGCCGCTCGCGAAAGAATATTTGGAAGCGATTATCGCGGCGGAGCGGCCGGATGCATTGTTGCCGACTGTTGGTGGGCAGACTGGTTTGAATCTCGCTGTTGAATTGGCTGAATCCGGGATTCTTGCGAAATATGGCGTGGAATTGATTGGGGCGTCGCTCAGCGCGATCAAGATTGCCGAGGACCGGCTGCTGTTCAAGGAAGTGTGCCGCAAGATTGGGCTGGAAGTTCCGGCGTCGGAGGTGGTGACGAGTGTGCCGGAGGCGGTGCGGCTGGCGGATCAGCTGGGATATCCGGTGGTGATTCGTCCGTCGTTTACTTTGGGCGGGACCGGCGGCTCGATTGCTTACAACCACGAGGAATTTGCCGATTTGATCGCGCGGGCGCTGGATGCCAGTCCGGTGCACCAGGCTTTGATCGAAGAATCGGTGCTGGGGTGGAAGGAATTCGAGTTGGAAGTGATGCGCGACCACCGCGACAACTTTGTGGTGATTTGCTCGATTGAAAATTTCGACCCGATGGGGATTCACACGGGGGATTCGATCACCGTGGCGCCGGCGCAGACGCTGACGGACAAGGAATACCAGCGGATGCGCGACGCTGCTGCGGCGATCATTCGCGCGGTGGGCGTGGAGACGGGCGGATCGAATATTCAATTTGCGGTGGATCCTGCAACCGGTCGCATGACCGTAATTGAAATGAATCCGCGGGTTTCGCGCAGCTCGGCGCTGGCCAGCAAGGCTACCGGGTTTCCGATTGCGAAAATCGCTGCGAAACTTGCTGTGGGCATGACGCTGGATGAAATTCCCAACGACATCACCAAAAAAACTCCGTGCTCCTTCGAGCCGACCATCGATTACGTGGTGGCAAAAATTCCGAAATGGCAATTTGAGAAATTTCCGGGCAGCGATACTACGCTGACGACGCAGATGAAGTCGGTGGGCGAAGTGATGGCCATTGGGCGGAATTTTCAGGAGGCGTTGTGCAAGGCGATTCGTTCGCTGGAGCCTAGTTCGGCGTGGCGTCCTCCGGCGGAAGTAACGACGGTGCTGTTGCGCGAGAAATTGCACGTGCCGGGGCCGGATCGATTGCACTGGCTGTTTGAAGCGCTGGAGCGGGGGATGTCCAGCGAGGAAGTTTGCGATTTGACGAAGATTGATCCGTGGTTTATTCGGCAGCTGCAGGAAATGCTGGCGGTGGATAAGCGCGTGGCGGCGACGACCTTGGGAAAATGTCCGCCGGAATTGCTGCTGGAATCGAAGAGGTCGGGCGCTAGCGATGAGGAAATCGCGAAATTGTGGGGCGTGAAAGCTTCTAGCGTGCGGGCGCGGCGGAAAGAGCTGGGCGTGCAGCCGGTCTTTAAGCGCGTGGATACTTGCGCGGCGGAATTCGAATCCTTCACGCCGTATCTTTATTCGACGTACGAGGAGGAAGACGAATCGGGTGCGGTTGACCGTCCGAAAGTGGTGATTCTGGGCAGCGGGCCGAATCGCATCGGGCAGGGAATTGAATTTGATTATTGCTGCTGCCATGCGGCGTTTGCATTGAAGGAAGATGGCTACGAAACGGTGATGGTGAATTGCAATCCGGAAACGGTTTCGACGGATTACGACACTTCGGACCGGCTTTATTTTGAGCCGTTGACGCTGGAAGATGTGCTGGCGATTCTGGATCGCGAAAAGCCGCAGGGCGTGATCGTGCAATTTGGCGGACAGACGCCTTTGAACTTGGCGCTGGAGTTGAAGCAGAACGGCGCGAAGATTATTGGGACTGCGCCGGAGTCTATCGATCTGGCGGAGGACCGACGGCGGTTCGGCGGATTGCTCGATGAGCTGCGCATTCCACAGCCGCGCAATGGCACGGCTTTAGCGCCGCAGGAAGCTCTGAAGCTGGCGGGCGAGATTGGTTTGCCGGTTTTGGTGCGGCCGAGTTACGTGCTGGGCGGGCGCGCGATGGTGATTGCTTACGATTTGAAGACGGTCGAGGAGTATGTGGCGCAGGCGGCGCTGATTGGTTCGGGAACGGATCCGAAGCGGCCGATTTTGATCGATCAGTTTTTGGAAGACGCTACGGAAGTGGATGTGGACGCTCTGGCTGACGGCGAGGACGTTTTGATCGCGGGAATCATGGAGCACATCGAGGAAGCGGGGATTCATTCTGGGGATTCTTCGTGCGTGCTGCCGTCGGTGACACTGAAGCCTTCGGTGCTGGAGCGGATTCGCGATTACACTTCGCGGCTGGCGCGGGCATTGAAAGTGGTGGGGCTGATGAACGTGCAGTACGCGATTCAGCGGGATACGGTTTATGTGTTGGAAGTGAATCCGCGGGCTTCGAGAACGATTCCGTATGTGAGCAAGGCGACAGGCGTGCCGCTGGCGAAAGTCGCGGCGCGTTTGATGACCGGCCGGAAACTGCGCGATTTGCATCTGCAGTACACCGAAACCAACGGCATCAAGGAACTGGCGGTGCGGAATTTCTATGCCGTGAAGTCGCCGGTTTTTCCGTTTAACAAGTTTCGCGGCGTGGATACGATATTGGGGCCGGAGATGCGTTCGACGGGCGAGGTGATGGGAATTTCGTCTACGTTTGGACTGGCGTTTGCGAAGGCGCAGCTGGCTGCGGGGCAGAGGTTGCCGCAGACGGGGACTGTATTCTTGAGCGTGAACGATCATGACAAGCGGCACGTGGCGTTTGTGGTGCAGGATCTGCTTGCCGCGGGGTTAAAGGTGGTGGCTACGCGCGGGACAGCGGCGGCCTTGGCTAGCGCAGGGATCGAAGTGGAGTCTGTGTACAAGGTGAATGAAGGGCGGCCGAACATCGTGGATTTGATCAAGACGGCTAAGGTGGATTTGGTGATCAATACGCCTTTGGGGCGCGAATCTTTTTACGACGAGAAGTCTATTCGGCGGGCGGCGATTCGTTACAACATTCCCTGCATCACGACTCTTTCGGCGGCTAGCGCGGCGGCGAGGGGGATGCGGGCGATGGCTGGTCATGGTGCGGATGTGGCGGCTTTGCAGGATTTGCACCGGCGGACTTCGGCGGCTTCCGCGCAGGCGGAGAAGTAGCATTGGCGTGTTTCCTCTTGGTTGCTCTGGCGATTGATATAAAATGACGCGCATGAAACTTCACGGAATTTTTGCACCGCTGGTCACGCCGTTTGAGGCGGATGGGAGTGTTGCGCTGGGGCAAGTGCGCAACAATGTGGCGCTTTTCAACAAGACGAAGCTGGCGGGGTACGTGCCGAACGGCTCGACCAGCGAGTCGGTTTTGTTGCGCTGGGAAGAAGTTTACAAAGTTTGGGAAGCGGTGCGCGACGCTGCGGCGCCTGAAAAAATTCTGATCGCGGGGACCGGCGCGGAATCTACCGCGGAGACGATCGAGCATACGAACCGCGCTGCGAAGATTGGTTACGCTGTGGCGCTGGTGCGCACGCCGAGTTTTTACAAGCCGTCTATTAATGATCACATGCTCGCCGAGCACTACTTGCGCGTGGCAGATGCGGCGCGGATTCCGGTGATGGTGTATTCGGTGCCGGTGTTCACGCACGTCACGGTGGGAGCTTCGTTGATCGAGCGCGTGGCCAAGCATCCGAACATTGTCGGGTTGAAGGACAGCTCGGGAGATATCGCGGGAGTTGCGGCGATCGTTGCCGCGGCGCCTAAGGAATTTCAAACATTGACCGGTTCGGCTTCGACAGTGCACGAAGCGCTGCAGGTGGGCGCGGTGGGTGCGATTTTGGGGCTGGCGAACCCGTTTCCGGATTTGTGCGTGGAAATTTATGCAGCGGCGCAGGCTGGTGATCGTGCAAAAGCGCAGACGCTCGCGCAAAAACTCGTGATCCCTTCGAAAATGCTGCTGATGGATTACGGCATCGCAGGGTTGAAATACGCGATGGATCGCCTGGGGTTCTACGGCGGGCTGCCGCGGCCGCCACTGCTTGCGGTAAGCGACGCGGGCAAAGTGGAAATCGAGGCGATGCTCGAGGCGATTACCGCGCGGAGTTCAGCAAGGTCCTAATTTCAGGCGTGCACGAAATTAATCAGCCGCGGTGTCGAGTCGCTTCAGCTTACCCTAATGCGTGTCCGGTTTCTCCGCGAAATAATCAGCCATCGGAATGCGGACGGTTCCCATCGCGCCGGTATTGGCGTCGCGAACCACCACGCGCACCTGCATCGCGTTCGGCGCAATTGTCAAATCCTTGGTTACGGACGCGCCTTCCTTCATTAGTTTCGCGTAGATTTCGGGCGACAAATGTAAGTGAAATGTCTGGTCCACGGCGTTCAGTACTACGTTTTGATCGCTGAGCGCGAGCATTACCACGTCCACCGCTCCGACGTACCTTCCTTCCTGTTGTTCCATCGTTATGCCGCTCAGGTCAAACAATACCCCGGTCTTCAGCGTTCGAGTGTCGCCCACGCGTTGCGCAGTAGCGTTCATTCCGATGCCTGTGGCGTCCAGCGGATTGCGGGCGACTTCTGCGATGACGAACTGGCGAACCTGCGGGGTCAGTTTCGGTTCCGGCAAAGCGAAATAGCCGTTGCGCGCCCGCACTTTCACTCCAGGACGGCGCACCTCAACTTTGATGTTGTGATATTTGCCATCCCATTTAATGTCTGAGGGGTAGTAGCCGAGCGAGTAGGTGACCTGCGAATCATCAATGGCGCGGCGAATCGCGCCCAGGATGTCGTTGTTGTCGTAGAAGGCTATGCCGCCAGTGCCGTGGGCCAAAGCTTCCATGGTCATGTGCGAATCGACCGCGACTTCCTGAAAGGAGCGCGATTGCTGCGCGATGGAAGTATTGCTACGGGTAGTCGAGCCGATAGTTCCGCTGTACGCTGAGGAAGTCAGAAGACCGCGGGCGTCCACGGGATACACAGCGAGACTGGCGTCGTTCAGCGCGCGGACGGCTTCGGCGATGTCCGAATCGAAAGTCGTGGCCTCGCGAAAGAATACGTTGCTTTGGGCATTGTCGAATCCGAAGGCGATGGGAAAGCTGCCGGAGACCCAGATGAGATTCTTGCGGCCGGGCAAGCTGGAGACGTGGTTGGCGATGTCCTTCATGGCGGCGACCGTTTCGTGGACGCGATTCTCCGTGTAGAACTTGGCTTCCGATTGGGTTTCCGCGGCGGTGAGGAAGTTGAGCGAGCTCAATTCGCTGACGAAGTTCTGCGGGCCAAGACTGACTGGCGAATTGGGTGAGGAAGCGGCCAGGTCCTGCGAGGAGCGTCCTTTAAACTGCTGCACGGAGCGGACCAGGCTGGATGCATCATTCGTGAAATCGTGCAAAATTCTTAAGTCGCGGCCCAGCGTGTACACCGCGACGCGATCTTGAGGCTGCAATTGGCCCAGAAACTTCACCACGCCTTTCCGGGCATAGGCTTGGTCGGAAATGGAGGTGTTCAGGCCGTCGAGCAGGATGACGGTGACGCTGTTGGGGACACCGGCATGGTTGGCGAAGCGATTTGTGTAGTTGTTGGGAGGCAGTGTGGGGGGCGGAGTGATAGGCGGCAGATTTGTTTCCATGGAAAAAATCTGGATTGTCTGTGGTTGTTTTTCGTCCAGCACCGTGAAGTCTTCTTTCTTCAGGTCGCGCACGGGAACGCCGCTTTTGTCGTGCACCACTACGCTGACTTGCACGAGGCGAGTTTCTGCTTTCAGGGCGCTCTGCCGGGCTATGGGGGCTTGCTGAGTGGACGCGGCTGCCTGCGCTGCGGAGGCATCGCGCGCGCCGCCGGCGATGAGCGACGCTAGAAAAACTGCAATGGCCAAAGTGAAAGCGGCGAGCCAACGCTGTTTGTCTTTCATTTCATGCCCGTTTATCGGCATTCTTTGCTCCTAAATGGTTGAGGCGCGCTGACGGAGTCTTGCGCGTTCTGCTGGTTTTTTGGACACAGGAGCTGAATCGGATGGCGCTGTTTTTCATCCAAAAGTAGGGTACTGAGCCGTCCGTTGTCCGGTGGAAAAGAGGAGTCTCGCGTAGTACCCGGCCCATCTCGGAGTTTGACACGTGGCGAGTTTACTACTAGCGGAGTGAGATGAAAAGCGCTGAAGGCGGACTGCGTTGTACGACCTACTGGGATCACCGGAGCGGTTGCCGCTGCCGTGAGGCCCGTGTATCATGAACCCTTCGATGGAGTCTCTCTGTCTTTCCTTCCGCGATATACCCCAGACATCTAAATTATTTTCGACATTTCTGGAGGATTTTCAGCGCGTGGGGAAATATTACGGGCACGCGCCCTCGATTGGCGGCCTTGCGGCGGCGGCTAAGGAAGTGAAGATTGATCCGGCGGTGCGCCTGGGCGTGGTGGAAGTGTTGCGCGAGCAGAATTTGAGATTTGGCGGCGCGGCTATGCTGGATGCGGCGATCTCACGGAACCTGGAGCGTTTGGCGAACGGTGCGGTGGCGATTGTAACGGGGCAGCAGGTGGGGCTTTTTACCGGGCCGGCTTACAGTTTGTACAAGGCGATTACGGCGGCGGCTAGCGCGGAGGAACTTACGCGGCGTGGGGTGGATGCGGTGCCGGTATTTTGGCTGGCGACGGAAGACCACGACCTGGCGGAAATCAATCACGCGGCATGGACTACGCGGACTGGCCTGGCAGAATTTATTTTGCCGGGAGATGCAGCTGAAGAAGGGCACCGCGTGGGAGAGATTGCGCTGGGCGCGGGGATCACTGCTTCGGTGGTGACAGCGATGGACACGCTGGAGGGGCCCTATTCCGCGGAAGTGGGGCGGGCGCTGCGCGAATCGTACACGCCGGGTGACACGTACGGTTCGGCTTTCGGGAAATTGATGACGCGATTGGTGGCGGGGCGGGGCATCATTTTTCTGGACCCGCTGGATTCGAGGCTGCACCAATTCGCGAGCGGCGTTTACCGGCGGGCGATTGATGACGCGGAAACGCTGGGGGATGCGCTGCTGGGGCGGTCGAAAGAGCTGGAACGCGGCGGATTTCACGCGCAGGTGAAGGTGACGCGCGAATCCACGCTGCTTTTTTGTAATGTGGATGGAGTGCGGCAACCGTTGCGGCGGCGGGGTGAGAAATTTCACGCTGGAGCCGCGGCATTTTCGCTGGTGGAACTGCGAGCGGCGATTGCGGCGACGCCGGAAGCTTTTACGCCGAACGTATTGCTGCGTCCAGTGGTGCAGGACACTTTGTTGCCTACTGCCGCTTACATTGGCGGGCCGGCGGAAATTGCTTATATGGCGCAGGCACAGGTGGTTTATAAGCATCTGCTGGGGCGGATGCCGGCGATTTTGCCGCGGGCTAGTTTTACTTTAGTCGAGCCGCCGATTGCGCGATTGCTGAAAAAATATGGATTGGATTTTCGCGATTTGATGCGCGGTCGGCAGCATTTGCGCGGGCGGATGGAGATGAAGTCGTTGCCGCGGGCGCTGGCGGGGCGTTTTGCGGCGGATGAGAAGGCGCTGCGGAGGTTGTTGTCTGCTTATCGCAAGCCGCTGGCACATCTGGACAAGACGTTGACAGGGGCGCTGGATTCGACGGAGAAGAAAATCCTGCATCAATTTTTGAAGTTGAAGGGGAAGGCGGGGCGGGCGGAGAATTTTCGCACTGGGATATTGGACCGGCATGAGCGGATTCTGGTGGACGCTTTGTATCCGCATCGTGGGTTGCAGGAGCGGACGCTTTCGGCGTTGCCTGCGCTGGCGGCTTATGGGCCGGAACTTTTGGATGATTTGGCTGGGGTTTCAGTGATTAGTGGGCCGGATGTTGAGACTGTTGCTGGCGGGGAGGATGGCGCTTCCGCTAAGGCGCAGCCGTGCTCGCATCAGCATCATGTTTTGTTTATGTAGACGAGTTTTTAACTTCCCATTCGGTCCTTGACGCAAAGCTCACGTCGGAAGATTTGCCTTCAGGGGCCAAAGCCCCTTTTCTCGGACGACTTAACGGCGGTGCTGAAGCCCCGCCCTTCCGGCGGTGATCAGACTCTCTGCTGTACGAGGCTCTCGCTCCCATACGGCCGTCGGTTTCTTACGGTGCGAGGAAAAGCTGCTTTAGTTCGTCGAGGTCGGCGTATGCGGTGTCCGACACGGCCGTAAAAGTGAAGTTGTTCTGCTGCCACGATATCCAGTGATAGCCCTGTAGTTCACCTGAAGCGTCCTTCGAATCTCCTGCCTGAGCCTTTTCTACGAAGACGTTTACGATGTGTTTACGACGGCCGTAGACCAGGGCGGCGGCGGTGCGGCTGTCAATCACGTCGAGGCGGCCGCCTAGCAGGGGGAAGCCGTCATTGGCAAAATCGCGGACTGGCGGAGCGAAATCTATTTTCCCGTCGAACCAGGGTTTTACGGTGTGCTGGTCCGTCGAGATTACGTCTTCGAGGTGGCCGGGCTGCAGCGAGCGCAGATGGGCGTCAACAATGACGGCGGCCATGGCTTGCTGCTGAGAGTAGCGATTCAGCCTTTCCATATAGTGCGTGCCGAGGATCGCAGCGAGAATCACCGAGGCGGCGATTGCTACCCAGCGCCAGGACTTTTCGGCAGACGCCTTCGGATCTTTCACGTATGGCGGTACGGCTGCATTCGGTAGCGCCGTTTGCAGATTTCTGCGAAGAGTTTCGGGCGCGCGCGCGTAGAGTTGCGCGCCGCTGAGCGCGCTGCGAAGTTTTTCTTCTGCGGCGAGGCGCGTTTCGCAATCGGGACAGGATTCGAGGTGGCGCTCGAAATCGGCGGAGGCCATGGCGTCTAGTTCGCCGTCGAAATAGGCATGCAGGCGGGTTTGCGTCAGGTCACAAGTCACGGTCGGCTCCCCTTAGGTTCGGGCTCGGTCAATAGAGTTCTTAGTTGCTGGCGGGCGCGAGCGAGCGCTGACATCACGGTGCCGATGGGGCGCGTGGTGATGGCGGCGATTTCTTTGTAGGAGCAGCCTTCGAGTTCGCGCAGGACGATAATTTCGCGGAAATGCGCGGGCAAGTCTTCGAGGGCACGCTGCAGACGCTCACGGTCGTAAGTGGCCATGGCCAGCGATTCGGGATTTTCGGATTTTGGCGGCATGGTCGATTCGTCGAACTCCGTCATTTCCTCGGCTACGTGATTCTGCTGGAGCCAGGTGAAGCAGCAATTCCGGACAATCTGTAGAAGCCAGGCGCGGGCGTTTCCGGACTGAAAACCGCCAAAGGATCGATACGCGCGCAGGAAGGCTTCCTGCGTGACGTCCTCCGCTTGCGCGCGGCCGCGCAAGATCCAGCGCGCCAGATTGTAGGCAGCGTCACGATGAGGGATTATTTCGGCCTCAAAGCGCGCCCGGTCTTCCTGAGCTAACACGTCCCGCCCTTTTACAGCTCCACGTAGCGTTAACTGCGGTAGGGATGATTTTATTCCCGCGCGGCACAATTTTCTTGAAGAAAAATGCGGGCGGCTAGGCGGGAATAAAACGGCTGGTACCCGGGTCTTGCAGGGTGAACACGTCCACAGGTGGCGCGTTGCCCGCGGGCCCAGAACGGAATGGGCGCGCGCCACTTTTCTGAACGCTGGCGGTACGGGAAACGAGGCGCTCCGGAACAGACCGGAAGCGACCCAGGAGGAAGCAGATGTCGCAGAGCAAGAAAGACGAGATCTTGCACGACCACAACCACGACGGAGTTGACCGCCGAGGCTTTCTGAAGTGCATGGCCTGGGCGGGCACCGGCGCCCTGTGCGTCATGCAAGGCGGAGTACTGAAGTCTTACAGCATGAGCCGCATGAATGAGTGGAACGCCGCGAAGATGGCCGGCGAGCTGAGCTTTGCGCAGATCAGCGATAGCCACATGGGGTTCAACAAGCCGGCGAATCCGGACGTGGCCGGCACGCTGAAGGTAGCGGTGGACAAGATTAATGCGCTGTCTATCCAGCCGGAATTCCTGCTGCACACCGGGGACATCAGCCACCTGGCGAAACCGGAGGAATTCGACACAGTGGATCAGATTTTGAAGGGCGCGGTGGCCAAGGACGTGTTTTTCGTTCCGGGAGAGCATGACGTAATCGGCGACGACGGGCAGCAGTACCGGGATCGCTATGGGAAAGGCACGAAGGGTGAGGGCTGGTACAGCTTCGATAAGAAGGGTGTGCACTTCGTCGGACTAGTGAACGTGGTGAACCTGAAGGCCGGCGGTTTGGGGAATCTGGGGAGCGAACAGCTGGAATGGCTGGAAGACGACGTGAAGGAGTTGAAAGCGAGCACGCCAATTGTGGTGTTCGCGCACATTCCTTTGTGGTCAGTGTATCCGGAATGGGGCTGGGGGACCGATGACAGTGCGCAAGCGCTCGGTTATCTGAAGCGGTTTGGGTCCGTTTCGGTGCTGAACGGGCACATCCACCAGATCATGCAGAAGGTGGAAGGAAATGTGACGTTTCACACGGCGATGTCCACGGCATTTCCTCAGCCGCAACCGGGAAAGGCCGATTCGCCCGGACCGATGAAGGTGCCGGCGGACCAACTGCGCAGTGTGCTGGGAATTACGGATGTGAACTTCGTGCGCGGACAGCATGCTTTGGCGATTGTGGATTCGCAGTTGGCCTAACGCGGAAGCGTCGGAGACCCATCTGTGAATTATTCAGTGGTGCTAGAGAAGCGGGGCTTCAGAGACTGGAGCCCCGCCCAGCCAGGCCGTTCCCATTGGAGATGGGCTCCGCACAGCAAGCAAGTTGAACTCGAAATCTAAGCAGAAGGAAAAAGCCATGGAAAAGATTTTGACCAGAATTGGTTTGGCGACGTTGGTGATCACGGTGTTCGCGTTGTTGACGCCGGCCGACAAGCACGCTACTGCGGCGGGCCAGGGACAGGCGACCACCAGCGCCGTGGTAAAGATTGATAATTTCAGTCTCGGGCCGGCGGCGGTGACTGTGCCGGTGGGCACGACCGTGACGTGGACCAATCAAGACGACATCCCACACACGGTGGTCAGTACGGACGGGGTGTTCAAATCGAAGGCGCTGGACACGGACGATAAGTTTTCGTTCGTGTTCAACAAGCCCGGCACTTATTCATATTTCTGTTCAATTCATCCGAAGATGACCGGGCAGATCATCGTGCAGTAGGGAGCAGTGAGATGAATCCTTTTGATTTAAAGCAGCTGATGATGGAAAAGCACGCACAGCACGTGGTGCTGATCCATTTTCCGATTGCGCTGTTCATTGCTGGAGTGGGGCTCGACTTCGCGGCGCAGTGGACGAAGCGAGAGAAGCTGGGGTACGTGGCCTACGTAAACTTGCTGCTGGCCGCGGTGATGACGCTGCCAGTGGTGGCGACTGGTTTGGTGGCGTGGCAGTAGGCGCTGGAAGGGCACCGCATACGGGGAATTTTACGGTTGCATATCGTGTTTGCGTTGGCGTCAACGGCGGTGATCTGGATGGTGTGGCTGATTCATTTCCGCGCGCGGCGCAATGGCAGGACGGCTGTCCCGAATTACCGGATGGTCCTGGAAATTGTGGGGGTTGCGCTACTGGGGATCACTGGGCAACTGGGTGGCTTTCTTAGTGGTGTCAATACGTAAAGCAGCGGAAGCGATGAACGCGCCGCTGGGTTCCACAGAGTTTTCGTCCCGCATCAACCTTGCAGAGTCAGCACAGGCGGGATTGGCTGTGCGACCAACCTTTTCGCCTCTGTTCATCTCTGTTCGACCGTAAATCCTTCCGCCGTTCCGCGCATGCGAACACTCGTGCTAAAATGCGGCGGTCGATAATTTCGAATTTTGCGGAGGGGTTGATGAAAATTACGCCTGGCAAACAGAAGGGGATGAAGGCGGTGGCGGATGCGCGCGGCGTGATCGCCGCGGCGGCGATGGACCAGCGCGGCTCGCTCAAGAGCGCGATTGCGAAAGAGAAAGGGATTGACAAGAAGGATGTGCCGGCTCAGATGCTGGAAGAGTTCAAGACGATTGTTACGCGGGTGCTGACGCCGCACGCGAGCGCGATTTTGTTGGATCCGGAATATGGGCTGCCGGCCGCGAGAGCGCGCGCGTCAAATGCCGGGTTGTTACTGGCTTACGAAAATAGCGGCTATGACAATACGCGTCCGGGGCGGCTGCCGGATTTGCTGGATATATGGTCGGCGCGGCGGTTGGTGGGAGCGGGTGCGGATTGCATCAAGATCCTGTTGTACTACACGCCGTTCGATCCGCCGGAGGTGAATGATATCAAGCACGCGTGGGTGGAACGGATTGGCGGAGAATGCACGGCGTCCGACGTGCCGTTTTTTTTGGAATTTGTGGGTTATGTGGAGAACGGAGACGAGAAGGGCATTGAATACGCGAAGCAAAAGCCGGAAGTAGTACGCAAGAGCATGGAGGAATTTTCCAAGCCGCAATATGGCGTGGACGTGCTGAAGGTGGAAGTGCCGGTGAATATGGCTTTTGTGGCCGGGACGAAATCGTGCAAGGGTGAATCGGCGTACACGCGCGATCAGGCGAAGGAACATTTTCGGCGCGCTGCTGCTGCCGCGAAGAAGCCGTTCATTTATCTTTCGGCGGGCGTGAATAATGATGTGTTTGCGGAGACGCTGGAACTTGCGGCCGAATCGGGCGTGGAGTTTTCGGGAGTGTTGTGCGGGCGCGCTACTTGGAAGGACGGGATTCCTGTTTACGCCAAGCAAGGTGGAAAGGCGCTCGAAGATTGGCTGGGCGATCAGGGCGTGAAGAATATTAATAATGTGAACTCGAAGCTTACGGCGGCGAAGCCCTGGTACAGCTTTTACGGCGCGACTTCCGCTGCGGCGTTGGGAGACTAGGCGCGCGAGGGATTGCGGTGGGCGAGTGCGCTCAGCTGTTTGCGAGCGCTTGATATTGCTCGCTTGTTAACGGCACGACGCTCAGCCTGCCTTGACGCACCAGGGGCGAACCGGTGAAGAGCTTGTTGGCTTTGATTTCCGTGAGTGATACTGGATGCGCGATGGGTTTTCCCGCCGCGATCTTCACGAGCGGATTCTTGGGATCAGAAGCGTTCACGGATTCGACTGTCGCCGTGCCTACCGCGCTTCTCACGTCGCCCGATTCGTAGATGATCAGCTTCGCGCCGGGCTGCATTTCGCGCAGATTTTTTACCGCGGCGGGATTTGAGATACCATCCCAGACAGTGGCCTTGTCGCGCTGCAGGTCGGCGAAGGAATACTGCGACGGCTCGGTTTTCAGAAGATACGCTGAAGACATTTTCGTCACTCCTGAATTTCGCAGCATTGATTCTACACCGCTGCAGTGGTCAGAACCTGTCTCAAGTCCCGGAGCCGATCTCATAGCTATTCGGCCGCGATGGAAAACCCGGGCTTCAGGGGCTAAAGCCTCTCGTTTACGAGTCTTCACGGCGGGGCTGAAGCCCCGCCCTTCCGGTTCAGCCGCTAATAAGACGGCTGCCAGCGGTCTGTTGGCGAGTTTGACGGAATCGATTGCCCCGCGCTTGACTCCTTCGGGCAACGGGCCACAATAGCTGTACCCCTTCAGAACCACGTTATTGTAACGGCTGACTCCTCTTTTCAGTCCTTAGCCACACGCGCGAATGGCGCGGTTCACTTTCGTGTGGCGATTTGTCTTCGGGCTTTTCATTCATAACGGGGGAATCAATGACAGATATCGGAAAGGACGGGACGATTTCAAATGTGCTGTTGGTGGAGGACAGTCCGGGAGATGTGCGGCTGACGCAAGAAGCTTTCCGTGCCGCGAATCCTTCGGTTTATTTGCACGTGGCCAACGACGGCGTGGAAGCCATGGTATTTCTGCGCAACCAGAACGGGCACTCTAACTCACCCCGCCCGGACATGATTTTGCTGGACCTGAATATGCCAAGAATGGATGGGCGGCAGGTGCTGGCGGAGATCAAGAAGGATGAGAAGCTGAGGACGATTCCCACCGTTATCCTGACCACTTCCGAGGCGGAAGCGGACGTTTCCAAAAGCTATCAACTTCAAGCGAATTGCTATCTCACCAAGCCGGTGCAACTGGACGCGTTCGAGGACTTGGTCAAGAGCATCAACGAATTCTGGCTAACCACCGTGAAATTGCCGCAGACGCGGGGGGTTGCATAATCAAGGTATTGCTGCAAACTTTTCGCGCACATTAACGTTAGCTCACCGCTCATGCGGGATGCGGCGGTTGCTGCGGTCGTTCCAGTGATTGCAAGGGATTCGCGAAAACCGTAGGAGGGAACAGGTGGCTACCGAGGTGCTATTAGTCGAGGATAGTTCCGGGGACGTGCGGCTGACGCGCGAGGCCTTCCGGGACGCCGATGCTTCGATTCACGTGCATGTGGCCTGCGATGGAGTGGAGGCGCTGGCGTTCTTGCGGCGCGAGGGAATCTATGCCGACGCGCCGCGACCGTGCCTTATCTTGCTGGACTTGAATCTCCCGAAGATGGGTGGCCTGGAGGTGCTCGGGCACATTAAGAAAGATCCAGACCTGCAGGCGATACCCGTGGTGATTCTGACGACTTCGGAAAGACAAGCGGACGTTACGCAGGCCTACGCACTTCAGGCGAACTGCTATTTGAACAAGCCGGTGCAATGGGATGGGTTCAGCACGATTATCTCAAGCCTGAACCGTTTTTGGGCGCCGGCGATCACTGCCAAGCTGCCGAATCGGAGAGTTTGACGGGGATGTCGGAGCTGAAGGCATCAATTCTGCTGGGTGATTTCCAGTCCACGCATTAACTTCACAAAATTGACTATTGGTTCGACGCCACTTTGGGGTCGCATGAGGTTTGCGGCTCTACTGTGATGGCGGGGAGCAGGCGGACGGCTTCGTCTGTTTGCGCGGAATAAAAGAGCGAAGATTGCGGGTTGAATTCGATTTTGAGGTTGACGGCTGCATCCGGCAGGACGCGAAAGAAGCCGCCGGAAATGTGGTCTGACGAAATTTGAAATTGCGACGAAGGGTCGGGCAGCACGAGCGGCCGGATTCCACCATCGGCTGTTACCACGCAGTTGAAACCCACGCTCCCGCAGGCATTTTCCTCTGGCACAGGCTCGTCCGTCGCCGGCTGATTAGGTGATAGCTGCAGACGGATTTGGCGGTAGGCGTCGGCGGGGATGGCGACTTCGGCGAACGTGTTCTGTTTCTGGTCGCATGAATCATCTTTGTGGGCGAGCAGGTCGAGTTGTTCGGGTTGGGTTGCAAGCTTGGGAGCCAATTCGTGCCAGTTGGGCGAATCGTCGTTGGGGATGGAGCTGGAAGTGGCTTCGATGCCGCGCAGCGTCAGGAAAATATGCTGGATGCTTGCTGGTGATGGCGTTGCTTGGGCGGAGGGTGTTGGCGACACGGTAACGCGCAGGCCCACGGTGCCGGTGGAGGTATTCAACTGGCAGCTTGGAGTGTTCGAACCTGTCAAAGGCGAACCGCCGGGGTTGGAGACAAATACGAAACAATAGTTGCTGCAGCCGACGAAGCCCAGGCAGAAGAGTAGCGTCGTGAAAAAACAGGTGCGAGACGTTCGGTTGGCCTGCCGCAACAGGCAGCAATACCGCATGGGAGGGCCTCGATTTTGGGATTATGGCCGTGGAACGCGGGGCCGTCAAGCGAACTGGCGCTGCTGACGGGAACGCTCCCGGCAGGCGCGCTTTCTTGCTCGGGACGCGCTGTTCGTTCCGCTGAGCGCGGAACGAATGGTGGTCTGGGCGGGTTCTCGGGCTACTTCCAGGCGAAGGTTTGCTTCAGCCCGCCGATTTGTACGTCGAAGAGGCCTGGCTCGACGACGGGTTTGTTGTCGGCGTTGATGAAAGACAGATCTTCTTTGGTTAGTTCGAAGGTGTAGCGGCGGGATTCGCCGGGTTGCAGCTCGATTTTGGCGAAACGTTTCAGGCGTTTTAGCGGAGGAGTGAAAGTGGCGGCTTGTTCGTTCAGAAAGAGCTGAACAACTTCTTTTCCGACGCGATCGCCGGTGTTTTTTACTGTTATCGCTACTTGAATCCTCTCGTTGCCTGTGCCCGCCGGCGGCGTTACCTGCAAATCCGAATATGCGTAGCTGGTGTAGCTGAGGCCGTAGCCGAATTCGAATTGCGGAGTGTAAATCGAAGTGGTTGCGCCTTCGCTTCCTTCCAGAGTTTTGTGATCGTAGGTGGAAAGCATGTTGGCGTAGCGCGGATAGGTGATGGGAAGCTTGCCGCTGGGATTTACGTCGCCGAAGAGAATGTCGGCGATGGCTTGGCCGCCTTCGTTGCCGGGGTTGTAGGCCATTACGACTGCGCGGGTATTTTCTGCGATGGGACGGATGAGGCGCGGACGGCCTTCGGTGAGGACGAGGATCACGGGCTTGCCGGATTCCAGGAGCTTCTGCGCTAGGTGGATTTGCGCGTCGGGAAGCGCGAGGTCTGCGATGTTGCCGGGAGTTTCGGCATAGGCCCATTCTCCGAGGCAGACTACGATCGCATCAACATTTGCTGCGGTTGCTGCTGTGGCTGCCTGTGCTAGATCGGGTTCTTTGTCGAAAGCGGCGCCGGGGACGAATGTGACGTGGTCCGCGCCGATTTTCTGGCGAATGGCGCCGAGGATCGTGGCGTAGCCTTGCGTCGGGTACGCAGAGGCCTTGTCGCCCTGCCAAGTGTAGCTCCAGCCGTTGTTGAGCGGGATCAGCGAATCGGCGTCTGGGCCGGTGACCAGCACGTGCGCGGTTTTCGCGAGAGGGAGTGTGCGGTTTTCATTTTTCAGCAGGGTGATGGATTCTTGCGCGGCTTTCAGGCTGACTTGGCGCGATTCCGGGGAGCCGAGAATGGTGTTTGCTTCGGCGCCGCGCATAGGATCGCTGAATAATCCCAACTGATACTTGAGCGTGAGGATGCGGCGGACGGCTTCGTTGATGCGCGCTTCCGGGACTTGGCCTCCCTGCACCAGCTGCAGCAGCAGATCGCTGAAGCGGTAATCCTTTGGGACCATGCTCATGTCCACGCCGGCAAGAATGCTGATGCGAGTGGCCTCTTTTTCGGTGGCGGCGATGTGATGCGCGGTTACCAGGCGCTCGATGTCCTGCCAGTCTGAAACTACTACGCCTTGAAATCCCAATTCATCGCGCAGGACTGTTTTCAGCAGATAGCTGTTGGTGTGACCGGGGATGCCGTTCACCTCGGCGGAATTTACCATCACGGTGTGCGCGCCGGCTTTCACGGCGGCGGCGAATGTGGGCAGAAAATATTCGCGCAACGTGGATTCAGGGATTAGCGCCGGGCTGCGGTCGCCGCCGGTGGTGGGATAGCTGTAGCCGATGTAGTGCTTCAGCGATGAGCTGACGTGAACGGGGCTGGAAACGTCGTCGCCTTCATAGCCGCGGACTGTGGCTACGCCCATGACAGTGGCGAGATAGGTGTCTTCACCGAACGTTTCATAGAGGCGCGGCCAGAGCGGCTGGCGGCCGACATCGAGTACCGGAGAAAACGACCAGGGGATCGCAGCTTTGCGCGTTTCGGCGGCGCTGATCTGGCTGCCGCGCAGCATTAGTCCGGGATTCCATGTGGCGGCCATGGCTAGCGGCTGGGGAAAGAGCGTGCCGCCTTCGACGTAAGTGGTGCCGTGGATGGAGTCAATGCCGTAGAGGACGGGGATTTGCAGGCGCGATTTTTTCGCTTCGGCTTGCATGGCGCCGATGATTTCGTGCCATTTTGCTACGGAGAGAGCCTGGTCGTAAACGTTGAGGATTGAGCCGGCGCCGTATTCAGCGATGGCTTTGTGCAATTTTTCGGGGTTGATGCGGATGTCCTGGTCCTTTCCGTCAACAATCGTTTCGATCGTGAGCTGGGTCATCTGGCCGACTTTTTCTTTCAGCGTCATTTGCGCGAGGAGCTTGTCAACCGCGGCCGCTGATGCGCTTGCGGGAGGACCTGCGGGCGTCATGTGCGATTGCAGGAAGGCTTGGCTGTCCACGGCGCCCTCCGAAGCATGGTCCGCGGCACGATCTGCAGCGAGAGGCAGCGTACACGCGCCAGCGAGCAAGACAGCAATAACGATTATGTAGAGGACTAAACGAGGCTTGGTCATCCGGATCTCCCGCCGGGCATGATACATGCGCGGCGCGGCGAGTTCCACGTGGGATTTGGGCCGATGCCGGGGTGCGATGGGTGGAGGTTCTTAGAATTTCGCTTTCTTCGCGGGTTTGGGCTTGGCGAAACTGTTGAATGCGACCGCTTCGCGAACGAGCGCCTTAAACGCGGACTCGTTAACTTCTTCGCCTTCGTGAATGTCTATCGCGCGGCGTACATTTCCTTCGAGACTGGAGTTGAAGAGATGCGCGGAATCTTTCAGAGACGCGCCTTGGGCGAAGGTGAGCTTGACGACTTTTTTGTAGGTTTCGCCGGTGCAAATGATGCCGCCGCGCGACCAAACCGGAATGCCCCACTTCCACTCTTCGACGACATCTGGGCCAGCTGCCTTAATGAGCTTGCGCATTCTGGTGAGAGTTTCGCCGCGCCAGTCGCCGAGTTCGGCGATTCTTTCTGAGATGAGTTCGGATGGCGACTGGCCTTCGCTTGCGGCTGACTTTTTCATGTTCTCATCCCGGAGGTTTCAGATATTTGCCTTTCGCGAGCCGCGCTAGTCAAGTTTGGCGACAACCTGCTCCATGTTGCCGATGAACTTGGTCCAGCCGTAGGTTGCGCCCTTATAAGCGGCATCTTGTTCGGAGCGGAAGCCGGTTTGCTCCATGCGGACGTGCGTGCCGGCTTTCGTCGGCGTCAGCGTCCAGGTGACAAGGCTCGTCGTGCCCATCGTGCCCCAGCTATAAGAGAGCTTTGAGTTCGGTTCGATCGTTAGGACTTCGCTCTGTATGATGCCGTCCCAGCCCGGCACAGGCGTGGAACGGAAGCTGAACTGGTGGCCGACGACGGGCTGAAAATCGTTCTTCATCAGCCACTCTTCGATGAGCCGGCCTTGGGTGAGCGCGCGCCAGATTTTTTCGGGGGAATGCGGCATTTCGCGTTCGATGACGAGGGAGCGTGAGGCTGCGGCTTCGGTCATTGGTCCATCCTTTTCAAAAGAGATTCGAGGCGATCGAAACGGTCGTGCCAGAAGCCGGCGTAAACGCCCATCCAATCGAGCACGGGCTTCAGGGCCTGCGGCTGGGCGCTGTAGTGGGTCTCGCGGCCGGCGCGTCTGTCGCGAACCAGGCGGGCGTGCTTTAGGATGCCCAAGTGTTTTGATACTGCCGGTTGTGACACGCCGGCGCGAGCAGTGAGAGAGCGCACGTTTTGTTCGCCGTCGCGAGCGAGGTGCTCGAAGATGGCGCGACGAGTGGGGTCGGCGAGGGCGCCGAACACATGATTGGTTGCCGCTGGTGCGACTTGGGTTTGCATGGAGGGAAGCATAACCATACGGTTATTGGTTGTCAAGAGCAAATTTGCGAAGACTTTGCGCCTTTTTGCTGGCCGTGGCGGAAAATGCGGCGACGGGCTCCGTTTATGAGTGTTTGCGCAAGTGTGCGCTTTCCGCTAAAATAGGTGATTCAGCATGTGCGCGCGTGGCGCCCTGAGGCGTTGCCCGCACAGCGACTCGTAGGGCACCCGGACACCCAGAGGGAATGGCGGAAGAAAACCACAGCAGTACACTAGCCTTCGACGCCGCCGACGAGTACCGCCCGGAAGCACCACCTCCTCCTGAAATTCCCGCATGGAAAGATGGCAGCATTCGCATCGGGATACACACGTCCATCGCAGGTGATATCAGCAGCTCTCTCGAAGTCGCGCACGGCTTGGGCGCGAATGCTTTGCAGATTTTTTCTTCGAGTCCGCGGATGTGGAATCGCGGCGGGATGCGGATTGCGGAGGCCGAGGCTGCTCGGTTTCGAGCGCGACGCAAAGAGCTCGGGCTGGGACCGCTCGTTATCCATGATAATTATCTGATCAACCTGGCTTCGCCCAATCCCGTATTGCGTACGCGTTCTGTGCAGGCGTTTCATCAGGAATTGGTGCGGGCGATTGCTTTGGGCGCGGATTATCTGGTGGCGCATCCCGGTAGCGGGCGGGAGAGCACTCCTTTGGCCGCTGTTGCGGCGATCGCGCAGGGGTTGAAGCAAGCGGCGCGCGGGTTGAAGCTCGGCGACCTGAAAATTTTGCTGGAAAATACGGCGGGGCAGGGAACTTCGATTGGGTCGAGGTTTGAGGAGTTGCGCGCGATTCTGGATTCTTCGCCGGATCTGCCGCTGGGGATTTGCATAGACACGGCGCACACCTTTGCGGCGGGATGGGATCTGCGCACTGCGGAAGGGCTGGAGCACACTTTGCAGGCGCTCGATCGGACGGTGGGCCTGGACCGCGTGTACGTGGTGCACGTGAATGATTCGAAGACGCATGTGGGCTCGCGCGTGGATCGGCACGAGCATATTGGCAAGGGCAAGATTGGGTTGGAAGCTTTTGGGCGGATTTTGAATCATCCGCTGTTGGCTGCGAGGGCTTTCATTCTGGAAACACCGATTGATACGCCGGGAGACGATCGCCGCAACGTTGCGGCGTTGTGGAAATTGTTGGGGCGCGTGGTGACCGCTACCGGCGAAGGCATGAAGCCGCGTCCGCACCGCAGCAAGGCGGCGGGGACGAAGGCCAAGCGCACGAGTTCAGCCGCGAATGCCGGAAAATCGCACCGTGCGAAAACGAATTCCAAAACGAAGAAGAAGGCAAAATCGAAATCACGCACGCGAGGGAAGTGAACTTGGCCGATTCCGACCACAAACATGCAAATTATGATCCCGCGCAAATCGAAGCAATATGGCAGAAAGTGTGGGAAGAGCAACAAGCCTTCAACGCTGTAGATAACGACGCCTCACGCCCGAAATATTACCTGCTCGAAATGCTCCCGTACCCTTCCGGCACCATGCACATGGGACACATGCGCAATTACACCATCGGCGACGCGGTGGCGCGTTACAAACGTATGCGCGGATTCAACGTGCTGCACCCAATGGGCTGGGACGCGTTCGGATTGCCGGCGGAAAACGCGGCGATCAAGAACGGGACGCATCCGCGGGAGTGGACCAGCGGAAATATCGCGGAATTTCGCCACGTGATGCGACGGTTCGGATTCAGTTACGACTGGCGGCGGGAAATTTCCACTTGCGAGCCGGAATATTACCGGTGGAATCAGTGGTTTTTTCTGCGCATGTACGAGAAGGGGATCGCGTATCGCAAGAAAAGCAAAGTGAACTGGTGTCCGGAATGCGCGACGGTGCTGGCGAACGAGCAGGTGATTGGCGGCTACTGCTGGCGGCACGAGACCACGTTGGTGGAAGTGCGCGAGTTGGAGCAGTGGTTTTTCCGCATCACGCAATATTCGGATGAGCTGCTTGAGGATATGAAGCTGCTGGAGGACGGTTGGCCGGAGCGCGTCCTCGCGATGCAGCGGAATTGGATCGGCAAGTCGCAGGGTGCGCGGGTGAAATTCGCGGTGTCGCAGACGGAGGGCGTGGCGCTTGAGGTGTTCACTACGCGCATCGATACGATTTACGGGGCTTCGGCGCTGGTGATTTCGGCGGGGCATCCGAAGCTGGATGAACTTCTTAACGGAGTGCCGGGGCAAGGCGCGCTGAACGCGCAACTGAAAGCGATGCGGCAGAAAAGCTCTCGCGCGGCGGACATCGCGTTGGCGGAAAAAGAAGGATTTTTCACCGGACGATTTGCGGTCAATCCATTTTCGGGCGCGCACATTCCCATTTGGGTGGCGAATTTTGTGCTTGCGGAATACGGCACTGGCGCGGTGATGTGCGTTCCGGCCCACGACGAGCGCGATTACGAATTCGCGGAGAAATATCATCTGCCCGTGAAGATTGTGGTGCAGCCGAAGACCGGAGTGCCGCTGCGCATTGATCGCATGGATGGGGCATTCACGGAATATGGGCGGGTGGTGGATTCCGGGCCTTATGACGGGCTTTCCACCGAGCAGGCGCAGGAAAAGATGATTGCCGACGCGCAGGCGAAGGGCTATGGCGCCGGCGAGACGACTTACCGGCTGAAAGATTGGGGCGTTTCACGGCAGCGTTATTGGGGCACGCCGATTCCGGTCGTTTACTGCGAAAAAGATGGAATCGTGCCAGTGCCGGACGATCAGTTGCCAGTGCGTTTGCCGGAAAATGTGACGCTTACGGGGCAGGGGCAGTCGCCGCTGGCTGGTTCGCCGGAATTTGTGAACACGACTTGTCCGAAATGCGGCGGAGCGGCGCGACGCGAGACGGACACGATGGATACGTTCGTTGATTCTTCCTGGTATTTCTATCGCTACACCGATCCGCACAACAGCACCGCACCTTTCGATAAGGAAAAAGTACGTTACTGGTTTCCGATTGACCAGTACGTGGGCGGAATCACGCACGCGATTTTGCATCTGCTGTATTCGCGATTTTTCTGCAAGGTGATGCGCGACATTGGTCTGGTGAACCACAACGAGCCGATCACGAGGCTGTTTACGCAGGGCATGGTGCAGAAGGGCGGAGTGGCGATGTCTAAATCGCGCGGCAACGTCGTAGGCGCGATTGAGATGGCCGAGAAATATGGCTGCGATACGGGGCGTTTGTACACGCTTTTTGCCGCGCCTCCGGAAAAGGATCTGGAGTGGAGCGAAGAGGCGATCGAAGGTTCGGCGCGCTTCCTGAAAAAGCTATACCGGTTGGTGACGGACCACGCCGAGCGGCTGCGCGGGATTCAGACTGATTTCACGCAGCAGACGGATTTGAGCAATGCGACGGCGAAAGAAAAGTTGCTGGTGCGCAAGGCGCATCAGACGCTGAAGCGCATCACGAATGATTTTGAGGTGCGCTGGCATTTCAACACGTCGGTTTCGTTGCTGATGACGCTGGCGAATGAGATTCACGCGCAGGAGCCGCTGGACGTCGAGCTCAGCCCTATGATTTTGAAGCGCGTGCTGGAGGCGCTGGTGCTGATGCTGTCGCCGATGGCGCCGCATATCGCGGAGGAGTTGTGGCAGATGCTGGGGCACCAGACGAGCCTGGCGCGCGAAAAGTGGCCGCAGTATCGCGACGATCTGGCGCGTGAGGAGCAGTTCGAGGTAATTATTCAGATCAATGGACGGCTCCGCGGAAAGATCCTGGTGGAAGATGATCTGAGCGAAGAGGAAACTTTGAATCGCGCACTCACCGATCCGCGCATTGCGGTGCTGATTGCCGGCAAGGAAATACTTAAAACGATTGTGGTGCCCAGGAAGCTCGTAAATATTGTTTTGAGGTAGAGCGTGGCTGTGCCAAAGCTATGCTGGTGGATCGGTTTTTTGCTACTTGGACTGATCTTGGTCCCGCACAACTTGATTTTGCGACGCTTGCGAGACGTTGGATATAAAACCGCACCATTTGACTGGAGAGCGAACGCCAAACTAAATCTGCCGATCGAATATTTGAAGATTCGAAAGCGGCATGGTTGGTCACCCTGGCCAGTCTATCTGATGGTGCTGATGCTATTCGCAGGCGTAGGGTTTATCTTACTCGGGTTGGTGTGGCCGAGTTGAGCATGGGCGCGACAAGGGTGGTGAATGAATGGCACTGACCAGTGGAACGGCAGCGCAGCAGCAAGCCGGAGGCACGGTGAGCACGCGACAGGGAATTGTGGTGCTGGATTTCGGCGGGCAGTATACGCAGCTGATTGCGCGGCGGATTCGCGAGCAGCAGGTGTTCTCTGCCATATTGCCGTGCACTGCGAAGCTGGAGGAAATCTGCGCGCTGGAACCCGTGGGCATCGTGTTGTCCGGTGGGCCGAGTTCGGTGTATGACAAGGACGCGCCGGTGTGCGACCCCAACGTGCTGCAATTGGGCGTACCGGTACTGGGCATTTGCTACGGGATGCAGTGGCTGACACATTCGCTGGGAGGTAAAGTGGCGCCCGCAGCGAGGCGCGAGTACGGCCCGGCGCAGCTGGACATGGCCGGCGCTTCTAAATTATTCGCTGACATTCCCGACCACTTGAAGATTTGGAACAGTCATGGCGACCACGTCATCGAAGTTCCCGCGGGATTCGCCATCACCGGGCGCACGGACAACGCCATCGCGGCCGTGGAACACCTCGAAAAGCGAATTTACGGCGTGGAATTTCATCCCGAAGTAAATCACACCGATCGCGGCACGGAGATTCTGCAGAATTTCATTTTTGCGATTTGCGGCGCGAAGAAAAATTGGAATCGCGCGGGGTTCATTGCGGCAACCGTGGACGCGATTCGCAAGCAGGCCGAAGGAGCGCGCGCGATCTGTGCGCTTAGCGGAGGAGTGGATTCGGCGGTCGCGGCGGCGTTGGTGCATCGCGCGATGGGCGACCGGTTGATTAACGTGTTTGTGGATACCGGGCTGCTGCGCGGCAATGAATATCGCGAGACGCTGGAGCTGTTGCGGGATCGCATGGGCTTCACGGTTATTGGCGTGGATGCGTCCGAGCGTTTTCTGGGCAGGCTTGCTGGCGTAACCGACCCTGAACAGAAACGAAAAATCATCGGCAACGAATTCATTTCAGTGTTCGTGGAAGAGCAGCGCAAATTGCTGGCGAATACCTCCGGGCTGCCGGTGAAATTCCTGGTACAGGGGACGTTGTATCCGGATGTGATTGAATCAGTTTCTGTGAAAGGGCCTTCGGCGGTGATCAAATCGCATCACAATGTGGGCGGATTGCCAGCAGACATGCCGTTCGGCCTGATCGAGCCGCTGCGCGATTTATTCAAGGACGAAGTGCGCCAGATCGGCCGCGAACTGGGGCTGCCCGAGGAAATTCTTGTAAAGCATCCATTCCCCGGGCCGGGGCTGGCGGTGCGTCTGCTGGGAGCGATCACGCGCGAGAAACTGGAAACGCTGCGCGCCGCGGATGCCGTGGTGGTGGAAGAAATCAGGCGCGCGGGGCTATACGAAAAAGTGTGGCAGGCGTTTGCAGTGCTATTGCCGGTGCAGAGCGTGGGCGTGATGGGTGACGGCCGGACCTACGGATACACTATCGCAGTGCGCGTCGTGGATTCGCTAGACGCGATGACAGCTGATTGGACCAGACTGCCGCGTGAAGTGCTTGAGAGGATTTCGGTGCGCGTCGTGAACGAAGTTCCTGGCGTGAACCGGGTCGTTTACGACATCAGCTCGAAACCGCCGAGCACGATTGAGTGGGAATAGAACAGGTAAACGCCGAGAGATCCGGAACGGCAGATTCTTAGCGGTTCGCCATTTTTTGGGCCATGTACATCAGCAAGCGACGGTCGCCTTCATCAATACGGCCAAGCAACCGACGGAAGCGTCCCAGAGCCCGAGCATCTTTCCCACGGCTTCCCCACGCGATATCGTCCGCCGACTTCCGCTTGGGAAGATTCGGCAGCACGGGCGGTTCTTCGCCGTCGTAGAAGAGCTGGTAGAGCGGGACTTCCATGGCCCGCGCCAACTTTTCCAGAGTTTCGATCGCCGGAACGGTGTGGCCGTTTTCGACGCGCGAAATGTAGCAGCGGAGAAGACCAGTGCGCTTCTCGATGTCGCCTTGAGAAAGTTTTTTTGTTTCACGGAGCAGACGGATGCGTTCACCGATTATCATGTGCGGTATTGTCACATGATATCCTATCCCCCGCAACAACCTAATTTCGAGGGAGCAGTAAAATTACTGCTGTAACCAGAATCGCGTGCCTAACGTCCCAAAGAATATGGCAGCCACTGCTTCGGCGCTATCGCTCCCGGTGAGCCGGCGAGAGAAAGGCGAAGAAGAAAGGCAACTGGTCCGGCTGGCGCAGAGCGGCGAAGAGGCCGCTTTCGAGGAGCTGATCCGGAGGCACCAGCAACGTGTGTTCGGGCTGGTTAGTGGCATTTTGCGCCGGCGGGAAGACGTGGAAGATGTGGTGCAGCAGGTGTTTCTGAAGGTATTCGTTTCGCTAAAGCGATTTGATCAGCGCGCCGCCTTTTCCACCTGGCTGTATAAGATATCAGTGAACGAGTGCTGGGATTATCTGCGCAAGAAGAAGGTGCGGCCGCTGGTGTACGAGGCGGATCTTTCGGAGGAACAAGTTTCGCGGCTGGATGGCGTGGTTTCGGCCGACCAGCCGGCGACAAGCTCCAGTGATCGAGCGGAAGCGCGTGATTTGCTGGAGCGGATGATGGAGAAGTTGCCGGAGCAGGACCGGGAGTTGCTGGTGCTGAAAGAAGTGGAAGGATTTTCGGTGCAGGAGCTGGCAGAAATTCTCGACCTCAACGTGAATACGGTAAAAGTGCGACTGTTCAGGGCTCGTGCTCGTTTGATGGACGTGTATCGGCGTCGCCTCCATTCCAAGCCAGAACAATCAGCGGATGGTAAGGAAGGATAAGGAAAAATGAGCATGAATCCAGAAAACAGGAACGCGGAAGGTAATTACGCAGCTTGTAGTCAGTATGAAGCGATGTTGGAAGATCATCTGCAGGGCACGCTGCGCGGGCCGGAAGCGGTTATGCTGGCCGAACATGTGGCGAATTGCGCGGGATGCCGCGCGGCGCTGGAAGACGCGGCCGTCAGTGCGCGTTTGCTGGCCATTGCGGAGCGTGCGCCCGATCCCGGCGCGGGATTCAGCCGGATCGTAATGGCTAGGATTCGTCAGGAGTTGCTGACGACCGAAAGCAAATCCATCTGGCGGCCGGTGGTTTCGGTGGCGTGGCGCGTTGCGGCTTCAGCGGCATTTGCGCTGGTGCTGCTGGTGTCGTTTGATTTGGGACGGCACAGCCAGTTGGTGTCGGATCAGGCGATCGTCGCGGAAAATCGCATGCCGGAGATTGTGCAGGACCGGCCGTCGCTGCCGGCGGATCGCGATGACGTGCTATTGATGATGGCGGACACGAGCCATGGAAAACAGTAAAACGCGACGCGAGGCGGCACTGCTGGTTCTTGTGGTGTTCTTGCTAGGCGTGCTGTTGGGCGGATTGGGAAATCACCTGTGGGGCGAACGCGTGTGGGGCCGGCAGAATCCGCTCGGCTCGCCGACCCGCGACCAGCTGGTGAATGATTTGACCCACGAACTACAGCTGACGGCTACGCAAGAACAGCAACTAGGCGCGATTGTGGACGACACGCGAGCGAAAATTCACACCGCTTATGCGCCGGCGGATGCGCAGCGCGAGGAACTGCGGCAGCAGGGGCGTGCACGCATTCGCGCGATTCTGACCCCGGAGCAGTTACCGAAGTTCGAAGCGTTCATGCAGCGGCTGGATGAGCAGCGCAAGAAGGACGAGGCGGCGAACCCAAGGCACTAATTCGCTGCAGTGTTCCGCGCTTCGTCTCGACTTGCGTGACTTATCTAGAATGGGATATCTTCGTCGGAGATTTCCGGGCTGTGGCTTGAGTGTTCATCTCCCACAGGACCGCCTTCCATATCTGGATCCGGTTGACGGCCCCCGCCTCCGAAACCGCCGCTGTGCGATGATGCGCCCGCGCTGGCTCCGGCTGCGGCGCCATCGGCACGGCCGCCTAGCATGCGGAAATTGTTACACACGATGTCGTAGCTGGTCCGCTTCTGGCCTTCTTTATCCTGCCATTCGCGTGTTTGGATCCGACCTTCGACGTACACGAGAGAACCCTTCTTTAGATATTGCTGGGCGATTTCCGCCTGTTTGCCCCAGACCGTGATTTTGTGCCATTCGGTGCGTTTCTGGCGCTCGCCGTTCTTGTCTTTGTAGGTTTCGTCCGTAGCGAGAGAAAAATTGGCGACGGCTTGGCCGCCACCGGTGAAGCGGGTTTCCGGATCGCGCCCGAGGCGCCCTACGAGAATCACTTTGTTGACTGACATTGGTTTCCTGCCTGTTATTAGAGGATTTCCCTGAAGTGCCGAGTATAGCTGATGTGCGGCGCTGCGGCGAGAAATACCGCGCGGCGGGCGGCAGGATTGCGGTTCGCGCGCTAGCATGGGGAGATTGCGCAGCGCAACCCGCAGCGTGCGGAATTTTGCTAGAATCCAGCGGCGTTCGAACGTTGTACGTTCACGGAGGGGATTTCATGGCGCAGAATTTTCAGAATCATGCGAGGTATGTGCCGCTGTTTCACTTTTTTGTTTTGCCGATGCTGCTGCTTAATGTTGGCTGGGAGATTCATCGGGTGTGGGTTGCGCCATCCGCTGGGTCGGTGAAGGCTTTGCTGGTGGCGCTGGCGCTGTTTCTGGCTGCGTTGTACGGGCGGATGTTTGCCTTGGCGGTGCAGGACCGGCTGATCCGACTGGAAATGCAGCTGCGGTTGCAGGGTGTGCTGCCGGCGGATTTGCGGGCGCGGATTTCGGAGTTTACGGTCAATCAATTGGTGGCGTTACGATTTGCTAGCGATGCGGAATTGGCTGGGTTGGCAGGGAAGGTGTTGGCTGAGAATTTGCAGGACCGCAAGGCGATCAAGCGGATGATTCAGAATTGGCAGGTGGATGAGTTGCGCGCGTAATGGCTTTGGGTCGGGCTGAACGCGTGGCGAGCTGGGGAGCAGCCCTTCGAACTGGCGCTGCCAGTCCTCAGGATGAATCCCGCAGTAGCGGGATTCACAAGCAGCGCCCCTAGCGAATATTTTAAGCACTGCGCCTTCGAGCGATGGCGGCCTGAAGACTGCCGCTCCAAATTCGGAGCCGCGAATTCCTTTTAGTGTGGCGCGGACGATCGCGATGGATTTGCGGGTGCGCCGATTTCTCTTAATTTGGCTTGGGCGCGGCGGGCTTCATCGGAGCCGGGGAAGCGGCGCTCGACTTCGCGGAGGTCTTTGGTGCCGGTGGCCTTCATGCCCAATTCCAACTCGGCGAAACCCTTTTTCAGGCTGGCGGCAGCGAGTTTATAGCTTTGCGGATAATTGGCAAGGACCTGGTTGTACTGCGCGATGGCGTCTTTGAAGTCGCCTTGGGCGTAGGAAATTTCGCCGAGATAGAATTGCGCGTTCGAGGCGAGGTCGGTGGAAGGGAATTTCAGGACGTAGTCACCGAATTCCTGGCGCGCCAGATCATATTTTCCCGTCGTGAAATCTCGCAGTGCGTTCTGATACAAATTGTCGGAAGAAGCGCGGGGCAGCGAAGCCATGCCACCGCCGCCACCAGAGGCAGGTGTGGCCGCGTCGCCCTCTGACGCAGGCGCGCCCGGTCCGCTGGCGCCAGCAGCTGACACGACGCTGGGCGCGGAGCCGCCTGCGATGCGGCCGTCAATGCTTTGCAGCGTGCTTTGCATGTCGTTGATTTGAGCAGCGACTTTGCCGACGCGCGCCTGCACGTCCTGCAGATTGTCGGAAACTCCCTGGGTCTGCGTAGACATGGTGTCAATCTTCGAGGTGTTGTTGGCGGTGGCTTCCTGAACATTCTTCTGCAGCGTGGCCATTTGCTGATTCAGCGCGTTCACGGAATCGAGCGATTGCTGCAGCAGCGTGCGCATGGACGCATTGTTCGAGTCAATGGTGCTGCGCATGGTCTGCTGGCCTTGCAGCAGCTGCGAGACGTCCTCCTGCAGCTGGATAATTTCCTTGGAAACGGCGCCGGTGGGCTGGGGATTCAACATCGAGCCCAAAACCACGCCTACGACTAACGCCGCCACCGCGAGCAGTGCCGATCGTGCGCGCATGCTAGCCTCCTGGACTAAGTTCGAATGCGATCGAGTAAAACAGACTGGGAGCGGCGCCGCCAAATGGCATTGCCGCTGAAACTTCTGAATCGCAGGGGCGGGCGCGAAATCCGCCGTGATTATCAATTGCGAATGACGCGCCGAAGGATGCCGCGGCACCCGCCCCTTGCATCACAGACAAGTTTACCTCATTTTTCTCGGGCGATTATTGCGCCGCTACGAAGTGCCCGCGGCGATTCTGCTGCCAGCATTCCTCGGTGTGCTCGGTGCAGAAGGGACGTTCTTTGCCCCAGCTGACGGTGTCCATGCGATTGGCGCCGATCCCCAGCGAGATCAAATAGTTTTTCGCTGCTTGCGCGCGCCGTTCGCCCAAGCCGATGTTGTATTCGGTGGAACCGCGCTCGTCGCAATGGCCTTCGATGGTCACGCGGACTTGCGGATAGGAGCGCAGAAATTGCGCGTCCCTGGAGAGGGCGTCGCGGGCATCGGGGCGAATATCGGCCTTGTTGAAATCGAAGTATGCGTCTTTCACGTTCTGCTCAAAGAGTTCGCTCATGCTTTGATTGCTGGAGGGAGCAATTCCGGGAGCCCCGGCGCTTACAGTGACGCGCGTGGTGGCGGTCGCCGTGCCGCCTGGTCCGGTGGCCGTGATGGTGAAGGTCGTCGAGCTGGTGGGGTTCACAGGCGTCGAACCTTGCACTGCAACCTTGCCAACGCCCGGCTCGATGTCAGCGTCAGTGGCGTCGGTGGAAGTCCACGTAAGAGTGGTGGAGTCACCGCTATTAATTGTCGCAGGAGACGCGGAGAGCGTCACTGTCGGCTGCGTTGCCGCGGGCGCTGGGGCGGCGTGCGTGGGAGGCGTGCTGGCCACCTGTTTCTTACAACCGCCGATGAAAGCAAAAAATGTGGCAACTCCCAAAAAGAGCGTGAATTTCCGGATAGTACCCGCCTGCATAGATTTCCTCCTTCCGCGATTTCCGGGTTTCCTTGCGGAAACTGCCGGGATATTTAGTGCTGTTACGTTTCCTTGGTTCTTTTTAGTGCTACAACAAGTAAAAAATCATTGTGCCGCTGGACTCGACCAGTTCGCGCGCGACGCACGATCCAGACCGACGCCACCAATTGGCACATCTATTTCGGCGACCAGTTGGGCGATTCGTTCTCGCCTTCGTACGTTAACTGGTGCGGCAAGCTGCCATCCGCCAGCATGGACCAGATATGCCGCGTGCCGGTCCGCGTGGATTCAAATACGATGTGACGGCCGTCGGGCGCCCAGCTGGGGCGCTCATTGCGGCCCTGGTCGCGCGTCAGCTCCACGAGCTGGCGGGACACAATGTCCATGATATAGATATCGAAATTACCGCTCGGACGTCGCCAGCTAAATGCGAGCAATTGTCCATTTGGTGACCATGCGGGGTCCACGACGTAACCCATGTCCGGCATGTCGAGTTTTTGTACGTCTGTGCCGTCGGAGTTTGCGAGGTAGAGGACGGGTTCGCCGCCGCGGTCGCTGACGAACACGATTTGCTTGCCGGTTTTCGGATTCCACGCCGGGGAAGTGCTGACGCCCGCGGCGAAGGTGATGCGTTTCAGGCCGCCGCCGCTCGCGTCAGTCAAATATATTTCCGGATCGCCGTTCTGGCTGGACATGAAGGCAATTTGATTGCCGTCGGGCGACCACGCGGGCGAACTATTGGAGCCGCGGTAGCGCGGGAACGAAATCAGGCGATCGGAGATAGTTGAGTACAGGCAAATTTGCGGCGAGGTGATGCCGCGAAAGGGAACGTAGCAGGTGAAGGCGATGCGATCGGCGCTGGGCGCCCAGCGCGGCGTGAGCGAAATGGATTTCAAGTGCGTGAGTTGGTGCTGATTGTGGCCGTCGTAATCCATGGCCCAGATTTCTTTGTTGCCGCTGTGCGTGCTGACGTAGGCGATTTGGGTCTGCGCGATTCCGGGTGAGCCGCCGCTGAGCAGCGCGACGATATCGTCGGCGAACTGGTGGGCGAGCTTGCGCGCGCCAGCATCGGTGGCGGGGCCGCGATAGATTTTTTGCAACGCGATGGGCGCTTGCGGATTATGGACATCGGACAAATATCCGGCTGCGGCGAGGTTTGCTGCGTCACCGGACAGATTTCCGTAGGCCAGCATGTACCCATTCGCCGGCGCGGCGGCCCATTCCGCGAAATGCACTTCGCTCGGCTGGCTGGGCATTTGTGGGGGATAGAAGCTGGGGCTGACGAGATCAAGCACACCGCAATATTCCAGGTCTGACCACAGCACATCGTGAAAAGTCTTTTGGAGCGCGGGCGTGGCGGATTGACGCACCGCGAATTCCGGGACGGCGACGCGGGCTTTGCTGACGCCGAGCCCAGTGCCGGTCTTAAACCAATCCTGTGCCGAGGCGTTGCCAGCGCAGAGGAGTAGCGCCGCCATAAATAGTGTTGCGATGATTGCCAGTTTTTTCGTCATATTCGTTTTGTAGCGCGCCAGCTCGCCGCCTGTTGCGCGGCTGCTGGTGCGATGCTCGCGCTCTCTCACCTTTTGAAATCAAACCAGAACTCGACGCTTACTCTGGAGCCGGAATACGCAGGCGGCAACTGCTGCATGGGGCTGGCGTCGCGAATGGCGCGCACCGCCGAAGAGTCCACCGACGCGTTGCCGCTGGATTTGGTCACTTGAATGTTGGTTACGGTGCCGTCGCGCAAAATGTCGAACGTGGCGACTACGCGCGGCGCAAATTGCACGCTGGGATCCACCGTGGATTGCAGCCAGGTGCTGCTGACTTTGCGTTGCACGGCCTCGACGTACCAGGAAAAGCGCGCGCCGAAATTTCCAGCGCCGGGGCCTTCGAATCCCATGCCCGCCTGGGTGCTGGAGCCTGCGCCCATCGCGAACGAACTGTAGGGGACTGTGGGCGTGCCGCCACCGCCATACGGAACCGCGTTCGGCGGAGGCGGCGCGGGATTTTCCAGAACTTTCGACGGGCGCGTTACATACTTTGGCGGTTTATTTTTTTCGAACTTTGGAATTGGCGTGGCGTCTGGCGGCGGAACGGCCTTGGGTTGCGGTTCTGTTTTGTACAGGCCTTTAGATTCGTCCACCACGCGGCTGGGTGTTTCCACGTCCGGGCGCGGCATGGGAACCGCCGGCAAGCTTCCGACCACGCCTACCGTGACCGCCCCGCCCGGGCCGCCCCAGGAATCGCCTTGATGGCTGTAGATTGCCGAGCCGATGAAGAGCACCACGAGACCTGCGTGCAGCACCAGCGACGCCGACAGCGGGCCGGTCAAATTGTCTGAGCGCGGATTTGCGGCGAGTGCTGCCATGTCATTGTTGAATTTGCGAACGCTCGGTAAGCGGCTGAGTGACGACGCTGATATTTTGTATGCCGGATTGCCGCAGCGCATCCACCACTGTAGCCCAACTGCCGAAAGGGACCGTCTCGTCGCAACGCACGTACACGGCTTGATGCGCGGGATCTTTCATCTGCGAAAGCAATTGCGAGCCGAGGTCGTGGATGTTCACCGGTTTGTCATTCAGATAGACGCGCTGGGCTTTGTCAATGGTGATGACCATGCGCACCTGGGTGAGTTCCTTCACGGTTTTGGTTTTGGGGACGTCCACTTCGATGCCGGACTGCAGAATCGGAGCGGTGATCATGAAAATGATCAACAGGACGAGGACGACGTCAATAAACGGAACCATGTTGATTTCCGATAGTGACGACCCGGTTTCGCGTTGTATCTGCGGCATGGTTTTCTTTTTTCTGGCGGTCGCAACCGCTACGAGCTGTAGATCGTTTCAATCTTGGCGACGAATTCCGACGCAAAACTATCCATGCGCGCCGCGATGCCGCGAATTCCGCCGACGTAATAGTTGTAGGCGATGACCGCGGGTATGGCTGCGAAGAGTCCTGCTGCTGTGGTGATCAGCGCTTCGGCAATTCCGGGTGCGACTGCACGCAGACTTGCCGAGCCGGCATCGCCGAGTCCGGCGAAGGCGTCCATCACGCCCCACACGGTGCCGAACAAACCGATGAACGGTGATACCGAGCCGGTAGTCGCGAGCCAGGGCATCCATTTTTCCAGCTTGTGCACTTCGTCGCCCGCCGCAACTTGCATTTGCACGCCGACCGCGTTGGCATTTTTCACGCGCGGCGCGGTGGCTACGGCTGTGCCGCCGTCGGCAACGCCAGGAGCCACGGGACGGCGTTCGCGCGTGCCGAGTTGCGCTTCCAGCTCGCGATATCCCGCCTGATAGACGTGCGCCAGCGGAGTTCCACCGGCGCCCATGCGCAGCGTCGCTGGGTCAGGAAGGCCGCGGCCCGCGCGGAACATCTCCAGAAACTTCTTGGTTTGTGATTCGATTTGCCCGAGAGTCCGGGATTTTTGAAAGATGATAGCCCACGAGAAAACAGAGAGGACTAGTAGGATGCATAGTACTACGCGTGCCACCCAACCCGTTTGTGTGATGAGCGTTTCGAGCTGGCTGGAAAAAACTAACAGCGCCAGAACAGAAATTGTTCTCCCCCCAGGAAAAAGTTTTTGAAAATTAGCCCGCAAACACCGTAGCACACGCACAGGGGAGGGTCAAACGAATCAACAACCTACAGGAAATACCCGATGTTCTTAACGACACAGCATTTCGCGGGCCGCCGAGCGATTTAAACTCCTCTTAGTTGAGCTGCGCCTTGCGTACGCGCTTATAGCGACGCGCGGCCCGTGGCTGTCCTGTAGGTGTAGGTGATTTGCGCCAGAGACTGGGCGAACTGGATGGCTTGGGCTGTCGTTATAGTGGCTGGGAGCTTCAGCATGCCGGCGGTGGAGAAATTGGTGATCATGGTGGCGATGCCAGTGTTAGCTTGGGTCCAGTTTACTGTGCCGCTGTTGGTGGCGGTGATTACGTAGGAGTCAATCACGCGTAGCATGGTGCCGGGGGAGAGCAGGATGCCGTTGTTTGCGTTCATGGCGTTGACTAAATCGAGCGAAAACCATTTCAAATCCTGCGAAGTCGTCTCCGCAGGCAGCGTTAGGAGGTTATTTGCGAGCCCCGCGTCCACAATAGAATCGACGGCGGCAGTTTGCGCGGCTGCATTCGCTGAACCATCGGCATTCGTTGGCGGCAGGGCGTCGGCCACTGCGCTGGCGAGGCCCACTACAGCTAATGCGGTCGGCTGCTGTTGCACGATCTTCGAGACGGAGACGCCGTAGGCTTTGAATTGGGACATGGTCATGCCGTACTGCACGGTGACCATGTTCGAGCGCACGGCGTTGCCGACGAAACATTGCACGGCGGCGTCTGGCGCGGATGCACAGCCTCCCTGCGCGCGGAGTGGCGGCGCGGCGGAGACTAGCAACAGGCACACCCCTGCCAACACAATATTTTTCGGATTCATTTTCGAAGACTCCTCAGTATGGGATACGAGCTGCGCGGTTCAACGTGGGCTGGGGGCCGTGGAAAGCGCGCTGGCTGAGTTCGTTCCAGCTCATGTCATCATGCGTCTTGAGCGCCGCGGTCACAACTGTCCGAATGGACAGATTGAGGCCAGTCGAGTGGGCGAGTTTCATTGCGGCATGGCGTAAATCGAACGAGGGCGTAATTCATAACGCACCTTTATTCGTAACGCAAAGCTTCGACAGGATTTAAGCGAGCGGCCTTGATGGCGGGCCAAACACCGAAAACCAGCCCGATTCCCACAGATACGGTGAATCCCAGAATCACGGCCCACAGCGAGACCACCGCTTTCAGTGAACTGACCGCGGGAATCAGCAGCACGAGGCCGCTGCCGACCAGGATGCCGATGACGCCACCGGTGCCGGTCAGCGTCATGGCTTCGAAAAGGAACTGCCACGTAATGTCGCGGCTGCGCGCGCCGATGGCTTTGCGCACGCCGATTTCGCGGGTGCGCTCGGTGACCGAGACCAGCATGATGTTCATCACGCCAATGCCGCCGATCAGAAGTCCGATGGAGCTGAGCACCACGATCACCAGCGCGACGCCGCCGATAATATCGTTGAATTGCCGAACTGCTTCGGCGTTGGTCTGGATGGAGAAATCATCCGGCTTGTCGTACGGCACATTTCTGCGGCGACGCAGCACTTCGCGCGCCTGGTCCACGGCGATATCGAGTTGGCCGTGATACGCCAAAATTCCCATGAATACTTCGAAGCTGGCGGGAAAAAGTTTGGTGAAGGTGTGATAAGGCACGACCACGCGGCGATCTTCGTCGTTGGTGCCGATGCCGCCGACGGGTTTTTCGAACACGCCGATCACGGTAAAACTGGAGCCGTCCACGAGGACTTGTTTGCCGAGGGCGTCATCTATAGTGGGGAAGAGAGCCTTGGCGACGTCTTCGCCGATGACTACGACGTCTTCACGGTGGGAATTTTCTGTTTCGGTGAAAAAGCGGCCGCGCTTCATGGTTTCGCTGGCGTCTACTTCGGGATAATTCGCGAAAGTGCCGCGGAATTCGCCGCCTTGCACTTCGTTATTTTGGTAGCGAACGTTGTGCGGCTTTTCCCAGTTGTAGATGGCGATGGTCATTTCTTTCACAGCCGGACAAAGTTGCGCGACGGCTTCGCCATCTTCCAGCGTCAGCGGCTTGCGCAGACGTTCTTCTTTCGGGCGGCGGCCGTTGCTGGGGCCTTGATTGAATCGCCATGCCCACGCGGTGTTCACGCCCTGCGCCTCGATCATGTCCTGAATCGTGGTGCGAAAGCCCTCCACCAGGCCCACCACCAGAATGATCAGCATTACGCCGATCATTACGCCGAGGACGGCCAGAAAACTGCGCAGTTTGTGCACGCGAACGGTGTCTATCGCGAGTTCGAAGTTTTCGCGGAAATTGCGATGCAGTTCCATGGCTAGGCTTCCGCTCGCAGCGCTTCGATGGGGTCCAGCCGAGCGGCGCGCATCGCGGGATATATGCCGAAGAACAGGCCGACGCTGGTGGACAGCAGCAGCGAGACCACGACTGCGAACACGGGGGTTGCGATCGGGATGGAGGTAGAGGCGCGCACGAGGGCGGCAATCCCCAGCGCGATGGCGATGCCTACCAGTCCTCCCGAAGCGGCGAGCAATGAGGATTCCACCAGGAATTGCATGACGATGTGGCGGCGGCGCGCGCCCAATGATTTTCGCAGGCCAATCTCGCGCGTGCGTTCGGTGACGCTGGCGAGCATGATATTCATAATGACGATGCCGCCGACCACCAGAAATACGGAAGTGACCCACACCGCTACGCCGAAAATACTGGCGGTGAGATTGTCCCAGATACTCATAAGCGATGATGGCTCGACGATTCCGAAATTGTCCTCCGCCTCATAAGGCACGTGGCGGCGCGCGCGGAGAATCATGCGCGCTTCATCCGCCGCGGCGGACATTTCCTGGCGGCTGCGCGCTTCGACGAAGATTTGCACGGAATCTTCCGGCTTGAGCCATTCCTTGCGGTAGGTGCCCAGCGGGATCATTACGAAATTGTCCTGAGTTTGGCCCAGCACCGAGCCTTTAGGCGCGGCCACGCCGACGATTTGATAGCGGCCCTGCCCGGCGCGAATTTCCTGGCCGACGGGATCTATTCCTGCGAAGAGCTTCGCGGCGACGTCTGGGCCGATGACGCAGACGCCCGAGCGATGGTCTTCGTCAATCGAGCTGAGCAGGCGGCCATTGGCCGCATCAATGTCGCGAATGGTGGTGTACTCCGGCGTGGCGCCGATGATTCGGACGTCTTCGCTGAGATTATTGCCAAAGCGCACGTCGCCGGTGGTTTCCTGCTCGCCAGCAATATTCCTGGCCAGCTTCATGGCGTCGCGCAGGGCTTCCAAGTCGTCGAGGCGAAGCTGCGGGCGTTTGCGCGCTTTGTTCCACTGTTCGAGGTTGGTGGCGATTCCGATGCGGTCAATCACGAAGGCGTTCGAGCCTAGGTTGGCGACTTTGTCTGCTACGTAGAGATTCAGCCCGTTGAGGACGGACATTACGGCGATCAGCGTCGTGACCGCGAGCATTACACCCAGCAGAGTGAGGAAGGTGCGGAGTTTGTGGGAGCGGAGAGTGTCCAGTGCGATCCAGAAAGTTTCTTGCAGCGCGATCAGCGTCTGACGGGTGCTGGAGCGCGCTGGGAAGGGGGTCATATTGTTCGTTTTATACCTTCGTTACCTGGCGCGCTATCTTTGATGTTCGTGTGCCGCAGCTATGATACGTACGGCGGTCGTTCTTTGTTTCGTTTTGCCAATCGCCGGACACCGGCTGTCGCGCGCCGTGTTAGACTTTGGAGTGAACCATGGCTAGAACCTTTGACGTCGGAATCGAATCGCTGGTGAGCAACGGCGCGGCAGAGCCGGCCGGACGTCACGTTGTACACCAGGGTGTAGGACGTCAGGCCATCCCAGGTGGGTTGCCCCCGTTGCCTTTACGTGGGGCGGGCGGCGGCGAGGGTGCGGTTACGACTTCGGCGTCGGCAGGGAAGTCGTTCTTCCTGGAGACTTTTGGCTGCCAGATGAACGATCACGACAGCGAGAAAGTGGCGGGCGTTCTGCAAGGGCGCGGGTATCACGCTGTGGCGAGTCCGGCGCTGGCTGATCTGGTCCTCTACAACACGTGCAGTATCCGCGAAAAAGCCGCGCAAAAGGTTTTCGCACGATTGGGCGACTGGAAAACCCTGGCGGACGGAAAAATTATCGGCGTGCTGGGGTGCCTGGCGCAGCAGGAAGGCGAAGAAATATTCGAGCGTGCGCCGTGGGTCAGCCTGGTGTGCGGTTCAGCGAGTTATCGCAAGTTGCCGGAGTTAATTGCGCAACTGGAATCCGGCGGGCGGCGCGTTACTGGGCTGGACCTTGATACCGACGAAACATTTGAGACTGAAATTACACGCCGCGACAACCTGCTCCGTGCCTACATCACGATTATCGAGGGTTGCGATTACGCTTGTTCTTACTGCGTGGTGCCACATACCCGCGGGCCGGAACGCAGCCGGTCGAGCGATGCTGTGCTGTTAGAAGCGCGTCGCTTGGCCGATGCGGGCTACACGGAAATCCAGCTGCTTGGGCAGACTGTGAATTCCTATCGCGATCCTTCGCCGCGCGGGTGGAAATTTGTGGAGTTGCTGCGCGCGGTGGCGGCGGTGCCCGGAATTCGCCGCGTGCGTTTTACAACTTCGCATCCCAATGATTTTCATCGTTCGATCGTGGATGCGATTGATGAGGTTCCGGAGCTGTGCGATCACGTGCATTTGCCAGTGCAGTCCGGCTCGACGCGCGTGTTGCGCGAGATGTTGCGCACTTACACGCGCGAGGAATATCTGCAGAAGATCGAGTGGATACGCACGGCGCGGCGGCCGATCAGCATTACGTCCGACATCATCGTAGGATTTCCCGGCGAGACGGAGGCGGACTTCGCGGAGACGCTTTCGCTACTGGATGTCGCGAAATATGACGCGATTTTCTCGTTCAAATATTCGCCGCGGCCCAATACTTCGGCGATGCTCATGCCGGACGCTATTCCCGAGGAAGAAAAGTCGCGCCGGCTCGCAGTTTTGAACGAACGGCAGCGCGCGATTCAGATTGCGGCTAACGAAAAGCTGGTGGGGCAGTCCTATGAAGTGCTGGTGGACGGGTGCCATCCGGCGCGCACGCAGTGGGGCGGGAGAACTTCCTGCAATCGTTTGATAAATTTTACTTCGCCGCGCGTGAATCTTCTGGGAGAATACGTGCAGGTGGAGGTTACGCGAGCCGGGCCGAACAGTTTTGCAGGCGAGCACGTCACCTAGTCCCGGGGAGGCCACCATGGAACTCGAAGTAAAGATTCGAGGCTTAATGATGGATCCCGTAACGAACATGCCTGTGGTAGTCCTGAAGGAAACTTCCGGCAGCGGCGTTCTACCGATATGGGTGGGTGTGTACGAAGCGAACGCGATTGCGCTGGAAATTGAAAAAGTGCAGACGCCGCGGCCGATGACGCACGACCTGCTGAAAAATGTGCTGACGGGGTTGAACGTTCACGTACAGCGCGTAGTGGTTTCCGATTTGAAGGACGATACTTTCTACGCGCTGATCTGGATGGAGCGCGACGGACAGACCATGTCCATGGATTCGCGGCCGAGTGATGCGCTGGCTTTGGCTTTGCGTCTGGATTGCCCGATTTTTGTTGAGGATGAGGTTCTGAAGCATTCGCGGATGTCCACCGCGGTCACTGAGAAGAGTTCGAGCGAGGATTTGCGCAAGTGGCTGGAGAATTTGAACGACGAAGACCTCGGCCGCTACAAGATGTAGTCGTGAGTAGCTCACGAAAATTCCTTCTGTTGCTTCTTTCCGTTTTTCTCGCACCGCAATTTGCTTTTGCGCAAATGCCAAATCGTCAGCCAAGTGGTTTGCCAGGCGCTTATCCGGGTGGAACACAGCCCGGGCCCCCGACCATTTCTGACACGCCTGCGCCGTCCGCAACGCCTGAACGATCACAACGAATTTACGTTACGGATTTTGAACTGGACTCGCTTGGTGCAACGGCCGATGCGAGTTCGGCACCGCCTGCTGACGTTGCGGCGAAGACGAATGCTTCCAGCGCGCGAGCGCAGCACCTCGTGAAGTTAATGTCGGAGAATTTGTTGAAAGATTTCGCGAAGGCAGGTTACACCGCGAAGTTGCTGCGCCCGAGCGATCCGCGTCCGGATGACGGGTTTCTGATTTCGGGGGTGTTTGCCGATGTGGGCGCGGACAATCGTTTGCACCGTGCGGTTCTTGGCTCAGGGCAGGGCGCTGAAAGTTTGCAGTTGTATGTGGCGGCGAAAGACTTGGCGCATTTTACGCCGCCGCTGTACTCGCCGGATCCGGCGGACCCGGGCGGCACGAAGCCCGGCGCTGTGATCGAAGTGAATCCCAACGCCGATGCCGTGAAGTATTCAATCGAAGCGGACGTCACGGATAAGGACATCAAGCAGACCGCTCAGCGCATCAGCGCTGAGTTAGTGAAACGAATCAACGCGGCCGTGAAGTCCGAGGACGAGCAGTTGAACCGGTACGCCAAACCGTGACGTCCTAAGAATGCGCGACGGGAGGATCACGCGAGCGGTTTGGACATGAGTACGAAGTGGCAGGGTAATTTGGATTTGATTTCGGCGGGGAACGGCGCCGTTCCGGTTTCGACATATCCCAGGCGGCGGTAGAAAGGAGGCAGTTCCTCGCGCACGTTCACGATACGCAAATCCATCGTGTGGCAACCGGCTGCCCGCGCATGATTTTCCGATTCGTCTACCAGGCGGCGACCGAGGCCACGATGTTGCCGCGCCGGGTCTACCGCGAGCAGTCCGAAATATGCGCGCGTACGTTGCGACTCGACGTACACGCAGCCGACGAGTCCGGCGGCATCCTCCGCCAGGAGGAAATTGCCCTTGTCGAGCATCGACCGCAGAATCTCCGGGGTGATGCGATCGCCCTCGATGAAGAAGCTTTCGGCGGCGCGAAACGCCAGGTTGATTAGCCGCACGATGGCCGCAACGTCGCGGGCTTGAGCCCATCGGATTTGCAGGTTGTCGCTCACTCGTTTGTCACTGGTAGCGATATCTTGTCATCCGGACGACATCGCGCGCAACGTCAGACCATGCGGGGGACGGCTGTTTTCGGGTGGCGCCGAGCGGCTAGTGGTGCATTAGTTCCCCCTTGACCTAGCCTTCGTAACGGAAATCCGGCCGAATACCCGCCCGCGACGCATTTTTCCCTTGCAGTAAGGGTACTCAAGTGGGTACAGTGGGCCTACTCGTGGTAGGATTGGGTCCAAAGGCCGCCATATATGGGCCCGCGGTTGCCCAAACGGGGAGCGAGGGGCACAGCTTGACTTGCGTCATCGCAGTTGCCAATCAAAAAGGCGGAGTCGGTAAGACCACAACTTCCATCAATCTAGCCGCCGCTCTCGCCCTGAAAAAGAAACGCACGCTCCTCGTGGATCTTGATCCGCAATCGAACGCAACTATCGCCTTTTTTGAGCCGTCCGAAATCCAGAGTTCGATGTACGACGTGTTTGCCGATCATCCTACGGAAATGGCGAAGGTGATCAAGCCGACCAAAGATCCCAACCTTTTCATGGCGCCGGGAATTCTGGCGTTGGCGCGACTGGAGCAGCAACTCGCCGGGCAATTTGATGCGCCTTACAAATTGAAAGATGCGCTGACGCCGGTGCTGAAGGACTATGACTTCATAGTTTTCGATACGCCGCCGGCGCTGGGGATTCTGACGGTGAACGCGCTGGTGGCTTCGACGCATTTGCTGGTGCCGATTCAGGCGGCGTACTTCGCGATCGAGGGCACCGACGATTTGCTCGAAACTTATGCGCGGATTCGTTCGCGGCCGAATCCGGACTTAAAGGTGCTGGGCGTGGTGATCACGCTGTTCGACAAGCGCACCAATATCTCGCGCGACACGCACGAACAGATTCGCGCCACGTTTGGCGACGCGCTCTTCAAGACGCGCATCAGCAAGAACGTGCGTCTGGAAGAAAGTCCGGCCTACAAAGAGACTGTGTTTTCCTTCGCGCCGAAGTCTTCCGGCGCCGAGGACTATAAAAAGCTTGCTCAGGAGGTATTACAACGTGTCCAAGAGGATCGGGTTACCCGTCACTCTCAAGATGCGGCATGACGCGCATTATGTGGAGACGCTGACCAGTTTCAGCGGCGCGTCCATCGGCCGCATGATTCCGACGGACAAGATCCGCCCGAATCCCGAGCAGCCGCGCAAGGCTCTGGGTGATCTGCGCGAGCTTACCGATTCGATTCGCGAGAAGGGCGTGCTGGAACCCTTGCTGGTGCGCTTCATTCCGCGCGAAGATACCTACTACATTATTTCGGGTGAGCGCCGCTATCACGCATCGAAGGCTGCGGGTTTGCACGAGCTGCCCTGCATCGAGAAGATTGCCGATGACGCCGAAACTTTGGAACTGGGGCTGATCGAAAATCTGCAGCGCAAGGATTTGACGCCGTTTGAAGAAGCCGACGGCTTGCAGCGGTTGGCCGACCATTTCGATTACACGCATGATGACATTGCGAAGAAGATCGGGCGGGCGCGGTCGAGCGTTACGGAGACGATGTCATTGCACGTGATTCCCAATGAGATTCGCAAGGCTTGCATCGAGCGGGGAATTCTGACGAAGTCGCTGTTGCTGCAGGTGGCTCGGCAGCCGACTGAAAAGAAGATGACGGAGATGGTGCAGCGCATCGCGCAAGGCGGTTTGACGCGCGATGAGGCACGGCGCGCGCGGCAGGAAGAGACGGAATCCGCGCCGCGTCCGCAGCCTTTTCTTTTCGACTATCGCGCCGAGGATGATTCCTTCCACGTACGCGTGCAATTCCGCAAGAGCCAGGTGAGCCGCGAAGAGCTGGCGTCGGTGCTGCGGCAAATTTTGCGCGAGATTGAGTCCGGCACGATTTCTTCTTCAGCGGCATAGTTTCATTGCGGTGCAGCACTACGTTCGGTAATGCGAGTATTTGCAGCTGTGCTCGCTAACATGAACCCGCCGCCAATTGACGACAGCCCGCAACCGCCCAGCTATCGCGATGTGCTGATCACTCGGGCAAGTCCCCCTCGCGCAGCTCGTCCAATCCTGAGAGAATTCATCTCTTCGTGGGCGCTAATCGTATTTTTGATTTCTTGTAGTGTGGCGATTGTGAAAGCACTTTACCTGAAGTGGCTCACCTCGAAATCCTTTGCAGCGTTTCACCCGGCCGATTGGTTCGGGCTGCTTGTCTTTGGATTTTTCGTTTGGCTTGGTTTTGGCGTCCGGCGCGTGAGCTCCCGGAAACGCGAATTGATGCGGAACGGCGAGGTGGCCATAGCATCCGTGGCGAGCCAGGCGAATCATGCAAGTGCTAAAGGAGGCACCCATTCATGGGTGACGTACAGTTTCGAAGATGCGCATGGCATGAAATATCAAGGCGCCTGCACGGATAGGACCAGCGAGCTGTTCAAAGGCATGACATTCCTTGTGTACTACGACCGCGAGCAACCCAATCGCCGAGTGGCCTCGTGTGATTCGGATTTTGAAGTGTTGCTTCCCAACGAAGAGTAGCGAGGAGTTGTTCCGCTCGCCCGCGCTCGCCTGCTATTCTGAACCTGATGGAACTCTCACCGCAGCAAATGGCCATCTTGCAGCGCCTGCACCTTGCCGGCTTCGAGATCGTGGCGTTTCCCATGTATGCGAACTACGTTGGCACACGGAAACGGAATTGCGCGGCGCTGCTGTCTCCGGCGGTTGGCGGCGGCTTCAGCATTCTTGCTACGCCTGCTTATTTGATCGGCGGAAACTTCAGTGTGCGGATCAGGTGCGACGGGCGTGAGTTCTTCGTGTGGAAGAAAGAGAGCCTCGAAGTCACGGCCGCGCGGCTGGCGGAGCTCGATGCGTTTGCCGCGGAATTGTCGCAAGCGCTGCTGCCGCAGCTCTAAATTCTACTCGCGTGAATCAGTTCGGCACGGTGCGGCATCAAACTTCTCAAGCGATGGAGTTGAATTCGGCAGCATCCCATCGCACACTATGGCCATGAACACAGCTTACGACATTATCTGCATTGGCGCGGGGCCTACGGGCCTGGCGACGGCGATTGAAGCGAAAATCGAAGGGCTGCGCGCGCTGGTGATTGACAAAGGCTGCTTGTGCAATTCGCTGTTTCACTATCCGGTGAACATGAACTTCTTCACGACGCCGGAGCGCATGGAGATTGGCGCGCTGCCGATGACCGTCGCCAGCGGCAAGCCGACGCGGGCCGAGGCGCTCAAATATTACCGGCGGGCTGTGGAGCACTTCGGGATTGAAGTGCGGCAGTACGAGCGGGTGGAGCGACTCAGCGGCCACGACGGGGCATTTACTGTGCATACGGTGGATGCGCAAGGGCAGGCGCATGAGTATCACAGCAAAAAAATTGTGGTGGCGACGGGATTTTACGATCATCCGAATTTTCTGGATGTGCGCGGGGAAAATCTGCCGCACGTTTCGCACTACTTCACGGAGCCGCACCCGTACTGGAATCAGGACGTCGTGGTCATTGGAGGCGGGAACTCGGCCGCGGAGTGCGCGCTGGACCTGTTTCGCGCGGGCGCGCACGTGACCATTATTCATCGCGGGGCGGAAATGGGGCGCACGCTGAAGTATTGGGTGAAGCCGGATATTGAGAATCGCATTCGCGCGGGGGAAATTCGCGCGATGTTTCACTCGCAGGTTGTCGCGTTCGAGCCGGGCAAGGTTTTGGTGAAAAATGGACGCAGCGACGAGGCCGTTCCGGCCAGCCAGGTGTTTGCGCTCACCGGCTATCATCCCGATTTCGCTTTTCTCGAGAAGCTGGGGATTCGCTTGGCCACGACCAACAGAAAACCGGCGATTGATCCGGAAACGCTCGAAAGCAATGTTCCCGGAATTTATCTGGCGGGCGTAGTGATAGGCGGCGACGACACGTCGCACATTTTTATCGAGAATGGGCGTTTTCACGGACGCCAAATCATCGCGGCCATCGCTGGTAAGGGCAAGCTGCCCGATAAGGAACCCGTCGCGCCTCCTGGCGAATGAAGCGTGCGTGACGCCGGCGCTCGCACTGATGTGACGCCTGTTTCTGCGCCGCGCTGATGTATGATTCCCGCCTCAGGAGGCCCGTTGAATCCTCATCGCGCATTCTTGCTCGTATTTCTCTGCGTTGTAATGCTTGTTGTCGCGACCGTCGTATTTAGCGCCCCACGTATTTCCCCAAGCCCCACGCTGAATCTGAAAACACGCGCCGTTGTGCTGATCGTCCTCGATGGCTTTCGCTGGCAGGAAGTATTCGATGGGCCGGAACACGATCTGATGGACGCGAAGCACGGCAGCGCGCAGGACGCGGCGCAATTGCGCAAGGATTTCTGGCGCGACACGCCGGAAGAAGGGCGCGCGACGCTGCTGCCGTTTCTCTGGACCGTTGTGGCAAAGCAGGGGCAGATTTACGGCAACCAGCACAAAGGCAGCGTCGCGCAAGTCACTAACGGCTACAAGTTTTCCTACCCCGGTTACAACGAGATGGCCACCGGCTATCCGAATCCGCAAATCAACAGTAACGAGTTTGGGCCCAATCCGAACCCGACGGTGTTCGAGTGGCTGAATAATCAGCCTGAGTTTCACAACCAAGTGGCGATTTTCGGCACCTGGGACACGTTCAACGGTATTTTTCGCGTGAAACAGAGCGGCCTGCTGGTGCGCGCGGGCTGGAATCTTCTGTGGACCGAACCGCTGACGCCACGCGAACAGTTGTTGAAGAAGCTGTACGAAACCTCGACGCGCGTGGAGGACGACGACGCACCGGATTCCTTCACGCACGAGGATCTGCTCGATTATCTTCAGACGCACAGCCCGCGGGCGCTGTTTGTCGGCTACGGCGAGACGGACGACTGGGCCCACGCGGGAAAATATGACCTGGTATTGCAGGCCGCGCGTGAAGACGACCAGCGCATTGCGGAGCTTTGGAACGCGATGCAAGCCAAGCCGGAGTATCGCGGCCAGGTGACGTTTATCATCACCTGCGATCATGGGCGCGGCAACGGATTGAAATTGTGGCGCGACCACGACAAGAATATTGCGGGCGCGGAAAATATCTGGATTGCGGTGATGGGTCCGGACACGGCGGCTAGGGGCGAGATGTCGAACGTGCCGCGCGTGACCCAAAGCCAAATCGCTGCGACCATCGCGCAACTGCTCGGCCAGGATTACCGCAGCGCAGTGCCGCAGGCGGCGGAGCCGTTGCCGATTTTGTCCAAGTAAGCGGTGCGGCGTCGCGCGCAACGACGGCACTACGGCAATTTTCGCGTCTCGGCAAGCTGGGGCGCGGTCCTTCGAACCGGCACTGCCGGCTCTCAGGGTGAATCCCGCTGTAGCAAGATTCACAAACAGCGGGCCTACCAACCAACACGAAGTTTTGCGTTACGGCGCTCGTGGCCAGCGGCTCGATACTTGAGCGGCGGGCACGGCATGCCGTGCCCCTACGGCGTCGTGGAAATGTGAGCGCCCCTCCGGCTATTTATTTACGATCAGCGTCATGTTGAACGAAGTGTGCAGCGTACCGCTGGCTGCGGTGACCACCAATGGATACGTTGTGCCCCTGGCTGACGTGGTGCCGGTGCATCCGCCGAGCACGGCTACCGCACCGACGACGAGCGTTGCGAGCAATACCGCCGCGCACGTGGAAGTGGCCAGACGTAACCGCTTGCGTAACGCCTGCAGACCGAGCATCGGCAGCAAGAGCAGCGTGAACGCGACCGGCCCGTTACGAAGCGGGTGGCCGGCAAAGGGATTTCGCATGACAGCTCCGCTCACGGTACCGCTCGTTTGCACGACCAGACTCACAGGCGTGCTGGCGCTTCCCGCCGGAATCGTGGCAGGAGTAAACACAGCCGTAGCGCCTGCGGGCAAGCCGATCACAGAGAAAGTGACTGGGTTTGCGAAAGTTGCCGCGCCTTCGGGAGTGGCGGTGAAGGGAAATGTGGCGTTTGCTCCCAGCAGCACGGTTTGCGTAGCGGCGTTGCCGCTGACGGAAAGGCCGAGATCGTACACGGCGAGCGTAACGGTAGCGGTGGCGTTGCTGTAAGTGATGGTGTCCGTCGGAGTAAGCGTGACGGACAGAGTGTCCTTGCCGCCGGCGGGGATGGTTCCAGCAGCAGGTGTGTAAACGAAAGCGCCCGGCACCACAGACGTGGCGTCGAGCTGCGTGGCGCTCAGCGCGGCGCCAAATGTAATCTGCGCAGGCGTGGCCCAGGTGATTACCGGCGTGATGTGGCTGATTGTGTAGGTGAGCGCAGTCGAAACGCTGGCCGCAAAGTTCAGGTCGCCGGCGAATGTGGCGGTCAAACTGTCTACGCCAGCCGGGAGCGTCGTTAGAGTGAGTGAAGCAATGCCCGAGGCCAGCGTTCCGGTGCCGAGGGAAGTGATGCCGTTTTTGAAAGCCACCAAATCGCCGTTGGTGGATTGTCCACCGGATGCAAACGGGAGCAAAGTTAGGGTCAACGTGACGGACTGGCCGAAGGGACTCGTCGCTACAGGAAGGGCAGTGAGAGAAATGACCGTCGCCGTGGGCGCGGCGGTGAGGCCGGTGCCGCTGACTGCAATTGTCTGGACGCTGTTGCCCCTGTTGAGATTGTTGTCAACGAGCACGAGCGCGTCGCTGTTGAGGCCCGTCGTCGTGGGCGAAAGGTCAAGCGCGTAAGTGCAATTGAGATTTGCCGCAAGGGTGCCAGCTGGACCAATCGAGAGTACTTGCGGGCAGGTGGTCGAGCCGTCCAGGGTAAAACTGCCGCCGGAGAAATGGGGATTTGTTCCGGCGTCCGGAATCGGCAGCGACAGGTTCGCGTTGCCGAAATTTAGCATGGTGACCGATTGCGGGCTGTCGCTGCTCTGTATGCCGACATTGCTGGAAGCGAAACTCAGCACGGGGGGATCTACAAGATCGAGCTTGAAGACCAAGTCACCGGTTACGTCGGTGCCATAAAGGTTGCCGCTGCCGTCCAGCGCCACTCCATAGAAACTTATCCCGCTGACGTTTACGAGCGCGCTTTGCGTGTAGGTGCCGCCGGACAACGTTTCCTTCAGAATCCGACCACTGCCGTAATCCGCGATATACACGTTGCCGTTCACGTCGACGAAAACACCGGTGGGTTCGCTCAGGCCCGTGACGATCGAGCTTTGGGTATAGACTCCGCCGGACAAGGCTTCCAGGACAATGCGATTATTGGTGAGATCGGCGATGTACAGGTTTCCGACGATATCCACGGCAACTGCGAAGGGCAGAACCAGGCCGGTGGTAGGGATCACGCTTTGCGTGTAATTGCCGCCTGAAGGAGTTTCCTTCACGATGCGGTTATCGTTGGTGTCGGCGACATAGACGTTGCCCAGGCCATCTACAGCGACGCCGCCCGGACTGGTGAGTGCATCGAAGCAGGAATCGGCGATAGTTTGGTAAGTGTATGCGCCAGCGGAGGGCATGGCCTTCAGGATTTGGTTAAAGGCGGAGTCGGCGATATAGACGTTTCCGGCTCCATCCACAGCCACGCCTTCCGGCGCGCCCATGCCGCTGGTGGAATCTGCTACGGTGGTCTGGAAGCCCAGCGGCGTGACCTTCAGCACCTGATCGTTCGCGAAATCCGCGAAATACACGTTGCCGCTCGCATCCACTGCCAGACCCTGGGGGTTCAGCGTTTCGGACTCGGCGATTAGACTGGGCGTGCCCGGCTGAAAATCCACTTGTGGACCAACGCCGGTGGCGCTCAGGTATCCCGTCGCCACGACGTTATTGCTGGTGTCGTAAACTTGGGCGGCGCCCAATCTTTGCGCCGGAAACTGGGGGATGACAAACGCACCGAGCGAACAGGTGTCGCCCGCGTTATAGGGGTGAAGCGCAGCACAACTTCCATCACCACTGTTGGTGAAATCCAAACCTGATGCGCCCTGCGTTAGCAATGCCAACCCGCCCAGACTGAGCGGTCCTCCGCTGCCGACGAAGCTGAAGATCACATATCCGGTGCCGCTTTGGTTTCCCACGTTGACCGTTCCGAAGTTGCCGCCTGTGGGCGACGACTTCCAGATCGTCTGGCCGAACGTATCCGCAATAAAGATTTCGCCGGTGGGATCCACCGCGAGGCCCAGGGCGCCTCCAAGGTTGGAGGAGGGATAGACGCTCTGCGAGTAAGAGCCCGCGAAGAAGTTCTCTTTTACGATGCGATCGTTGGAAAAATCCGCGATGTAGAGATTGTCGTTCGCGTCCACCGCGATATCGTACGGGTAGTTCAGACCTGTGGTGGGGACGGTGCTCTGTGTGTAGCTGATGCCGGAAAGCGTTTCTTCATACACCTGAATGTTGTCAATATCGCTCACAAAAACGCGGCCGCTGGAATCCACGGCGATGCCGGTGATCTGCGGCAGTCCGCTTGAGGCAACCACCGTCTCGACATAGCTGCCGCCCACAGGGATTTCCTGAAGGATGCGTCCATGGCCGGTGTCGCAGATGTACAAATTGTTGGACAAATCCACGGCAAGGCCCGTTGGGTAGCTCAATGTAGCGGTGGCGACGACAGTCTCGGTGTAAGTGCCCGCCGATGGCGCTTCGCGCAAGACGCGGTTGTGGCCGTTGTCGGCGATATAAACGTTGCCGGTGGAATCTACGGCGACGCCGAACGGCGTAGCGAGTCCCGTAGAGGCTACGACGGTTTCCGTATAGCCGCCGTTCGCCGCGAGGGTTTCTTTTAGCACTCGGTTGTTTTGCGTATCGCTGACGTACACGTTGCCGGCGACATCTATCGCCACGCGGTACGGATAACTAAGCGCGCCGGTGGGCAAAGGGATTTGCGCGGCGCTGAATTGCGCGGTGACCTGTGCTTCCGCGCTCGTGGTTGTCAGCAGGGCGAGCGATGCGAGAGTCAGCGCTGGTGCGCGCAGCGAGCGAATCGTGCCCAGCCAAATCGCGGCCAGTGTTAGCAGAGTTTCATTTCGGCGTGCCGAGTTCTTTTCTGGATTCATAAATTGCGATCCTCCGCGTTCCGCCGCGATCTCCTCCATTGCGTTTGCCGGGAGTCTCGGTGTTGCCGGCGCAGGCGGCGCCGAGTGGCTGCTCCTGCACTGTTTCATGCGCTTCTGCAAGCTCGGAAGGCTGTCTGCTGCCGCGCAGTAGGTGGTACGGCGTCGCGGGTTTGGGCTAGCAACCAGTCTCGGCCAGCGGAATTAACTGCAGGCGTCGTTCCAGAGATTCACGGGGAATGCTTAAATGTTTCTAGTTATTGCGTTTTCCACGAAGGGAATGCCCCGAAACAGTGCAGCTATATTTCCTGGACCGCTGTGCGTGTCGTAAATGCTGACGGGCCTTCGGAACAGCCGGTGGACGTGATTGCGCCAGTGTGAGGCGCCGTCGTCTCGCCGCAAGCGCTTCAGGATGACTCGCATTTGACACGACGGGCCGAGAGGACTAGGCTCTCGACGATTGGAAAACGCAATACGGAAATTCCCATTTAGAACGCGCGGTTTTCAGGTCCCGAGCCGATTATCTCAAGTCCAAGAGCTTCCTTGATCCGGAAGGAGGAATCTCCGTGGCGATTCATACTTCGGCCGCCAGAGTCTCGTTAACGCTCGCGCTCATTTCCCTATTAGTTCCCGCAGCGCCATCCTTGTGGGCCCAGGCGGATCAGTGGGAAAAGCACATGAAATCGGGCAGAAAAGACTATTCCGGCGGCATGAATCAAAAGTATTTTCACGGATGGGGCAACGCTGGCCCCAACCCTCAGTTTGCGAAAGCAGAGGAAGAGTTTCTGGCCGCGCTGGCGGATACCCAAACATTTCCGCCCGGAGATATGCGAAGGGCAGAAACGCTCGGCGCCTTGGCGACCGTGTACATGGAGGAAGGAAAATACGACGACGCGGAGAGCAAGGGAACTCAGGCAATTGCCATGATGGAAGCAGCAGCACAGCCCAATGACATAAGGTTAGGCTACGCGTTGACCCACTTGGCATTGATCTACGACTCGCAAGGTAAAACGGCGCAAGCTGCTCCGATTTGGGAGCGATCGCTGGGCATCGTTAAGAGCGCCGGCGGAGTCGATCCCGAAGAAATCTCCAATTTGAAGTTCCACGCTTCCTTTATCGGGAGCTTCCACCCCGCCGCCGCGGCGCAGATTCACCAATACATTCTCGATCTCAAAGAGTCCACGGGTATTTCCGATGCCGATTTGCGCATCGAGCTGGCGCAATCGGCTTTAACACAGCGCGGCGCGGATGCTGAACGGGACTACCTGCGCCTGCTGGAAATCGACAAGAAGCTCTATGGCCCGGACGACGCCAAGGTGGGCGCGGACCAGCAAGCGCTTGGCAAGCTTTACTTGGAGGAAGGAAAATACACAGCGGCGCTGCCGCTGTTGCATCACAGTCTGGAAATTCGGCAGGCGAAACCGGTCCCGGGGCACGAATCCAAGATGGACAAGCGATTTGATGCTTCCGATTTGATCCGTCTGGAAACGGCGCTGGCGCAAGCCTACGCCGGCGCGGGCAGAGACGCAGAAGCTGAAGAAATGTACATGCGGACCATCTCCATGGAAGAGGCGGGCGCGGCGGGCGACACAGTGCTTCGCAATATGGATCTCTCCCACGATTTGATTGGGTTATCCGAAGTGTATCGGCATGAATGCCGGTACGACGAAGCCTTGGAAACCATCAAGCGTTCCGAAACGATTGACGGCGAAATCACGGATTCGAAGTTTGGGAAATCAAAAGCGAAATCCGTCAATCCCGGCCCAACGATTTGGTTTTGGCTCAGTCAAATCGAACTCGCGGAGATCTATCGTGAAAAAGGCGATAGCGCGGCAGCGGAGCCACTCTTTCAGAGCTCTCTGGAGATGACGCAACAGCTGCACTTGGCGCCGGGGCATCCCAAGCTGGCGCAAATGCTGGACAACTACGCGACCTTGCTTCGAGACGCCGGAAAATACGACCAGGCGGAAGCTCTCTACAAACGCTCGCTGGAGATCTGGGCGAAGTGCGCGTATCCGGAGAATGCGGATGCCGCTGCAACCCTGACGAACTATGCCGCATCGTTGCGAAAAGTGAATCGTTCCGCGGAGGCGGAACCGCTCGAAGCGCGCGCATCCGCAATGCTCACAAATGTTGGCGCGCCAAACCCACCCAAATGATAGCGGATCGGGTGCTCGGACAAGTGGTTCGGGTGATTCAACTCAAGCGGCACCCACCAATCCTCGGAACATTCTGCCGAAAGCGGCGCCAGCTTGATTGCCAAAGCCGCTTTGTGTTCAACCCCAAGGCTGTCGGCGGCGGTCTAAATCGACGGCATCAATCACGCACGACAAATTCGAGCTCGACACCAGCTACTTCGATCACGTCGCCTGATGCCAGCTTTGTGGGATGCGTGATCGGGGTGCCGTTCACGCTTGGCACGTTATCGGCTGGGCCGATGTAGTAGGAATTGTCTTCGCGGCGATTGATTTGGGCTGCGGCTTTGGGCTTGAACCAGCCTTTCAGTTTTACGGTGGCCATCGCGGATTTACCGACGACGGTGAGCTTGTCCGAAAGCGTGTATTCGCGGCGGTCGGTCCTACCTTTGAGCACCACGAGCGTGGGTAATTTCAGACGGCCGGGCGCGGGCTGCGCGCTTTCGCCTACTGCTGCCACCTGGCGCAAGAATTCGCGGCGGTCCTTGGTGTCGAGCATTACCGTCTCGTTAATTTTAGGGACGGCGGGTTTCACCGCAGCGTTGTCCAGCGACGCGGCGCGGACTTCGACGGAATCGGTCACGACGATGGTGTGCTTGCCAATGCCCACCGAATCGCCGGGCTTCAGCATGACCATCTTCACGCGCTGGCCGTTCACGAACGTGCCATTCAGGCTGCCAAAATCCTGCAGCATCAAGCGGCCATCTTCGTGAAAGACGCGCGCGTGATAGGTGGAGATCGCCGGATTATCGATGACGATGCCGTTGTCCGGCGAGCGCCCGATACTCACCTCCTGCTGCCCGACGGCGACTTCCTTCAATATCGCAGTTTCAAATTTCAATACCAGCTTGGACATGGGAATGCCCTCCCTATCAAGTTGGATCCTCGGATGCTTTGAACCATCGGCCGATCTTGCTCATCGCGCCCGCTGCTTTTGGGCCAAAGCGCAAGACAATTGCGGTAATGTTGTCGCCGCCGCCGGCGTGATTGGCCTGCTCGACCAATGAATCGGCGGCTTGCTGCGCGCTGGTCGCTTCCTGCAAAATTCCTGCGATTTGCGGTTCGGAAAGCTCGCGAAATAATCCGTCGGAACAGAGTAGGTAAGTGTCGCCTTCGCGTAACAATTCTTCGGTGACCTCCACGTCCACGGTTTGTTCGACACCCAACGCGCGCGTCAGCACGTTTTGCATGCGACTGCGGCCGGCTTGTTCCGGGGTGATGATTCCGCGGCGGACTTGCTCGGCGACGAAGGAATGATCTTCGGTGAGCTGGTTCAACTGCTCATCGCGGAACAGATACGCGCGGCTGTCTCCGACGTGCGCGATGCAGGCGCGATCTTCGAGAAAGCGCACGGCGACAATGGTGGCGCCCATGCCGCCTCTACCTCCGAGATCCTGCGCGGCGTGGAAAATTTCCTGATTCGCCAGGCGGATGGCGCTCGCCAATCGATTGGACACGTCGCCTACGCCTTCGATCTGCTTGCCGAAAACCGCGAGAGCCGGATCGGCCTGCGCGTCGCGGCAGTGGGTCAGCACGGTTTCGGTGGCCATACGGCTGGCGCGTTCGCCGGATTCCAGGCCGCCCATGCCGTCCGAGAGGACGAACAAATTCAATTCCGGCGCGAGCCGGAAGCTGTCTTCGTTATTCTCGCGAACACGCCCTGTATCGCTGCGCGCGCCTACTTCCATCGCACTTCCTCAACGCTCGATTGCGGAATGAGCGCCGTCCCGGGATTTTTGCCGCTGTCCCAACCGCGTTTGGTTTCGCCGCGGGTAAAAATGCTCTTGCGTGGGCCTATTGTTTCTGTTTCGAGGCGGCGAAGGGATTGCTCACCGGCCGCACATTCGAGAAACCCTTGGCTTCGAGCCTTTCGGACACCGCGCCAACGCGCTTCGAATCAATCGGACCGCAAAACACCGCATAATATTTCACCGATCCAAGTGAGCGCGGCACAATGGACGCGGGCAGCTGCAGGTCTTCCACCTTTTTTGCCGCGGCTTGGGCTTTGTCCTCGCGCTCGAATCGCCCCACCCACACGTACATGGAATTGGTGATTACGGAATCGGAGCCCGGCCCTCTCGTGGAACTCGCTGCGTTGGAACGCGAGTTTTTGCGCACCGGCCCCGTCTCCATGCGCGGGAATACGTCTGGCGCAACGGGCTTCACGGGTTCCGGAACGGAGGTCTTGGCATGTGCGACCGGTTTCACGACCGGCGGTTTGGTCTCCACAACCACAGGTACGACGGGAGGAGGCGCGGGATGTTCGTACGCAAATTCGGGCGGTTTCGGCGGCGCAGCTGCCACCGGCGGCGACAGTTTGTTCGCTGCCTGGGCCGCGCCTAGCCAATGCAGTGCGCTGAGCGCACCGGTCACCAGCAATGCCCCGAGCAAAATCCAGAGAAACGGAGACGTGCGGCTCCGCGCGGAGTGTGGAACGGTGGTGGCGACCGCAGGGGAAGCGCCCGGTACGCCCGTGGCAGTGTGCGTTAAATTTGTAGTTGTGGTGCCGAGCATGCGCGGCGGCGGCATCACCGGCGCGGCGGTACGGAATTGTGACTCGAGATCGGCGATGGACTGAAAGCGCTTGGCCGGATCTTTTTCCAGGCACTTCAGAATCACGCGTTCGGTAGCCACGGGTAGATTCGGCTCGATTTCGTGCGGCGGCGCAGGATCTTCGCGCATCTGCTTCAGCGCGACGGCGATGGAATTGTCGGCGCTGAATGCCGGAACGCCGGTGAACATTTCGTATAGGATCAGGCCCAGCGAATAAATATCGGTGCGGTAATCGACCGGCTTGCCGGCTACTTGTTCGGGCGCCATGTACGCGGGCGTGCCGACCATCGAGCCGGTAAGGCGCGTGCCCGCTTCCATGGAGCGCGCGATACCGAAATCCATGATTTTCACGTTGCCTTGCCCATCAATCATCACGTTTTCGGGTTTCAGATCGCGATGAACGATGCCTTGCGCGTGCGCTTCTTTGAGGCCGGAGCAGATTTGCAGCGCCAGATCCGTGGCTTTGCGGTGCGGCAATCCGCCGAAGCGATTCAGTACCGAACGCAAGCTCTCACCTTCCACAAATTCCATCGAGGTGTAGGCGATTCCTGCAACGCGGTTGAATTCGTAGACGCGGCAAACATTCTTGTGGGTGATTTTTCGCGCGAAAAGCAATTCGTTCTTGAAGCGATCCATCATGGCCTGATCGGAAGCAATTTCAGGCTTCAAGAGTTTCAGCGCGACCGTCTCGCCGGTTTCGCGATCGCGGGCTTTGTAAACATTGCCCATGCTGCCGTGGCCGGCTTCGCCCAGAATCTCGTAGCGCACGCCAAGGGCCGCAAGCGCCGCAGGGCTAAGGGATGGGCTGGCTGCGGCCGATGACGCAGCGTCTTCTGTGAGCACCCCTGCGGCATCCGGAATTTCGCTCAGCAGGAGGGTGTCGCGATGACCCGAAGAATGGCTGGGCGAGTGACCGGACGACTGACCAGCCGATTGACCAGCCGGGCGCGCCGGTGCATCCGTGGCGGAGCTGCCGCGTCTTGTCCCCGGAATACCCGGCTTCGGATTGATTGGTTCAGTCATATCCGTACCGTATAGAGTAAGAGAGAAGTGCGTTGTGTGGTGGGCGACGAGGGGCAGGTGTAAGGTAAGAGTATCGGGTACTACCGGGTCCGGACGGCTCGTGGAACGACAATTCCCGCGCGCCGATTTTGCAGCGCGAATCGCGGCGGAGCCCCGGCCGCGGCGCAATACCAAGAAAGGACAGCTAATCGTTTGACCACAGCGGCGGAAGCCGCTCCGCCGCCGCCGCGCGGCATGGCTCATACTCTATAGGACCAGACAACGTGCCGGCCCCTTTTCCGGACGGCTGGGGAAGGAGCTCGCATGGTTAATCCACCGATTTTGGGTACTGTTGTCGGCACGCCCACGGCCGTGCCCGAGCAGACGGGCCCGGCACCTACCGCTAATATCATCGCGTCCATGTTGCAGGCAGCACTGAAAACGAGCGATCTGATATTTTCGCCTGGCCGCGCTCCGCAGGTGGAACTCCACGGGCAACTGATGCAATTGAAAATCAAAGGCGTGGGCGTGCTTTCCGCGGAAGACACCGCACGCATCGCCGCGGACCTGATCGGGCGAAACACGTTCGCCGTGGAAAAATTGAAAGAGGAAGGCTCCTGCGACATCTCCTACAGCGTTGCGAAGCTTTCGCGCTTTCGCGTGAATATTTTCACGCAGCGGGGGAGTTGCGCGATTGTGATGCGCGTAATTCCAAGCAGCGTGCCGGATTTCAAGTCGCTAAATTTGCCGGAGCAATTGGGCGACGCGGCGCAGGTGCGTCCGGGGATCGTGCTGGTGACGGGCCCGACGGGCAGCGGGAAATCATCGACACTGGCGGCGTTCGTCAACAAGATCAACGAGGAGAAAGCCTGTCACGTAATCACCATCGAAGACCCGATCGAATTTCTGCACGCGCACAAGCGAGCTACGATTCATCAGCGCGAACTCTACAGCGATACGCCCAGTTTCGCGCTGGCCTTGCGGGCCGCGTTGCGCCAGGCGCCGAAGTTGATTCTAGTGGGCGAAATGCGCGACAAAGAAACCATCGAAGTGGCGCTGGAAGCGGCGGAAACCGGGCACATGGTGTATTCCACGCTGCACACCATTGACGCTTCGAAAACCATCGAGCGCATCGTGGGCGTGTTTCCTTCGTCCGACCAGCCGGCCATTCGCGGACGGCTCGCGAAATCGTTCCGCTACATTATTTCGCAGCGCTTGATTCCAAAGCCGGATGGCACCGGGCGCGTTGCGGTGTTCGAGATTTTGAAGTCCACATTGCGCACGCGCGAATACGTGCAAAAAGGCGAGACGGAAGGGAAGTCGTTGCTCGACGCCATGCGCGACGCCAGCGGCGAGGGCATGCAGTGCTTCGACATCGAAATCGAGAAGCTAATTCGCTCCAAAGTTCTGGATATGGATACGGGTATGGCCTACGCCACCAACGAAGGTAATTTGCGGCTGCTGTTGGCGGATTTATCGGAAGGCGAGAAGGACAGCATTCCCTCCGGCTCTGCACAGCAAACCGCGGCGAGCGTGATGGAAGAGATGATCGAGCGTTAAACGCAGCAAGCCGGCCAGCCTTGGCTGACGAACACTGCCCGATTACCGATCGCCGATCATGCGTTTCGTTTAGCGTTGCCGTAAGGAATGTTAAGGCGCTACTAATCACTCCCGCGCTCTCGTATAATTCTCGCCTCGAAGCGGTTTTGCGCTCCGAAATTCTCCGCCTCAGACTTCATCGTGAAACGTTGGACGAAAATTCTGCTGGTGATGGCGGTGCTTGTCGTCGCGGGTGCAGCGGCGATTCGTCTTTTCGTGGATGCCAACACTTTCCGGCCCGTCATCGAAAAGCAACTCACCTGGGAACTCGGCCGTGCCGTGACGCTTGGGGACCTGCGCCTGTCCGTATTTTCCCGCAGGCTGGTCGCCGAAGACCTCAGCGTAGCCGATGACCCCAACTTCAGTGCTGCACCCTTTTTGAGGGCGAAGGAGCTGCGCATCGGCGTGTCGCTGCGGCGGCTGATTTTTTCGCACGAAGTGGAGTTGCGCGACTTTGAGATTGAGTCACCGCTAATTTCGGTGATTCGCGATTCGAGCGGTGCATGGAATTTTTCCAGTTTAGGGCGCCGCGCGGCCAAAGGCGCGCCCGTCAGCGGTGGCCTTGCAGAAAATACCGCTTCGGGAGCATCCAAAGGCATCGCAGGGCCGTTGCCCGGGCTTTTCGTTGACCGCATCGTCATCGAAGATGGCCGCGTCGAATTCTCAAGCGCTCCCGGGCGAGGCCAAGCGATTGTGTACGATCACGTGAATGTTACGGCGCGTGATTTTGCGTTTGCTTTGCGGTTTCCGTTCGACTTCAGCGCGAACCTGCCCGGTGGAGGCGCCATCAGCGTCAGCGGTCACCTAGGGCCGGTCAACAGCGGCGATGCGGCCGCCACGCCGGCTGAGGCGCAAATCATGGTCAAGGGCCTCGACCCGGTGGCTGCTGGATTTATCGATCCGGAAGATGGCCTGTCGCTGCTCGCGGACCTGAACGTACATACTGCGTTTGACGGGCAGACTTCCACGACTAACGGCACCGTTCACATCGAAAACCTGAAGCTTCGCAAGGGTGCGGCAGCCGCGCCGAAGCCGGTGGACCTCGCCTACAGCGGCACGCATCGCGTGAGGGAGTATAGCGGCCAGTTTGACGACGCCATGATCAAAGTCGGCGACGCCGAGATTCACATGAGCGGAACGTATCGAGCTATGCCTCCTAGCGCGCCCGCTGCACCCGGGGCAAAGGGCGTAACTGGCGCGTTCACCGAAAAGGGTGCGACGAGTGCGACTAGCACGTCGGGCGCGGTCAGCTTGGGAGTGCCGGTGCTGAACGTGAAACTCTCGGGGCAAAATTTGCCGATTGATGAACTGCAATCGCTAATGACGGCGGCTGCGATTCGATTGCCGAACGGCTCCAAACTGAAAGGCGGCGTGGTCTCGATGAACTTGGTTGTCACGGGCCCTGCGAAATCGTTGATCATCACCGGGCCGATTGCGGTGGACAACACGCGCCTCGTGGGCTTCGATATCAGCACAAAAATTCACGGCATTGCCACGCTGAGCGGCATGAAAACGGGAGACACGACGGACATCGAGAAGCTGCGCGCCAACATGCGCGTCACGAATGGCGGCATCGTGGCCGACGATATTTATGCCGTAATCCCTGCCATGGGCGAGCTCAATGGCAGCGGCACCATCTCTGCAGCGAATCAGTTGGACTTCAACCTGGTTGCGAAAGTTTCCTCCGCATCCGGCCTCGGCAAAGTCGGAGTGGGCCTGTTTTCCGCGCTAAACGGCGGCTCGGGAAAGAAATCGGGAGTGCCCCTGCGGATTACTGGCACGCCTGACGATCCCTATATCACCGCCGACGTCGGAGGGGTATTTCAGAAGACTACAAACCCCATAACTTCGCTCTTCGGCAAAAAGAAATAACTAGCGGTGTGCTTTCGCGGACGTTGGCGCAAGCGCCAGACGGTTAACGCAGCGGAAACACGGCGTTCATGACCTGATGGCCCAACCCCAGAATTCAAGTTAGTATTTCCGCCTATGGCCACTGCAAATTCAGACATCGCCGAGCTGACCAGTCAGCTCAACTCCCTCGCCGCTGGCGCGACTTCCGCGCAGCAATTGATGGAGGGCATCACCAAACTGCTGCACCAGAAAATGCTGCGTTACAACTGGGTCGGATTCTACATGCTGGAAAAAGGCGGCCCGCAGGACGTATTGGTGCTCGGCCCGTTTCGCGGCACGATGACGCCGCACACGCGCATTCAGCTGAATCAGGGCATCTGCGGAGCTGCGGCTTCCACGGGAAAGACGATTATTGTGGATGATGTCAGCGCGGACCCTCGTTATCTGGCCTGTTCGCTGGAAACTAAATCAGAAATCGTGGTGCCGGTGTTCGTCGAGAAGAAAGTTGTGGGCGAGCTGGATATTGACAGCCACTTCCTCGCGGCGTTCTCACCGGAAGATCGCGCGCTGTGCGAACACGCCGCGGGCGTGCTGGGCCGCTGGCTGGAAAAGCATTCCTAAGGATGTCGACGCGATAGGCGCATTCAAGAATGGAACTGTTTCCTTCCCGAATTGAAATCGCTCCACGCTCTTCGACGAGTCTTGGCGTCGTGGCGAGCCGTGGCGCGCTCGGCCTTGTGGTTCGAAGTAAATGATTTAGTCGCAGGAATCGTTCTTCCTCAACATCAGAACTCTACCGTTTGCTTTGGCACCGATTGTGCTCACGTACCGTTCCGCGAGAGTCGCCACGAGGTTGCGAACTCAAGATTTTTCGCGCAACGAGAAAGCGCGCTCAAGCAGGACACATCCGCGATGCCTGAAACCTCGGAGCGCGGGCAGCCCGCTGAGGGTCGCGATCTGAATGAACAACTGAGTGGTCATGCGAGTGATCAACTGACTGATCACCGTAGCGACCGCCGAAGTAATCTCGCCAAAGTTTAGTCGCCGAGAATCCAGGGGATTCGCACTTGCCATGGTCAGCGGCGCACAGCCAGGAGTGTCTGCGGCACGAAGACCAAGTGGCTCTGATTTCCGGAGGCCGGCGAACCAGCCGCGGAACGCGCGACGCCTCGGCGTTGGATAGGAGAATTACATGAGTAAGGTGATGGTTCGTTTTTTCTGGGTCGTGGCACTGCTGGCGACGGGCGTGATTGGCGGCTGCGGCCGCGAACAAACTCCGGCGGTTCCGCCGGTGGTGGTCGGCACCGTGCCGGGGCTCGGGGCGACGGGCGTTTCTTTCACCCCGGTGATCACCGCGATGTTCAACGAAACGATGAACCCCGCGACCGTCACTACCAGCACGTTCACCTTGACCGCGCCGGGCGGAATTCCAGTCGCCGGCACGGTCGGCTACGCGGGGGTCACGGCGACTTTTACTCCCACGCTGCCTTTGGTTCCCAGCACCGTATACACAGCGATGATTTCGACGGGCGCGCAAAGCAATCTGGGTTTCGCGCTGGCCGCCAACTACAGTTGGAGCTTCATGACGGGATTTGTGCCGGTAGTGATCTCCACAATCCCAGCCAATGGCGCGGGCAGTGTGGCGTTGAATCAGAGGATCACCGCGACCTTCAACCAGCCCATGAACCCGGCTACGATCACCGCGGCGGCTACGTTTACGGTGGTTGTGACGGCCGGAGGAGCGACCGTCCCAGGGACTGTGACGTACGTGGCCGGAGCCAACACCGCGATTTTCACACCTACAGCAAACCTCGCGGCAAGCACGCCCTACACAGCCAGGATCACTGTGGCTGCGCAAAGCGCCGGCGGCATCCCGATGACCGCGGACTATGTGTGGACTTTCACGACAGGCATCACCACCAACAGCACTCTACCGACGGTGCTCGCCAGCGTGCCGGCATCGGGCGCCACGTTGGTCCCGACGAATTCGACCGTTACTGCCACATTCAGTAAGGCCATGGATCCATCGAGCATCACCGAGCCCGGCACGTTCGCGCTGGCCGTTTTTGGAGCGGGCGGCGCCGCAGTACAAGGAACCGTTCAGTATGCCGGGACGATCGCGACATTCACTCCCAGCAGCGTGCTGACCGCCGCGACGGAATATACCGCGACGATCACCACGGCGGCGAAGGACCTCACCGGAAACGCCCTGGCCGCAGATTACGATTGGAGCTTTACCACCGGAGCAGGTCCCAACAGTACCGCACCAACGATAACGCTCACGAATCCCGCCGATTTGGCGACCAGCGTTACGCTCAACACCGCGATCAACGCCACGTTCAGCGAAGCCATGAATCCCACCACGATGCTCGCGCCCGGAACTTTCACGGTGGCTGTGAGCGGAGTAGGAGGGGTGGCAGTCCCAGGAAACGTGACCTACGACGTCAACAGCGATATCGCCACATTCACGCCGCTCGCGAATCTTGCTCCCACCACGAACTACACCGCGACGATCAGCAACGCTGCGACGGACGTAGGCGGAAACTCGTTGGTCGCTGGAACAGCGCTGAATCCGTGGACTTTCATGACCGGCACTACCCTGGCACAGCAGGCACCGGACTTGGGAGCGGCCGCGACGTTTGGATCCCTGGGAGGAAATGCGGGCATCACCAACCAGGGAATTTTCACGGTCATCAACGGAGACATCGGCACCACCGCTGCTTCCACTCTGGTTACCGGATTCCACGATGCCGGCGTGGGATGCACCTACACCGAAACGGGAAGCAACATGGGAATGGTCAACGGAAACATTGACACCGCACCGCCGCCGCCGAATGGCACATGTTCTGAAGAAGGCACTGCTGCCACTCTTTCCATTGCACAGCAAGCAGCGTTGGCCGCGAACGCCGCATTCATTGATCTCTCTCCGGCGTCGCGTCCGGGCGGCACTGATCCCGGCGCAGGGCAGCTCGGCGCGCTCACTCTGCCACCGGGCACCTACCAGGCGGCACTGGGCTCGTTTCTGATCACCGGCACGGACCTCACTCTCGATGCGCAGGGCGACGCCAACGCTGTGTGGGTGTTTCAGATGGCCAGCACTTTGACGGTGGGCGGTCCCGGCGCTCCGCGCCAGGTGATTCTGATCAACGGCGCGCAAGCTAAGAATGTGTTCTGGCAAGTGGGCAGCGCGGCCACGATTAATCCGGCGGGCGGAGGAACGATGGTGGGCACGATCATCGCTTCGCAGGGCGTCACGTTTTCGACTCCCGGCATTGCCGCCGTCACCACGCTGAACGGCAGAGCGCTATCGCTGAATGCGTCGGTGACGATGGTGAATACCGTTATTAACGTGCCGGCGCCGTAAACCGGAAGCGTTTGGCAACAGCGCGTGCCGTCGCAGACCGATGCGCACGCGTCGATGGAGGTGTCGGTGCGGAACACGGCGCAAAACGGATTGAGTGGCAGCTGAGCGAGGATTCTTGGACCTGTTGTGCAGCGAGCAACCAGGTTTTAGGGGGCAACAATGAATCGAGCAGCGCGAATGATCGCCACTTCAGCGATGGCGTATCTGCTGGTGCCAACACTCTTTGCCGATCACACCACCAAGCCGAAAGCAAAAGCGAAGGACGAAGCCGCTGCTTCCAGCAGCTTGTCTGCAACGACTGAGGCGCCCAGCGTGCCGCCGAGCGCTTCCAGCCTGTCAGCGGGTGCATCTGGCGGGTCTGCGGACGCGCAGCCTCAGCCGGATGCTGCTCCCGCGCTGCCCGTGCGCTCTGCCATCGCTCTTGCGCCACCCAAAGCGAATGCCGAGTCCATGGGCGCGATGCATCGTATGGACGACCGGGAAGGTTACACGCCCAAGGTCGAATGGTTCCTGGGATATTCCTTCTGGCGCGCCACGCCCACATCGAACGGCAATCGCATGGGCTATCTGCATGGCGGCAGCACTTCAGTCGCCTACAATTTCAATCACTATGTAGGTTTCGTCGCGGATTTCGCGGGCTTTGACGACAGCAAGCTGACGCTATTTGGCCCTGCAGGAAGCGAGACCTTTAACGCGGGCGGAAGTGCTTACACATTCATGGTCGGCCCGCGGCTTTCCTACCGCAAATACGAAAAATTCACGCCGTACGCCGAAGTGCTCGCCGGAGTGGTGCACGCAAGCTCGGTATCTATTTCAGGATGCACGGGAGATCCCAGTTGCACGCCCATCGGCTCTGGTACTACGTTCGCGGCGATGGCGGGCGTCGGGTTCGACATCAATCTCAGCCATCGCATCGCGCTGCGCCTGCTGGAAGCGGATTTTCTGCTCACTCATTTCCAGGATCCGCTCTCGGCCACGGGCCTGTCGCGCGGATGGCAGGACAACACACGACTCTCGACTGGCATCGTTTTCCGTTTTGGCGGGAATCCGCCACCGCCGAGCGCGCCGTTGGGCGCCAGCTGCTTGGCAAATCCGGAAATGGTGTATGCCGGCTCGGGCGATTGGATTGCGGTGCGCGCAGACGCCAGCAATCCGGCGAACTATCCGTTGAATTACACCTGGTCAGCAAACGAAGGCAGCCTCGATGGTAGTGGCCCGAACGTCCGCTGGAGTTCGGTGGACCGACACCCCGGTACGTACACGATTTCGCTACGCTTGGAAAATGGCCGCAACGGCACGCCAAATTGCTCGGTAATTGTGCGCGTTGCTCCGCGGCCGAATCGTCCCCCAAGCATCAGCTGCTCGGCCGATCGCAACACGGTGACCGTCGGTGACAGAGTCGAGATCACGGCGTCCGCGAGCGATCCGGATAATGATCCGCTGACGTATTCCTGGAGCGCAAGTGGAGGAAGACTGGAAGGCACGGGACCTTCGGTGATGTTCCACACGCGTGATCTTTCGCCCGGCGCGTACACCATCACAGGCCATGTGGACGATGGCCGCAACGGCACGGCTGATTGCAACTTGAGTATCGCCGTTCAGGCGCCCGCGCCGCCGCCGGAAATCAAAGAGCTGGAAACGCGCCTCGCGCTGCACAGCATTTATTTCCCGACCGCGCGTCCCACGGAAGCAAATCCCGAAGGTGGACTGCTCGAGAGCCAGCGGCAAGTGCTACTCGCCCTCGCCACCGATTTCAACCGCTACCTGACATTCAAACCGGCGGCACAGTTGACGTTAGTGGGCCACGCCGATCATCGCGGCAGGGTGGAGTACAACCAGAAGCTGACGGAGCGGCGCGTAAACCGCACCAAGAGCTTCCTGGCGGAGCACGGCGTTCCCGCGGCGAGCATCGAGACGCGGGCCGCGGGTGAGAAAGACAACCTGACCGCCGAGCAGGTGAAGCAACTAGTGGACGAGAACCCCGACCTTACTCCCGACGAGCGCGCCAGAATTGACAGGCACCTGCAGATCATCGTTTGGGCCAACAACCGCCGCGTGGACGTCTCGCTGAGCACGACGGGCCAACAATCCGTGCGGCTGTACCCGTTCAACGCGAAGGATTCACTCGCGTTGCTGAGTCCCAAAGGCGGTGACGCCGCGAAACCGGCGGCGCCACCTGCGCGAAACACGGCAAAGGAACCGTAAACGATGTTCCACGGCGCAGCGTGCGGAGCGTCCTGGCGGGCGCCCGCATCGCTGCGCTCATTTGCATGAATCGGCCATAACTCGGGACGCTAATCAGATTGCGAAGTAGTGGCCAGCGGTGCGTCGGAGAGATAGCTGTTGAGCACGGTGATCGGGAACTCGACGACGAATGTGGCGCCGCCTTCGGGGCGATTGAAGCACTCGATGTGGCCGCCGTGCTCCTGTACGATCCCGTAGCAGATGCTAAGGCCCAGGCCTGTGCCTTTGCCGACGGGCTTGGTCGTGAAGAACGGATCGAACACCTGTTGCGGGGATTTGATGCCCGGGCCGGTGTCCGAGAATTCGACAAGAAGCTTTCCCTCGCCGTGCGAAGTGCGAATCACCAGCTTGCCGCCACCGACTTCTTCCAGCGCATCCACTGCATTGCTGATCAAATTGAAAAAAACTTGCAGGATCTGGTTTGCGTCGCCAAAAATGTGCGGCAGGTCGGGATCGGCCTCGTTTTGTACCTGGATGTGCTTGCCGCGCAGGTCAAGGTTGCTCAAGTGCAGCGCCGATCCGATCACTTGATTCAAATCGAGCGCCAGTTTTTCACTGGGCACGCGGCGCGCGAAGCTTAGCAGGCTGGTCACCAGCGTCTTGATGCGGCGCGAAAGCGTGCGGATTTTTTCAGCGACCACGCGCTGGCGTTCGCCGAGCGCGGGATCGTCCACCAGCAAATCGGAATAGCCCAGAATTCCTGTGAGCGGATTATTAATTTCGTGCGCCGCGCCTGCCGCCAATTGCCCCAGCGAGACCAGTTTTTCGGTCTGCACCATCTGCGCTTGAAAATGCTTCAGGTTCTCGAACGATTCGTGCGATTGCTCGAGCAAGCGGAGGCGATCGTGGTCCACCAGGCGTTGGCGCATGGCGATCAGGAGCGCCGCTACCAGCAGCGTCACTTGGGTTACGCCGATGCGGAACATGCGCACATCCGGGGGGTTGCGCGTGCTCCACAGGCTCCACAGCGCCATCAGCGGAATGGAAAACACCGCAGTCATGGCCAGCCGCGCGGCCCATTTCTTGGATCGGTCACCCGGTGAAGCGGAGACCTCGCGCGGCGGCTTCAGGCGATAGGCCATGATTCCGGCGGTGCCGAACCATACGAAGGATGCGACCAACGGAAGATCGAAAGGGCTGCCGGTGTAGTAATCCATGCGATCAATGGCGCGGTTCGTGATGTAGGAACCGGCGGCGTAGAGAAGGGAAGCGCTGAAGAGATGCGCGTACACTTCCTTCCATGTGCCGCGCGCCTTGGTAATCAACACCGCAAAGCCCACGACGAGCGAGAGGTTCTCGATCGCGGCCAGATGGTCGTAACTCCAGCCGTATGCCGGCACGTTAGGCGCGACGTATTGCCAGGGGATCACGATAAACAGGTAGAGATAGACCCACCAGACCAGCAGCAGCGAGAAATCCAAATAGCCGATATGCACGTTAAGGTCGTCGCGCTTGTCATGCGGCTTCAGCGCGAGCGCGCCAATCATCGGCACGGGATGCAGGAACAGGATCACGTCACCAATGAAGGGATTCGGAACGCTTTGTCGCAGATCCACTTCGAAGTAGGTCCAGATGGTCTGGCCCACCAGCCACGCGAAGCAGCCGAGCGTGAGCAGCACCCAGAAGACGCGCGTCCGTTTTTCGGTGGTGCGCCAGTTGAGGACCAGGCCGCCGCAGGCGAACATCGCGGCGAGGCATTGGACGACATCACCGAAAGCGGTCAAGCCGCGGCCAGTGTGTACCGTAAGAGCGGCGACGGTATAACTGCCCACCAAAAGCACCCAACTCAGGGTGAGCGCCCAGCAGGCCCACGACATTTGTCGCAAACCTCTCTCCAGCGTTTTGTGCAGCGGTATCGTGGCGCTCATGGGCTCTGGCGGACTGGTGCAGCCTGGATTAAGGATAAGGTCTAGCAGGCTGCTGGTCGAACCCGTTTCGGCACAGCGTGCCGTTGCGTGCAATAGTTACCAGTTGCGAGCAGGGGGGATTCACAGCGCGGGGGACAGACGTGCCTTGACGGGTATCGCCACGCGTCTGCAATGCGAAGCCGAAGGCCAGCGCGCCCGCCCGGCTAAGCGGGACGGGCACTATAATTTCAAAGGCTGATCCATTGGCAGCTGCCGATGGATGTTGCTTACTGCGGTTGGCTGAGTTGACCTGCCTGGCGATCGGCCAGGATTTTGCGCGCGTTCTGGTATAGCGCCTTCGCCTGCGGGATTAGGTCAATCGCCTTTTCCAGCTGCACGTCGTCCTGCAGTTCCACTTTGTAGCCATCGTTTAATCCGAAATAGGCAGTGAAGACTTCGCGTTTGATCTGCCACTTCAGCCAGACGATGTTGGCTTGAATGTCCGCGTCGCTGAACTTGATTTTCTGCTTGTCCAGATACTTTCGCAGTTCGGTGATGACCGCGTCGTTGACGACGAAATCCTTGGTGATATCCGGCTTCTCGCCCAGATAGTAGCGCGTGAAGTCGCCGACGCCTTGCTGCTGCGAATAGAAAACGCCACGGCGGTAGAGCATCTGCTGGAAATCGTCAGGCTTCGGAGCGGCTATAATGTCGTCCGGAGTGATGCCGCCGCCGCCGAATACCTGCCGGCCGCTATCGGTGAGCTTCACTTCGGGTTTGGTGGGCGGCTGCGGATTGTAGTGATAATCGTAGAGCGAAACGTTCTTGTAATCGCGCTGGATCAGACGTCCGCTGGGCGTGTAGTAGCGCGCGGTGGTGAGCAGCAGCGCTGTGTCTTCACTCAGCGGGAATTGCGTCTGCACCAGACCCTTGCCGAAGCTCACTTCGCCGACGATTAGGCCGCGGTCGTGGTCCTGAATCGCGCCGGAAACAATTTCAGAGGCCGAAGCGCTTTGGCCATTGATCAGCACGATCACCGGGACTTCGATGCCCTGATTGCCCCGCACGGCGTAATAACGGCGCTCCTGTGAAGCGCGTCCGCGATGCGATACCACGATTTCGTTCTTGTCGAGGAACATGTCCGCCATGCCAACCGCTTGATTCAGCAAGCCGCCGCCATTGTTGCGGAGGTCAATGATCAGGCCGTCGAGCTTCGAAACATCCAGTTGGCGCAAAGCCTCGGCCAGATCGCTGTCGGTGGTTTCGTTAAACGTAGAAACGCGCACGTAGCCGATTCCCGGCTTCACCATCGTGAAATATTCCACGCCGGGGCGGGGGATTTCGTCGCGCGTTACCGTCACTTCGATGGGTTTTTCCCACCCTTCGCGGCCCAGGGATATGTGCACCACGGTGCCCTTCGCGCCCTTCAACATATCGGCAACTTCGGTGGTGGTGAGGCCGTCGCAAGATTTGCCGTCCACTTTCTGGATGATGTCGCCCGGACGAATGCCGGCTTTGTATGCCGGGGAGCCGACGAACGGCGCCAAAACCACGGTCTGGTTCTCGCGCTGCTGCACGGTCATGCCCACGCCGTAATATTTGCCTTGCTGTTCTTCCTTGAAAAGGGCGTATTGCTTGGGGTCGAAGAAATTGGAATGCGGATCGAGTACGCGCAGCATGCCGGGGATCGCGCCGTCGTAGATCACCTTGTCGGTGTCCACCGGCTGAGCGTAATTGCGCTCTACGACGGAGAGTACGTGCGTGAAGGTCTTTACCGAGTCCTGCATGTCGTTCTGGCCGGCAGCCGTCGCGCGCACCGACGGCCCATACAATCCGCCTAGCACCGCGGAAACACCCAGTACCACTACCAGAATGACGACACCGCGCCTTGATGACCCCGTTGATTCCATGCGTCCTCGCTTAAGCCCCAGCAATCAAGTATAGCACAACACTTTTGGCCAGTTTGACAGGCCTGTGGCCCTCTTCTATGATTCAAAAACGGCGCCGGAGATGCAGGCGAAATGCGCATCCCTGCCGTTCGGCGCGCCCAGAAACCACATGTTCAGCGTCCCACACCTGATCATCATTTTCGCCGTCGCTCTGATGGTATTTGGACCAGAGAAATTGCCGGAGCTCGCGCGCACGTTGGGCAAAGTGATGGGCGAATTCCGCCGGGCGACGGGCGATCTGCGTTCCACATTCGAAGGGCACATGCGCGAACTGGAGCGCGAAGCCGAATTGCGCCGGGTGCGCGAAGCGCAGCCGCCCTCACAGAGTATTGGAGGCGGTTCGCCCGCTCCGGCGTTGCCCGTCTCGACGCCTGCGGCATCGGCGGAGGACGGGTCATCGGGCGGGGTATCGGAAGATCCCTCGCCTCCCGCGCCCGGCACCGTGGCGACCGAAGCGCCGAACGCGTTTGCCGCACGCGATTTGCCCGAACCGAAACAACTGCAATTTGAAACTCGCGAATTACACCTGGGTGCGCAGGCCGATCAAGCTCCTGCTGCGGATAGTCCCGCAGCAGCCGAGCCGGATCCCAATCCCGAGAAAGTGAGCGATGGACGCACCCGCCCAGCCTGAACCGACCGTTGCACCGCCTGCAGAGGAAGACGCTGGCGGGCGCATGTCGTTTTTCGAGCACCTGCTCGATCTTCGCAAGCGCCTGATTTATTCCGCCGCGGCGATTGCGGTGGGCGCGGGGATTGGCCTGCTGGTCTCCAAACATTTCATTGTGATCCTCGTGGAGCCGATGCAGCAGGCGCTGCGATCGGCGCATTTTGACGACAAGTTGTACTTCACTTCGCCGGCCGGGTATTTAACGCTGGTTATCAACATCGGTTTGTATCTGGGCGTGGTGCTGGCGATGCCGTTTGTGTTGTACCAGGTGTGGCTGTTTGTCGCGCCCGGATTGTACAAACACGAGCGGCGCGCGGTTTCCGGATTCATCGTGTCGTCGATGGTTTTGTTTCTTTGCGGCATCGCGTTTGGCTACTACATCATGCTGCCGCGCACGTTGGGATTTCTGATGGGCTTCGCTACCGACTCTCCGGTGAAGCCGCTTATCAATTACAACGAGTATTTCGAGCTGATCCTCATCATTCTGGTGGGACTGGGCGTGATTTTCGAGCTGCCGGTGCTAATTTTCATTTTGTCGCTGTTCGGGATCGTGACACCGAAATTTCTGCTGAAGAATTTTCGCTACGCGATGCTAATTATTACCATCGTGGCCGCGATTGTGACGCCCACGCCGGACGCGACGACCATGCTGGTGTTCATGGCGCCGATGGTCGTGCTGTATTTTGTGGGAGTGCTGGTTTCTTACGTTGTGCTGCGGAGAAAAGAGTCGCAGACTGTGGCGGGTGGGGAGGCGCAATAGCGTGGGCAAATTGGCAAGCAGAATGTGCGGCAAATTCTGGTTGGCGTCGGCGGTTGTGGTGCTTTCCGGCGTGGTGGCTTGCGGTGCATCGAATGCGCCTTCGCCTGCGTCTTCTGGGTCGGCTGCGCCGAGTGCCGGTGCGGCCACGCCTGCGCAAGCCGCTGCTCCGCATTTGACGGAAGTCGCGCCGCCTGCCGATCAGACTGGCGGGTTCGATGGCGCGAAAGCTTACGAGCACGTTACGAAATTAGTGAGTTTCGGGCCGCGCCCGCCCGCTTCCGATGGGCTCCGCCGTTCGCAGGAATACATCATCGCGCAACTGACAGCCGCTGGATGCCAAGTAGATCAGGACGATTTTCACGCGTCCACGCCGAAGGGTTCCATAGCGATGAAGAACATCATCGCGAAGGCGCCCGGCACGGGGCAGGGAATCATTCTGCTGCTGACGCATTACGATACGCTGAGCAGCGTCGAAAATTTTGTGGGCGCAGAAGATAGCGCCTCATCCACCGGGATGATGCTCGAAATGGCGCGCCTGCTGTGCGCCAAGAAAGGCCCGAACGCGGTGTGGATGGCGTTTCTCGACGGCGAAGAAGCTTTTGTAAACTGGGATCAGGACGACGATCACACCTACGGCAGCCGCGAACTGGCCGCGCGCATGGCCGTCTCTGGCGATCTGAAGCGCATAAAGGCTTTGTTGCTTGCGGACATGATCGGGCAGTACAACCTGAAGATCTTGCGCCAGTCGGACGCGCCGAAGTGGTTGAATGACCTGGTGTGGAAGAAGGCCGCGCAGCTGGGATACAAGGATATCTTTGTGTCGGAAGAAACTACCACCAGCGATGATCACGACCCGTTTCTCGCGCGCGGCGTTCCGGCGCTGGATATTATTGATTTGAACGATTACATCTCCGCTGGTTACTGGCATACGCCGCAAGATACCCTCGATAAAGTGAGCCCGCGCAGCGTCGCGATTGTGGGCTACGTGATCCTGGAATCCGTGGACGAGCTGCAGAAGAAATTCCGCTAACATTTACTGTTGATAAACGTTAGGGGCGGGGACGACATGCCGTGCTCCTACGCTGCGCGCCGCCTGGGCGCGACGGTTCCGCTTTGCGGGATTGGCGGGTTCGTCGCTTACCTGTGCTACATTTCTTTGAGTCACTCATGCCCACCATTCGCATTCCTTCATCCAGCGGCGCGTACCAGGTGCAATGTGCGGCGGGAATTTTCTCGCGCGTCGGCGCATTGATATCGCGCCTGGGCGAAACCAGCGGCACCTACGTGCTCGCCTCTCCACGCGTGTGGGAGCATTGGGGGCGGCCGCTGATCCGCGCACTTGGTAAGCGACCACGCATGCCGGTTCGCGCCATGCTCTTCGACGACAGCGAAGCGGCGAAAGATCTGGCCACGATTGAACAAATCTCGCGCCAATTAGTGCTGGCCGGCGCCGATCGCCACGCGACGATTGTAGCGATGGGCGGCGGAGTCGTCGGCGACGTGGCCGGTTTCGCCGCGGCCAGCTACCTGCGCGGCGTGCGCCTGGTGCACATTCCCACGACGCTGGTCGCGCAAGTGGATAGCTCCATCGGCGGCAAGACCGGAGTAAATTTGCCGGAAGGGAAAAATCTCGTCGGCGCTTTTTATCCGCCGCAGCTGGTTATTGCCGATCCGAAAGTTCTGCTGACGCTGCCGCACCGGGAATACCGCTCCGGCCTCTACGAAGTGGTGAAATACGGCATCATCGCCGATCCGGAGCTGTTCGCTTATCTGGAGCGCCACATGCTAGCGCTGCTGCGGCGAGACGCCAAAGCGCTGGCCTGGGTGATCACGCGCTGCATTCGCATCAAGGCCGATGTAGTGACGCGCGACGAACGCGAAGGCGGGCTGCGCCACATCCTGAATTTCGGACACACGCTGGGCCACGCGCTGGAAGCCGCGACGCGCTACCGCCGTTTTTTGCATGGGGAAGCGATTGCCTGGGGCATGCTCGCGGCCACTTTGTTCGGGCTTGCCACCGATCGCCTGAGGGAATTTGAAGCGACGCGCATATTGCGGCTGATCGCGAGCGTGGGCCCGGTTCCGTCTCTCGCCGGGAATTCGCGCTGCGCAATTGCGTCCCATCCTCGCAGGTGATAAAAAAGCTCGTGGCGGACGCGTGCTTTGGGTCCTGCCGTGCCGCCTCGGCAAAGTGGAATGGGGCGTTGACCTTCCCTGGAGTCTAGTGTCCCGCACATTCGCGGAATTGCCCGCCCTCTCCGCGACGGCCAAAACCTGATGCAAGCGCAGGTTGGATGACAGTCAAAACTGAAAAATCGCCAAAATTGCCCGGCACGCGGCCGGAAGGCACGCGCACCGAGGGCGAAGCGTCCGCGCGGGTGCGCGAAATGTTCAGCCGCATCGCCCCGCGCTACGATTTTCTGAACCACGCGCTCTCCTTCTCGTTGGACAAGGTGTGGCGCCGCCGCACCGCGCGAAAATTCCGCCGCATCCTGCGCCGCACCGACGCGCGCGTGCTGGATTTGTGCTGCGGCACCGGCGATCTGACCTTTGCGCTGGAAAGAGTACGCATCGGCGAAATACGCGACGCCGGCGCGTACCGCTTTCCGCTGATTGGCAGCGATTTCGCGCAGCCCATGCTGGATCGCGCGCGCCGCAAAGGCGCCGCGCATGCCCGTTCCACGGTGTTCACTACCGCCGACGCTATGCGCCTGCCATTTGCAGACGCCTCGTTTGACTTGATTACCAGCGCTTTCGGTTTTCGCAATCTGGTGAATTACGAACGCGGCCTGCGCGAAATCGCGCGCGTGCTAAAGCCCGGCGGGGAAGTGGGCATCTTGGAATTTTCGGAGCCGGGCGCGGGGCCCATGGCGGGATTGTTCCGTTTTTATTTTCGCAAGGTGCTTCCCCATGTGGGCGCGGCGATTTCCGGCAATAGCGAGGCGTACACCTACCTACCCGGCTCCGTCGCCCGCTTTCCCGTGCCCAAGGAAATCACCGCGTTGATGCGTAAACTGGGATTCACTTCCGTGCACACTACTTCCTGGAATTTCCGCAGCGTGGTGCTGCACACTGCGAAGCTGCCGGAAGACTGATGCGGGGCGATATGACTTCTGTCGTCGACGGGGCTGAGCAATCATCCGAAAAGCTTCAGCTTGCGGGGATTGGTGCTGCATGAACGGCAGCTAGTTTTCCAAGCCAAGGACGCGGATTTTATTCAGCAGCGTTTTGTAGCTGACGCCGAGTTTTTCGGCGGCGCGGGTTTTGTTCCATTTGGCGTCGCGCAGGGCGTCTTGGATTTTGAAGCGTTCGACGTGCTGCACGGCGCGTTGCGATACTTCGTCGAGCGGGCCTTCCCACAAAAATTGTTCGGCTAGCATTCCTCCGGGTAGTTCCTCGACGGTCGGCTTGGACTCCGGCAATTGCAGTGCGCCTTCGTTAATTTCTGGGCCGTTCGCCAAGATCGCAGCGCGTTCGATGGCATTCTGCAGTTCGCGGACATTGCCAGGCCACGAATACGTGAGCAGGCGCGCGCGGGTCTGCTTGCCCAATTGCAGGTCGGGCTTGCGAAATTCGCGGCGGAATTTCTCCAGAAAATATTCGGCGAGCAGCAAGACGTCGTCGCCGCGATCGCGCAACGGCGGAATGGTGATGGGCACGGCCGAGATGCGGAAGAAGAGGTCCTCACGGAAAGTTTTGTCGGCCACGGCTGCGCGCAAATCCTTGTTCGTCGCGGTCAAGATGCGCACGTTCACTTCGATTTCCTGCGTTCCGCCCACGCGCTCGAAGCGCTTTTCCTCGAGCACGCGCAGCAGCTTGCTCTGAATGGCCATGGGCAACTCGCCAATCTCATCCAGGAATAAAGTGCCCCGATGCGCCAGCTCCAGCTTGCCGATTTTCCTGGCGCCCGCGCCGGTATAGGCGCCGCGCTCGTGGCCAAACAGCTCGTTCTCGACCAGCCCCTCCGGAATCGCCGCGCAATTCAGCGCTACAAAGGGATGATCCGCGCGCGGGCTCAAGTGATGAATGGCGCGCGCGAAAACTTCCTTGCCCGTGCCGCTTTCGCCGAGTAGCAGAACCGTGGAGTCCGTCGCCGCCACGCGCTGGGTCATGGAGCTGGCGTCCTTCATCGCTGGGTGTTCGCCCACGATGCGCGGAAATCCGTAGCGCACCGCGTATTCCTCGCGCAGCAATAAATTCTCGCGCAGCAACTCCTGCTGCTGCGCCGCGCGCTGCAATAGCAACTTCAAATGGTCCAAATCCACCGGTTTCTGAATGAAATCGAACGCGCCTTCCTTCATCGCAGTGACGGCTTCTTCCACCGAGCCGTACGCCGTCATCAGAATCACCGGCAAGGTGGCTTCCACTTTCCGCGATTCGCGCAGCACGTCCAGACCAGAACTGCCAGGAAGTTTTAAATCGGAGAGAACCAGCAGGTAGCGCCGCCCGCGCACTTTCTCGATGGCCGAATTTCCATCCGGCGCTTCTTCGACGGTGTAGCCCGCGCGTTCCAGCGCCTTGCGGAGCATCGCCCGCAATTCGGCTTTATCTTCGACAAGGAGGATCGGTTCCATGAAGCGGAATCTCTAACGCGCCCAGCCGGGATCGCCTCCGGCCCTCTGCAGCTCATCTTCGGCGTCGGCGAGGGCCTGCTGATCCGCCTCTATGGCTTTTTTCTTGGCTTCGATTTTGTCGGTTTTCTCGTTGATATCGCTCCGCGAATAGCCCTGCTGCATGGCCTTCACGGGATCGTTGTAACTCTGCACGTCCAGCACGCCCAGTTCGCGCTGCAGGATGTCCAGCTCGTCCTGATCCTGGGCCAATTTTTTGTGCAGCTGGTCGAAGCGTTTCCGCCAGCTCTTCTCGTCTGATGCCCCGGACGATCCCGCTCCAGCTGCCGGCGCGGCGCCGACTGCTGCATCCGTGCCGTCAGCCGCACTCGTAGCGGGAGTTTGGCCCACCGCCGAGACGCCGCCCTGCGTGGGAATGTTGTCGTTGTTGAAAACTCGTGGCGGTTTCGCGCCCGCCTGCTCTTTCTTCTGTTCGCGCGCCTTGCGTGCGGCCGCTACCAGCGGATCGGTTGTCTGCGGCGGAATACTCACCACAGTGGACTGCGATGAAGGTGCCTGAGCCGCCGCCGGTGCCGATGCGGGCGACGCAGACGCCGGTGTAGAAGCAGGCGCTGCCTGCTGTGACTGCTGCGACTGTTGCTCCTGACTCTGGGTGGGCTGCCCCTGGGCGTTCTGGCGCGCAAACGCGTCCCCCGATAGCAGCAGAAATGCCGCCACAGCGGCACACAATAAGTCTTTGCGCATGGATTAACGCCTCCTCGGAGGTCGGTGTAACGCCTGCTCTGAGTTTAGATGCGGGCAGCGCGGGTGGCAACCGTGGATGGTGTAGGGTCCTGCCGCAAAGGTAACCACAGCAGAAACTCAGCCCCGCGGCCCTGGCGGTTGCGTCCTTCGATGCTGCCCCCGTGCTGTAGTGCCACTTTCTGGACCACTGCAAGGCCCAGCCCGGTGCCTTCAGACTTGGTGGTGTAGAACGGCAGGAAGATTTTCGGCAGGTCCGTCTCCGGAATTCCCGGTCCATCGTCCGCCACGCAGATGCGCTGCCACTTGCGGCCGCCCAATTCCTCGATGGTGCCGGAAATTGTGACGCGCGGGGTCTTGCTGGCGCTCAACGCGGATTCCGCGCCGTTGCGCGCCAGGTTCAGCAGGGCTTGGCGCAGCAGCGCTTCGTCACCCGGCAAATCCTGGAACGTGCCTTCGAACTCGACGGCGCACTGCGGAATATTTTCGTGCAGCTCTTCCGCCACTTTTTCGACCACGGTCTGCATCGGCACCGTCTCGTAGCAAATCTCCAATGGTTTCGCGAAGCGCAGGAATTCTGTGACCACGTGGGTGAGCGCGCGCGTCTGCTCGAGGATCCGTTCAGAGGATTCGCGCACATCGCCAGGAGTCGTTTCGCTGCGAATCATCTGCGCGTAGCCGGAAATCGTGGCCAGGGAATTCTTGAACTCATGTGCAATGCCTGCGGACATCTCGCCAAGCGCCGCGAGATTTTCCTTCCACCGGATTTGCTTTTGCAGCGCGGTCAATTCCGTCAGGTCGCTCATCAGGCACAGGGCGCCGCTGATTTTCATGTCCTGCGCATGCAGCTCTCTGCCGGATGAGTAGCCGTCAGCGATGCCAGATTTGGCGGCGGAGGTGCGTGCGGCTCGATAAATCGGCGAAATTGTCACGCCCAGATTGCGCACGGCGCCTTCTGAAGTTAAGTGCTCGATTTCGCCGCGCTGGAACGTCTTACCGTCGCGAATGCACGCTGTAAGCATCTGCGTCAGCTCCGATTCCGGCCCCAGGATTTCCTTGTACGAACGGTAGCGCAACGTGCGAATTCCCAGCGCTTCTTCCGCAGCGGGATTTGTCGAGCTAATTGCGCCGGTAGCGTTTACCAGCAGCAGGCCCGTCGGCATGTTGCGCGTCACTTCCTCGGTGAGCCGCTCGGATTCTTGCGCGCGTTCCTGCGCGAGTAAATGTAGCCGCGCCAGTTCTTTTTCTTGCGTGCGCAGTTTTTCGATCACGCCCTGCATCGAAGCTGCCATAAACGCTGAGGGATTCTCGACGTCGGTCTTCGGGGTAGTCCAATCTTCCTGGTTCGCGCGTGCCTGATCGCGCATGAATTTGCGCAGCAGGAACGCGACGACCACCAGCGCCGCGAAAAGTATCACTACCAGCGAGACGGCGAAGCCCATATTGAACGGCAGGGAAGCGACGGCGTGAGAGTGAACAGGCGCGGTCATCGGAGATTCTCTCGGCTCGAGTTCGTCAGTTTCGCAAACTGCGTAGAATTCAACGATGTCATCAACGCACCATCAGCAGCGACTGATACCAATTCACCAGCGGCGTGCCGAAAAACACCACCAGCAGCGCCCCAGCTCCCAGAAATGTGCCAAACGGCAGTTCGTAATCCGCATCCTTGCGCCGCGCTAAAATAATCGCGACGCCCAGCACGCTGCCGAGCAACGATCCCGCCAGGATCGTCAGCAGCGTGCGTTTCGCGCCGAGAAACGCTCCGGCCATTAGCATCATTTTCACGTCGCCGAAGCCCATGCCCTCGCGTCCGCGCAATTTGAAATACGCCTCAGACACCAGCCACAACAAACCGCTGCCGACCGCTGCGCCCAGCAGCGCGTCCACCAGCGAAATCACTGGCGCCGGGGGAGGGTATTCGAATAAGTGATTGGCAATCCACAGGGCCGTGCCGTCCATCGGTTTGGTGAACAAACTGAAAATCAGGCCGATCGCGAAGCCCGTGAAGTTCACCACGTCTGGCAAAATCCGTTCGCGCAAATCCGTGAACACCAGCACCACCATAATCGCCGAGAACGCCGCCCACTTCGCCGTATCCACGGTTAGGCCAAACGCGTAAAAGCAGCCTAGAAATAGCAGGCCCGTGAGCAGCTCAACCACCGGATACATCGGCGAAATCTTCGTCTTGCAGCCGCGGCATTTTCCGCTCAGGAGCAGGTAGCTGAGCACCGGAATATTGTCGTACGCCCGAATCGGCTCGCCGCATTTCGGGCACGCCGACGCCGGCAGCACGATGGACTTGCCCGACGGGATGCGCAAAATGCACACGTTCAAAAAACTGCCGATGATCAATCCGAACAGAAAGACGAATATCCCGATGAGGGTAGATAACGCCACAACTCGATTGTGCCCCAACGCCGCGTGCCCCTCAAGCAGACGCTTCGCTATCGTGCCCGAGTGTTAACGCGGCCAAAAGTGCGCCGGGATCGCATGGCCGGGCGCGAGGCAGTATTCCTATAGCGTACCGCGCGCACAAGTCGGACTTGGCTGGGGCGGAAGACGTAGCGAAGAAGAATCGGGATTGAACGCAGTTCTGAACAGGTGCTCAGCAACGTGTCAAAACAATGAAGCAACGGTGAAGCAAACAGCCGCCAGTTGGCCGATCCTCACCTTTCGCAAGAATGGGCTGCTGGCAATCTGGCCCGAACGAGCCGCGGGTAAACACCTACAGGATGTTAATCGAAAGACGCAGTCCCGGATGAAAGCGGTTGTACATGTAATACCCGCCGTCGGTGTAGATCACATACACGTCGTCGTCATAGCCCCAGCCCGCGGGCCACGGCGCGCCGAAGCCGAAGTTGTACCCGCCATATGCGAAACGGTGACGGTCATAGTCTCCGCGGTTCACGTGGAAGCTGTGCCCGCTGCCGAAGCTCGCGTTGTAGTGCGCATCCGAAATTCGGCCGTGCGCGCCATTGCCACCACCGCCGCCATGATTTTGCGCCGCTGCATGTGACTCTGTCGTGTGAGTCTGAGTCGTTGTAGTGCGGGTTTGCGTCGAATGCGTCGCAGCTTGCTTGTGCTGTTGCGTTGCGGGGTTGGCAGATTGTACGTGAGACGCCGGCTTGGATTCCTGCGCGTGCGACGGCTGCGCGTGTTCCTGGGCTGGTTTGGCCGCCTGCCCATGTCCCGCCTCCGAATGTCCTTCCTGCGCCTTTTCTTGCCTGCCGTAAACGGAAGCAGTCGTGGCCAATAGGAAAAGTAGTGCGGTAATGGAGATTGCGTATTTCATGGATTTCACCTCGAATGGAGATACACCCAAGCCTATCGCTTCGAAGCGCGAGAGTCTGTGCGAAACAGCACAGGTTCCAGCAGCGACAGGCCGTTTGCCGGGTGAAGGACGCAAGGCTACACTCTGCTCCTGCGAGCGGGTGGAAAGATGTTTGTGATTTTCCGCACGAATACTTACGCCACGCTTTTTGTTGGGTTTCTGCTGATCTATCTGCCGGCGCCGCTCCTGGTCTCGGCAGGCATCGTCCGCCCGCCGCAGATCGCCGCTCCGCCGATCGCGGGCACGATCGTAGGCAGCTTCGGCACGGCCGTCGCGCTCTGGTGCATCTTCACATTCGCCGCGATCGGAAAAGGTACGCCCGCGCCATTCGATCCGCCCCGTCGCCTGGTGATTCGCGGCCTCTACCGCTTCGTCCGCAATCCCATGTACATCTGCGCAACACTGGCCCTCGCCGCCGCCGCGTCATTTTATAAATCGCTCTCCCTGCTGGTGTACGCCGCCGCGTTTCTCGTCGCCTGCCATCTCTTCGTGCTCGCGTACGAGGAAACCACGCTCCGCCGCACCTTTGGCGCAGAGTATGAAGCGTACTGCCAACGAGTCAGACGCTGGTGGCCGGTTGCGCGGCCTGCGCGATGAACGCGCAGCGGCTGCCCGCTATATAGTTCCATTGTGCGTCTCCAGCAAGTATTGCCGCAGCAAAATGCCTGTGATACGTTCGCAGCGCTTGTGAAAATAATGGAGGTGATTCGTGTGCAAGAAGGTCCATCACCCCGGTCACACTCATGGCGAATCTGACGCTGCCTCTCGCCGAGCGTTCCTTGCATCCCTCGTCTCCGCGTGTGCTTTTCTCCCGTTTGTTTCTTATGGACAGGAAAAAACCCCGGTCGGAATGGCCGAGCAATATCGCAAAATGTCCGAGGAATACGAACAGGAAGGCCTTGCCGCGCCGTTTCGCGGAATCACGACCGATCGTGAAGTACTGCCTGGGCTGTTCCAAATCAGTCCGAGCGGAGTTTCCACCGAACCCGTGCGCAATGCTGCGGAAAGGTTCATCGCATCGCTGGATAAAGTGCAGCTGGCGAAGACGATGTTCCCGGTGGACGATGTCCAATGGCGCAAATGGATGAATCAACATTTTTATGTACGGCAGGGAATCAGCATGCAGGAAATGACCGAAGCGCAGCGCGATCTGGCATTTGGCTTGATGCGCACGTCGCTAAGTACTCGAGGTTTCGAACTGACACGCAATGTGATGCGTTTGAACGAGACGCTCGCGGAACTCGCCGCAGACCCCATGTTTCTAGGCGAATGGCTGTATTTCATCACCATCATGGGCGTACCGTCGGCGACAGAGCCGTGGGGCTGGCAGTTCAGCGGGCATCACGCCATCATCAATTTTTTCGTGTTAGGTGATCAGGTGGTGATGACACCGCTGTTTCTAGGATCCGAGCCGGTCCGTGCTACGTCGGGGAAATACAAAGGTCTCGTCGTGTTGCAGCAGGAACAGCAGGATGGGCTCGGCATGGTGCGCGCGCTTACGGCCGCGCAGCAGCAGAAAGCGATCCTGAACTTTTCCAAGACAGGGAATAACAACTTGACCGAAGCGTTCAAGGACAACGTCGTCCTCGAGTACGCCGGCATCCAAACGAAAGACTTGGAAACTCCCGCGCGCAAGCAACTGCGCGACCTGATGCAGCTGTACGTAAGCAATATGGACGACGGCCACGCGCGCGTAAAAATGACCGAGGTGGAGAAGCACATCGAGAATAGCTGGTTCGCATGGGTCGGCGGCACGCAGGAGGACAGCGTCTTCTACTACCGGATTCAGAGCCCGGTAATTCTAATTGAATTCGATCACCAGCGGCCCGCGACGCTGGCAGAATTCGCGAAAGACCCTGATCTGCCCTCGCGACAGCATATTCATTGCGTAGTGCGCACCCCCAACGGCAACGATTATGGCAAAGACCTGCTGCGCCAGCACTATTTGGCGCATCCGCACCAGAGCTAACCCGCAGGTTACTCAGGGTAAACGCATGCCGGTGCGGCGTTTGGTTTCGAAAACAGCAAGCAAGCACGCGCTTAGATGAGATTCGGGCACCCGTACGCGTTAGGCGTATAGCCAGATGCCCGATCAAGACGGAAAGATTGTCTCGGCGTGTGGCGTCTGCGAGTGATTATCGAGTGGCGGCAGCCGCGGACGCGATGGGCTTGTACCCAGTGTTACCAGCGCGCTTCACCGCTTCCAATGTCTCCTCGGTGGTCAGCAGCGGCGTGGTCTTAACCGCTTTGCGGCTGCCACCAGCCGCGACGGCGATGGCGATCGCAGCGGCTTCCACGCTGGAGGGCATTTCGACGACCACGATGGTATCGTAATCACCGAAGCACGCCCAATTTCCGACCATCTTCCCTCCCACATGCTCGACAGCCGCACGCACAATTTCCGTGCGGTTTTGCGGAGTTTTCACCAGGGCCTGCAAAGCTTCGGGGGTGTACGCGGCCTGTATCATGTAGTGAGGCATGT